>CAMDDJ010000075.1 GCA_945891385.1 Candidatus Kuenenia stuttgartensis | reverse complement strand
GCCTTCCACCCTCAGGCACGCAGCGAGCCGCAGGCTCGCGCCGCGTGCGCCCAACTCGGCCTTCCACCCTCAGGCACGCAGCGAGCCGCAGGCTCGCGCCGCGTGCGCCCAACTCGGCCTTCCACCCTCAGGCACGCAGCGAGCCGCAGGCTCGCGCCGCGTGCCATCCGCGGTGCCCCGCCTCGACGCCAATCCGCGCCATGGAGGCCACCATCACCCGAGCGGCCGCACGCCATCGGCCGCCGGGAAGGCGGCCGGCCGGGCGGAGGCCCGGCAAGCCCGTCGGGGCCATGGATGGCCCGACGGGCGCTTCTACAGTATGCCGCCGTGCGTGCGCCAGGGTCGCATGTGGGAGGGTTGGTCGAGGAACCAGATCCGTTCCCATTCGTCGGTGATCGCTCGGAGATCCTCCGAGGTGTAGATCAATTCCTGGGCCCGGCGGACCGGATCACCGGAGTAGATCGGAATCAGGCATCCCGTGCTCGTCGCCAGCATGGCCGTCGCACACAGCATCCAGATTGCCTTCCGCATCGCCTGGTCCTCCTGACCGGTTCACTGATCCATCGTGTCTGATCGATCCCGGTTCGGCACTCGTTGCCGTTCGCGGGATATAGTCGAATTGCCCGGCTCGTCGCGAGGGGAAGTCCCGACAGGCTGACGTTCCGTCGGCTTCCCAGCCTGCCCGGATTCGCCTCAGCCCCCAGCCTCTCCGTCCGGGGTCGCCTGGTCGGCGACCGGTTCGGACGAGGCATCGGGCTCCTCGGCGGTCGGCCCTTTGAATTCCCTGACCCGCTCCTCCATCTCCTTGCCCGGCTTGAACGTCACGACGTTCCTTGCCCGCACGGTCACCGGCTCACCCGTCTTTGGATTTCGGGCCAGCCGAGCCTCGCGCTGCTTGATCTGGAACACGCCGAAGTTCCGCAATTCCACCCGACCATCCCGTACCAGAGCCTCGATGAGAGCCTCGAAGGTACGTTGAACCAGTTTCCGGGTCTGTAATTGGGGAAGATCGATCTGTTCCGCGATCGTCCGGACAATGTCTTTCTTGGTCACGGCTCGGGAACTCCCACCGCGGCCGGCGAGCCACTCGCCCGGGGGGGCGGCTGGCAGGCGGACGGGACGCTTTCGAGTTCGGAGCCTAGGTCTGGCAGCCCGACGTGTCAACCAACCGCCCCGTTGGCGATTGGTCCACCGACGGACTGCCGTCGGTAGGTATCGGCGGTAGATTCGCCAAACTTGACCCTGTCGGCAGAATCGGCCCGATCGCTCCGAAGCATCCCGCACCCGCAAGCAGGCGGCGGACTCGGGGTTGGCTTGGGGGCTTGGGAAAACCCACTACACTCGCCGGAGCGTGTTCGCTTCCTGTTCAGCCGTCCGAGTCAGCCGCCGTCTATGCCACAACCCGCCGGGATGCACTCGCCGCAACCTTCCGCCGATCTGACGGTTTCCCTCGGCCGCCTGCGGCTGCCGAATCCGATCCTCGTGGCCTCCGGTACCTTCGGCTACGGCCGGGAGATGGTGGACTATGTCGACCTGGCCCGGCTCGGCGGCATCGTCCCCAAGACGATCACTCCGCTGCCCCGCGCGGGCAACGTGCCCTGGCGGACGATTGAGACGGCCTCGGGCCTGCTCAACTCGATCGGGCTCGACAACGACGGTGTGGAGGCTTTTCTCGCGAAGCAACTGCCGTTTCTCGTCAGTTCCGGTGCCCCCGTCCTGGTCAGCATCGCAGGCGCCGATGCCGGCGAGTTCGTCGCGCTCGCGCGGCGACTCGACGGCGTGGCAGGGATCGCGGCGCTCGAACTCAATGTCTCGTGTCCGAACGTGAGCCACGGGGTCGATCTCGGCACCGATCCGGCGACCTGCCGCGGGGTCGTCGCCGGGGTGCGGGCCGTCACATCGCTCCCGGTGATCGCCAAGCTCACGCCGAACGTGACCGACATCGTGGCCGTCGCCCGTGGTGCGGCCGAGGGCGGGGCCGACGCCGTGACCTTGATCAACACCCTCCAGGGGATAGCCGTCGATTGGCGGCGGCGGCGGCCGCTCCTCGGCAATGTGGTGGGCGGCCTGAGCGGACCGGCGATCAAGCCGGTGGCATTGCGGTGCGTTCATCAGGTGCACCGCGCCGTCGGGATCCCAATCATCGGCGTGGGAGGCATCATGACGATCGACGACTGCATGGAATTCTTCGTGGCGGGCGCTTCGGCCGTGCAGATCGGCACCGCCAGTTTCGCCGAGCCGGTGGTTTCTGGCCGGCTGCTCGACCAACTGCCGATCGCCCTTGCCGAGGCCGGATGCGGTCGGCTGATCGACCTCGTCGGTTCGCTCCGCCTTCCGTCGCGGAGCGGCTGCAGCCCCGCCCCCGTGTCCCAGGAGCCGACCGATGCCCATTGACGCCGTTCCCCCTCCCACGCGAGCCCTGTCTGGCATTCAGCCCACCGGCCGGTTTCATTGGGGCAACTACTTCGGAGCGATTCGCCAATACATCGAGCTGCAGCCCGGCGACCGGCAGGCAGCCGACGAGGCCTACTATTTCATCGCCGACCTGCACGCGCTGACGACGGTGCGGGACCCGGCCGTGCTCCGCGGTTTTGTTCGCGACGCGGCGATCGATCTAGTCGCCCTGGGGCTCGATCCCGAGCGGGCCGTGCTGTTCGTCCAGTCCGACGTGCCGGAAGTGACCGAACTCACCTGGCTCTTGATGACCGTCACTCCGATGGGGCTCCTGGAGCGGTGCCATGCCTATAAAGACAAGAAGACCCGGGGCCTCCCGGCCGATGCAGGCCTGTTCACCTACCCCGTGCTGATGGCCGCCGACATCCTCGCCTACGATGCCACGGTCGTGCCGGTGGGCGAAGACCAGGTGCAGCACATCGAGGTCTGCCGCGACCTGGCCGGCACCTTCAACCACCTCTACGGTGAGGTGTTCACGCTTCCCAGGCCGCGGCTCGTCGAAGGCGGCGCCAAGGTGCCCGGCACCGACGGCCAGAAGATGAGCAAGAGCTACCACAACACCCTCGACGTCTTCGAGGAGCCTGCGACCCTCAAGAAGCAGATCATGCGAATCACCACCGATTCGCGGCCGCTCGAGGAGCCCAAGGAGCCCGAGGGCGACCACCTCTTCCAGCTCTTTTCCCTGGTCGCTCCGGCCGCGGAGCAGGAGGTGATGGCCGAGCTCTATCGCCGTGGGGGCTTCGGCTACGGCGAGGTGAAGAAGAAGCTCGTGGAGGCGGCGGGCCAGTTCTTTGCCGACGCCCGCGCGCGACGGGCCGCGCTCGAGGCCGATCCGGCCCGGGTCGACGCGATGCTCGAAGCCGGGGCGGAGCGGGCCCGGAGGAAGGCAGGCGAGGTGCTGGCCCGGGCGCGGCGGGCCTGCGGCCTCGACCGCACCGCACCGCCGCCGGCAGCCGTCGCGCGGAGGAAGGGATGAACGTTCTCGGGATCGGCACCGACATCACCGAATGCCTGCGGATCGCCCAGATGATCGAGCGGCATGGGGAACTCTTCGTGGGGCGGGTCTATACGACCGCGGAAATCGAATACTGCCGCAGCCGGCGGATGGCCACGCAGCACTTCGCTGGTCGGTGGGCCGCCAAGGAAGCGGTGCTCAAGGCGCTTGGCACCGGCTGGAAGCGGGGCATCTCCTGGCGAGACGTCGAGATTCGCAACGCTCCCGGGGGGCGGCCTCAAGCGTTTCTTTCCGCGGGCACGCGCGAGATCGCCGAAGCGATGGGGATTCGGTGTGTGCTCGTGAGCATCTCCCACTGCCGCTCCCACGCCACGGCCTACGCCATCGCCCTCGACGAAGTGCCGGCAACCGCCTGAGCGTGGCGAGTTGCGCGGTGTGTGGGATCACGGGGCGGAGGCGACGTCAGCTGGTAGGTCGGGATTGCCCGTGCCCCGTCGCCGGACGTTCGCCGCCGCATTGGGGGGCGGAGGCGGCGTCACCCGGTAGGTCGGGATTGCCCATGCCCCGTCGCCGGACGTTCGCGTCGGGCATCCTGCCCTTCGCTCACTCGGATGCAGACGGCGCTCCGCAATCCGTGCGGCGCTTGTCTGCATACGCCGGCTCTCGGGGCACGGGCAACCCCGCCTCTGGGGACCGTTTTCGAAGTGCTCGGAGCAGCATCTTCTGGAAGTGCTCGGTGAAGTGCTCGGTGGGCCCGCGTACCAGTTGGCCTGTGGCCGCGGGCTTGCAGCCTGCGGAATGTGGCGCTGACTCGTCTTCAGCACGTTGCCCCACCCATCCGCGTCCGCAATCGGCCGCCGGGAGGTGCGGCCGGCGGCCGGAGGGCCGCCGAGGTGCAGGGGGCATGGATGCCCCTGCACCGCTGAAATAGCCGCCCCTGCACCGCTGAAATAGCCGCCCCTGCACCGCTGAAATAGCCGCCCCTGCACCGCTCAAACAGCGCGTCCTACCCGTTCCAGGGCTGGAGTTCGGCGACGCCGCCGGGCATGGTCAGGGCTGAGAGGGGCGTACCCTCTTCGACGGGTGTGACGCCGTCTCGCCGCGTGAGATGGAGCGACTCGTGGCCTGCGAGGTGCTTCTTCAGTTGGACGGTGAGGTCTTTCTGAACGGCTTCCGACAGCTTGCCAAAGGCCGCGCGGCCGCGGCACTTAGGGAACTTCTGGCAGCCGAGCCAGGGGCCGCGTTTGCCGTCGCGGAGATTCAGCATCGCGCCGCACTTTTCGCAGGCGATGTCGGTCACCAGCGGGGGCGGTGCGGGAAACTTGAGCGCGGCCTTGCGGTCCAGGTTGAGGATGAAGGGAGGCGGCTCCGCGGGGACGGCCTCGGCGGCCTTCTTGCCCTTGGGCTTCACCGGGCGGGGCTTGTCCTCGACCAGGAAATCGCCGAACCGACCGGTCCGCTTGACCATCGGCACGCCGGCGGGCGAGAGAAGATCGATCTGCTCGGGCAGCAGGGGTCGTCGCTGCCGGTCGACCGGCATGGCGAACGAGCAGGCGGGCACGTGCTTGGGCTTCTTCGCCCGGCTCTTCTTCGCGGCCTTCTTGCCCTTGCCGCGGGCCGTGGCGACGGGCTCGGGCTCCGGTTCGGCCACGTTCTCGTTGTAGCCGGAGCAGGAGAGAAACTCTCCCTGCTTCCCGAGTCGGAATTCGAGCCGTCGGCCGCATTGCGGGCAGGTGTAGGGAGCCGGATCAGCACTCGCCTTGACATGCTCTTTCTGCTCGGCCTCGCCGAGCTTGGGAACGAGCTCATCGTGGAACTCGTGGAGCATTTCGGTCCAGCTCTTCGAGCCCTCGGCCACCTGATCGAGTTCCCGCTCGATCTCCCGCGTGTAGCCGATCTCGATGAATTGGTCGGCGAAGCCGTCCTTGAGAAACTCGGTCACCCGCTCGCCGATCGCGGTGGCATGGAACCGCCGTTCCTGCTGGACGACGTAGCCCCGTTGCTCGATCGTGTTGATGATACTGGCGTAGGTTGAAGGGCGGCCGATCCCTTCCTCCTCGAGTTTCTTCACGAGCGAGGCCTCGCTGTAGCGGGGCGGGGCCGCCTGGAATTTCTGCCGCGGCTCTATGTCGAAGGGGGCGAGCACCGCTCCCTTGTCGAAGTCGGGCAGCACCTGGTCGCCGTCGTCCTTGGGCTGGCCGCTGATCCGATAGAAGCCGTCGAACCGCAGCACGCGGCCATTGGCTTTGAAGACGGCGCCCGTGTCGCGGTCGCTCCGCCGCATCCGCACGGCGGTCGAATCCCACTCGGCGTCGGTCGCCTGGCAGCCGACGAAGCTCTGCCAGATCAGCCGGTAGAGCTTGTATTGCTCGTCGGTGAGCGCGTCGCGGATCTCATCGGGCTCGCGGAAGGCATCGGTCGGCCGGATCGCCTCGTGGGCCTCCTGCGCCCCCTTGTTGCTGCTGGCGTAGAACCGGGGCTTGTCTGGGAGGTACGCGTCACCGAGCCGCTCCGCCAGGTAACGGCGGGCCATGTCGAGCGCCTCTCCCGAGAGATTCGTGGAGTCGGTTCGCATGTAGGTGATCAGGCCCACCCGGCCTTCGGCCGGCAGGTCGATGCCTTCGTAGAGCTGCTGGGCGATCCGCATCGTGCGGTCGGTTGACATGCCGAGCCGGCTGGAGGCCGCCTGCTGGAGCGTGCTCGTGATGAACGGCGGATAGGGGCGGGACCTCGTTCGGGTGACGTCGATCGACTCGACCGTGTACCGTGCCGCGGGATCGGGACGGCCGGTGATTCGCACCACGTTCTGCCCGCGGCCCTTGCCTTCGGGGTTTGGCTCGCGCTGGATCTCGACATCGAGCAGGCCGGCGGCCTCGGCCGCAGACACCACGGTCGGAGCGAGATCGGCGGCGGAGGTGTTTTCCGCTTCGATCTTCACCGGTTTGCCCGCCACCTCCACCAGATCGCAGGACAGGCTCGTCCGCTCGGCGAGCCAGGCCATCCGTTCCCGCACGAGCGGCGGCCGGCCGCGCTCGTCCCGCCGGGCCATGAAGGCGGTCCACTCAGCGTGCAGGCTGGCGGCCGCTGCGACGTCGAAGCTCATGTTGCCGGAGATTTCCCACGACTCCGACGGAGTGAAGGCCCGGATCTCCTGCTCGCGCTCCACGACGATCCTGGTGGCCACGCTCTGGACGCGGCCCGCAGACAGGCCGCCCCCGACCTTCTTCCAGAGCACCGGCGAGACCCGGTAGCCGACGATCCGGTCGACGATCCTGCGGGCCTGTTGGGCCTCGACCCGCGGCATGTTGATCGCCCGGGGTGCCTGGAAGGCCTTCTGCACCTCCGACTTGGTGATGGCGTCGAACGTGACCCGCTTGGCGATGGCCGGATCGACCCCGAGCACCTGCGTGAGGTGCCAGGCGATCGCCTCCCCCTCGCGATCCAAGTCGGTCGCGAACCAGACGTCGGTCGCCCCCTTGGCCAACTTCCGCAGCTCCGTCACGGTCTTCTGCTTGCCCGGGTCGACCTCGTAGGTCGGGGTGAAATCCTCCTCGAGATCGACACCGGGAACCGGCTGCTTCGATCCCTTGGGGGCCCGCTTGGGCAGGTCGCGAATGTGGCCGACGGAGGCCTTCACCACGAAACCCCGGCCGAGGTACTTCTCGATCGTCTTGGCCTTGGCGGGGCTCTCGACGATCACGAGCTGATAGTCCCCCTTGGCCGCGGCGGGGCGGGCGGACGAGGCGGCTCTGGCGGATTTCTTGGCCATGGGCTGTCGGGGGAGGGGGGCGGGGCGGCGGCGTGGGCCATCGGGATTGGCGCCGGCAGGCCCGGCGCTACAATCGCGACCAGACCTGCCGCACCAAGCGTTACCCTGCGCTCTTCGGGCTTGTCAAGTGTCGGAGGTTTTGCCGCCCGCTGCGCAGCGAGTGGCCGGAGGGACGGTTTCTTTCACGGATGGGGATATGGCCGGATCGTTCAATTTCTTCCGCCAATATCAGAAGCTGGCCCTGGCGGCGCTGGCGATCATGGCGATGCTCGCCTTTTTCGTGCTTCCGCCCATCCTCCAGATGGGTTCCGGGAGCGGTGTCACCGCCGATCGGGAGGTGGTTTCCTGGAAGGGCGGGGGGCTGACTGAATCGGGGCTTCAACGGGAAATGATCACCCGGCGGGCCTTGAATCAGTTTCTGATGGCCCTGCGGGTCGCCGCGACCGGAGATGAGCAGGTTCAACCTCCCCTGCCCGACAGCGAAGCGGCGGTGGTCGAGACGCTGGTGCTCGCGAAGGAGGCCCAGGCCAACGGGCTTCTCGTCAGCGACACGGTCGTGAACAATTTCCTCTCGACCTGGACCGGCGACATGGTGACGGCTGATCGCATCGAGGGAGTGATCCAGCAACTGCGATCCCGGGTCGGTGTCACGGAGAGCGATGTGTTCAACGGGCTGAGGTCGCTGATGCTCGCCCGGTACGTGCAGGAGTTGGCGATCCGGGGAGTCGACTCCAATGCGGCACCTGCCGGCTGGCAGTGGGACGACTTTTGTCGCCTCGAGCAGGGGGCCACCGTTGAGTTGGTGCCGGTCGTGGCCGAGCAACTCGCGGATCAGACCCCGGCACCGACGACCGCCGCGGTCGAGGCCGCCTACGACAAATACAAGGATGACCTGCCTCGGGCACGCAGTGCCACGCCCGGCTTCAAGGAGCCCGCTCGCCTGCGGTATGACATGCTGGTGGCCACCGCCGACATGTTCGTGGCGGAGTCGGCCAAGTCGGTGACCGACGAGGCGATCGAGAAGTTCTACAACGAGAATAAAGAATCGCTGTTTGCGATTCCCGCAGACGAAGCGTCGCCGCCGGCCGCCGAAGCAACCCCGGTGGAGCCGGAGATCAAGCCGGCGGACGAGCCCGTGGCAACCGGTCAGACCCCGGCGGACGTCGCGCCGGAGGCGAAGCCGAACAGCGAGAGCGAGCCGCCCGCTGCTGAGCCGGCTGCTGACGAAAACCAGCCAGAGAAGGGCCCGCCCGCCGAACCCGCCGCCACTGATTCCTCCAGCCGCCCCCGGCTTCCCGTCCACACGGCGTCGTTCCTGAGGCAGGCGGCGGCGACGAAGCCGGAGGAGTCTGCTTCAGCGCCGGAGGCCGGCACACCGGCCGAGCCAACCCCGCCCGCGCCGCCCGCCGAGGTGACCTCTGCAGCTCCGGCGACCGCGGAATCCGCCCTGCCGGCGGCACCAACAGCCGCGGCCGACAAGGGAGCGGCTGAGCTGGGCGCCGCCGCGTCGGGCGGCGCAGCCGCCGTGGCCCCCGGTGCCGCCGGAGTCCGCGTCAAGCCGCTTGACGAGGTTCGCGAGGAGATTCGCGGGCGGTTGGCCCGCGAGTCGGCCGACCGCCAGCTCGGTGAGGTTTTCGACACCATCGCCGGCCGGATCGCAACCTATGCCGAGGAGTTGGATCTGGCGATCGCCCTGGGCAACAAGCCACCAGCCGCCCCCGACCTCGAGGCGATCGCCAACGAATTCGGGCTCGACTCGCTTCGGTCTGAGTTCGTTACGGCTGCCGAGTCGGTGGCTACTGGAGGCGTCGGCACGAGCTTCCAACTCTCTTTCTCGGAGCGGTTTGGCGTGCGGCAGCAGCGGTGGATCGACATGGTGTTTTCGCCGGAGTTTCCCCGTTGGCGGCCCCTGGTCACCCGCGACGTCGCCGGTAACCGCTATCTCTCCTGGAAGACGGAAGAGCGTCCGGAGTTTACGCCACCGCTGGCCGACATCCGCCCGGAGGTGGAGCGGGTCTGCCGGCTGATCGAAGCTCGGCCTCTCGCACGGAAACGGGCCGAGCAAATCGTGGCCGACGCTGCCGGAAAGCCGCTGGCCGAGGCGGTTGCCGGGCAGGGAAGCCTCGAGGCGACCACGGCGGGGCCGTTCACCTGGCTCACGCGGGGCACCGCTCCGTTCGGCTCGGTGCCCATGCTGTCCGATCCCGACGGGGTGCAGATGGCAGGAGAGGAATTCATGCAGGCGGTCTTTTCGCTGGAGCCCGGCGGCACGGCCGTGGCCTTCAACGAGCCCCAAACCGTCTGCTACGCGATCAAGCTCGTGTCTCTCGAGCCCGATGCAGCGGCGCTTCAGCAGCGGTTTCTCGATGCCGCCAGTGACCCGCGGCGGCTCGCAACTGTAGCCGAAGGGGACGTGCGGGCGGCCTACGCCCGTTGGCTCGAGGACGTCAGCCGCCGGCAGGGCGTGGAGTGGAAGCGGCCGCCCCGGTGATCACCGCCGTGGCTTGAGCACCACAGTCGCCAGCGGCGGGAGCGTGAGTTCCAGCGAAGCGGCCCGGCCGTGGTGCGGCTCGCCGCCAGCCACGAGCGGATTCCTGTTGCCCACGTTGCCGCCGCCATACCAGGCGGCATCGCTGTTGAAGACCTCGTCGTAGTCGCCGGCTCGGGGCACGCCGAGTCGGTAGCCATGCCGTGGCACCGGGGTGAAGTTACAGCAGGTGATCAGGAGGTCGTCGGGATCGCGGCCCTTGCGGACGAAGGCCAGCACACTGTCCTGCCAGTTATGGCAATCGATCCATTCGAAGCCCTGGCCGTCGAAGTCGAGCTGATGGAGGGCTGGTTCCCGGCGGACGAGGTCGTTCAGGTCGGCGACCGCCCGTGACAGTCCCCGATGGCTTTCCCAGTCGAGCAGGTGCCACTGCAGGCTTTCGTCGAAATTCCACTCGTTCCACTGTCCGAATTCGCTTCCCATGAACAGCAGTTTCTTGCCCGGGTGGCACCACATGTAGGCATAGAGAAGCCTGAGATTCGCGAACTTCTGCCAGAGATCTCCGGGCATTTGCCCCAGCAGCGAGCCTTTTCCGTGCACCACCTCGTCGTGTGAAAAGGGGAGCACGAAGTTCTCGTGGAAGGCGTAGATCAGGCTGAAGGTCAGTTCATCGTGGTGAAACTTTCGGTGGACCGGGTCGTGCCGCATGTAGCGGAGGGTGTCGTTCATCCAGCCCATGTTCCACTTCAGGCTGAAGCCCAGACCGCCGACGTAGGTGGGCCGCGAGACCCCGGCCCAGGCGGTCGATTCCTCGGCGATCGTCAGACTGCCCGGGAAGTGCTCGTGTACCTGCACGTTGAATTGCTTGAGAAACTCGATCGCCTCGAGGTTCTCCCGGCCGCCGAAGCAATTGGGCTCCCACTCGCCGTCTTTCCGGCTGTAATCGAGGTAGAGCATCGAGGCCACCGCGTCCACCCGCAGGCCGTCGACGTGGTAGCGGTCGAGCCAGAACAGGCCGCTCGAGATCAGGTAGTTGGCGACCTCGTGGCGACCGTAATTGAAGATCATCGTGCCCCAGTCGGGATGCTCTCCCTTGCGGGGATCCTCGTGCTCGTAGAGCGCAGTGCCATCGAACTGCCGCAGCCCGTGGCCGTCGCGAGGAAAATGGGCTGGCACCCAGTCGATGATCACGCCCACCCCGGCCCGGTGCAGGGCGTCGATCAGCGACATGAAGGCCTGCGGTGGACCGAACCGGCTGGTCGCCGCGAACAGGCCGATCGTCTGGTAGCCCCAGCTGGCCGAGAGCGGATGCTCCGTCGGCGGCAGGAACTCGACATGGGTGAAGCCCATCTCCACGACGTAGGGCACGAGCTCCCGCTCGAGGTCGGCGTAGGTCAGCCAGCGATGGGGATCGTCGCCCGGGCGACGCCAGCTGCCCAGATGGACCTCGTAGATCGTAAGCGGCGCATCGAGCGCGTTGCGGGCCGCCCGCTCGGCCATCCAGTCGCCGTCGCGCCACTGGTAGGTGCCGAGATCGGCCACGATCGATGCCGTCCGCGGAGGCACCTCCGCGCCGAAACCGTATGGGTCGCACCGGTCGCTCGCGTCGCCGGCGGCATGGATCCGATACTTGTAGAGCGTGCCGGCTCCGAGCCTGGGAATGAACAGCTCCCAGATGCCTCCGGGGAGCCGCCGCTGCATGCGATGCTCCTCCCCCTGCCAGTCGTTGAAGTCGCCCACCACCTCGACGAGGTCGGCGTTCGGTGCCCAGACGGCGAAACTCACCCCGGCGACCCCATCGACCGTCTCCAACTGGGCCCCGAGTTTCTCGTAACTCTTCCAGTGGCGGCCCTCGCCGAGGAGATGCAGATCGAAGTCGGTGAGCATGGAAGACCCGGGAGTGATACAAGGCGGGGGACGAACCCTACAATCGTGCCACGCGGTAGGGCTTCACGCGACGCGGCGACGTGGAATTCGCCGGCCCGCACACGGCCGGCTGTGCCGGTTGGGAGGACGCCAGACGGATGAAGGACGACTACGAGCGGTTTTCACCCGTGGAGCGGCTGATCGGCATCCGGGGCGAGACCTACCACTTCTGGTGTCCGCCAGACGTCGACGCCCTGATTGACGAGGAGGCCTTCCGGGCCGACGAGCGGATTCCCTACTGGGCGAACGTCTGGGAGTCGGCGGTCGTTTTGGCCGAGGAGATCGCCTGCCTCGTACCCGCCGGCCGGAGCCTTCTCGAACTCGGCTGCGGCCTCGGCCTCCCCGCGATCGTGGCGGCCCGCCGCGGCTTCCGGGCCACCGCCACCGACTACGAGGAGGCGGCGCTCGAAGGGGTCCGGTACAACGCCGTCCGCAACGCGGCCCCGGACCTGGCCGTGGCCATGCTCGATTGGCGGCGGATTCCGGCCGACTTCGGTGTCTTCGACCTCGTGGTGGCGGGCGACGTGCTCTACGAGCGGCACCATGCCGTCGCGCTGGCGGCGGTGATCGCCCGCACCCTCGCGGCCGGCGGCCTCGGCCTGGTGGCCGATCCGGGCCGGGCGCGGGCGGTCGAGTTCGAACCGGCCTGCCACGCCGCCGGATTGGCGGTGGAAAGGCAGCCGGCCCGCCGGCCGCTGGGAGCGACCGACGGGCCGGCCATCGATATCTACCGGGTCACGCGCTCAACGCGAGCCTGAGGCGTCAGGCAACGAGCTTCATCTCGGGCACGACGCCCGTGATGCCGATCACGAACTCTTCGAAGATCTTGGCATCGAGGGCCGAGGCGGTTTCCGCCTCCGGGTGGAACTGGACGCCGATCGCGGTCCAGTTCTCGACCGTGCTCTCGATCGCTTCGACCACGCCGTCCGGGGCCCGGGCCGTCACCCGGAAGCTGTTGGCGACGTCGTCGATCGCCATGTGGTGCATGCTGTTGACCCGAATTTCACCATCGCCGTAGACCCGCTCCATGACCGAGCCCGGCTCGACGAGCAGGGCGTGGCGATGGGCCAGGTCGGTCGGGTCCTTGTGGGGGATCGCCCGGGGAAGATCCTCGGGCAGATGCAGAAAGAGGGTGCCTCCCTCGGTGATGTTGAGGAGCTGCATCCCGCTGCCGACCGCCAGCACCGGCAGGTGGCGGGCACAGACGTGCTTGCAGAGCAGCCGGTCGAAATCCTCCCGACGGGGTTCCATCATCCGCACGGCGGGATGAGGCATGTAGCCGTCGCGGCGGGGGTCGAGATCGGCACCGCCGACCATCACGACCCCGTCGAGCATGTCAAGAACCCGAACGATGTCATCCTCATCGGCCAACGGTGGCAGGATCAGCGGAATGCCACCCGACGCCAGAATCCCGTCGTAGTAGCCGGCGGCCAGGAACGACAGGGCGGCGTGCTCCTTGCGGCTGGAGCGGTAGTCGGTGTTGATCCCAATCAGGGGCTTGGCGGCCATGCGGTCCTCCGTGACTCGGTACTCGAAACCGGGGCCCATCCATGGGCGACCGGGTCGCTGCGTTGCGACGAGGGCGTAACGTAGGCATGGCAAGTCCGGTTGCAACGATTATTTCGATTTTGTGGCCCGAAAAGTCTGCCACCACAAGATCAAGTGCTAGCACGTCTGGTGCTAGCAAGCCCTGGGGCGAGCCGGGCCACGCGGAGGCGGATGCAGGAGGCGGATGCAGGAGGCGGATGCAGGAGGCGGATGCAGGAGGCGGATGCAGGGGCGGATGCAGGGGCGGATGCAGGGTCCGCTGGTGGGTCGGGATTGCCCATGCCCCGTCGCCGGACGTTCGCTACGGGCATCCATGCCCTTCGCTCACTCCGAGATACCTGCGCTCTCGCCCTCCGGGCTTCGCTGGTTATCTAGGCCGGCTCTCGGAGCATGGGCAACCCCGACCTGGCAACCCCTTTCTGGGAAGTCCTTTCTGGGAAGTCCTTTCTGGGAAGTCCTTTCTGGGAAGTCCTTTCTGGGAAGTCCTTTCTGGGAAGTCCTTGTCCCAGTTGGCCTGGCCCGATTTGTTCGGCACGCTCTTCAGCATCCGATCCAGGTCGCGTGCTTGAAGCTGCGGAGCCAGGTGCGCTGCCGCTTGGCGAGTTGGCGGGTGCGGAGCTGCGTGCGGCGGATGGCTTCAGCGCGGTCGATGCGGCCGGCCAGCAGGTCGATGGCTTCGGTATAGCCGGCCGCCTGGCTCGCGGTCGGCCCGATACTGCCCGGTGCGGCCAGGGCGGCGGCGGTCTCTTCGACGATCCCGCCGGCGAACATCGCCTCCACCCGCCGGTCGATCCGGTCGGCGAGTGTGCTCCGGCCCACGTCGAGGATCATCAGCCGCGATTCGAACCAGGGGCTCGCGGTCGGGGAGTGGGCTTCGGAGAGCGGCCGGCCGGTCACTTCCGTCACCTCCAGCGCCCGGACGAGCCGCTTGGTGTCGTTGGGATGGATGCGGGCGGCCGCCTGCGGATCGAGCGCCTGGAGGCGGCGGTGAAGGGCGGCTGATCCCTCCGCCGCTGCCGTGGTCATGAGCTCGGCGCGAATCGCCGGAACGGCGGCGGGCAGTTCGGCCAGGCCGTCGCGAAGGCTCCGGAGGTAGAGCGGGGTGCCGCCCACGAACAGGATGTTCTTGCCCCGGGTCCGACAGGCGTCCACGGCCGCGGCGGCGGCACGGAGCCAGTCGGCCACACTGAAGCCGCCCGCGGCGGGTACGAGATCGAGGCAGTGGTGGGGCACGGCGGCCTGTTCGGCCAGGGTGGGCTTGGCGGTGCCGATATCGAGCCCGCAGTAGACCGCCATCGAATCGACGCTGATGATGTCAGCCCCGAGATGGTGGGCGAGCGGGATCGCGAGGGCAGACTTCCCGGCGGCGGTCGGGCCCGAGAGAAACCAGCAGTCGTCGCCCAGCCGCAGCCGCGGCGGGGACGATCGCGGCGGGCATGCTACAGTTGGACAGGCCTCCGTCGGCGGCTGGAACGGATCCGGCCGGGCGGTGGTGGCAGGCAGGATCGGACGTGGTGGATTCCCAGACATCGCAGCGGCGGACGGGCGAGGTGCTCGAAGCGTTGGAGCGGGTGATTGCCTTGCGGAAGGGGGGCGACGCCGGTCGATCCTACACCGCTCGGCTCCTGGCCGGTGGGCCGGCCTCGGCCGGGGCCAAGGTGAGCGA
>CAMDDJ010000074.1 GCA_945891385.1 Candidatus Kuenenia stuttgartensis | reverse complement strand
GTGGTTGTAGAGCGTGGTGCGGAACTCGCCGTTGGCCCAAGAGAAGCCGCGGAGGTCGGTGAAGTTGTAGTAGAAGGGGCGGCTGCAGCCGGCTTCGGTGAGTGGCGATACGAAGCTGAAGCCGTAGCCGGTGGCCGCGTCGATGCCGTCCCGAGAGGTGGTGGCTTTGGGACCCGCGCCGAGCGTGCTTTCGGCGAAGGCGGCGGTCTTCGAGAGTCCATCGGTGATGTCGCGGGCCCGCGTCCGGGAGTTGATCCCGAAGATGCCGTCGGTTTCGAAGGGGGTGCCGCCACCGATGCCGCTGCCTGTGCAGCCGGCGTAGTTCGTCGGCCCGAACAGATCCGAAACTCGGGTGCTCACGTCGGCCGGGCAGAGGAAGAGCGGCACCACCGTGGCCACGATCGGCTTGTTCTGCGGAGCGATGTCGCCCGGCGTCAAACCAATGTAGAGCGGCACCGTGAGGTCGAGGCTGCGGAGCAATTGCTCTTCCTCGTAGAAGGGGGCGAGGTGGGCGAGCAGCGACCAGCGGAAGAACTGCCAGGGAAAATCAGGCCGGGCCTCCCACGGGCGGCTCTCGGCTCCGAGCGGGAATCGGCCGCGGGCCGACTCATGGTTCGCGGCGGCCAACCCGAGCTGACGAACGTTATTCGTGCAACTCGACCGCCGAGCCGACTCCCGGGCCGATTGCACGGCCGGCACGAGCAGGCCTACGAGCGTGGCCAGGATCGCCACCACCACGAGCAGTTCGACGAGGGTGAAACCGCGACGAAGCGACATGCCGGTCAATCCCGCCTTCGGCGGCGGAGTAGCCAAGCTCCGCCGGCGAGGCCGATACCGGCCAGCCCGGCCGCGGCCGGCTCGGGCACGGTCGCGATGCCTCCGATCTGGCCGAGCCCCGAGGCGAAGGTGCTCAGAAGCGTGCCATTGGAGCTGAAGCGATAGATGCTGCCCGAGCCCGACGGGCTGCCGGCCAGCAGGCTGCCGTCCGAGAGCAGGGCCAGGGTGCCGACCTCGAACGGGCTGCCCGTGGTCGCGAAAGCGGTGGTCGTGTCGGTCGTCAGGTCGGTCTGGAGGATCGCACCATTCATGATGCTCGCGGTGTAGAGCGTGGTGCCGTCGAGCGCCAGGCCGGTGGGCCCGGCCAGGCCGGAGGCGCCGTCGGCGATCACTTCACCGACGTAGGTGCCGGCTGCGTCGAACCGCTTGACCGGGCCACTCGCGATGCTCGAAACGAAGCTGTAGGTCTGGTCGCTCACGTAGAGCCGGCCGTCGGCCGCGAGGGCCAGGCCCGGGCTGCTCGCCAGGCTGCCACCGGTGGTGTAGTCGCTCACGGCGAGCGGGCCGCCGGTGGCGTTCGCGAGTTTCACGATCGGGCCGGTGTTGCCAAAGAACGGATTGCGGCCGATCAAGAGGTCGGTGCCCTGGAAGGCGAGGCTGCCGGGAAAGACCTCGAAGCTACCGAAGGCATAGACGGTCGAGAGTGTCAGCGTGGCCGGCTCATATTTCGAGATCCGCGGCGCGAAGCTGCTCCCGTCGCCATTCTCACCGATGTAGAGGTTGCCGTCGGGACCGAGGGCAAGGGCGCCCGGTTTCACCAGCCCGTCTTCGGGCACGAGCACGGTCGTGGTGCCGGCTGGATCGGTCGAGTCGTAGCTGATCAGTTCTCCGGTCGTGAAACTCGTGACATAGACCGTGTCGGCCCCGGCGGGCAGGGCGAGCAGCGCGGCCGCGACGAGGAGCGGAGCATAGTGGAGGCGAACGATGAATCGGAGCATCGGGGAAGGGGTCCTGGGGCAGCAGGCGGGGTTTCGTTCGTGCGTCCGCGGGAGCATGGCAGGAAGCATTGCCCGACTAGGATTCGAACCTAGACAAAGGGAACCAAAATCCCTTGTGCTACCGTTACACCATCGGGCACTGGTCGCGACTCCCCAGATAATAGCCGATCCTCGCGGCCGGCTCTGTGGCTACCCGGGGGCGGCCGTCACCACCCGCAGACCCGCTTCTTTCGGCATTCCCGAGCCGCGGCTGTGCCGATCGCGGTGAATCGCCGATTCAGGAAGGGCGTGACGGTTGCGGAAGGCCCGCAGCCGACTCAAAGGATCGAGCTTCGTGCCAGAGGAGGGCAGGGCGATGCCATACGGAGATTCCCCGGCAGGGGATGCGGGTTCGGGTTCCTCGATCATGCGGATCGACTGGAAGTCGGCCCTGTTCGGCGGGGCCGTGATGGTGGCAGCCTCGTATCTCGGGGTGATGCGGCCGGCCGACCGGCAGATCACGGCCCTCGAGGCCCAGGTGAGCCGCCTGGCCGCTTCGGTTGAGTCGCTGGACGGATCCCGAGACGGCCTCGGCCGGGCCACGAGCCTGCTCGGGCGAATCGAGGCCCAGGCCGCGCGGTTGGCCGCCGCGGAGGCGGCAGTCGCCCGGTTCGAGGTGCTCGGGAGCCGGCTCGTCAATCAGGCGCCGGCGCTCGCCGCCGTCGATACCGCACTCGACCGGGTCGAATCGCTCCACGCTCGCATCGCCCAGGGCTCGGCTGTGATCGACGACGTGGCCGTCACCGTCGGGGAGATGGAGGAACTCACGGGCCGCGTGGCCGCAGCCAGGGAGACGACCCGCGCCGCCGTCGTCGCCGTGGACGCCGTCCGCGGCGACCTCGAGGCCGGCACCTCCCGGCTCGTTGCCGCAGAGACAGCCGTCGATCGCCTGACCGGTCTGGCTCGCTCGCTCGCCGATCGGCAGGACGACACCGCCGCCGCCGCCGCTCGCCTCGATCAGCTCGCCGGCCTCCAGCATCGCCTCCTCCGCACCACCGCCGACCTCGAGGCGGCCGATGCCGCGATCACCCGGCTGGCCGACATCAACCTGGCGCTCGGCGACGCGTCGGGCACGCTCGGCCGGCTGCAGCGTTTCGTGGTCGACATCGTGCTGCTCGAGCCGACCTTCAATCGGGCGGTACGGGCGCTCGAGCCCGTCGTGGAGTTCACCGCCGCCGGTCGAAGGCTCGAGGTGAAGGGGGCTGGATCCGACGCGGCGGCGGAGACCAAGGCAGGCGTCGTCCGCGACGTGGCCCGATCCACGGGCGATGAAACCCGCTGAGCCGGCTCCTCAGCCGGTGGCGGGCTCAGCCGCGCCGGTCGGCTGCTTCACGAGTTTGGTCGTGACGGCGAATGAAAGCTGTTCCAGTTCGATCGCGAGATCGACGCCGACGTTCTGGACGTGCGGCGGCAGAACGAGGGTCACTGGAGCGAAGTTGACGATCCCCTCGATCCCGGCGGCCACGAGCGAATCGGCCGCCTCCTGGGCCCGCTCCGCCGGCACCACGATCATGCCGAGCCGAATGTCCCTCGCGCGGATCGTGGCGGCAAGCTCTTCAAGGGGCTGGATCCTCAGGCCCTGCACCAGCTCGCCGATCTTGCCCGGGTCGGCATCGAAGGCCGCCGTGATCGTGAAATTCTGCCGGCCGAAGCCGCGGTAGCCGAGTAGGGCCTGGCCGAGATTGCCCACTCCCACCATGGCCACGTTCCAGGGTTGGTTGGTGCCGAGGATGTCCCGCATCGCCCGGATCAACTCGTCGCAACGGTATCCCACGCCGGGATAGCCGAACTGGCCGAAGAAGCCGAGATCCTTGCGAACCTGGGCGTCGCTGAAGCCGAGCAGGGCTCCGAGTTGCCCTGACGAGATCGTCTCCTGCCCCGCCGCTTCGAGCCGCTGGAGCTCCCGAAGGTAGAGGCTCAGGCGGCTGACCACCACCTTGGGCACCGACGCGTCGGACGGCCCATCGCCGATGTGGTCGGGTTGCGGTCGCGATTCCGCCATCGAAAACCCTGCCGGAAATGCCGCGGGAAAGACCCCTCGATCCCAAGACTCTAACGGGCGAGCCAGGAAACACCAACCGAGCGGTGGCGTCCTGCGGGCCGTGACGGTTGTACCGCGCCTGGGGGGATGGAAAAACCCCACGGGTCGCAGTGGATGGTGAATCTGCGGGGTTTTTGTGGCCGATCTTTGTTGAGTGCGGTGCGCGCCCCCCGGTGTGTCATCGCGCCCGGCGATTCACACCCGTTCCGCAGCCCCCGTTTCCACAGGAGGCCTCCTCGGCAGAGGCGGCAGTCATGAAGAACATCTGGTTATGTTGCCTGCTGGCGATCGCAGCCCTTGCGACGTCGGCAGCCCGAGTCGATGCAGCGTATTGCGGTTTGGCCAGCTACGAGCGGGCCTCCTGCAAAATGACCACGGTCAGCTTCGCCCGGGCGCGGCACAGCTGTGCCGCTCTCGAGGAGGCGGGCGATCCGTCGTGCGCCGCGGCACCGTCGTGCTGCGGCACGCGACTGGTCAAGGACGTCGTCTATGAGCAGCAGGAATACACCTGCTACAAGACGGTCTGCGAGAAGGTGGTCGAGCAGCGGGAGATCAACTGCATCCGCTACGAGACGGAGCGGGGCTGCAGGGAGGTCGAGTACACGGTTTCCAAGCCGGTCTGGGAGACCCGCACGCGGTCCATCCCCTACACCGTATGCAAGCCGGTCTATGAGACCCGCACCAAGGAGATTCCCTACACGGTCTGCCGGCCGGTCTACGAAGAGCGGCAGGAGACCTACACGGTCTGCAAGCCGGTCTACGAGACTCGGACGCGGGAGATTCCCTACACGGTCTGCCGGCCGGTGTATGAGACCTGCACCAAGGAGATTCCGTACACGGTCTGCAAGCCGGTGTACGAGACCCGTCAGCAGACCTATACGGTGTGCAAGCCGGTGTACGAGACCTGCACGAAGGAGATCCCGTACACAGTCTGCAAGCCGGTGTACGAGACCCGTCAGCAGACCTACACGGTGTGCAAGCCGGTGTATGAGACCTGCACGAAGGAGATTCCGTACACGGTCTGCCGGCCGGTGTACGAGGAGCGTCAGCAGACCTACACGGTGTGCAAGCCGGTCTACGAGACGCGGACCAAGGAGATCCCCTACACCGTCTGCAAGCCGGTCTGGGAAACCCGTGAGAAGGACGTCTGCCGGACCGTCTGCAAGCCGGTCAAGTACACGAAGACCGTCAAGGTCTGCGGCGGCCGCTGGGAGACGGAGGTCTGTGAGATCCCCGGCCCGGTGATCACCCGCTGCATCCGTGAGCCCGGCTGCTGGGAGTGCGATCCCTGCACCGGCAAGAAGTGCTACCGCCCCGGCCCGGTGCGGAAGGTCGAGGAACAGTGCCCGCCCCGGACCGTCTGCAAGAAGGTCTGGGTTCCGGAGGTCTGCGAGCACGAGGTCGAGTGCACCCGCTGGGAGCGTGAGACCATCGTCGAGAAGAAGTGCTACAAGGTCTGCCGGATGGTGTCCGAGCAGCGGGTCAAGACCTGCACCTACCAGGTCTGCCGGATGGTTCCGGAAGAGCGGTGCCGGACCTACCAGGTCTGCAAGATGGTTCCCGAGCAGCGGGTTCGGACCTGCACCTACCAGGTCTGCCGGATGGTTCCCGAGCAGCGGGTGCGGACGTACCAGGTCTGCCGGATGGTTCCTGAGCAGCGGGTTCGGACCTGCACCTACCAGGTCTGCCGGATGGTTCCTGAGCAGCGGGTGAAGACCTGCACGTATCAGGTCTGCAAGATGGTGCCCGAGCAGCGGGTGCGGACCTACCAGGTCTGCAAGATGGTGCCCGAGCAGCGGGTCAAGACCTGCACCTATCAGGTCTGCCGGATGGTGAAGGAGGAGCGGTGCCGTGAGGAGTGCTACAAGGTCTGCACGATGGTGCAGGAGACCCGCACCAAGCAGGTTCCTTTCTGCATCACCAAGCCGGTCCACTACACCAAGACCATCGAGGTCTGCAAGATGGTGCCGACGAAGGTGGCCTACACGGTGACCAAGTGCGTGCCGAAGACGGTCTACCGCGAGGTGCCCTGCTGCGAGTGAGCGGCTGATCGGCCAGTTCGATGAAGTTCACGCGGCCCGGTCTGGAACCCCCAGACCGGGCCGCGGTCGTTTGATGGACGTTCGCTGCCACCCGAAGGGGCTCGAGGCGGCGCGTATGAAGGGGCGGAGGCGGCGCGGTTGAAGGGGCGGAGGCGAAGTCGCCTGGTGGGTCGGGGTTGCCCGTGCCCCGTCGCCGGACGTTCGCTGCGGCCCTCCAGGCCTGCGCTCACTCCGAGGAAACTGCGCTCCGCCATCCATGGCTCCGCTGGTTTCCTAGGCCGGCTCTCGGGGCACGGGCAACCCCGAACCGATCGTGGTTTCGAAGTGCGAGAAGCGGCCCTCTCCCTCAGGCACGCAGCGAGGCGCAGCCTCGCTGCGCGTGCCATCCGGGTGGCCCGGCCTCGACGCCAATCCGCGCAGACAGGGCCACCACTCCGCAGCGGCCGCACGCCATCGGCCGCCCGGAAGGCGGCCGGCCGGAGGGCCGGTAAGCCCGGCGGGGCCAGGGATGGCCCGCCGGGCGCCGAAGTCAAAAATTTGCGTCGCAGCCGGTGCAGACGTCGCCCACCATGTGGAGGTGGTCGTGGTCGATATAGAGCACTTCCTGCACGTCCTCATCGACGAGCGTGTGAGGCACGGGCCAGCCGACCCGCTTCACTTCCTGGAAGTAGACGGTGCACTTGTAGTGAGCGTGGTGCAATTGGACCGGGCCGACCAGCGGCAGGTGCCGCGGGGGGTCGATGTAGTCGGCGATCTTGCACTTCGTGATTCGCACGTGGTTCCGCTGGATCTCGTAGAGGAAGGGCCAGTTGCCCTGCACGGGGCGGGCCTTCTCAAGGGCCCGCATCACCTCGTCGTCGCTGGGTTCGTCGAGGGCCTCGCACGGGCCACCCGCCTGGAGCGGGCCGAGCACGGGAGCCCGTTCGTACCGCTCGTAGTTCCAAAACTGATCTTCCTTGGCCTTCTGCACGCCGACCGGCACGGGGATCGGGATGGCGAGCGGGCCGAGATTCGGGCCCTGCGACGTCAGCCAGAAGCAGCCGCTTTGCGAGGAGACGCCCACGGCCAGCACGAGGGCTGTGACCAGGAATCGCGTTCGGAACGACATGGCTGCACTCCACGACAAGGCTCGGAATCGACTCTGACGGTGATATCGACCAGTTGGTTGGCAAGACTTGCGGATTTTTCCGGTCGTGCGGGCCGAAGGCCGACGACGCTGCCGCTGGAAATGCCGATCGCCCACCAGGCTCAGGCCAGGTGGGCGATCGTATGGATCTTTGATGGTCGCGGCGGCCGCCGGCTCAACGATGGTGGCTGTGGATGTGCCGCTCGTCGAAGTCGAGCCACCACCAGCCGTCATCCCACTCGAGCGACACCCGCCGCCAGCCCAGCGGCACCTGCGGGTACGGGTAGAAGGGGCCGATGTAGGGCCAGGCGGTCGGCGAATACTGGGTGGGATACTGCAGGGCTGCGTAGTTGGGCGAGGCGGCGTAGCTGGGCCAGGCGTAGTTGGGCATGTTCGGTCCGTCGGCCCGCATCGGTACCGGTGGCATTCCGACACCCGTCCCACCCATCGGCATCGGGCCTCCCATCCCGCCGTTCATCGCGGGGGCGCCGCTCATCGCAGGGGCCCCGCCGCCCTGGCCGGCATACGCGTCGGCCGGGTAGCCCTCGCTGTATTGCATCGTGCCGGGCACCATCTGCCCGTCGGTGAGTGGACCGTCGTACCCGCCGGGAGCCGGCAGCGACATGGTCTCGCCCATGCCGACGGTTCGCATCGCGGTCCGCTGCTGCGGCTGCATCGGGCGGGCCCCGGCATTCCGAGGCATGCGGCCGGCAGGCTGGGTGGCCTGGGTGAGTTGCACGCCGCCGGGCTGAGGGGACCTGCCGCCGGCGAACAGCATGCCCGTCATGGTCGAGAGCGGGCCTTCTTGCGGGGCCGCAGCCTGAGCCGATCCGGCTGCCGCCGGCGGCTTCGTGCCCGCGAGGCTCCACATCGACGACGGGAGTCCGAATCCACCGCCAGCCGCCGACGTCGTGGCCTGGCCGCCGATCACGAGCCGGTTCACCACGCGCTCAACGCCCGGCGTGGATTCAGCGATTCCAACCGCGGTGGCGAGTTGCCGCTCGTCCGACACGCGGCCCTCCAGCCACACCGTGCCCGATTTGCTCTTCACGTTCACGCGATAGCCGGTGAGTGCTCCGGAGTCGCGAAGTTTGGCGGCGACGGACGTCGCCAGATCGTCGGCCCACGCAGGGGCCGCGAGGCAGGCTGACAGCAGCACGGCCAGCAGGTAGGTGGTTCTCGAAACGGACATGCGTCACTCCTTGGTGCGGTCTCGGCTTGGATCGCGGCCTTCCCTCCGCCGCAGTCCAGCCGGCGGTGGCCGGAACGTCGCCGGCCACGGGGCCGTGAATCCCGGTTCCTTGGATTCATCGGCCGCCGGTCATGCCGAAGGGGAGTTTTTTTCCGATTCCGCCGGAAGCCCTGGATGCAGCGGCAATCTGGGCGGTCTTGGCCGCCGGCGGATCATGAACGCGGGGAAATATCGATCACGGCGATCATGGTCATCAGCGCGAGGGTCGCAGCCGACGCCGCCGCCGCTCCGGGGCCACATTGGATCGCCACGCCGCACACCGTTCCCACCAGCGCCAGGGCCGCAAGGCAGAGGCATTGCCCGCTGCATTCGTGGCGGGTTCCCTCCGTGAGCCGCGCGATGGCGGCCGCCGCCAATCCGAACACCTGAACCGCACCGATCGCACAGAACATCGGGCTGATCGCCAACGCCAGCAGCATGCCGTCGGTTCTCTGGGGGCCTGGTGAGCGGGAGTGGGTCACTTTCCGGGGTGGCGAACCGTAGCGGGCCGCCGGCGACGCTGCAATCGGACTCGGCTCAGCCGGAGTCGCCGCAGGCTGCCTCGTCTGCCCCGCCGCCGAACTCACCGTCGGTCGACCTCACTTGCTTCCGAGCAGAGCCGCGATCTTCTTGTCCAGTTCGGTGATCGAGACGTTTCGATCCACCACGTTGCCGTCGGCATCGACCAGCATCATCGTCGGCAGGGCGAGGATGCCGAACTGCTCGGCGATCGGGCTGTCGAGGCCACCATCCTCGTAGATCTGGGGCCATGGAAGCGGCTTGCCAGCCAGGAACTTCGTCAGCTTGGCCCGGTCGCTGTCGACCGCCACCCCGATACAGGCGAACTTCTGCGGCCCATATTTCCCGACCAGTTCACGAATCTGGGCCAGATCGACCTTGCAGGGCTCGCAGTCGGTGGACCAAAAATGCACGAGCAACGGGCCTCCCTTGAATGCTGCGGCCGTCACCTTCTTGCCGTCGAGTGTCGCCCCTGCCAGGGGCAGTGGTTTGCCGACACATTCGAGCCGACGCACGGCCCCGGCCGACTTTCGCGCCTGGGGCGTGGCGGGGAACGTTTCCGCGATCTGCGAGTAACGGGCGATCGCCTCGGCGTCGCGGCCTTCAAACTCATCGCGAAATGCGAGCTGGAGCAGAGCCTCGGCGGCTTCCGGCGACTTCGGGTGGGCAGTAACGAACGCCTCGAGTTCCCCGAACCACTCATCCTGAAGTTTGGCGGGGTCGGCCCCGGCCTCCTCCATCCGCGCGGCATAGCGGGCCTGCACCAGCCGGAACGCCACGAAGGCAGCGAGTTGGTCGTCGTCGGTGCCGCTGCCCAGCCGTTCGAGCACGGACAGGCCGTCGGGCAAGACGCCCTCCTGCACATACGCCGCGACCGTCTCGACCAGCTGCCGTGTCCAAAAACCTCGATCGGTCGGGGCCGTCGCTGCGACGATTTCCTCCAGCAAGGCCACATGCTGGGCCGCCAGTTTCGCCCGGCCTGCCGCGTCGGCCGTTGCCATGGCCGAGTCGATCTCGCGGAGTTTCGCCAGGAGGGGGCGAATCTGCTCGTCCATTCCCGCCATGCCGCCGCCAGTGGAGCCAAATGCGGGGGCGAAGAAGCCCGCCATCTCGCCCAGCCCCCCATCGGCTCCGGCCAGTTGCGGGCAGTCGAGCGGCCGCCATGCGTCGCCACATTTCACGAGCGAGCCGACCACCACCTGGGCTCCCTTGCCGCCGTCCTCAGCGAGCGCCACGACGTTGTCATAGGCAAACACGTCGCGGGCCACGCCGGGGGTGCCGGCCGGCAGCACGCCGGGCGACTGCGGGGTAAGCATGCTCGCCCAAGTCGCCGATGGGCCGATTGCCTTCTGGGCGGCGGCGAGTTGCGGGAAGGCCTTGGCGGCCTCGCGGGCCCGGCCGGCCAGTTCGGCCGCCTTCTCGGCCGTGAATCCTGCCAATTCCAGGTCTTCCGCCGTCGGGAGGAGTCGCACGAAAGCTTTTCCGTCTCGATCTCGCAAGGCGTGAATGATCTCGGCGGTCGCCTCCTCGGCAGAAAGAACCTGCCAACGGTCCAGCGAACCGTCGCCGTCAGTGTCGGAGGCCCAGCGGCTTCCGGCACTCGTCAGCCACCTGGATTGATCGGCCTTGGAGTCCTCGTCGTCACCGTCGATTTCGCGGTACACCTCGAGACCGTCCTTGTAGTAACTCCACCGATCCACGACGCGATCACCGTTGGTGTCGGCGAACGCCCGGAGGATCTTGCCGCCGGGCCCGCGAACGACAAGGGCGGTGACGCCGTCGAGTTTCTCCTGCTTGATCTCGCACTCCGCGACCTCCGCCGCCGCCGGTCGGTCGAAGTCAATGCCCTTCTGTCGAGGTTCCAGCGCGATCGCCTCTTCGGCCGTGGGAGCGGCCGCGACCGCGGCGGAGAACGCGAGGCAGGCCAGGCAGCAGCAGGCAATGCGGCTGCGATGAGCCGCGAGTGACAACGGAGGCATGACGGACGAACTCCTGGTGGGCGAATGACCGCGGGAAAACCGGGGCAGACCCCGCGGAAGTCGAAGAAAATATCCGGAACGCCCGCGGGCGCCAGCGCCAAAATGACCGTGGTGGCGTCCGCCCCCTTTGAACCCAAGGCCCTTCCGGCATAAACTCGGCCTTCCGGCGGTTCGCCCGCGCGCGTAGCTCAGTTGGTTAGAGCGCCACCCTGATAAGGTGGAGGTCCCAAGTTCGAATCTTGGCGCGCGCAGTCGCGGCTCGTGAGGCGGGATCGCCGGATCCGCTGAACGCGTCCGCGTTTTTCGGGGACGTAGCTCAATTGGGAGAGCACCGCCTTTGCAAGGCGGGGGTTAGGGGTTCGAGCCCCCTCGTCTCCATCGGCCGGACTGCCTGGGCCCGCACCATTGGCCTAGGCAGCCTCCGAGCGGGCTTGAATAATCCTGAGCACGCGCCGTCCTCCCTCCTCCCGCCCCTTTTGCCGCCGGTCACGCCGGCTTCCCTCCCATGCCGTCCGCGCCCGCCGTCCAGCCCGAGTCGCCTGCCTCGCGCCGCACTGACATCCGCAACATCGCGATCATCGCCCACGTCGACCACGGCAAGACGACACTCGTCGATTGCCTCTTGAGGCAGAGCGGGCAGTTTCGGGCCAGCCAACTCTCGGGCGAGCGCATCCTCGACTCCAACGATTTGGAGAAGGAACGCGGCATCACGATCCTGGCCAAGAACATCGCCGTCGAGTGGAAGGGCAAGAAGATCAACATCATGGACACGCCCGGCCACGCCGACTTCGGTGGCGAGGTGGAACGCGTGCTGCGGATGGCCGACGGGGCGCTTGTGCTCGTCGATGCCGCCGAGGGGCCCATGCCCCAGACGCGGTTCGTGCTCGGCAAGGCGCTGGAGTGCCGGCTCCGGCCTGTTGTCGTGGTCAACAAGATCGACCGGCCCGACGCCCGCCCCCTGGAGGTGCTCGACGAGATTCTGGGGCTTTTTCTCGAACTCGGAGCCGATGACGAACTGGCCGACTTTCCCTTCGTCTACGCCTCGAGCCGGGGAGGCTATGCCTCGCATGATCCGGCGGTGCGGGAGGGGACGATGGAGCCGCTCCTCGATCTCGTGCTGGAGAAGATTCCGGGGCCGGTGGTCGATCCCGCGGCGCCGTTGCGGATGCTCGTGACCACGCTCGACTGGTCGGATTACGTGGGCCGGATCGCCATCGGCCGGGTCGAGTCGGGGACCTTGACCAAGGCGTCGGCGGTGGTTCGTTCGACTGCCGCCGGCACGCTCCTCCCGGCGAAACTCGTCGGCGTGCAGTCGTTCGACAAACTCGGACGCGTCGATGTCGAGGAAGCCACGGCGGGTGACATCGCGGCCGTCAGCGGCATCGCCGATGTGGAGATCGGCGACACGATCTGCGATGCGGGCGACCCGCGGCCGCTGCCCCGCCTGACGGTCGACGAGCCCACTCTCTCGATGGTCTTCGGCATCAACACCTCCCCGCTGGTGGGCAAGTCGGGCAAGTTTCTCACCACTCGCCATCTCCGTGACCGGCTCGACAAGGAACTCGAGAAGAACGTCGCCCTTCGGGTGGAGCCGATCATCGGCACCGAACAATTCGCCGTCTCCGGTCGTGGTCTGCTCCACTTGTCCGTCTTGATCGAGACGATGCGGCGGGAAGGGTTCGAGATCTCCGTCGGGAAGCCCAAGGTGATCCTCCGGAAGGAGGGCGATACGGTCTACGAGCCGTTCGAGACGCTGGTGGTCGAGGTTCCGCACGACAAACTCGGGCCTGTGATGGAACTGACCGGTTCCCGCCGCGGCCAACTCAAGCATATGGGGAACAGGGGTGAGTTCGCCCACACCACCTTCTCGATCCCCGCACGCGGCCTGATCGGCCTCCGGACCCGTGTGCTCAACGCCACGCAGGGTACGGCGATCATGCATCATCGCTTCGAGAAGTGGGGGGCGATGGAAGGGGAGGTGGCCGGCCGGGCCAACGGTGTGCTCGTGTCGATGGTTCCGGGCAAGGCCGTAGCCTTCGGTCTCGACGGTCTCCAAGAGCGGGCCGATCTCTTCATCGAACCGGGCGACGAGGTCTACGAGGGGATGATCGTGGGCGAGAACGCTCGCAGTGAGGACATGACCGTGAATCCCACCAAGGAGAAGAAGCTGACCAACATGCGGGCGAGTGGCAGCGACCGCAACATCCTGCTCAAGCCGCCGCGGCGGATGTCGCTCGAAGAAGCGCTCGAGTACATCGAAGACGACGAACTCGTGGAGGTCACGCCGGCCGTGATTCGGCTGCGGAAAATCCTGCTTTCCGAGCACGAGCGGCGAAAGGTGGCCCGGGCGAAGGCCTAGAGCGGATCGACGGCTGGCAGATCGATGATGAAGAGTTGGGTGTACCGATCGCCGCCGGCGACGATCGGTACCGAGCGCACGAACGCGATCTGACGCCCGTCCGGTGAGACCACGCAGGCCTCCGGACGCGGGCCTGTCTCGTCGCGGACCGGCTCGGTGAGCCGCCGGGTAACGCCATTGAACACGTTCACCAGGCAGACGCTGCCGTCGGCCACGCAGGCGATCTGCCTGCCGTCCGGTGTCCACGTGAAACTGCTGGTGATCCCGAAGTGGTTTCGGGTGATCTGCACGGGCTCTCCGCCGACGGGGCTGACGGTGAAGAGCTGGACGATCCCGGCGTCATCTCGCATCAGAAAGCCGATCCGAGAGCCGTCCGGATTCGAACGGAGCCAGTGCCTCGGCCCCTGGATGCCCGGATGCGTGCGGTCGGACGTGAAGGTCAGCCGCCGCTGCGAGACACCGGCCGGCACCCCGGGACGGGTAGACGGTGTACCGGCGAGCGGCCGGGCGGCTGGCCGCTCGAGTTCCCGCGTGTCATCGGGCAGATCGACGATGAAGACCTCGTCGATGGCCGTGCCTTCGGTGGTCGCTACCCGGCCCTGAAAGGCGAGCGCCCGTCGCTGCCGGGAGCCGTCGGCCCGG
The DNA here is from genome assembly GCA_945891385.1 of Candidatus Kuenenia stuttgartensis. Lineage (GTDB taxonomy): Bacteria > Planctomycetota > Planctomycetia > Pirellulales > UBA1268 > QWPN01. The sequence continues at coordinate 1,176 of CAMDDJ010000074.1, read as the reverse complement.
AGGTAACCGTCACGGCCCACCCAGCCCTCCTCGCAGGCTCGCTCGATCTGGTCGCTTCCGGGCCGTGGAGCGTCTTCGAGCGCAGTCGCCAGCACCGAGAAGGCTGAGCCATCGTGGTTGCGGGCGTGGCGGGAGGGAACCGTCACGGGTCGATCGCAGATGCTCAGGCCCACGCCGCGGAGGTTTCGCTGTCGCCCCTGCGGTCCTGGCCCGGCGAGCACGGCATCTTCATACGTGAAGCTCACCAGTCGGCCATCCGGGGAGAAGACGTGCACGTGGCTTCCGCCCCGCAGTCCGCCGGGCGTGAACGGCGGGACAAGGTCGCGGGCGTCGAGCGGCCGGGCGACGCCGGGCTCGGAGGCACGGACCACGACGCCCTGCCGCCGGGCCGGCCCGTAGGTCCAATCCACCGTCGGATGCTCGGGTCCGAGGATGAAGACAATGCGGTCATCGACGGGGCTGGTGGTGACCACGCCGCAGCAGGCTCCGTGGCGTGACTCGTAGAGCACCTCCACGCGTCCGGTTGCCACCTCGACCCGCTCGATCCGTGTCCCATCGAAGATCGAGCCGTCTGCCGCCGACCGCACGTCGTATACCAACCACCGAGAGTCGGGGGACCAGACGGCGGCGTTCGTGAGCAGGTGACCGTGCGCGGCAACGGTCACCTGCCGGGCTGGTGTCGCGGAATCGTCAAGAGACATCGCGGTGATGGCGAGGGTGGTGATTGACAAACGAGGGCTTTTCGGGCAAGCCACCTTATCCGAACCCATTGACCACGGCGGCCTGTTTTTCCCGGCCCAACCGGCGTTTCCCGCTCCCAGCGGCGGTGAGCGGCTCCTCACGGCGGTGAGGAGGCCTGAAACACGCCGAATTCATGGGTTTTTTGCCGGTTTTGGGCCGGTGTTCCCCGGTTCTCACCACGCGAAACGGTGAGTCACCCGGCCTGGTGACCCGCAGCTTCCCAGGAAATCTTCCAGCTGCTTGAGCCTTGTTTTCCAGGGCGAAACGCTTCGCGTGCGAAGCCCTCGCGGGCTTTGGCACGGCACGTGCCTTGTCCTTCCTCTGCCCCGAGGTGTCGCGGGCACCAGAAACACAAAGCGGCGGGCGTCCGCCGGGAAGGAGGAGACCAATGATGGTCGTGGCCGTAGGAATCACGTCTGACGAAGTCCGATCGCT
>CAMDDJ010000073.1 GCA_945891385.1 Candidatus Kuenenia stuttgartensis | reverse complement strand
GGCCTGCCACCACAGGATTCAGGACACGATCATTGCGATGGTCACCTGGGCTGCCGCGATGACGGCGGCCATGAAGAACACCGCGGCAGGGCTCGAAGCCCGGCTGGCGGCAAGACCGCCCTTTCACGTCGAAGGGGCAAGTCGACCGGACCCAATGGCCCGTCGCGGGGCGGCGGTGCTACGACCCCGGTCGATTCGAAAAACCCTCGTCAACCGTCGGGGACCGAACGGTTATCCAAGGGAACTAGCGGCGGCCGGACTTGAACCGGCGACACCCGGCTTATGAAGCCGGTGCTCTAACCAACTGAGCTACGCCGCCCGAGGTTGCCTACTATACCGCGCTTACCCGGGTTCGTCAGAGGGGGGCGGCGGGCGGTTTTCACCACAGAAACGGCCGCTGGCGACCGATCTCACCGGCAGCCATGAAGCCATTGCTCGAGCCAACCCGTCCGCTTCGAATCGCCGCCCTCGTCGCCGCCCTCCTGCTGCCGCTGCCGGCGGCCTGGTCTGCGGCCGAGCCTGAGGCGGTTCCTCCGCCTCGGCCGAAGTCGGAACAGGGGCGAGGAGACGCGGCTGCGCCGCCGGTCGCGGCTGCGACCTCTGCCACGGCCCCGGCGAAGACCGAGTCGCCATCCAACACCGACAGTCGCTGCGATCGCTGCGGGAGCTGCAAGGGCGTGCGCCGGATCTGCCTGCCGAAGCCCGTCGTGCGGGAAAAGACGAAGGTCTGCTGGTCGGCGAAGGAAGAACTGCAGTGCATCCCGGGGCGAAGCATCCCGTGCGGCACACGCTGTGGGCGGGATGAGTGCGGCTGCTACGAGGTCGATCTCTGGAAGCCCACCTGCGCCCGCGTGATCACGAAGACTGTGCCGGTGAAACGGGAGGTCACCCGGAAGGTTCCGGGTTTCGAATGGACGGTCGAGGAGCGGTGCCGGGGCTGTCGGCAGGCTTCGGGTCGGGAGCAGGCCATCACCCGCTGACGCACTCGGATGTCGTCTTGCAAGGGCTCGGGGTTCAAAACCCGTGATGCGGGGTGGACGACGGGATCCGCTGCCACGCGGTGCCCCCCGACTCGCGTCGGGGGCTTTTATGCGACGCCCCGCGTCGCGTCGGGCAAGCTCCGGACCCTCGGCCGCCTGCCGGCATGGCTGATCATTCGAGGTGGGTCGGCGAGAGCATGACTACGGCCCGCTGGCCATCGCTGAACCAGGGGTCGCCCGTGAGGTTCCTGCGGGGCGTCGTCGGCCCGCACGCCCCGACCCCCGCCACGTAGCCCGTCGCTCGGACGCGGCCGGCGAGCGAGAGATCCTCGATCACGTAGTCGCGCGACTCGTCCACGTCGGGGTCGATCCGGTGGGTGGTGAGATTCCAGGTCTTCCACGTGAACCGCACGCCGATGTCGCGGCTCACCTGGCCGACCCAGACCGGGCAGCCGGCGAAGGAGAGCGGCGAGAGCCAGAGCCGGAGATGAATCCGCTCGTTGATCGAGTGCCGCGTCCGCTGCAGCGCGATGTCCTGCGGCCGGCCGAAGAGATAGAGGGCGCTCACCGGGGAATAGCGGTAGGTCGAGCCGAGTAGGAAGGCCTTCACCGTCTTCCAGCAGGTGGCCAGGGTGATCGTCTCGCTCTCGTCCCAGCGGGCCGCGAAGCCGCCGAGCAGGGTGGCAAATTCGCCGATCACCACGAGGTTGACGGGGTCGCCCTCCCGGCTGCCGGCCGCGTTGCCCGTCGTGGCGGGCATCTGCTCGAGTCGGGTCACGAGTTCGGCGAGCGTGACAGGTTCGACCGAGGCCTGCGGCAGGATCGTGTCGAAGTCGCGGTGGAGATAGTCGGCGGCGATCCCGGGCACCGGCACCGTAAATGTGAGATCCACGGCGGGAGTGGTCACCGCCGCGTGATCGAGCACCTCGGCATCGCTCTGCGGAGCAGCCCGCTCGATCGCTTCGCGGATGTCGCCGGCGGGGACGAGCCGCACATGAACCACCTTCGTGCCGAGGTCGAGCGTGGTGAACACGAACCCTTCGGTCGCTCCACCGGGATGGACCGGTCCCAGCCGGAAGCCGCGGCTGCGGAAGAGCTCATCCATCCGCCGGTTGGCCTGATGGGCGGTGATCAGCTTGAAGGGCACGAGCAGCAGAAGGGGCAGGAAGAGCCAGCCGAGAAACCCGAACGCCGAGAGCCTCCGGAGGATCGAGAAGTGCACGACCGCTGCCGCCTCGAGCGGCGTGAAATACCGGGGATCGATGCCAACCATCTGAAGCCGGAGCGGCTCGGCGGAGCGGTTTTCGATGCGGAGGAAGACCGGCTGGATGCCCCTCCGCGCGAGGTCGATGCCGAAGAACCGGTGGCTCTCGGCGGCGGTGAGCACGGCCACCGTGACCCGCGCGGCCGAAACCTCCTGGGTCTGCGTGCGCTTGTGAAAACCCGCTTCTTCAGGCTCGGGTTCGTAGGGTGTGACGATCAGATGCCATACCCGGCGAAAGGCGGCCTTCAACATGCCGGAGATCGTCATGGGAATGCTGCCTGCGCTGCATGAAAAGGGCACAGGCGGCCCGGGGAAGATTCACCCGGGCCGCCTGTCGTCTAGATTCCGAACGCTTAGCGTGGTCGTGCGGTCAGTCGACCAGGTTGCACGAGGCTTCGACCATCGCGTCGATCATGTCGTCGTTCAGCCCGCCCTTGGCCACCGCGTGGTTGGCCTTGACCGTGCCGCCCTTGTAGCAGACCACGGTCAGGTCGGCGTCGCGGGCGATCTTGAAGTCTTCCGGGCCGTTCTCAACCTCTTCTGGCACGACGAAGGCGATCCGCTTGAAGTCGTGCTTGGCGGCGAAGTCGGCCGCCGCCTTCTTCAGGCTCTCGGCATCGGTGCCGATCATGTTGACGAACGCAGTGAGCTGATCGTCGGCGTGCTCCTCGAGTTCCTCCTCGAGTTTGGTGAGAAACTTGGCGAACTTCTCATCAGCCGATCGGGCGAACACCATCACCACCGGCTTGTTGCCCATCCGGCAGCGGTAGCAGAGCGTCTTGCCGTCGGCCACGCCGTCATCGGGATTGCCGGTGACCTTCGTCACGAGAAACGCACCGACCGACTCCCCGACCTGCGGGCCGCTCGTCACTTCCGCGGAGGCCACAGCCGCCGTCACCACCAGGGCCGCCACCATCGCCGTCACATGGTCTGCACGCATCACGTCAACTCCTCGAGGCATTCATTTCAACAGTGCCGGCCGACCCAGCACCAGGGCATGGCTCCGTTGCCGAAGCCATGGCAGAGGACGGTGGGGGGAAGCACCGGTTGCTCCGCCGACACCGTCCTTGCTCACGCCAGACTATCCGGGCTACGATGCCTTGGGCAAATCGTCGGGTTTTCGCGGGGACTCATTCCTCGAGGAAACGCCGCCTATCGACCGCTTTGCTCTGTCACCAGTCACTTCAGGAGCGTTCCGCATGGCCACAGTCACCGCCCCCAGGAAGGCCGCCACACCGCAGATCCGTCAGAGCCAGCTCTTCATCGGCGGACAGTGGACACCGGCCCGCAGCGGCAACACCTTCGACACGATCAATCCGGCGACCGAAGAGGTGATCGCCGCCGTGGCCGAGGCTGACGCGGCCGACGTGGAACTGGCCGTGCTCGCCGCCCGCAAGGCCTTCGACGAGGGGCCCTGGCCCCGGATGAATGCCCGCGAGCGGGGCCGGATCATGATGCGGCTGGCCGACCTGATCGAGGCGGAGATCGACGAGCTCGCGGCGCTCGAATCGCTCGACAATGGCAAGCCGGTCAGCGACGCCCGCCTCGGCGACATCCCGCTGGCGATCGAGGTGATTCGCTACTACGCCGGCTGGGCCGACAAGATCCAGGGTGCGACGATCCCGATCAACGGCAACTATTTCTGCTACACGCGGAAGGAGCCGGTGGGCGTGGCGGGCCAGATCATTCCCTGGAACTTTCCGATCCTGATGGTGGCCTGGAAGTGGGGCCCGGCGCTGGCCGCGGGCTGCACGATCGTGATGAAGCCGGCCGAACAGACGCCGTTGACGGCCCTGCGGCTCGCCCGGTTGGCCCAGGAGGCAGGGGTGCCCGACGGCGTGATCAACGTGGTGCCCGGCTTCGGGCCGACCGCCGGCGCGGCGATCGTCAAGCACCCGGGCATCGACAAGGTGGCTTTCACCGGCTCGGGTGAAACGGCCCAAGTCATCATGCGGCAGGCGGCTGACCAGCTGAAGCGGCTGACCTTCGAACTCGGCGGCAAGAGCCCCAACATCGTCTTCGCCGACGCCGACATGGATGCGGCCGCCGCCGGGGCCCATGTGGGCATCTACTTGAACCAGGGGCAGTGCTGCTGCGCCGGCTCCCGGCTGTTCGTCGAGGACGCGATCCACGGCGAGTTCGTCGAGCGGGTGGTGGCCGAGAGCAAGAGCCGCCGCGTCGGCGATCCCTTCGATCCCGCCACCCAGCAGGGTCCGCAGGTCGACAAGGCCCAATTCGACAAGATCATGGGCTACATCGCGGTCGGTCAGAAGGAAGGGGCGACCCTCGCCGCCGGCGGCGGCCGCGTGGGTGACAAGGGCTTCTTCATCGAGCCGACGGTGTTCACGAACGTCAAGGACGAGATGGCGATCGCCCGCGAGGAGATCTTCGGCCCGGTGCTCTCGGTGCTCAAGTTCTCCGACATGGACGAACTCATCCGGCGGGCCAACGCCACGAACTTCGGCCTCGCCGCGGCCGTCTGGACTCGCGACATCTCCCGGGCCCACGAGGCGGCCAAGCGGCTCCGGGCGGGCACGGTCTGGGTCAATTGCTACGACGTGTTCGACGCCGCGGCGCCCTTCGGCGGCTTCAAGCAGTCGGGCTTCGGCCGCGAACTCGGCGAGAAGGGCCTCGAGCCCTACCTCGAGCACAAGACCGTCACCGTGAGCCTCAGCTAAACGGAACGGAGATTGGCTGGAGCCCGAGGGGTTGCCCATGCCAATCGAGCGGCGTAGGAAACCGAGCGCAGCAAGGATTGCGAAGCGAGGTATCCTCCGAGCGACCGAAGGGCAGGATGCCCACAGGGAGCGTCCGGCGAGATGGCATGGGCAACCCCGTCCCACTTCGATTGACCCGCACCCAGCCCTAACCCCGAGAGCGAAGCTGATGGGACGCGTGACAACTGGCGGCGGCTGGCGGGCCGTCCTCTATACGCTGAAGAAGGCCCGCGAGGCCGGCGGCCTGTGGGCCCTCTGGAAGGCGATGCGCTCAAAGAATGCCTGCAAGACCTGCGCCCTCGGCATGGGCGGCCAGGCCGGGGGCATGGTCAATGAGGCGGGCCACTTCCCCGAGGTCTGCAAGAAGTCGTTTCAGGCGATGGTCGCCGACATGCAGGGGGCGGTGAAGCCGACCTTCTTCGAGACCTACTCGGTCCCGCAGCTGCGGCGGTTCTCTCCGCGGGAGATGGAGCATTCCGGCCGGCTCGTGCAGCCGGTGATCCTCGACCGCCGGAGTGGGAATGGCTCGCAGCACTACCGGCCGATTTCCTGGGACGAGGCGATGGAGCGGATCGCGGCCAAGCTGCGGCAGACCGCTCCGGAGCAGAGCTTCTTCTATTTCAGCGGCCGTTCGAGCAACGAGGCCGGCTTCCTGCTCCAGCTCTTCGCCCGGCTCTACGGCACCAACCACGTCAACAACTGCTCCTACTACTGCCATCAGGCCAGCGGCGTGGGCCTGGCGAGCGTGATCGGCACCGGCGCCGGCACGATCCACCTCGACGACATGGAGCAGAGCGACTTCACGATGCTGATCGGGGGCAATCCGGCCAGCAACCATCCGCGGATGATGCGGACCTTGATGACCGTCCGCCGCACGGGCGGGAAAGTCGTGGTCGTGAATCCGATCGTCGAGACCGGGCTCGTGAACTTCTCCGTGCCGAGCGATCCCTGGGCGCTCTTTTTCGGCGCCGAGATCGCGAGCAGCTACGTGCAGCCCTTCGTGGGCGGCGACCTCGCCCTGGTCTACGGCCTGATGAAGCGGCTGCTGGAACTGCAGGCGGCGACGCCGCAGAACGCCGCGGGCGAGCCGATCGTTGACGAGGCATTCCTGGCCGAGCACTGCACCGGCTGGGCGGATCTCCGCGGCCGCCTCGACGCCCTCTCCTGGGATGAGATCGTCGCCACAAGCGGCGTGGGCAGGCGGGAGATCGACGACCTCGCCGCCCAGTATGCGGAGAGCCGGCGGGCCGTGTTCGCCTGGACGATGGGAGTCACCCACCATCTCCACGGGGCGGCGACGGTGCAGGCAATCGCGGCACTGGCGCTGATGCGGCGGATGGTGGGCCGCCCGGGGGCGGGCCTGCAGCCGATTAGGGGCCACTCCAACATCCAGGGCATGGGCACGGTGGGCGTCACCCCCACGCTGAAGGCCGCGATCTTCGAGCGGCTCGAACGGCACTTCGGCGTGTCGCTTCCGACGATGAAGGGCTACGACACGCTCGAGTGTCTCGACGCGGCCGACCGGGGCGAGATGCGGTTCGCCCTCTGCCTCGGTGGCAACCTCTGGGGGGCGAGCCCCGATGCCGCCTTCGCCGAGCGGGCCATGGCGAAGATCGACACGGTCGTCTACCTCAGCACCTCGCTCAACACCGGCCATGCCGGCGGCCTCGGACGCGAGGAGACGATCATCCTGCCGGTGCTCGCCCGCGACGAGGAGCCTGAGCCCTCCACGCAGGAGAGCATGTTCAGCTACATCCGGCTCTCCGACGGCGGCCCGGCCCGCCACGTCGGCCCGCGAGCCGAGGTCGAGATCATCGCCGACCTCGCCCGGCGGGTGCAGGGCGGAGGCGGTCCGGTCAACTGGCACGACATGGCCCACACGAGCACGATCCGCCGGGCGATCGCCGCGATCGTGCCCGGGCTTGAGCAGATCGCCGAGATCGACAAGACGAAGCGGGAGTTTTCGATTCCCGGCCGGGCGATCGATGGGCCGTTGTTTCCCACGGCCGACGGCAAGGCGCATCTCGCGGTGCACGATCTGCCGGCCGCCCCGGAGGGGCTCGTGTTGATGACGATTCGCAGCGAGGGCCAGTTCAACACGGTCGTGTACGAGGAAGAAGACCTCTACCGCAACCAGACCCGACGAGACATCGTGCTCATCCATCCCGACGACATCCGGAGGTTCGGCCTCGTGGCCGGCGGCCGCTGCCGGATCGCAAGTGCCGCCGGCGAGATGCGGGGGCAGATCGTGTCGGCCTTCTCGGAGATCCGGCCCGGCTGCGTGGCGATGTATTACCCCGAGAGCAACGTGCTCGTGCCAAAGGCCGCCGACCCGCTCTCCCGCACGCCGGCCTACAAGAGCATTCCTGTCACCCTCGGCCCCGACGACGCGACTCCGGCGGGCCGCGGACCGCGGCCGGAACTCGTCGCCGCCGGCACCCCGCGAGACACGATGAACCCGTGCGGCTGAAGCCCTCGGCTCAGTCGTGGAAGAGCGACTTCTGGTCGGCGGTGGCGGCCGGCTTGCGGCGGGGCTTGGCGGATGTCGGACCGGCATCCGACTCCAGGGCCAAGAGCAGGTCGCGGGCCCGTTCGATCACGGTCGTCGGCACGCCCGCCAGTCGGGCCACGTGCACGCCCCAGCTCTTGTCGGCGGCGCCGGGGGCGACCTGATGAAGGAAGACGAGCTCGTCGCGGTGCTGCTGCACGAGCACCTGCACGTTGCCGACGCCGGGAAGCCGGTCGAGGGCCGCGAGTTGGAGATAGTGGGTGGCGAAGAGCGTGCGGCAGCCGATCCGGCCCTGCAGGTGCTCGACCACGGCCTGGGCGATCGCCAGGCCGTCGAAGGTGCTCGTGCCGCGGCCCACCTCGTCGAGGATCACGAGGCTGCGGGGCGTGGCTCGGTTGAGGATTCGCGCGGTCTGCGACATCTCCACGAGAAACGTGCTTGCGCCCCGGGCCAGGTCGTCGCCGGCGCCGATCCGGGCGAACAGCCGATCGACGATCCCCACGCGACACCGCTTGGCCGGCACGAAGCTGCCCGCCTGGGCGAGCACCACCATGAGCGCCGCCTGGCGGATGAACGTGCTCTTACCGCCCATGTTCGGCCCGGTGACGAGCAGGATCGCGGGGCTACCGCCACTCGCGACCGTTGTCCCAACCGGCCGAGCAGCGAGCGCGAGATCGTTGGCCACGAGCGTGCCCGGGGGCAGGATGTCTTCGAGCACCGGATGGCGGCCAGCTTCGATCTCGAGGTCGCCGCCCGCGGTGATCTCGGGCCGCACCCAGGCCCGCCGGCGGGCCACGTCGGCGAACGAGACGAGCACGTCGAGGATCGCGAGGATGCCCGCCGCCCGGTCGAGCCGGTGCCGCTGCCCCGCCACGAACTCGCGGAGCTCATCGAGCAGGGCGATCTCGCGGCGGACGGCCTCCTCCTCGGCTCCAAGCACTTGCCGCTGGCGTTCGTCGAGCTGGGGCGTGGTGTAGCGCTCGGCGTTCTTGACCGTCTGCTTGCGGACGTATTCGGGGGGCACCTTCTCGGCCTGGGAGCGGCTCACCTCGAGGAAGAAACCGAACACCCGGTTGTAGCCCACCTTGAGCGAGGCGATGCCGGTGCGTTCGATCTCGTCGGCCTGATACCGCGTGATCCAGGCTTTGCCGCCGCTGGCGAGTTCGAGGAGTTCGTCGAGCGGAGAATCGAACCCCGGACGGATGAAGCCCCCTTCGCGGGCGAAGACGGGGCAGCCCTCGCGAAGCGTCGCGGTGATCCGGGCGGCGATGTCGCTGCAGGGATCGAGTGACTCTCGCAGGTCGGCGAGCAGGGCGGTGGGCGATGGCCCGATGGCTCGGAGTTCGTCGAGCACGGCCACGACGTCGGGCAGGACGGAGGCTGCATGGCCGATCCGCTCGAGATCCCGCGGCCCGGCCCGGCCCGTCACCACTCGCCCGACCAGTCGCTCGAGATCGCCGATGCCGGCGAGTCGCTCGGCGAGTCTGGCAGCGAGGGCCGGGAATGCGACCAGGGTCGCCACCGCGTCGAGCCGGTCCTCGATGCCGCCGCGATCGACCAGGGGCGCTGCCAACCACTCGCCGAGCAGCCGTCCGCCCATCGCGGTCTTGGTGTGGTCGAGCACGCCGGCCAGCGAGCCAGGCCGGCGGCCGCTGGCGGTGCCGCGGACGATCTCCAGACTCCGCCGCGAGGCCTCGTCGATCTCCAGCCGAAGCCCAGCCCGCCAGGCGGCGAGGGTGTCGATCCGGCCAACCGCGGCCGGCTCGTTTTCCTCGAGGTAGGCCACGATGCCACCCGCGGCGGCGATGCCCAGCGCGTCGGCGTCGGGCTCGAAGCCGAGGCCTTCGAGCCGGCGGCCTCCGAGGGCGCGGCCGACCGCCATCTCGGCCGTCGCCCGCTCGAACCACCAGTCGGGCCGGGTTGTGACCACGCGGCCAGGGCCGGCCGCCTCGACGAGCAGGTTGACGTCGGACCGGCACCGGTCGGGGCAGAGGCACTCGGCCGGATCGAGCCTGAGCAGGTGATCGGCCACGTCATCCCTTTCGACTACCGTCGCCTCGAACCGTCCGGCTGCCACGTCGATCCAGGCCAACCCCACCCGACTGGCCGCGGCCTCCTGACCCCGCCGCGCGTCGGGCAGAATCGCGACGAGCCAGTTGCTGCGGTCGGGGTCGAGCAGCGACTCGTCGGCGGCAATTCCCGGCGTGACGATCCGGGTGACCTCGCGGCGCAAGAGGCCCTTGGTCGTCTTGGGGTCGTCGATCTGCTCGCAGATCGCCACGCGGCGGCCGGCGGCCACGAGCTTGGCCAACTGCGGGTCGAGCTGGTGGTGGGGAAAGCCGGCCATCGGCAGGGCGTCGGGGCCCTTGTCGCGGCTGGTCAGCGTGAGATCGAGCAGGGTGGCGGCCTCACGGGCGTCGTCGCCGAAGAGTTCGTAGAAGTCGCCCATCCGAAAGAGCACGAGGGCGCCCGGGCAGCGATCCTTCGCCGCCTCGAACTGTTGCATCATCGGAGACTTGGCCGTGGCCATGCCCGGAAATGTAGCAGGCTTCCGCCGTCGCGCGGCCCTGCCGCGGCCCGCCTTTGACCGAACCGCCGCTGGTGCGTACAAAACCAGGTAGAGCGGGATCCGATGAGAGGCCCCTGCGATGGGGATCTGTGAACCTGGTCAGGGCTTAACCGCAGCAGCCATAAGCAGTCGTCTCTTTGTGCGGTGGGCCTCTCATCGGCGCCCGACGTGAGCCCCCAAGCCCATGGCAACGTCTGACCCCACCGTGCATCCGAATCCGACCGCGGGCGGCTATCAGGTGGTGGCCCGTCGCTATCGGCCTCAGCGGTTCGCCGACCTCGTCGGCCAGGAGCACGTGGCCCGCGGCCTGTCGGGGGCGATCGAGAGCGGCCGGATCGGCCACGCCTACCTCTTCACCGGGGCGCGAGGCGTGGGCAAGACGAGCGCGGCCCGGATCTTCGCCAAGGCGCTCGACTGCGAGCAGGGACCGGCGGCCGAGCCCTGCAACGCCTGCGATGCCTGCCGGGCGATCACGGCGGGGCAGGACGTGGACGTGGTGGAGATCGACGCGGCCAGCAACCGCGGCATCGACGAGATCCGCAGCCTGCGGCAGAACGTCGCCATCCGGCCCGCCCGCGGCCGGTTCAAGGTCTACATCATCGACGAAGTGCACATGCTCACGCGGGAGGCCTTCAACGCGCTGCTCAAGACGCTCGAGGAGCCGCCCGGCCACGTGAAGTTCGTCTTCTGCACGACGGAGCCCGAGAAGCTGCCGATCACCATCCTCTCCCGCTGCCAGCGGTTCGATTTTGTGACGGTCGACGCGGCTGCGATCGCCCGGCGGCTGGCCCAGATCGTCGAGTCCGAAGGGGCCAATGTGTCGGCTGAGGCGGTCCACCTCATCGCTCGGCGGGCCGCCGGCAGCATGCGAGACAGCCAGTCGCTCCTCGAGCAGTTGCTCGGGGCGTCCACGGGCCCGATCACGGTCGAGGATGTCCACGGCGTGATCGGCACCGGCAGCGAGGAGCGGATCGGGGCGCTGCTCGCGGCGATCGCCGAACGGGATGCTGCCCGGGCAGTGGCCGCGCTCGACGCCGCGCTTGCCGGGGGAGCTGATCCGGGCGGGGTGCTCGAGCAACTGCTCGCCGCCTTCCGCGATTGCCTCTTGGCCAGCGTCGGCTGCGGGACCGAGCAGCTCTCCGAATCGACGGGACTGGGCCTCGATATCCCGGCGATCGGCCGGGGCTTGGGCACGGCCACGATCCTCGCGATGCTCCAGATCCTCGACCAGACCCTCGGACGGATGCGTACCAGCGGCCACGCCCAGGTGCTGGCCGAGATGGCGGTGGTGCGGCTGGCGGCGATCGACGACCTCGAGAGCCTCGCTGAGGCCGTCGGCCGGCTGGCAACGAGCGGGCCGGCCGGCCAGGGCCAGGGAGGCTCAGCGACGCCGCGCACCGCCGCCCCCGCTCGATCGGTCGCGCCCGTTCCCGCGGCCCGGCCACCGGAGCCGCGCGAAAAAAAAACGACCGAGCTGACCGTCCCCGGTGAGGCGGCCGGCTCGCCGCCGGCCATCCCACCGAACCGTGATTCGCACGCGGGGGGAACCGGCCAGTCTGCGACATCGGAGGCCGATCAGCCGGTTCCGATCGGGGAGTCTTCGAGTGAGCCAGCCGCGGCCGTGGCTGCGGCCCCGCTTCCATCCGACCCGCTCGCCGCCTGGCGGGCCGCTACGGACGGGCTCGACGGGTTGGCCGCCGACTTCGCGGCCACCGCAGCCGCTGCCGCCTGGAAAGAAGAGCAACTCGAGATCCGGCTGCCCGCCACCGCCGCGACGGCGGCCGCCTTTCTGCGGCGGCCTGACTCCATGGCGGCGATCGGACGGGCGCTCGAAGACCGGCTCGGCCGGCCGATGCGGTATTCGGTCGTGCTCGCGCCCCCGGTCGCTGCAGACGCGGTGGCGCCCCAGCAACGACCCGCCCCGGTCCCGTCCCAGACGGCGCTCGTGCGGGCTGCCACCGATCATCCGCTCGTGTCCCATGCCCGTACCCTGTTCGACGCCGCGATCCGGAAGGTAGAACCGCCGCGGCCCGGGCCGCCGCCCGCGGCTGCCGCTGTGGCTTCGCAACCGAGCACCGTGGCCAGTTCCGCACCCGAGAACCGCGACGAAGCCGAGGACGATGATGGCTGACCAGCAGGGAGCCGTGGCCCGACTCGTAACCGCCTTCGCGGATCTGCCTGGCATCGGCCGACGGTCGGCGGAACGACTCGCCTACCACGTGTTGATGATGCCCAAGGATGCCGCGCTTGCTTTTGCCGCAGCGATTCGGGCGGTGAAGGAGAATCTCCGCCCCTGCCGCGTGTGCGGCAACCTGGCCGAGGCCGAAACCTGCGACATCTGCCGGAACCCGAAGCGCGATCAGGCGACGATCTGCGTGGTGGAGCAGGTGCGGGATCTCCTTGCCCTGGAGGAGGCCGGAACCTACCGCGGGGTCTATCACGTGCTTCAGGGGCGAGTCGCGCCGCTGGAGGGTAAAGGTCCGGAGCGGCTCACGCTTGATTCCCTCACGGCCCGAGTGCGGCAGGGGGGAGTGCAGGAAGTGATCCTCGCTACCACGCCCAACGTCGAGGGCGATGCCACGGCGCTCCTCGTCGCCGAGGCGCTGGCCGGCATTCCCGTCGAGATCACGCGGCTGGCCCGCGGACTCACCGTGGGCGCGTCGCTCGAGCAGGCCAATAAGGAGATGCTGGCCGACGCCCTGGCTGGCCGCCGCCGCTGGGCCGACTGAATCGCCGCTGCTCCGCGCCCCAACACCGGATTCACGGAATCCTCACCGTGCCCGCGACAGGCCTCCTTCTTAGGGTATTCTAAGGAACGGGGGGTCGGCCAGCGGTCGTCCCCTCGGATTCCGGAGCGAGACTGCGATGCGGATGTCTTTCGGCCAGGAAATGCGGTTGGCGCAAAAGCAGGTGCTTGCGCCGCGCATGATCCAGTCGATGGAGATTCTGCAACTACCGGTCATGGCCCTGGAAGAGCGGATCGAGCAGGAGATCCAGAACAACGAGACGCTCGAGGTCGACGAGGCTGGCTCCGACGGTCCGGCTGCGGAGCCGGTTGGGGCCGAGGCTCAACCCGAGCCGGCCGTGTCGACCAAGACGGTCGACGAGATGCCCCTGATCGTCGATCAGGACCACGCCAATCAGGCCGATTTCGAGCGGTCCTACGACTGGTCGGCCGAGTATCCCGACAGCGACGACGACCGCAGCCGGCCCTCGGCGGCCCAGATCGAGCAGGCCGGCGATCGCTACCTCGACGTGATGGCAAACATGGAGGAGCGGCCCGAGACGCTCTCCGACCACCTCCACGCCCAGTTGGCGAACGAGGAACTTCCGCCCGCCGTCCAGGCGGCCGCCGACCGGATCATCTACAACCTCGACTCCAACGGCTACCTGCCGGTGCCGCTGGCCGAGTTGGTCGATCCCGAAGGCCCGGCCGGCCAACTCGAGCACCTCGAGCGGGCGTTGCGGGTGGTGCAGGCGATGGATCCCCCTGGCGTGGCAGCCCGGGATCTGAAGGAATGCCTGCTGCTCCAAATCCGGGACGACATGCCCAATGCCCGGAAACTCCGGCGGCTCGTAGCCGATCATCTGGAAGATCTGGCGGGCAACCGAATGCCCCTGATCGAACGGAAGGCGGGCTTCTCCCTGGATGAGATCGAGGAGCTGCGCGAGCAGTTGCACACCCTGCGACCCAAGCCAGGCGCCGTCTTCACGACCCCGATCGTGGTCGCGGTCAAGCCCGACGTCTACGTCGAGCAGCAGCCCGATGGCAGCTGGAAGTGCCGGCTCGAAGACATCGACCTCCCCAATCTCCGGATCAGCCCGATCTATCGCGAGATGCTCCTCTCGCCCGACACCGACCCTGCAACCCGCGAATACATCAAGCGAAAGGTGAACTCGGCTCAGTGGCTGATCGATGCCATCGAGCAGCGGCGGAGCACGCTCTTGAAGACGTCACAGGCGATCGTCGATCACCAGACACGATTTCTGACGGAGGGCCCGGAGGCCCTCGAGCCGCTCAAGATGCAGCAGATCGCCGACCGGATCGGGATGCACGTCACCACCGTGAGCCGGGCCGTCGACGACAAGTGGCTCCAGACGCCCCGCGGGATCCAACCGCTGCGACGCTTCTTCGTGGGAGGCACCACCAGCGCGGACGGCGACGAGGTGGCCTGGGACACGGTGAGGATCAAACTGCAGGAGATCGTCGACGGTGAATCCAAAGACCGTCCGCTGAGCGACGACGACCTGGTCGAGGAACTCGGCAAGCAGGGGATCAAGGTGGCTCGACGCACGGTCACCAAGTATCGCAAGGCGATGAAGATTCCCAGTTCTCGCCAGCGCCGTGACTGGAAACTGGCCCGGGCCAACGAGGCCGATGCCAACGAGGCCGATGCCCGCGGGCTCGCGGTTCCCCCGGTCGAGATCGACATCGCCGCCAACGGCCACGGCTCGCTGTCGGGCCTCAACGGCCTCGGCGACTGACGCCCTCGCCGAGTTGCCTGTTTCGCTCGGCGCCGCCTAGGATGCTCGCTCCCTCCCGAGCACCAATCATGCGATGCCCTTTCTGCCGGACCGATAACGACCGGGTGATCGACTCTCGGGCCGGGGACGACGGGGCGTCGATCCGCCGCCGCCGTGAGTGCCTGGGCTGCCGTCGGCGGTTCACCACCTATGAGCGGATCGAGCGGCAGCTGCTCACCGTGGTGAAGAAGGGCGGAGTCCGCGACCCATTCGACCGCGACAAGCTCAAGCGGGGGCTGGCCAAGGCCTGCTGGAAACGGCCGGTCACCGACGACGACATCGAGGCGGTGGTGGCGTCGCTCGAAGCGGAACTCTACGGCATGGGTGAGAGCGAGGTGCCGAGCCGCGTGATCGGCGAGCGGTTGATGGAGCTGCTCAAGGCGCTCGACCAGGTTGCCTACGTGCGATTCGCGAGCGTCTACCGCGAGTTCAAGGACGTCCGCGATTTCGTGGACGAACTCGAACCGATCCTCGCCCAATCGCCGCGGCCTGCCCGGTAGGCCCGTCGCCAGACGTTCGCTATGCCGCATGAAAGGGCGGAAGCGGTGTCACCCGTGGGGTCGGGGTTGCCCATGCCCCGTCGCCGGACGTTCGCTTCGGCCCTCCA
>CAMDDJ010000072.1 GCA_945891385.1 Candidatus Kuenenia stuttgartensis | reverse complement strand
GCCGCCGTACCGGCCGTGCCGGACCGGCGAGCGACCCTGGCATCCGGCAGGGGATTCGCGATTGACCGTCTCTCTCCAGGGGTTCTCATGTCTCCACGTCGTGTTTCGACTGGCCGCCAGGCCGTGCTCGTGGCCAGTGGTGATCTCCGCGAGGAGGCCAACCGCGTCTGCTGGCCGGCCCAGAAGAAGCTGGAGGCAGACCTCGCGGCCGCCTTCGGCCGAGCAGGGTGGCAGCTCGACCGGGGCCATCCGGTCTCGAAGAAGCGCGGCCACGGCTTTCTCGCCGGCGCCCGCGAGGGGCTCGACGTGTTCGCCGACATCGACCCGGCCGTGCCCTTGGTCGTGGCCGAGGCGGTCTGGCAGTACTCCAGCCACGTGCTCCCCGGCCTCACGACCCACCGCGGGCCGATCCTGACCGTGGCCAACTGGTCGGGCCAGTGGCCGGGGCTGGTCGGCATGCTCAATCTCAACGGGTCGCTGACGAAGTCGGGGGTTCCCTACGCCACGCTCTGGGCCGAGGACTTCTCGAGCCCCCCTTTCGCCCGCCATCTCCAGGCCTGGCTCGACACCCGCGCCGTGCATCACGACACGAGCCACGTCGTGCCGCTCGACGCCGTGAAGATCCCAGCCGCCCTTCAGAAGCTTGGCGATTCGATCGCCACAGAACTCGTGTCCCGAAAGGCGCTGATGGGCGTCTTCGACGAGGGCTGCATGGGAATGGAGAACGCGATCATTCCTGACCGGCTGTTGCACGCCACCGGCGTCTTCAAGGAGCGGCTCAGCCAATCGGCGCTCTACTACGAGACGATGCGGGTGAGCGAGCGGGAGGCTCGCGACGTGCTCCGCTGGCTCGAACGCGCCGGGATGAGGTTTCATTTCGGCCGCGATGAGGCGACCGAACTGACCCGCCCGCAGGTGCTGCTCCAGTGCCGGATGTACATCGCGGCGATGCGGCTGGCCGATCGGTATGGCTGCGACCTGATCGGTATCCAGTACCAGCAGGGGCTCAAGGACCTCCTGCCCGCCAGCGACCTCGTGGAAGGCATGCTGAACGACTCGAAGCGACCGCCAGTGACCGCCGAGGGGACCGCCCGCGTGCTGTTCAAAGGCCGGCCACTCGTCCACTTCAACGAAGTCGATGAATGTGCAGGGCTCGACGGGCTGCTGACCCAGCGGGTGCACGAGGCCCTGGACGAGCCTGTCGAGAACACGCTCCACGACATCCGCTGGGGCGACTGGGATCAGTCCGGCACGACCGACCAGTGGGTGTGGGTGTTCGAGATTTCGGGCGCGGCGCCTCCGAGCCACTTCAGCGGAGGCTGGAAGGGTGCCGAGGGCTTCCGGCAGCCGCCGATGTATTTCCGACTGGGCGGCAGCACACTGGCGGGCGTGAGCAAGCCGGGCGAGATCGTCTGGAGTCGGATCTGGGTCGATGGCCGCGACAACCGCGAGCAACTCTGCATGGACATCGGCCGAGCGAGCGTGGTGGCGCTTCCCGCAGCCGAGACCCGTCGCCGGCTCGATGCCACGACCCCGCAGTGGCCGATCATGCACGCGATCACCCATGGCGTGACCCGCGATCAGATGATGGCCAGGCACAAGGCCAACCACATTCACGTGGCCTACGCCCGGGATGCCGCCGGAGCCGATCGTGCGGCGCTCGCCAAGGCGGCAGCGGCTCGGGCGCTTGGCATCCAGGTCTCGCTCTGCGGCAGCCGCGGGCCCGGCGTCAACGGCGGCTGGTAGCGAAGGTCAGGATGACCGCAGCGAACGTCCGCCGAGCCGGCACGGGCCACCCCGCGAACGACAAACCCGTGCACCGGTTGCTTGCGGCCGCCGGAGTGGTCGGGTATCCCAGAATGAACCAGCGTCAGGGGCGACGCGTAGGAGGGGATGTCGCGTGCGGAACGCAGCACGGGCCTGAGGGCCTGTCGCTCGGCACGGCGTCCAAACCTGCGAAACACGGAGGCCCCATCATGAGCGGCGTGTCTTTCTTCGGCAGTTTCGGCGAATCCTCAGATCCCGACCGCGGCCCCCGCGGCCTCTCCCGCCAGCAGCGGCGGCGAATCGAACGCCGCCTGCGGGCCCGCCGCGACAAGCCTCGCTCGGGCGTGGCCGGCGAGTCGCTCGAATCTCGGGCACTGCTGGCCGGAGTCGTCGCCGACTACACGCAACTAGCCTTCTGGGGAGGCGGTGCGCAAGGCAGCGTCGCACTGGAGAACCAAGGTTCTTCCGCCGTCGAGAACTGGACGGCAACCTTCGACTTCGGCGGCACGATCGCGTCGCTTTGGGATGCCGAACTCGTCTCCCGCGATGGCAATTCCTACACCGTGCGGGGGCCGGCCTGGAATCAATCGCTCGAACCGGGTGAGAAGATCTCGTTCGGGTTCGTGGCGACCGCAGCCAACCCGAGCCTGTTGGCGGAGCCTGTTTCCATCACCGTCTCCGGCGCCGCCGCCACGACACCGCCGACGACCGAGCCCGGCTCGCCGACGAGCCAGCCGAATGGCTGGGGTGTCTACGCCCGCACGGGCTGGTGGGGCAATGGCCTCAACGGCGGCATGCTCGTCACCAACACCAGCGCCGCCACGTCGACCGGTTGGACGGCGAGTTTCGACTTCGATGGCGAGATCATCGACATTTGGAATGCGCGGGTCCAATCCCGCAGCGGCGGACGCTACGTGATCGAAAACCTCGACTACAACCGGGCTGTCGCCCCAGGTGGGTCGGCCTCGTTCGGCTTCACCGCCCGGATCAATACCAACAATGCCGCGCCCGTGAACCTCGTCGTGAACTTCGCCGGCACCACGCCAGTCGACCCTGCGCCGGTCGAACCCACACCAACGCCGGAGCCGGAGCCGGCCCCCACACCGGAACCTGACCCGACACCCACACCCACGCCAGAGCCCACGCCAGCGCCCTCCGGGTCCGTGAGCTACACCGAAACCTCGAACTGGGGCTCGGGATACGGCGGCGCGATCGTCGTCACCAACACGAGCGGCAGTCCCGTCACCGCGTGGACCGTGACCTTCAACCTGGCCGGCGAGATCGCCAGCCTCTGGAACGGCACGATCGTGTCGCGAACGGGCAGCACCTACGTGGTGACCAACGCGAACTACAACGGCGGCCTGCCGGTCAGCGGCAGCGCAGGGTTCGGCTTCACGGCCACGTCGGCCACCGGCCAGAGCGGCGCGACGAACCTCTCTGTTGTCTTCGACACCGCAGTCGCGCCGGCACCCGTTCCCACACCGACGCCAAACCCGACGCCAAACCCGACACCAACCCCGGAACCCTCACCTGAACCGACCCCGACCCCCACGCCTCCGACCGATGGCACGAGTCGGGTGTTCCCCATCAATCCGGCGGCAGCGGACATCGGTGGATTCAATCCTGCCACCGATCGCCTCGAGTTCGGTGACGTTTCGGTCCACAACCTGATCGTGGCCAAGCGGCCTTCGGGCGAGGTGGCGATCGTGAATCCGTGGGCCTGGAGCCCCGAGTATCAGGTGCTCGAGGGCATCCGCTATACGGATCTCTCGGTCGAGAACTTCGGCGTGGTGCAAAACGAGCACCTGCGGCAGGACATCGGTGGCGTTCTGTCGTGGGAACTCGGTGTCGGCCCCCGACTGGCCGACACGGTCTACATCCGCTCGCACGAATACGGCGTTGAGCAGGTGATCGACGGCTTTGATCCGGCCGTCAACAAGATCTCATTCCTCTACTTTGGCACCCGCGAACGGCTCTCGGTCGCCGACACAGCCGCCGGGCTCTTGATCTCGGTCCAGCCGACAGGGCAGAGCTTCTTGTTCACAGGGGTGACCAAGGCTGATTTGGTCCCGGGCAACATCGAGTTCCACCACGACCAGATCATCGAAGACCAACTCGAGGTGCCTTTCGGGTTCATGGCCGAGCAGGTGACGATGGTCAGCCGGGCGGCCCTGCTGACGCCGCTGGCTCCCGCTGGGCAGATGACCGACGGCCACCAGACGAGCCCGGGGAGCATCCAGCCCCATGATCCCGGCCACCATAATCCAGGCCACGATCATGGCGATGATCACGGCGGAATGGACCCGGGCATGCCAATGCCCGAGCCGGCCGTAGGCAGCTGGTATCTGCAGACCAGCGGTAGCCAGATCCTCGACGCCGAGGGCAACGCGGTGCGGATCGCCGGCGTCAACTGGTTCGGCCTCGAAACGGCCAATTTCGCGCCCCATGGCCTCTGGAGCCGCGGCTACCGCGAGATGATGGATCAGATGAAGTCGCTCGGCTTCAACACGATCCGGCTGCCCTACAGTGATCAGCTCCTCGCCTCGACGAGCATGCCCAACGGAATCGACTTCTCGAAGAATCCTGATCTCCAAGGACTCACTGGCCTGGGAGTGATGGATGCGATCGTGGACTACGCGGGTGAGATCGGCCTGCGGGTGATCCTGGATCATCACCGCTCCGACGCCGGCAGCGGGCCCAACGGCTCCGGACTCTGGTACACCGCGGCCTACCCCGAGAGTGTCTGGATCGACAATCTCGCGATGCTCGCCAGCCGGTATGCCGACGCACGGGCCGTGATCGGGATCGATCTCCACAACGAGCCGCATGGGCCTGCCACCTGGGGCGACGGCAGTGCGACCGACTGGCGGCTGGCGGCAGAACGGGCGGGCAACGCAGTCCTGGCGGCCAACCCGAACCTGCTGGTGATCGTCGAGGGCGTGGAACGCGGCCCATCGGGGAATTACTGGTGGGGCGGCAACCTCTCCGCGGCCGGTGAGCATCCGGTGCGGCTCGATTTGCCGGGGCGGCTCGTCTATTCGGCCCACGATTACCCGGCGAGCGTCTATCCGCAAGGCTACTTCAGCGCTCCGGAATACCCGCTCAATCTCTACGACGTCTGGGATCGGAACTGGGGTTACCTGTTCCGGACCGGCACTGCACCGGTGCTCCTGGGTGAGTTTGGTTCAAAGCTGGAGACCGCCAGCGACCAGGCCTGGTACGGGGAACTGACGACCTATCTTGCAGGCGATCTCGATGGCAACGGCACGGTCGATCTGCTTGCCGGCCAACAGGGCGTGAGCTGGACCTACTGGTCGTGGAATCCCAACTCCGGCGACACCGGCGGGATCCTGGCCGATGACTGGACGACCGTGAACACGGCCAAGGTGGCCGCCCTTGAGCCGGTGCAGTTCGACTTCGACATGGCTGCGCCGACCCCCGGGCCGATGCCGGAACCATCTCCCACGCCGACGCCAGAGCCCACGCCCACTCCCACTCCCACTCCCACTCCCACTCCCACTCCCACTCCCACTCCCACTCCCACTCCCACTCCCACTCCCACTCCCACTCCGACGCCGACGCCGACGCCGACGCCGACGCCGACGCCGACGCCGACGCCCTCACCAGTCGACCCCGGCGCGGAGCTGCCGATCGCCGCCCACGACAAGGTTCTGGCGGCCTACTTCCCCGAGTGGGGCATCTATGGCCGCAACTTCCAGGTCGCCGACGTGCCGGGCGAGCAGCTCACACACCTGATTTACTCATTCATCGATCTCAAGCCCAACGGTGAGGTCGCCCTGTTCGACTCCTACGCCGCGGTCGAGAAGCGGTTCTCAGCGGCCGAGAGCGTGAGCGGTGAGGCCGATCAGTGGTACTACCCTCCAGGCGACCCGCGGGCTACCCAGACCGTGTGGGGCAACTTCGCCCAGTTGGCCCAGCTCAAGGAGAAGTATCCGCATCTGAAGGTGAGCGTCGCGGTGGGCGGCTGGACGCTCTCCGGCAACTTCAGCACGGTCACCGCGACGGCGGCCGGCCGCGAGACCTTCGCCAACTCGCTCACGCGGTTCCTCGACACCTACCGGATGTTCGACGGAATCGACTTCGACTGGGAATATCCGGGGGGCGGCGGGCTCGAGGGCAATTCGGTGAGCCCGAACGACGGAGCCAACTACGCCCTCCTCATGGCGAACGTGCGGGCGAAGGTAGACGCCCTGGGAGCCCGACTCGGCCGGACCTATGAACTGTCGATCGCGTCTCCGGCAGGCTACGACAAGATCGTCAACTTCAACCTGGCCGGGCTGGCCCCGCACGTCGACTTCTTCAACCTGATGGCCTACGACTTCCACGGCACCTGGGAGAACACCACCGGCCACCAGGCGGCCTTCACAGCCGATCCCAACGGCTACGACATCGAGACGGCAGTGAACCTCTACCTCCAGGCTGGCGTCGATCCGGCCAAGATCGTGCTGGGAGCGCCGCTCTACACCCGCGGCTGGCAGGGCGTGGCCGATGGCGGTGACGGCGGCTATGCCGAGGGCACCTCAGGCAAGGCGCCGGGCACGTTCGAAGCTGGCGTGTACGACTACAAGGATCTGGTCGCCCAGGTGCAAGCCTCGGCCAGTGGCTGGCAGCTCTACTGGGACGACACGGCCCAGGCGAGTTACGTCTACAACCCGTCGCGGGGCTACTTCAGTTCCTTTGAAACCCCGACCTCGATCGCCCTCAAGGCAGAATGGGCCGACGCCATGGGCCTGGGCGGCATGATGTTCTGGGATATCACCAACGACGCCATCGATTCGGCGGAGAGCCTGGTCAAGGCCGCCTACGACTCGATGGTGCTCGACGAAGATGTCGCCACGATCCGCGCCCGCTCGAGCCTCACCCACGAGATCATCGTGGGCGGCGACGGCCTGATCGGCCCGCTGCCCCTGCTCGACTGAACGGTTCGGGCAACGCGCATGAAAAACTCCGGTGGCCCCGACCTCGGCGCCACCGGAGTTGATCGTTTCGGTACGTGCTGCGGATCAGCCCCGCCGCATCCTTCGCAGAGCCGTGACGCCGAGGCCGGCTGCCCCAAGGGCGACAAGCCCGACCGAAGCCGGTTCAGGCACAGCGTTGATCGAGACGCTGTAGGAGGGGAATGTCGAATTCACCCACTGAGACGAGGTATTCAGAGTTCTTGTACCAGCGTAGGTGTATCCAGAGCCGTTTTGTCCCGCTGGCTGCGAATTGGCATTGTCGAAGTACCAACTGCTGGGCCCCTCGGGCACCACCCAGTATTTGGTACTCGGGTTCAGGTTAGCATTGGAAAAATTGAATGTGTAGGTCCCGGTGTTCCCCACGGCAACGGAACTCGACGTAAAGAGAGCGGCGTTCGGGACATCCAAAGGACCGCCCGTCGCGTTCGAATAAATGCTCACAGTGCGATTGAGCGTACCGCTCGACGTCGCGAACAGGCCCAATGTGATCGAGGTCACATCCAGATACTGAGCTGAACTGCCTGTCGTGAACCCCTGAGCGAGGCCAAACTCATTCGGGTCACCAGGCCCGAAGTCGGTGTTCGTTCCGCTGAGGGGATCGGTGCCGCTACTGCCGAGGTTGCCGTAGACAACCTCGGCGACACTCGCGGCCGGCGTGACGACGGCAGCCACCGTCACAACGATCGCCACCCGAATCCACACACTGCTCAATCCACGCATTACACGGCTCCTTAAAGAGGCAATACAGATCCAGCGACGTCCAGTTACCAACCTGATGGGGGGCAGTGTAACGGTCCAACCGTCCCAAGCAAGACAACCGTTCCTGGCTACCCCCTTGGGGGGATGACCTGCGCGGCCGGCCAGCCCCCCAGCTCGGCTTAAAAAAGGAAAAATTCCTCGGCCGTTTGTTTCAGGCCCGGGCAGGGGCGAATCTGTTGAATCCCGCCTGAACCAATCCTCGGGGCCGATTCCTGGCTTTCCCGAAAGCACCCGCACGTCCGCGGCGATCGTCCGTCGCGTGCACACCGCTGAATCCTGGCGCCCGCAGCCCGGAAGCCGGCCTCCGCGGCGCTGGAAACCGGGGCTGGTTGCCCGCCTGAGCCACGCTGCGCGATGATGCCGCGGCCGACGTTCAGCTGCCCGCTGGCGTCCACCGGGCAGAGACGCCACCACCCACCAGGAATCCGCATGAAAACCCAGGGCTATCTCGGAATCGACGTCGGCACCCAGGGCCTATCCGTGATCTTCGCCGACGAGTCGCTCGCGATCCATGCGACCGGCGACGGGGCGTATGCCATGGTGGCCGGCTTGGCAGACGGCTGCTACGAGCAGCGACCGGGTGACTGGGAGCAGGCGCTGAAAGCCGCAATGGCCGACCTCCGGCGGAAGCTCGCGGACCGAGGCATCGAGCCGGAGGTGCGAGCGATCGGGATCTCGGGGCAGATGCACGGCGAGGTGCTCTGCGACGCGGCCGGTGAGCCGCTGGCACCGGCCCGGCTCTGGTGCGATGCCCGCAACGAGGCGGAGGGGCTCGAACTCACTGAACGCATGGGCGTGAAGTTTCCCAAGCGGATGACGGCCACCCGCTGGCTGTGGACGATCCGCAACCGGCCCGAACTCGCGCGGCAAGTGGCCCACATCACGACACCCGGCGGATGGATCGCCCGACGCCTCACCGGCCAGTGGACGCTCGGCATCGGTGACGCCTCCGGAATGTTTCCGATCGATCAGGCCACGCTCGATTACGACGCCCGCCGGCTGGCCGACTTCGACGCCCTCGTGGCCCAGGCCGCGCCGGGCCTGGCCCTGCCGCCGCTGGGCGACCTCTTGCCGGCCGTCCGCCGCGCCGGCGAGGACGGCGGCGCACTCGACGCCCATGGCGCGGCGGTGCTCGGCCTGCCGCAGGGCACGCCGCTGGCTCCGGCGGAGGGGGATCAGCCGGCCGCCCTGGCCGGGTCGCTGATCGCCAAGGCGGGCACCGTGTCGATGAGCTTCGGCACGAGCGTGGTCGCCAACTCCGTGGGCGACCGGCCGTTCCAGGGCGTGGATAAGGCGGTGGATCACTTCTGTGCGGTCGACGGCAAGCCGATCAACATGGTCTGGCTGCGAAACGGCACCACCGCGATGAATACGATCGTGGAGATGATCGGCGGCAGCCTGCCGGCCGGCAGCGATCCCTTCGCGGCGGTGATGCCACTCGTGCTCACCGCAGCCGACGACTGCGGTGGCCTCGTGGCCCTGCCCTTTCTCGACGATGAGCCGGGGCTCGGCGTGTCGCGGGGCGGCGCAGCGGCGATCGTTGGCTTCCGGGAGGGCAACGCCACCCCGGGCAATGCGGCCAAGGCGATGCTCCTGGCCACGATCTTCAACCTGGAGATGGGCAGCGACGTGCTCACCGCCCAAGGCTATCCGCGGCACGAGATCGTGCTCTCCGGAGGCCTCGTGAAGACGCCGGCCCTCGGCCAACTCGTGGCCGATGTCTTCCGCACGCCGGTGGTGATCCTGGCCTGTGCATCCGAAGGCAGCGGCTGGGGCGCAGCCCTGATGGCCGCCTTCCGCGACCGGCAACGCACCGGCCACACAGGCACCTGGGAAGCCTTCCTCGCGGGCCACGCGCCGCCGGCGGCCCACCGCTTCACGCCGCGGGCCGCATCAGCCGCCACCTTCGACCGGGCCGCCGCCCGCCACCGACGGTTGGCGGCGCTGCATGGACCGCTCGAGGCGGCACTCGGCTGACTCGTTCGCAGCTGAGAACGCTGAAGTCGCAAGTCGAACCGGTGGCCCACATTGAACCGGAGGCTCGGGGGTCGGCGAACGCTCGTGGAGCAATTGGGGCGTATCCTCGGCCGGCAACGCGACTTTTGCCGCCCACGAGCCGGCGACCACGGATCACGGGGTCGCTCTACCGCACCGCCAGCATCCGCTCGAGGGCGGTGAGGGCCCACGCCGCCGTCTCGTCGTCGACGCGAATCACGTTCACCGGCCTGCCCCGCTCCAGGTGCTCGAGGCTCCAGCAGAGGTGGGCCAGGTCGATGCGATACATCGTGGCACACATGCAGACGGTGGGTGAGAGAAACCGGATCGTCTGCTCGGGATGGTTCTGCTCAAGCCGCTTGACGAGGTGGAGTTCCGTGCCGATCGCCCACTGCGTCCCCGGCGGCGCCTCCTCGACCTGCCGGAGGATGTAACTCGTGGAGCCGACTCGGTCGGCCTTGTCGACGACCTCCATCGAGCATTCTGGGTGCACCAGAATCTGCACGCCCGGCATGTGCTGCCGCATCACATCGACATGCTCGGGACGAAACATCGCGTGCACGCTGCAGTGCCCCTGCCAGAGAATCACGCGGGCCCGCTCGATCCGCTCGCGGTCGTTGCCACCGAGGGCGGGATCGTGCGGATTCCAGAGGGCCATCTCGTCGAGCGGGATGCCCATCGCCCGGGCGGTGTTGCGGCCGAGGTGCTGGTCGGGGAAGAAGAGCACCCGCTTGGTGCGGGCGAAGGCCCAGTCGAGCACGGCCCGGGCGTTGCTCGACGTGCAGACGATGCCGCCGTGGCGGCCGCAGAAGGCCTTGAGGCTGGCCGCCGAGTTGATGTAGGTGACCGGCGTGATTTCGGAGGTGTCGATCACCGTGCCGAGATCCTCCCAGGCATCCTCCACCTGGTCGATCGCCGCCATGTCGGCCATCGAGCAGCCGGCGGCCATGTCGGGGAGAACCACCGTGATCCGCCGGCCGTCCCGCTCGGCCACCCGATCGGGCCGGTTGGCGAGGATGTCCGCGGTCTCGGCCATGAAGTGCACGCCGCAGAAGACGATCGCCTCACAGTCGTCCCGCTCGGCTGCCGACTTGGAGAGTTGGTAGCTATCGCCCTGGTAATCGGCGTGGGCGATCACGCCGTCCTGCTGGTAATGATGGCCCAGAATCACGAGCCGCCGACCCAGCCGGCCACGGACCGCTTCGATCCGCTCCGCGAGCAATTCGTCGGGGAGCGACCGATAGCCCGGAAACGGGCTGGCGAGCGGCACATCAAGGGCGTCGGTGGCGGACATCACTTCAAGTATAGGCCGGGCGGGGGTAGCCGTGCGGACCGCGCCGCACACGCTATACTGCGTCGCTCGGAACGGCACGACGGCCGCTTCCTGACCCACGACCACACACCCTCGAAGGACGGCGGCGGCGACATGGCGCGAAAGACGAAGAGCATCCGGGAAATGCGGGCCGAGGTGGAGGCCGCCGAGGCCCAGGGCAAGACCGCCAAGAAGGCTCCAAAGGCCAAGAAGGAAAAGGTCGCCAAGGAGCCGAAGCCGAAAAAGGTCGCCGCCAAGAAGACCACCCGCCGCAAGGTGGCCAAGGAAGCCCGGATGAAGGCCTACTGGGGTGTCTTCACCCAGGGTTGGAAGCGGGTGGCGATGTTTGAATACGCCGACAAGAAGTCGGCCGAGAAAAAGGCGACCGACCTCGTTGCCTCCTCGAAGGCCCACCACTTTGTGCAGCTCGTCAAGGAAGCGATCGACGAATAGCCCCGGGAGCTGGTCAGCCTTTCCAGGGATCCTGCCAGTCGCCCCAGGCGGCGAGGTAACGGGCGAGCCCAGGGCTGTCTGTGGCGTGGGCCTCGATCCATTTCCGGGCCTCCTCGATCAGCGCCTGCTCACGGGCGAGATCGATGTCGCCGGCGATCACCCGGCTGCGGAGAAACACAAAGTAGGTGTCGAGCACGTCGCCACGGCAGTAGTCGTGGATCTCCGCGGTGCGACCGGCGTTCCAGAGGTCCTGGACCATGTGGCCGGCCACGTCCATCTTCCCCGGCTTGCCGATCAGATTCGCCGCCAGCGACAGGCCTCCAACAAACCGACTCGCCCCGCTGTTGGTGAGCCATTCATGCAGGTCGAAGTGAGCCTGGGTGTTGTAGCGGTAGCGGGGCTGGTCGAAGTTGCGGGCGTCTTCGGCTAACCAGTCGGGGATCTGGATCCCGAACCGGAAGGCGCAGAGCTCCAGCAGCGGGATGTCGAAGCCCCGGCCGTTGAAGGAGACGAGCCGGGGCCGGCGGTACCGCCGCCAGCCCTCCCAGAACCGCCTGGCGATTTCATGGGGCCGAGACTCCTGCTCGTCGAGGGCGACGAGATCCTGGAGTCCGAGATCGCCGCCCACCTTCGCGATCACCAGCGAGACGGGAAGCTGGTAGGTGTAGGGGATGAAGTCCTTGCCGGTCTCGGCCTGGAGTTCGCCCCGGTAGCGGGCGATCGCCTCCACGGGTGAGAGACCGTCGGCGGGATACCGCAGCCGCGAGACGAGCCCGCCGTCGGCCACGCTCTCGATGTCGAAGACGAGATATTTGGGGTCGTTGCCGGCCATGTGGGCTCCCGTCTCGAGTCAGCGTCGGGCCAGGGTGTGCTTGAGCGGCAGCCACTGGCCGTCGGCTCGACTCGAGGCCACCGCCTGCTGGATGAAATACATTCCTTCGGTGCCGTCGCAAACGTTGGGATAGACGGTGTTCACCTTCTCAAAAGCCTTGCCCGTGAGGGCGAGAGCCATCGCATCGAAGCCCCCGCGGTAGATGTTGGCGAAAGCCTCGAAGAAGGCCTCCGGGTGACCAGATGGCAGCCGGCAGGCCGCCTTGCCCAGGTCGTTGGTGGAGGGGGCGTTGGGGTCGCGGGTGTAGAGAAAGTGGGGCTTGCCGTTGTGGCGGACGACCATCTTGTTGGGCTCCTCCTGATGCCACTCCAGGCTCCCCAGGGTGCCGTCGATCTGGATCCGCAGGTCGTTCTCGCGGCCGTGGCTGATCTGCGAGGCGGTGACGGTTCCGAGCGCCCCGTTTTCGTAGCGGATCACGGCGTGACCGTAGTCATCGAGCGGCCGGTCGGGCACGAAGATCTTGAGATGCGCGGAAATGGACCCCGGCAACAGACCGGTCATGTACCGGCCGAGGTTGTAGGCGTGGGTGCCGATGTCGCCGAAACAGCCGGCGGCGCCGCTCTTGGTAGGGTCGGTCCGCCAGGCGGCCTGCTTCTGCCCCTCGCTCTCGAGCCGGGTTCGCAGCCAGCCCTGAATGTATTCGGCCCGGATCGCCTGGATCTCACCGAGTTCACCCGCGAGGATCATCTCTCGCGCCTGGCGCACGAGCGGGTAGCCGGTGTAGTTGTGGCTCACCACGAACACCGACTTCGAAGCCTCGACCAGCCGGGCGAGCTCCTCGGCCTCGGCCAGCGTCAGTGTCAGCGGCTTGTCACAGACGACGTGGAAGCCGGCCTCGAGCGCAGCCTTGGCCACGGGAAAGTGCATGTGGTTGGGGGTGGCGATCGAGACGAAGTCGATCCGCTCGCCGACTGGCAGAGCCTGCTCCTTCGAGAACATCTCTGCATAGGAGCCGTAGGCCCGAGCTGCAGGCACGTCGTAATCGGCAGCACTAGCCTTCGAGCGGGCCGGGTCGCTCGAGAAGGCGCCGGCCACGAGCGCGGCCCGATTGTCGAGGACGGCGGCGGTCACATGCACCCGACCGATAAACGAGCCCTGGCCGCCTCCCACGATCCCCATCCGCAGCTTCCTGCCCAATTCGCCGTTGGTCGCCATCGCGTACTCCCTTGGTGTCGTCGGATCGCCCGGGTCGGCCCTTCACCCAGTTCTCGGCCGCGGTCGCAGGCGGGTTCGAAGCCTAGCACACGCCGATTGTCCCTGGGATCGTCCACCGGCGGTTTGCCTGGCGGTAGCCCCGACCCCTAGGATGGCCGGGATCGTCTCCCGTCCCTTCCGCCATTTCGCCGCAGCACGCGGCGGCTTTCCATGGGTTATCAGGACCGCGGCTACTATCGCTCCCCGGGGTCCGGCTTCGCGCCGGAATGGACGGCCGTCAACACGATCATCGCGCTCAACGTCGCGATCTGGCTTGCGAACTTCATCTTTACGGGCGACCTGTTCCGGGAATTCTTCTCGCTGCGGTTTTCGCTCAACGACATGCTCTGCCTGAAGAGCGATCTCCCGCGGCATCTCTGGCGTTTCTGGACGCTGCTGACCTACGGCTTCTGCCACGACGGTCCGAGTCTTCAGCCGCCCGGCCAGCCCTACTCGCTCTGGCACCTCATCTTCAACATGCTCTCGCTCTGGTTCTTCGGTCGACCAATCGAGGCGATCCTGGGCAAGGCTGAGTTTCTCCGGTTCTACTGCTTTGCGATCGTGTTCGCCGGCATCATCTGGCTCGTCGGCGAGCAGACCTTCGGCCCGGTGGCCCGGCTCGTCGGTGCCTCCGGAGCCGTGATGGCGGTGCTCGCCACGTTCATCTGGTACTACCCCCGGGAGCAGGTGCTGATCTACGGGGTCTTCCCGGTGCCGGCCTGGGCGCTGGGCGTGCTCTACCTCGTCAGCGACCTCCAGGGCACCGGCAATCCATCGAGCCACGTGGCCCACCTGGCCCACCTGGCCGGCGCGGGCTTCGGTCTCTTCTACGCATGGCAGCGGATCGACCTCTCCTGGATCACCGATGGGCCGGGCGAATTGCTCGCCGCCTGGAAGAAGCGGCGGCTGCGGATCGTGCGGCCCGACGACCCGCCCGACGGCGACGATCAGCCTCCGCTCGACCAGGAAGTCGATCGCATCCTGGAGAAGATCAGCCGCTCGGGTGAGGCAAGCCTCACGGCCCGCGAGCGAGATACGCTCACCCGGGCAAGTCGCCGGCTCAAGGACCGCCGCGGATAGGGCCGGGATCTCATTCGTGACTCGCCGGCTCGACGAAGTCGCGAGCACTCTCAGCAGTTCGAGGATGCGAGTTCACCGCACCGGCGGAATGGGTGTCTGGGCCGAGGCGGTGCGGATCGTGGGTAGAGCCTGGCTCCGGAGGCCGTTGATCGCGGCCACGAGTTCGCGGAATTCGAGGTCGTCGACATGGCCCGAGAGCACTCCCTGCGATACGCCCCGGGTGTCGAGGATCACCACGTTCGGCTCATCGGGAACCATCCCGAAGCTCTGCCGCATCACGTCCTCAAAGTCGAGCCAGACGGAGACCACCGGCGATTCCTTGCGGAGCCGATTGCGGGCCACGGCGTGCAGCGGCCGCGGCACCTCCGGCACGCAGGCGACGGGGATCACCCGTACATCGGGCAGTCGAACGTCGGCCGGCCACCCAGCCAGGCCGATCACCGGCTGGGTCGACCACTCCTCGGCGACCGCACCGGCTGCCGTCGGATGAAAGTGGGTGTGGAGCTTTCGGCCGAGGTCGAGGGATGCCTCTGCCCCGTGGCGACCCGCGTAGACGAGCACCACCACGTCGCCCTGCATCGTGCCGGTTTCGCACCGGTGGCGAAACTGATCCTCCATCACGATGTTCACGGGCCGCTCCGAGGCGAGCGTCGCCGGCAGGGGCGCGGCCACCAGTCCAAGGAAGAACACCACCGGGAGACGACGAAGGCAGAGCAAGGACATGATGACACCAGACGGGGCCGCAGGAATTGTGGGGGGGGAGTACCGCGCCGAGCCAGGCCGGCACAAGGCTGGTTTCAGGTTCCTGGGAGTTCACCCGCCGACTTGGCATCCTGACGACGGGAGGCTCGGGGATCGGCGAACGCTCGCGGAGCAATCGGGGCGTATCCTCGCCCGCGACGCGACTTTTGCCGTCCCCGAGCCGATGCTGCTGAGTTGAGCCTGCCCCCGTTCCACCTGCATTGACCGGAGGCTCGGGGATCGGCGAACGCTCGCGGAGCAATCGGGGCGTATCCTCGCCCGCGACGCGAC
>CAMDDJ010000071.1 GCA_945891385.1 Candidatus Kuenenia stuttgartensis | reverse complement strand
CTAGGAAACCAGCGCAGCCCGGAAGGCGAAGCGCAGTTTCCTCGGAGTGAGCGAAGGCCATGGATGGCCGCAGCGAACGTCCGGCGACGGGGCACGGGCAACCCCGACCCAGCAGTTGACGTCGCCTCCGCCCCTCTACTCGCCCCTCTACTCGCCCCTCTACTCGCCCCTCTACTCGCCCCTCTATTCGCCCCTCTATTCGCCCCGCGAGCAGAGCGCGGCTACGGGAGCCGCCACGGGCCGGCGGCAAGCTCGTCGAGGCCGCCGCGGTGGGTGAGGTCGTAGTCGAGCGGCGTGAGCGTGACATGGCCGGCTGCCAGGGCCGTCACGTCGGACTCGGTCGGAGAGGGCGGAGGAGGGGGGTCGTTCGTCGCCCACCAGTAGGAGCGGCCCCTGGGATCGACCCGGCGTTCGAAGGCCTCACCGTAGCGGGACACACTCATCGGCACCACCCGCAGTTCGGCGCCACCAGCCAACGCCCGGGTGGGAATGTTGATGTTGAAGAGGCTCCCCGCCGCCGGTCGCCGCTCGAGGAGTTGGCGGATCACGGCGGTGCCGATCGAGGCGGCCCGGTCGTAATCGGGATGGTCTTCCCATTCGAGCGAGACAGCAATGCTCGTGATCCCGAAAAAGGCCCCTTCGACCGCAGCGGCTACGGTGCCCGAGTAGAGCACGTTGATGCCGGCGTTGAGCCCGCTATTGATCCCGCTGACGACGAGGTCGGGCCGCCGCGGACAGAACTCCGAGATGCCGAGTTTGACCGCGTCGGCCGGGCTGCCATCGACGGCCCAGCCGCGCCGGACATCGCCGGCGAACACCTCCTTGGCGGTCAGCGGTGTCAGGAAGGTGATCGCATGCCCAACCCCGCTCTGCTCGGTGGACGGGGCCACGACGGCGACCTCCGCGAACCCCCGAAGCGCCCGCTCCATGGCGGCAATTCCGGGGGCAAAGACACCGTCGTCGTTGGTGAGCAGCACGAGCATGGTCGGCACTATAGCAGGCTGGCCAGCCGCCGCGGATCGGTCGGCTGCGGACCCGGCCGATGCCCCGTATACTGCCGGGCTTTTCCGCCCCTGATCCCGCCACGTCGCCCACGCATGACCTCCCAGTCCGCTCCTGACCAGACGAAGCCATCGGCCTCCAGCAGCCACCAGTCCGAGCGTGTGCTCGTGCTCGACTTCGGCTCCCAATATGCCCAACTGATCGCCCGCCGCGTGCGGGAGCAGCACGTCTACTGCGAGATCGTGAGGCACGACATCAGTGCGGAGCGGATTCGCGAGCTTGCGCCCCGCGGCATCATCCTCTCGGGCGGGCCGTCGAGCGTATACGACACGGCGGCTCCCAAATGCGACCCGGGTATCTTTCGGCTGGGCATCCCGGTGCTCGGGATCTGCTACGGCATGCAGTTGGCTTGCGAAGCGCTCGGAGGCACCGTAGGCCGTGCGGAAGCGCGGGAATACGGCCGCGCCGCCTGCGAGATTCTCGACCACGACCTGCTGTTCGCCGAGGTGCCGGATCGCACGGAGGTCTGGATGAGCCACGGCGACCAGGTCGATGGTCTCAGCGGGGAGTTCGTGCCGCTGGCTCGCACGGCGACCTGCCCGATGGCGGCGGTCCGCCATCGGTCGCTGCCGATCTTCGGCCTCCAGTTCCACCCCGAGGTCACTCACACGCCAGCAGGCGGTGTGATATTGGCGAATTTCCTCCGGTCGGCCTGCGGCTGCACGGGCACCTGGCGGCTCGACGACTTCGCCACCGCAATGATCGAGGATCTGCGACGGCGGGTGGGGAGCGACCGCGTGATCTGCGGACTCTCCGGCGGCGTCGATTCCGCGGTGGTCGCGGCCCTTCTGAGCCGCGCCATCGGTGACCAGCTCTCCTGCATCCTGGTCGACAACGGCCTGCTGCGGAAGGGCGAGGCTGCGGCCGTGATCGAGGAGTTCACCGACCACTTCCGCACTGACCTCCACGTGGTACCCGCCGAGACGCAGTTTCTCGACGTGCTGGCCGGCGTGACCGACCCGCAGGAAAAGCGGCGGCGGATTGGCAAGGCCTTCATCGACTGCTTCTCGGCCGAAGCGGCTCGGATCACCGGGGGAAAGTTCCTCGCTCAGGGCACGCTCTATCCCGACGTGATCGAGAGCGGAGCCGCGGCCGATGGCCCGGCAGCCACGATCAAGTTGCATCACAACGTCGGTGGCCTGCCCGACGACCTCCAGTTCGAGCTCATCGAGCCGCTTCGGGATCTGTTCAAAGACGAGGTCCGGCAACTCGGACTCCAGCTCGGCCTGCCCGAGCGGATCGTCTGGCGGCATCCCTTTCCCGGCCCTGGCCTAGCGGTTCGCTGTCTCGGTGAGGTCACGAAGCCCCGGCTCGACACCCTCCGCGAGGCCGACGCGATCGTGCTCGAGGAGCTGGAACGGGCGGGTTTGATGCGGAAGGTATCGCAAGCGTTCGCGGTGCTGCTGCCGGTTCAGAGCGTCGGGGTGATGGGCGACGCCCGCACCTACGACGACGTGCTCGCCGTGCGGGCGGTCGAGACGGAAGACTTCATGACGGCCGACTGGAGCCACCTTCCCTATGACCTGCTGGCCCGGATCTCCACCCGGGTGA
Source organism: Candidatus Kuenenia stuttgartensis (assembly GCA_945891385.1). GTDB lineage: Bacteria > Planctomycetota > Planctomycetia > Pirellulales > UBA1268 > QWPN01. The sequence goes on along the minus strand of CAMDDJ010000071.1, from coordinate 12,898 downwards.
TCAACGAGGTGCGGGGAGTGAACCGGGTGGTCTACGACATCTCGTCGAAACCGCCTGCGACGATCGAGTGGGAGTGACCGCCCGCATGCGGTAGACTGCAGACGTCAGGCTCGTGGCCCGCCCCCCCCTGGAGGACGCTGATTCCATGCAGGTCGCGATCATTGAAGACGATCCGCTCATCGCCCGGGCCGTGAGCACCGCCGTCCGAGAAGCCGGCCATGACTGCACCTGGGTCGCAGACGGCGCGGCGGCCATTCGCGACGAGACCTTTCTCGGCAGCGATCTGGTCGTGCTCGATCTGATGCTCCCCAAGGTGCCGGGGCTCGACGTGCTCCGCGCCGCCCGCTCCCAAGGCGTTCGGACGCCGGTGATCGTGCTCACCGCCCGTGGCACGGTGCCCGACAAGCTCGAGGGATTCGAGGCCGGCGCCGACGACTACATCGTCAAGCCGTTCGCGATGGACGAACTCCTCGCGAGGATTGACGCGGTGCATCGCCGCACCGCTGACAAGCCGGCGATGAATCTCGAGGTTGGTGACCTGAGCCTCAGCCTTGCCAACCAGCGGCTGATGCTCGCCGGCCGGAAGATCGATCTCACCCCCACGGAGTTCAGCATCCTCGAACTCCTGATGCGGTATCACGGCCAGGTCGTGACCCGGAAAATGCTCTGCGAGCATGTCTGGGGCTTCGACTGGGACGGGCCGACGAACGTGATCGAGGTGCACATCAACCGGCTGCGAGGCAAGATCGACAAGGACCGCGAGGGAAAGGGCCGCGAGCAGTCGTACATCCGCACCATCCGGGGCCGCGGCTATGCGTTGGCCGTCGATTGACCGCCACGGCCTGACGACGCTCCGGAGCCGGCTCACCCTCTGGAACACGGCGGTCGTGCTCCTGATGACGATCGCCGTACTCCTGGCCGTGCGATTCGGTGCCCGCGCGGCGCTGACCCGCGAGACCGACGCGGTGCTCCGCGGCACGGTACGGGAGGTGGCGATCGCGATCACCGACCTCTATCCGGACATCGATGCCGTCGTGGCCGAAATGCGACGAAAGGCTGCGGGCCATGCCGAGCGGGGCTGGTTCACGCAGCTGCTCACGGGCGACGGCGAGACCATCTGGAAGAGCGACCTCTGCCCGGCCGAGGTGGCGACGTTTCCCCCCACGGCCGCCGACCGGCGGGAGAACATCGTTCAAGTGGGGCCGTATCGCTATGTGCGGCTGGCGATCGAGGGCCCTGACCACCGCCCGTTCCATGTGCGAATCGGGATGTCGACGGCCTTCCTCGACGAGAACATCACCGCCCTGATGCGGCTGCTGATTCCGGTCGGAGTCGCGCTCTCGCTCCTGACGCCGCTGGCCGGCTACTGGCTGGCCGTGCAGGCCACCCGACCCGTAGCCGACATCCTCCGCACGGCCGAGCGGCTGCGGCCGACTCGGCTTGGCGACCGGCTCACCGTGAGCGGGTCGCAGGACGAACTCGACCGCCTCTCGCGGACGATCAATCGGCTGCTCGACGAGGTCGCGGGACACGTCGAGCGGCAGGAGCAGTTCGTGGCCGATGCAGCCCACGAACTCCGGGGACCGCTGGCAGCCATGCAGAGCACGCTCGAGGTGGCCGTGTCGCAGGGCCGTTCGTCGGACGAATACCGCGAGACACTCGAGGATGTGCTCGATGCGGCCCGGCATCTCTCCAAAATTGCCAACGACCTCTTGCTTCTCGCCGAGACGAGCGACGCTTCCGCCCTGCTGGCCTTGGAACCAGTGGCCCTTGCCAGAGTCGCCGAGCAGGCGGTGGCGATGTTCGCCGGCGCCGCCGAGGAGCGAGGCATCTCGCTCCGGCTGGACACGGTCGTCACGCCGGTCGTCGCCGGTGACACCGCCCGCTTCCGGCAGGTGATCGGCAATCTCCTCGACAACGCACTGCGGTTCACGCCTCGAGGCGGGGAGGTGACCGTGAGGGTGACCACGGGACCTGATGGCGACGGCGTGCTCGCCGTTGCCGACAATGGCCGTGGCATCGCCCCGGAGGATCTCGAACGGGTGTTCGATCGCTTCTTCAAGGCAGACCCGGCCCGGACCCGCTCGGCCGGCCACCGCAGCGGCGGCCTCGGGCTGGCGATCTGCAAGTCGTTCGTGGAAGCCAGCCACGGTTCGATCACCCTCGCGAGCGTCCCACAGCAGGGGACGCGGGTGACGGTACGGCTGCCCGCCTGGAAGGACGCCCTGCGCACCATGCCGGCCAGGGCATCCGTGGTCGATACGACGGCCGAGGGCGGGCGATGACCGCGCGGCGGACCGCCGTGGGGATCGTATATGCCCTGCCGATCGAGGCCGAGGCCTTCGCCCGATTGGTCGACGAGCCTGTCGAATTCAAGGGCGGGGGCATTCCGTTCCACGAAGGGACGGTCCGCGGTCGGCCCGTGGCCTGGTGCATCGGTGGCGTCGGGCAGGAGCGGGCCGCCCGGGCGACCGAATTGTTACTCGACGGGCACCGGCCTCGGCGGATCATCTCGGCGGGTTTCGCCGGCGGGCTCGACGAAACCATCGCCCGCGGTTCGCTCGTGGAGCCGGGGGCCGTCCGCCGCGAAGCCGACCCGGTCGCGCTGCCACTCGCCGCAGCCGGTCGCGGTCCGGCCCAGCCGAGGCCCCTGATCCTCACGCTCGACCGCATTGCCCGCACGCTGGCGGAGAAAGCCGCCCTCGCCACGGCCACCGGCGCGGCCCTGGTCGACATGGAGACCTTCGCCGTGGCCGAGGTGGCGGCGAAGGCCGGCATCCCCTGCCACGGACTCAGGGTCGTCTCTGATGCGGCGACCGACGAACTGCCAGCCGACCTGGGCCGACTGGTGCAACCGCAGTCGGCAGCCCGGCGGGCCGGCGCCGTACTCGGCATGCTCGGCCGAAGGCCGCGAGCCGTCGCCGACCTCTGGCGACTCTGGGAGCGAGCCGTGGTGGACGGCCGCACCCTGGCAGCCGGGCTCGCGCGGCTGATCGAGGCGATCGACTGCTGAGCGCTGTTTCAGCGGTGCAGGGGCATCCATGCCCCCTGCACCTCGGCGGCCCTCCGGCCGCCGGCCGCACCTCCAGGCGGCCGTGGACGTACGCGGATCGCGTGGAACGACGTGTGCAAGGCGAGTCATTCCCGAATTGGGCAGGCTGCAAGCCTGCCCCCACGGGTCAACTGGTACACGGGCCCAACGAGCACTTCAGCAGGGGTGGCGCGGTCGGGGTTGCCCGTGCCCCGAGAGCCGGCGTAGGAAACCGAGCGCAGCAAGGATTGCGCAGCGAAGGTTTCCTCCGAGTGAGCGAAGGCCTGGAGGGCCGACGCGAACGTCCGGCGACGGGGCACGGGCAATCCCGACCTACCAGTTGACGCCGCCTCGGAGCCGACAGTCGATCAGCCGAGCAGGAGCCGAACCAGCGGCCCCTTGGGAAGGTCGGGAGTGAGCGGGGTGGCCGCCAGGCCGAGGTGCGTGGCGGCGGCGCTGGCGGCGATCCGGCCGCTACGCACGGCGCCCTCCATCGTCGATGGCCAGCCGGTGGCGGTCCAATCGCCGGCCAGGAAGAGGTTTGCGATCGCGGTCGTCGCAGCTGGCCGGATCGCCTCCACCCCGGGCCGCACCGAGAGCACGGCGGTGGGATCGGTGACCACCCGCGACTCGACGAGCCGGGCCTCGCGGGCCGCGGGGAAGGCCCGCCGGAGTTCCCCGACGACGGTATCCCGCAGCCGGTCACGATCGCCGTCGAGCAGACCCCGGGAGGCGCTAATCACCACCTGGCAGTAGCCCGGCGGCGCATCGTCCGGGCGAAACACCCACTGCGACACCCGCCCCACGAGCACGGCATGAGGCAGGTCGATCGCGTCGCGGTCGAACCAGAGGTGGACGGCCGTAATCGGGGAGCCGACGACCCGCGAGTCGGCCGCCGGCACGACGGTAGCCGCGAGTTTTCCTGCCGTCCGCCAGGGCACAGCCAGGATCACTGCGTTGCCCGTTCGCGGTCCGGCGGCCGTCTGCACCGCAACCACCTCGCCGCGGTCGCCGCGGTCGAGCCCCGTCACCGTCGCCCCCGCCTCGACGACGACGCCCCTGCCTGTGAGCCACGCCACGAGCCGTTCGCCGAAGAGACGCCCGAGCGGCTCGGTGGGAACGAACAGATCCGCCGCCTCGCGATGGGCCAGAAACGCATCGACGGCCACCTTCCGCGCCGCCGCCAGATCCACCAGGTCGATCGATTCACCGAGGGCGCTCTCGAGCACCGGCTGCCAGAACAGGTCGATCACCCGCTCTGGCTGGCCGATCGACCGCAGCCAGGCCGCTGCCGTGGGGGAGGAAACGCCCTCGACTGCCCGCCACCGAGCCAACCGCAGCATGCCGACGGCGAGGCGTGTTTTTTCGCCGAGCGTGAAATGCCTCATGCCCAGCAGGAGCGGCGCGAGGTGGAGCGGCGCCGGCAAGAGCCGGGTCGGCCTGCAGGCGGCGCGGCGATCATCGGGCCCGATGAACCAGAGCGTGCGATCCCGCCGCAGGGCATCCGCGAAGCCCGCCTGCCGGCAGAGATCGAGAAAGTTGGTGCAGCACCCCATCGCCACGTGCTGACAGGCATCGACGAGGCCACCGGCCACCGGATCCTCGAAGGACGCCGCGCGGCCACCGGCCCGCCGCCGGGCCTCGAGCACGGTCACCTGGCAGCCGGATCCGGAGAGCGCTGCGGCGGCGGCCAGGCCGGCCAATCCACCGCCGACAACGATGGCGTGGGGGCGGGGGACGGTGGAGAAGTCGGCGGAACCCATCGAGAGCCTCTCAGAGTCGGGAGCGGGCCGTCCCGAGCACGACCGCGGCTGCGGCGGCGGCCAGCAGCCGGGGCTTTGCCGGCTTGACTCGCCGCACGAAGATGGCGGGACCTGCTCGGCGAACCCCGGACAGCAGGGCATGGTAGACCCCAAACATCGCGCGAAAGGCCAGCCTGCCGTCGGTGGTGAGCATCCGGTCGAGCGCGGCCGCCCGTCGAAACCGAGTCTCGGCGACGCTCACCAGCCGGCGGGCGAGCGACTCGAAGCCGGCATGGATCCGCCCGGCCCGCAAATCGTCGGCGGTGCAGCCGCACGCCGCCAGATCCTCGGCCGGCAGGTAAATTCGACCGCGGCCCAGGTCTTCGGGGATGTCGCGGAGAATGTTCGTGTATTGGAAGGCGAGGCCACAGTCATCCGACAGGTCGACGGCTCTCGGATCGACGAATCCCCAGATGTGGATCGCGGCCACGCCGACGGCGCTGGCGACCCTCCGGCAGTAGCCGTCGAGCGCGGCCCGCGTGGCGTAGGTCGTCTGCTCGAGATCCATCCGCACGCCGTCGAGGATATCGGTCAGGCAGCGGGGCGGCACGGCGAACCGCCGCGTGGTATCGGCCACCGCCCGAAGCACCGGGTCGGCCACGCGGTCGCCGGCGAGCGCCCGGCAGGCCGCCGCCTCGAAAGCGTCGAGCCCCTGGCGGGCGGTGTCGGGATCGGGAGCGTCGTCCACGATGTCGTCGGCCCGGCGGCAGAAAGCGTAGAGGGCGGTCGTCCCCTGCCGCTTGGCTGGGGGTAGAAGGCGAATGGGGAGCGCGAAGCTCGACCCGGCGGCGCGAAGCGCGGCGGCGCAGGCGGCATGGTCGGCGGCGGCGGTGGTGCTGGTCATGCCGGCCCTCCGAGCCGTGACACCGCAGCCGCCCAGCCAGCGCCAGCCACCAACCGAAGTTTCGCCAGCCGGCCGACTGTCGGACGCCGGACGAGCGTGTCGAAACCGGCCGCCTCGATGGCGTCGGCTACCGCCCGCCCGCCGGCCAGAAACAGCGAGATTGCGGGCCGGAGCACACGCGGGGCGGCGGTGACCAGCGGAGCCCCCGCGGTGAAGTGCTCCCGCGCCCAGGACACTTCGTCGGCCAGCAGGGCACGCAGCGGCGGCCCCGCGACCGCGGTGGCCAGCATCTCCTCGTCCACGTGGTGACGCTTCATGTCGTCCGCGGGGAGGTAGATGCGACCAGCCAGCCGGTCGCGGGTGATGTCCTGCCAGAAGTTGACCAGTTGCAAACCCGTGCAGATGGAGTCGGACATCCGGATGAGGTCAGGATCGCGACAGCCTTCGAGGGCGAGCACGATCCGGCCCACGGGATCAGCCGAGCGTCGGCAGTAGTCGAGCAGTTCGGTCCGCGACGCATACCGGGGCTTTCGCTGATCCTGCTCGAAGGCATCGAGCAGGTCGGCGAAGGGATCGATGGTGAGTCCCGTCTCGGTAATGGTGTCCGCCAGGGCGATGAAGACGGGATGCGCTGGCCGACCGGCGAAACAGGCGGTGAGTTCCCGCCGCCAGTCGGCCAGAGCCGCGGCAGCCGCGGCAGGGGTGGCCGATTCGTCGGCAAGGTCGTCGGCCCAGCGGGCGAAGGTGTAGACGTTGGCGAGATGCTGCCGCAGCCGCCGCGGCACGAGCAGGCTGGCGACGGTGAAGTTTTCGTAGTGCGCGGCCGCCACGGCCCGGCAGAACCTGCGGGCCACCTCGGGGTCGGCCGAAGTAGGCACTCGGGCCAGTTCCCAGGCGACGGGATCGCGGCGAGCGGCAGGAAGCGAGACGGCGGCCATGGGGCGGGGAAGGGGAGGGGGAGTCGGCCACCGCTGGCCGGACGGCCGGCAGATCAATACCATGCCGCCGCCCCCAACGTTGTACAGTACGACGACCCAGCCAGCCTGATTCCCCCGCCCGGAAGGAACCGTCCGTGAAGATCCTGCTCGCCAGCCCCCGTGGGTTTTGTGCCGGCGTCAACATGGCGATCGAGACGCTCGAGACCGCGATCCGGCTACATGGCACGCCGATCTACGTCTACCACGAGATCGTGCACAACAAGCACGTGGTCGACCGATTCACCCGAGAGGGAGCTGTGTTCGTCGATCGCGTGGAAGAAGTGCCGGAAGGTGCGGTGCTGCTCTTCTCCGCCCACGGCGTCGCGCCCGAGGTCCGCCGGGTCGCGGCGGCACGGAGTCTCCTCGCGATCGATGCCACATGCCCCCTGGTCACGAAGGTTCATCTCGAGGCGATCAAATACGCGAAGCAAGGCTACCGGATCATGCTGATCGGCCACGAAGGCCACGACGAGGTGATCGGCACGATCGGTCAGGCACCCGACGCCTTCACGCTCGTGGAGACCGCCGACGAGGTGGATTCCCTCTCCTTCGGCCCCGACGACAAGCTCGCCTACCTGACGCAGACCACGCTCTCCGTGGACGACGCCTCGCGAATCATCGCCCGTCTCAAGGCTCGCTTTCCCCAGATCGTGGGCCCGCCCAAAGACGACATCTGCTACGCCACCCAAAACCGCCAGGAGGCCGTGCGGATCCTCTCGGAGGGAGCCGACCACGTGCTCGTGCTTGGCAGCCAGAACAGTTCCAACAGCCAGCGACTGGCCGAGCTTGCGTGCGAGAACGGGATTGCGGCCCATCTGATCGACGGTGCCGACGAGATCGACGCCGCCTGGTTCAAGGGCGACGAGACGGTGGTGATCACCGCGGGAGCCAGCGCGCCGGAGAGCGTGGTGCAGGACTGTGTTCGCTGGCTGCGGGAGCGGTTCAGGGCCGAAGTGGAGGAGCGGACGATCCGGTCGGAAGACGTCTACTTTCCGCTGCCCAAGGAACTCAGGGCCGCCGCCTCGGCCGCCCGGCTCCCCATGGCCTGAGGCGGCTCCGGGTATCCCGCGGAGCGGTCGGCCCATCCCTCGGCAGGCCGCCGCAGGCAGAGCCCCAGCAAGAGCGGCACGAGCACGAGCGTGACGAGCGTGGCTACCAGGAGTCCACCGAGAAGGACGCTCCCCAGGCCGCGATAGAGTTCACTGCCCGCCCCGGGAAAGATCACGAGCGGCAGCAGTCCCAGCAGCGTGGTGAAGGTGGTCATAAAGATCGGTCGGATCCGGCTCGTGACCGCCTCGAGAATCGCGTCGACCGGCTCGTAGCCTTCCTCCCGCACCAAGTGAAGCGAGCGGTCGACGATCAGGATCGGGTTATTGACGACCGTGCCGATCAGGATCACGAATCCCAGCATCGTGAGCACGTCGAGCGGCTGAAAGATACCGAATGACGCGCCCACGGCGTTGAGCACCGCCAGCCCAAGCAGGCCGCCGATGCTGCCCAACGGCACGGCCGCGATGATCACGGCCGGGTAGAACCACGATTCAAAGAGCGCTGCCATCAACAGGTAGGTGATCAAGCCTGCGATCACGAGGTTGAACCAGAGGGCCTGCCAGGTGGCTCGCAGTTTGTCGGCCGTGCCGCCGAGCGTGATCTGGTAGCCCCCCGCGAGGGCCCCCGACTCTCGCAGCGGGGCGATCACCCGCGACTGGATCCGATCCTGGGCGTCTTCCAGCGGCATTTGGGGCGGCGGCGAAACCTGCACGGTGATTGCTCGCTCCCGTTCGCGGTGGAGGATCTGCTCCGGACCGCTGGAAAACTGTCGCACTTCGGCCACCGCCTCGAGTGGCACAAGCTGGCCGCCGGGCGTGATCACCGGAAGCGACCGCAGGTCCTGGGTGCGCTGCACGAACCGGTCATCGCCCTTGATCACGAGGTCGATCCGGTCGCTGCCGAGGAAATAGTCGGTGGCATAGCCTCCGTCCACGAGGCAGTCGACCATGTAGCCCAGTTGCCGGGCGTCGAGCCGCATGTCGGCCGCCTGCTCGAACCGCGGCACGATTTGCACCTCGGGACTGGAGAGATCCAGCGAGGGCTTGGGGAGGTTCTGGCTGCCCGGCGTGGCATCGGCCAGCATCCCCATCACGCGGCCGCCGAGCTGCACGAGTTTGGCGAGGTCGGGCCCGGTGATCTCGACGTCGATCGACCGCCCTGAACCGATTCCCTGCTCGAACAGGCTCGACTGCTTGGCCACGGCGAAGGTGCCCGGCAGATCGGCCGCGACCCGCCGCACGAGCGGCACGAGTCTGGCGGCATCGAGCGGGTCGAGGGCCCGGAGCCCCAGAAACACGCTCCGACCACGGGCCACGAAGAACATGTCGCCGAGGATGGGGGCGTCGAGCGTTTCGGCCTCCGGGGAGCCAGGGTCGACATCCCAGTAGGGCAGGAGCCGTTCCTCCACGATGTCGCCCATTCGGAGCAACTCGTCGAGATTGTAACCCGGCGGTGGCAAAAGGATGCCGAACACGAGATTGCGGTTGCCTTCCGGCAGATACTCCACCTTCGGGAGGAGCAGCCAGGTCGAGACGGCGGCGACTGCCACGATCGCCGTCGCTGCCGTGATCTGCCGCCAGCGGGATGCGAGCAGGAACCGGTCGAGCCCGACGACCGCCGCGGTGAAGGCCTGGCCACACCAGGCCGCCGGGTCCGCGGTTCCTCCGTTCCGCTGCCGCGGCCGGCCCCGCAGCAGCCACGACGCCGCCACTGGCACGACGAGCACCGAGACGACGAGCGACAGCAGCACGGCTGCACTGATCGCCAGGGCGATGTCGCCGAAGAGCTGCCCAGCCTCCTCGCGGACAAACAGCACGGGCAGAAACACAGCCACGGTCGTCAGCGTGCTCGCAAGCACGGCCCCCCAGACCTCGCCCGTCCCCGTGATGGCGGCGGTCTTGGCATCTTCGCCGGCCGTCCAGCGGGTAAAGATGCTCTCGAGCACGACCACGGCATTGTCCACGAGCATGCCCACGGCAAAGGCCATGCCGGCCAGGCTGATCACGTTGAGTGTCCGACCGAACAGCGAGAGCACGAGAAACGTGCCGACCACGCTCGCGGGAATGGCCAGGGCCACGATCAGGGTGCTGCGAAGGTTTCGCAGAAAGAGCAGCAGCGTGATCACCGTGAGTGCGCCACCCACGAGGATGTTGTCGCGAACGAGCCCGATCGCCGAATCGATGTAGGTGGTCTCGTCGTAGACCAGTGAGAGGGTCAGGCCACGACCGCGGAGGCCGGTGTTGATCTCGGCCACCATGGAGCGCAACTGCCGCATCAACTCGAGCACATTGGCACCCGTCTCCCTGGTGATCTTGATCGCCATATTGCGGGAGCCGAACCGCCGCACGACGCCGTCGGGCTTCTTGGTGCCGAGCTGCACGCGGGCCACGTCGCGAACGTACACCGGCTTTCCGTCCCGGCGGGCCACGATCACCCCCTCGACCTGCTTCGGATCGCGAAACTGGCCGAGCGTCCGCACGACATACCGCCGCTTGCCTTCCCAGACGTCGCCGCCGGAAGTGTCCTGATTCTGGTTGGCGAGGGCGCCGCGGAGGTCGTCGATCGTGAGGTTCCGCGCGGCCAGGAGCTGCGGATCGACGATCACTTGAAGTTCGTCCTCGCGGCCTCCTACCAGGTCGGCGGCCGAGACGCCGTCGACCCGTTCCAGCCGACTCTCGATCTCGTTCTCCGCCAATCGTTTGAGACTCTCGACGTCCACCTCGGGCGGGACGAGCGGCTGCAAATCCGGATGGGCTGCCGCCAGCTTCCGGAGCCGGTAATTGGCCAAATCGGCCGACCGCTCCTCGGCGGCCAGCACGTGGTCGAGATCGGCGGCCAGCGCCGGATGCTCGGCCTTGGCCCGGTCGATGGCCGCGTCGTCGGGGGCCGCCTGCCCCAGGATCAGCCAGGCGACCGGGCGGTCGTTGGCGCCGGCCGTCTTGATCACGGGCCGGTCGGCGTCGATCGGCCAGTCGCGAACCTGTTGCACCCGCGTGTTGACTTTGACGAGCGCCTGCGACATGTCGGTCCCGACGGCGAACTCGAGTTCGATCGTGCCGACCGAATCGCTCGACTCGCTCGAGAGCTTGACGAGCCCTTCGACGCTCCGGAGCTGCTCCTCGAGCGGCTGCACCAACTCCTGCTCGACCTCCTGCGGACTCGCCCCCCGCCATCGCGACTCGACCGTGACCGTGGGTATTTGCACCTCCGGCGTGAGCTGCACCGGCATCGAAAACAACGCCAGGCCACCGAACAGCGTGACCAGGAGCACACCGACCGCTGCCTTCACCGGATTGGCGACACACGCTGCGATGAGGTTCATGGACGTCCTGCTCCAAGCCGACCGAGCACGGGTCTACGGACCGGGCATCTGAAAGGCGACGGCGGCAGCGGGCCGGAGCCGCTCATTGCCCCGCGTCACGACGAGTTGGCCTGGCTCGATCCCGCCACGGACCTCCACATGCCCCTCGACGGTGCCGCCGAGTGCGACCTCGACAGGCCGGACGGTGCCGGTCGCGGCCGGCCCAGTCGTGGCGGTCTTGTCGATCACATACACGAACGGCCGACCTACGCCGAGCACGACGGCGTCTTTGGGCACGACGGTCGCCGCCCCGGTCTGGCCGACGGGGAGCCAGGCCCGGGCGAGCATGCCGCCTTTCAGGATCGGCTCGCCACCCTGGATTCGGTTTTCGAGCAATACCTCGACCGGGAAACTCCGGCTGAGCAGGTCGGCCTGCGGAATGACGCGGGCGACCTGCCCCACCCAAGGCTGATCTGGAGCAGCATCGAATTCCAGCCGCACTTCGGCCCCGGGCTTCAGATAGCGAACGGACATTTCCGGCACCTGCGCCACGACCTTGACCCGGTCCAGTTCGGCGATGCGAGCGATGAGCCCGCCGCGGGTGACCCATTGGCCTTTTTCGGTAAATCGCTCCACGACCCAGCCTGCGAAGGGAGCGCGGATCGTGTGCTTCGAGAGCTGGTCATCGATCCGCTCCACCTCCGCCTCCTGCACCTCGGCGGCAGCAGCTGCCTGGGCGATCTGCTCCCGGCGAGGCCCCGCTTCGACCAGCGCCAGGGCCGCCTGGCCGCCCCGGAGTTGGGCCTCGATCGCCTGAAGTTCGGTCTGGGCATCCTGCAGTTCGTCGACCGTGCTCGTGCCCCGGGCTGCGAGCCGATCGAGGCGGGTGAGACGGCTCTTGGCGTAGGCCAGCCGGGCCTCGAATCCAGCCACCGCCGCCCGAGCCTGCTCGACCTCCTCCGGTCGCGAACCGGCCTGCAACTCCGCGAGCACCTGACGCCGCCGGGTCAGCTCGGCGACCGCCCCCTCCCGCTCGATTTCAAGCAGGCCTCGGAGAAGTCCTGCGATCGGCTCCCCCTCCGCGATGTGCTGCCCATCGAGAATCGGAAAATCGACGAGCCTTCCGTCGACGGCACTCCCGACGTCACTCGTACGGGCTGGCAAAACGGTGCCGACAAAGGGCTGACCGGCAGCCAGTTCCATCGTGGAAACCCGGCCGGCGACGACGGGCAGCGGCGCGGCGGGGGGCTGCGTACGGCCGCCCACTGGGGCGAGGGCAAGCCACGCCGCAACGCAGCGTGTGAGCAGGCTGACGGAGCCGGAAAAGCCGGCCCGAACCGATTGTGCGATCATGCGTAGGTTATACCGTCGTCGATGGCTCGCGTTCGCTCGCGAGCCGGAAAAACCGCAAAAAACAGGGATTTCCTGCCCCTTTTTTTGGGCCGCTTGACGACCGAACGGAGGTCAGCTAACTTTCCGGGTCTCGCCTGCCGATGGTGCTTGTCGCCGGTCGGCACGCGAAATCAATTCCGTCGCGGATCATTCTGCTCGGAATTCGCATCGATCTTTGACAATTTGGTCGTGGTAATTGGCATCTTGAAAGAATGCCGAGGAGGCGTGTCGTTTTGGCACGGCTCTGAAGCGTTCTCCCAAGGCGAAGAGCGAGAAAATATCGTTGGATCTGGGTGTGGCTTGCCTTTTGCGTCACCGTCAAGGCGATTCAAAAAGGCGAGATCCGAAATCCAGATGTAGCAGACTCGGCTCGAGCGGTGCGTGGTTCGTCCGCGAGCGTTCGATTCGGGTGGTCAAGCTACAAAGGGCGCATGGGGGATGTCTAGGCATCAGGAGGCTTTGAAGGGCGCGGAAGGCTGCGATAAGCCTGGGGTAGCTGTC
>CAMDDJ010000070.1 GCA_945891385.1 Candidatus Kuenenia stuttgartensis | reverse complement strand
TGGCAGAAGCCGTGCAGCTCTACCGCGCCGTTCGTGGCCCTGAGGCCGTGTGAGTGCTCCCTGGGGTGTTGCAACCTCACAGCCGACCGCTCGTCGCTTGGCATGGACAGGGGCCGAGCATTTGCGGAAACTATCGATTCCGTGATCTTTCCGCCTCCTCGAGCCAACGCCGTGGCCGCCGACCTCCGCATCCTGCTCGTCTCCCCCGACCTTATGGCCACGAGCCGGATCGCCGGGCTCTGCCGCGAGGCTAACGCAACGCTCGCCACGCTCCGCAGCCTGACCGACCCGCCGCCGATCGGCCCCTTCGACCTCGCGCTCCTCGACCTGCAGGCGCTGGCCGATGACCCGGCCGTCATCGTCGCCCGCTCCCGCTCGGTCGTGACCGCCCAGAATCAGGCCGACGGCCGCCAGGCCATGGTCGTCGCCTTCGGGCCCCACGTGGCCAAGGAACGGCTGGAGTTGGCCCGGGACGCCGGTGCCGACGATGCGGTCAGCCGTGGAGAACTCCTCGGCGGGTTTGCCGGCCTCTTGCGCCGCTGGCTGCCGAATCAAGGCTCCTGACTGCCGGGCTCCTCGAGCACGATCTCGTCGAGCATCGTGCCATCGACGTCCTGCCGCAGGACGAGGTAGGCGGCGGTGGCGATCGCCCAGAAGTAGCCGAAGCCGAAGGAGCTAAGCAGATTGCACACGCCCCGCCCCCAAAACCGGAGGGCCTGCAGGGCCCAGGTATCGGCCAGCGGCCCACTGCCGGAGAGTCCTTCAAACACGGTCTGCGTACGCTCGTGCCCCATGCCGAAGCTCGCCGCCCACATGGCCAGGCTGGTCGTGGCGTCGGCAAACAGCCCGGCAACGGCAAGCGATGGAATCGCGACCAAGCCCGCCACGAGCAGGTAGAAGGCGTAGTGCAACGGCCGCTGATACAGATAGGAGAACGCGGTCGAAATTGCCTGGAAGCTGTCGCCCCGTTCGACGCCCACCGCAGCCACCATCAGCGGCCACCCGGCCGCCACACCGATCGCCAGGATGGCGAGCACGACCGCACCGAGCAGCACCAGCGGCCAGACCGCGGCGGCGAAGGACAGGCCCCACTCCGTTCGCATGGCCAGCCCCAGCAGCGCTCCGGGGATGCTCAAGGCAGCGATCCCGACGAGCACGAACAGAACCGAGTTGAGGGCAGGGGGCCACTTCATCGAGCCGTAGAGAATCGCCCCGACCGGTCCCGGCGGCTCTTCACCGGCGAGCTTCAGGGCGACCGTCCGGGAGATCGCCGTGCCGAAGATCGCCCAGACGAGCACAAACCAGCCGATCCGGGCCGCCGCGGCCGCCACCTCCGCGAGCGTTGCGGTCGGGCGAAACGGCGTGGCCACCAGGTGGAGCCCAGCGGACAGCCTGGCCGGCAAACGGGCGACGATGGAGTCGATCAAGGGCAGCGTGGATGAACTCGGCCGCAGCGGGTCGGCGGCTCCAGACAAACCACCGTCGGGGGCCGCGAGCGCGATGCCGTCGGCGGCAGGCGCCGCGGCCGGCAGGGATGCTGCCGCGTCGAGGCCCAACCGATCTGCAACCGAACCACCCGCCCAGATCGCGGCCGCACCGAGCGCCGCCAGGATGATCACGGTCGGCGAGAACGCCGCTCCTGCGGCGCGAAATAGAATCCACCACGGCAGGGCATCGCTCCAGCGGATCTCGTGGACGATCCCTCCGGTCGGACCGCGATCATTCGGCATGGCTCACCTGCGTCAAAGAAACGCGGGCCGTTTCCCGCGGGCCGGGAGTATACGCGGGGCTGACCGAAGCCGTCAGCCTCAGGCCTCGTCGTCGGCGGCCTCGGCCTGGGCCTCTTCGTCATCGTCTGGAGGCGGCGCAGGCACCCCGTAGGACTCATCGAGCCAGCGACCGAGGTCCACGAGCCGGCAGCGGTCACTGCAGAAGGGCACGGTCGGCGTCACATCGAGTTGAACGGGCGCATCGCAGACGGGACAGCGGGGCATGCGTTCAGCCCTCTCCCGATCCCTTGGCACCCGAAGGGCCCTTGGAGCCCGAGCCGCCGCCGTCGCTCTTCTTACCGTCCGACTTTCCGCCGCCGGAATCGGCTGCCGCGCCCTTCTTGTAGGACTCGCTCCGGTAGTCGGTCTTGTAGAACCCAGACCCCTTGAACACGATCGCCCCGCCGGCTCCGATCAGCCGCCGAAGCTTCTTCTTGCCGCATTCGGGGCAGGTCTTCTTCACGGAATCAGTCATCGACTGGAACAACTCGAAGGCATGTCCACAGCCGTCGCAGACATAATCGTAGGTAGGCATCGCCGTTACTCCTCCTTGGCCACGATCACCTGGGCCGGTCGCACCACCCGGTCGTGGAGCCGGTAGCCCCGACTTGCCGTCGCCACCACGGTGCCGGCCGCCGTGCCAGGCACGGTCATCTGCTGGATCGCATCGTGAACGGTGGGGTCGAATGGGGTGCCGTCGGTCGGGATGGTCGAGCAGCCGTGGCTACCGAGCAGCTTCTCGATCTGCTGCGCGGTCATCCGGAAGCCGGCCCGCAGCCCCTCGATGTCGTCGCTCTTCTCGGCAGCCTCGATTGCCCGATGGACCGTGTCGAGCACCGGCAGAAGATCCCGCAAGAGGTCGATCTCCCGATACCGCTGGGCCTCGTCAAACTCCCGCCGGGCCCGCTTGCGATAGTTCTCGAGCTCAGCCTGCACCCGCAGGAGCCGGTCCTGGAGTTCAGCCGCGTCCAGCACGGCCTCCCGCCCCAACTCCGGCCCAGCCTGTCCCTCGACTGCGGTGCCGTCGGCTTCCTGCTCGATCTGCTCCTGCCGCTCGTCATCCGCCATGCTCAGACCTCCTCGGACTCTTCAGACTGTCGCTTTCCACCTGTCTCTGCAGTCTCCCTGGCCGAGAAGTACTCGGCAAGACGGCTGAAAAAGCTCGACCGCCTCGGGCTCACCGTGGCATGCTCTTCGTTCGCGAGTTCCCGGAGCAACTCCTCGGCCCGGGGAGACAGCTGCTTGGGCACCTCGACATGCACATGGACGTGGAGGTCTCCGATCCCACGCCCCCGGACCTCGGGCATGCCCAGACCACGGATCTTGATGACGTCGCCCGGCTGCACACCCCGGGTGATCTCCAAAGGCTTGGGGCCGTCGAGCGTGGGCACCTCGATCGTAGCCCCGAGGGCCGCCTGCGAGAAACTCACCGGCACCTCGCAGTGGAGGTCGCGTCCCTCGCGCACCAGGAAGGGATGCTCTTCGATCTCGATCACGCAGTAGCAATCGCCCGGCGGCCCGCCGCTTCCGCCGGGCTCGCCCTCGCCGGCCAACCGTACCCGTACGTCACGATCAACGCCGGCGGGAATGGTGACTTTGCGAGCCACGTGCTCCTGCGTGGTGCCCTCTCCGCCGCAGTCGGGGCACCGCTCTCGCACGATCGATCCGGCCCCTCGGCAGGCCGGACAGGTCGTCTGCAGACGGAACACGCCGGCTGACTGGATCACCTGCCCCCGGCCACCGCAGTAGTCGCACGACTGGGGCTTCGTGCCCGCCTTCGCACCGGTGCCGTCGCACGACCCGCAGGTCTCGTGCCGGTCGAACTCCACCGTCTTCGTCGCGCCGCGTGCCGCCTCGACGAGCGAGAGGGTGACCTGGCAGAAGACGTCCCGTCCCTTCCGCGGACGGCTTCCCCGCTGCCGACCGCCACCGAAGGCTTCGCCGAAAATCCCGCCGCCGAACAGATCGCCGAACGCCTCGAAGACGTCCGAGATGTCATTGAAGTCGTGCCGACGTCCGCCCTCGACGCCCGCATGACCGAACCGGTCGTAGCGGGCCCGCAGATCCTCGTCGGAGAGCACCTCGAAGGCCCGGGCAGCCTCTTTGAACCTCGTTGCCGCCTCGGCGTCACCCGGGTTCTTGTCGGGATGAAACCGAATGGCAAGTTTGCGGTATGCAGCCGTGATCTCGGCAGACGTCGCCCGCCGATCGACCCCCAGCAGCTCGTAGTAACAGCGTTGGTCGACCATTTGGCATACGGACACATCGGGCACGACCGAGACCTCGGAGCGGCAACCGCCCCGATGCTCAGCGGATACTGCCTTCGATCTTCCGCTTCTTGGCGTCTTCCTTCTCGAGATTCGTAACCAAGGCCTCGGTGGTCAGGAGCAGACCAGAGATGCTCGCCGCATTCGTCAGGGCCACGCGGACAACCTTGACCGGATCGATGATTCCCGCCTTGAGCATGTCGACGTATTCACCCTTATTGGCGTCGTAGCCCATGTTGAGGTCTTTGCCCAACACCTCGTCGGCCACCACGGCCCCGTCGATTCCGCCGTTCTCGGCGATCTGCCGGATCGGCGCCTCGAGAGCATGCAGGATGATGTTGACGCCGATCTTCTCATCGCCCTTGGCCTGGGACCGAGCCTTTTCCACAGCCTCACGGCAACGAAGCAGGGCCACGCCGCCTCCAGGGACGATCCCTTCCTCGACCGCCGCACGGGTCGCGTGCAGGGCGTCTTCAACCCGGGCCTTCTTCTGCTTCATCTCGGCCTCGGTGCCGGCGCCGACCGAGACGATCGCCACGCCGCCAGTGAGTTTGGCCAGCCGCTCCTGGAGTTTCTCACGGTCGTACTCACTCTCCGTGTTCTCGATCTGGGTGCGAATCTGCTGCACGCGGGCCTGCACGGCCTCTTGCTTGCCCGCCCCCTGAACGATCGTGGTTTCGTTCTTGTCGACCGTGACCCGCTTCGCCCGGCCAAGGTGCGACAGATCGAGGCTCTCGAGTTTGAGCCCCAGGTCCTCGCTGATCAGGGTGCCGCCCGTCAGGGTCGCGATGTCGGCGAGCATCGCCTTGCGTCGGTCACCGAAACCGGGCGCCTTCGAGGCACAGACCTTGAGCACCCCCTGGAGCTTGTTGACGACCAGCGCCGTCAATGCATCTCCGTCGACGTCTTCGGCAATGATCAGAAGAGGCTTGCCCGACTGTGCAACCTTCTCCAGCAGCGGCAGGAGGTCGCGGAGGTTCGAGATCTTCTTTTCGTGAATCAGGATCAGCGCGTCTTCCAGTTGGCACTCCATCTCCGCCGGCTTATTGATGAAGTAGGGAGAGACGAACCCCTTGTCGAATTGCATACCGTCGACGAAGCGGACCTCAGTCTCGGTGGTCTTGCCCTCCTCGACCGTAATCACGCCATCCTTGCCGACCTTTTGCAGGGCCGAGGCAAGCAGGTCGCCGATGGCCCGGTCGTTGTTGGCGCTGATCGCGCCAACCTGAGCGATCTCCTCTGGCCGCTCAACCTTGCGGGCCAACTCCGCGAGCCGCTCGACGGCTGCCGCGACGCCCTTTTCAATCCCGCGGCGGACCGCGGTCGGGTTGCTGCCGGCGGCAACATTGCGAATGCCCTCGCGGAAGATCGCCCGAGCGAGCACGGTCGCCGTGGTGGTGCCGTCGCCAGCGAGGTCAGACGTCTTCGACGCAACCTCGTTGACCAGCTTTGCCCCCATGTTCTCGAACGCATCTTCGAGATCAACTTCCTTGCTGACCGTGACGCCGTCCTTCGTGACGGTCGGTCCGCCGAACGACTTGTCGATGATGACGTTGCGGCCGGTCGGCCCCATCGTCACCGCCACGGCGCCAGCGAGCTTCTCAACGCCCTTCAGCAGCTTGGCGCGGGCGGAATCGTCGAACATCAGTTGCTTGGGCACGGCTAGGATCTCCTCGAAAGACGTTGCTGGCGTGGTTGCGAAAGTTTCAAGTCGGTCTCATCGAACGCCGCCGGAGGCGACGCCGTCGGCCTGGGGAGCCTTCCCGGCTCCCCGCGGCCGACCTAGCGGCTCGGGTCACACAAACCCGACTCGCGATCACTCACAATCCCGAACCGGCGGGTCAGGACAGAACCTTCGCGAGAATGTCGCTCTCGCGGAGAATCTTGACCTCATGGCCATCGACCTCAATGTCGCTTCCCGAGTACTTGCCGTAGATCACCTCGTCACCCACCGTCACGGCGAGCGGCGAGCGCTGACCGTTTTCCAGCAACCGCCCCGGGCCGAGCGCTACCACATGACCCCGCTGCGGCTTCTCCTTGGCGGAATCGGGCAGAACGATCCCGCCGGCGGTTCGCTCTTCGGCCTCGACGGGCTCCACGACCACACGGTCATCGAGCGGACGGATCTTGAGGTTCTTGGCTGCCATCGTGATTCAATCTCCGAAAAAGTGTGAAAGAAAACCTGGTTTCGAATCCGCTGCCGGCATCCCCGGCATACTGAAATCTGCTTGGGCAAGGCCGGTCACATCATGCCGGGCATGCCACCCATGCCCCCCATTCCGCCCATGCCCATGCCGCCCATGCCGCCCATGCCGCCGCCCATCCCGTGATGGTCGTGGCCGTCGCCACCGGCCTCCTCTTCTTCCTTGGGGATCTCGGTGATCAGTGAGTCGGTCGTGAGGAGCAGGGCCGCCACGCTCGCGGCGTTTTGCAGGGCCGTCCGCACCACCTTGGCCGGGTCGATCACACCCGCGGCCACGAGGTCACAATATTCGCCCTTGTCGGCGTCGTAGCCGTCGTTCTTGCCCTTCATCTGCCGGACGCGATTGACGACCACGGAGCCGTCAACCCCCGCGTTTTCAGCGATTGCCGTCAGCGGATACTTCAGAGCGTTCCGCACGATCGAGACGCCCAGTTTCTCGTCGCCTTCGACGTCAAGCTTCTCGAGCGCCTTCTCGCTCCGCAGCAGCGCCACGCCACCGCCGGGCACGATCCCTTCGGCGAGAGCGGCCTGGACGGCACTCTTTGCGTCGTCGATCAGGGCCTTCCGCTCCTTCATCTCGGTCTCGGTGGCAGCACCGACATTGATCTGGGCGACGCCACCAGCGAGTTTCGCGAGCCGCTCCTGGAGTTTCTCGCGGTCGTAATCGCTCGTGGTCTTGCCGATCTCGTCACGGATCTGGGCCACCCGACCGTCGATCGCAGCCTTCGTGCCGGCCCCGCTGACGATCGTGGTGTTTTCCGCCTCGACGATCACCTTCTTGGCCCGACCGAGGTCGGTGAGCTTGACGCCATCGAGGGCGATGCCCAGATCCTTGAAGATCGCCTGCCCACCGGTCAACACGGCGAGGTCGCCGAGCATTGCCTTCCGGCGATCCCCGTAGCCGGGCGCTTTCACGGCGACCGACTGCACGATGCCGCGGAGCTTATTGACCACGAGCGTCGCCAAGGCCTCTCCATCGACGTCTTCCGCGATCAACACCAACGGCTTGCCGGACTTACTCACGGCCTCGAGGAGCGGCACGAGATTCTTCGCGCTCGAGATCTTCTCCTCGAAAATGAGAATGTAGGGATTCTCGTATTCGCAGACCTGGCTGTCGGCATCGGTCACGAAGTGGGGCGAGAGATACCCCCGGTCGAACTGCATCCCTTCGACCACGTCCACGGTCGTCTCGGACTGCTTGCCCTCCTCGACCGTGATCACGCCATCCTTGCCCACCTTGAGAAACGCCTCGGACAGCACGTGGCCCACCGTCGGGTCATTGTTGCCCGCGATGGTGGCGATCTGGGTGAGTTCCTTCTTGTTCTTCTCGTCGATCTTGGTAGCCGAGGCGAGCACCGACTTGCCGATCGCCTCGACCGCCTTGTGGATTCCGCGGGAGAGCGCCATGGGGTCGGCGCCTGCGGCGATCATCTTGAGGCCCTCGCGAAAAATCGCCTCGGCGAGCACGGTGGCGGTGGTGGTGCCGTCGCCGGCAACGTCGTTGGTCTTGCTCGCCGCTTCCTTGACGAGTTGGGCCCCAAGATTCTCGTAGGGATCCTCGAGATCGATATCTTCGGCCACGGTGACGCCGTCCTTGGTCACCTTGGGGGAGCCCCAGCCCTTGTCGAGCACCGCGTTTCGGCCACGGGGGCCGAGCGTGCTTTTGACCGCGCGGGCGAGTTTCGAAACGCCGGCAAGCAGCGGCTGGCGGGCCTCGTCGTCGAACACCATCTGTTTCGCCACGTGAATCTCCTCCGGAGTGCGGAATCAGCCAGCCGTGCCACAACCGTTTTGGCAGGCCCGTCCTGGGTTGCCCCTCAGGAATGCAACCCGCGTGCCGAGAACAGCTCGCCTGGGAAAAACCCGCATATTCCCGGCAGAATTACCGTGCACCACCACCGCGCCAATCTGCCGGCCTGCCAAAACGGCATCAAACTCACGCATCGATTCAAACCATCTCGCAGCGTGCCAACCGTCCCAGCGGCCCCAGCCCAGGCACGCAGCGAGGCAAAGCCTCGCGCAGCGTGCCAACCGTCCCAGCGGCCCCAGCCCAGGCACGCAGCGAGGCAAAGCCTCCCGCAGCGTGCCAACCGTCCCAGCGGCCCCAGCCCAGGCACGCAGCGAGGCAAAGCCTCGCGCAGCGTGCCCACCGTCCCAACGGCCCCAGCCCAGGCACGCAGCGAGGCGAAGCCTCGCGCAGCGTGCCAACGTCCCAGCGGCCCCAGCCCGGGCACGCAGCGAGGCAAAGCCTCGCGCAGCGTGCCAAACGCGTTGCCCCGCCTGGACGCCAGTCCGCGCAGACAGGCCGCCAATTCCGCCGCGGACGCACGTCATCGGCCGCCAGGAAGGCGGCCGGCCGGGCGGAGGCCCGGCAAGCCCGGCGGGGCCAGGGATGGCCCGCCGGGCGCTAAACCGGCGCCCAGTCGATGTCGCCCTCGAGGCCACGGCAGAATGCCGCAAGCAGGTCGGCTGCCTGGTCGGCGTCGTCGAGCGACACCACCTCGACGGCCGAGTGCATGTAGCGGTTGGGAATGCTGACAAGGCCGGTCGCCACTCCCGCCCGGGTCATTTGCAGGGCGTTGGCGTCGGTCGGGGTGGCTCGGCCGCTCGCCGCAAGCTGCACCGGGATCGCATGACTCAAGCCCGCCGAAACGAGCCGGTCGACCACGTGGGGATTCATGTTCGGGCCGCGGTAGACCACCGGGCCCTTGCCCAGGCCCACGTCGCCCTCCGCTTTCTTGTCGATCGTCGGGCAGTCGGTGGCATGGGTAACGTCCACCGCGATCGCCACCTGGGGATCGACGCCGTGAGCGCTCGTTTTTGCGCCGCGGAGACCGATTTCCTCTTGGACCGTCGAGGCGACGAACAACTGGCAGGGGAGAGGCCCGGCCGCCACCGCCCGGCGGAAGGCTTCGAGCACGACCCAGAGACCGATCTTGTCGTCCATCGCGACCGAGGCCATCCGGCCGTTGCGGAGCTCCTGGGCCTTCAGTTCCAGGGTGACGCAATCGCCCACCCGCACGACGCTCTCGCAGTCGGCCTTGTCGGTCGCGCCGATGTCGATCCAGAGATCCTTCATCTTCGGCACCACCTTCCGCTCCTCGTCGGTGAGCAGATGGATCGGCTTGCGGCTCATGACGCCGGCCACCGGACCGGACGCCGTCCAGATGGTGACGCGGGCACCGATCAACTGGATTGGATCCCAGCCCCCGATCGGCTGCACCGAAATGAAGCCGTCGGAATCGATGAACTGAACGATCAGGCCGATCTGGTCGCAGTGGCCGGCGAGGAGCATCCGCGTCGCGCTCGCACCAGCCTTGCGGCCCACCACGTTCCCGTGGGAATCGGTCGTCACCTCGTCGGCACAACGGGCCAGGTAGTCGCGAACGAGCCGCTGGATCGGCTGCTCGTAGCCCGATGGACTGGGGGTGTGGAGAAGGCTCGAGAGAAACTCACGGGCGGCAGTATCCATGCTGACGGCGGAACTCCTGGTGCGGAAGGGATCTCCCTAGGATGTCTAGATTGACAGATTCCGGCCCCGCCAACTATCCCCTTAGGGTCGTCGTCCCGTTTCTGAGCCAAGCGTCCCGGCATGAATCCCACCAGTCCAATGTGGCGAGACCAATTTCTGCTGATGGTCGCCGCCCTGTTCCTGCCCGCCGCCGCGTCGGCGTACGAAGCCGGCATGCCCAACCCGCCAGCCAGCCCGACCCGGGTCACCTGCGGGATCATGATCGCCGACATCAATGCCATCGACGATGTCAACGAGTCGTTTTCGGCCGAGGTGGTGATCGTCGCCGGCTGGTACGACCCACGGCTGGCCTTCGATGCCGAGGCCGAGGGTACGCCGGTCAAGATCTACCAGGGCGACTTCCAATTCGCCGAAGTCTTCCCCGGTTGGTGGCCGCAGTTCGTGTTCATCAACCAGGTCGGCAGTGGCGACACGAAAGGGGTGAAAGTCACCGTCCATCCCGACGGCCGGGTGCGGTACCTCGAAATGCGGAGCGCGCAGTTCGAAACCCCGATGGACCTCCGGGACTTCCCCTTCGACACCCAGCATCTCAAGGTGTCGTTGATCTCACTGGGCAACTATTCCACCGAGGTGGTCTTCGAGGTGGACGAGGACTATGCGGAATCGACCGACGACTTCGCCCGGCGGGAGAAAACCGTCAACGTCGCGGGCTGGAATCTCGAGCACCTCGAAATGCTGGCCGACGAGCAGTACGTCACAACCGGAAGCGAAACGAGCTTCCACTCCCGCCTGGTCACCACCGTTCACCTCCGGCGGCAGAGCTGGCAGCTCGTCTGGGAAATGTTGTTTCCCCTGATCGTGCTGGTGTCGGTGATCTGGTCGATCTTCTGGATCGACATCGACTCCCTCGCGGACAGACTCAACGTCTCGTTCATCGGAGTGCTCACGATCGTCGCCTACCAATTCGTGGTGATCGAGAACATGCCGCGGATGTCCTACCTCACCTTCACCGACATGCTGCTCTTGATCTCGTTTCTCACGATGGCAGCCACGATCCCGCAGAGCCTCGCGATCCACACGCTGGTGCGGAACGGGAAGCAGGGGCTGGCGCGGACGATCGACCGCACCAGCCGCTGGGCGTTCCCGGTGGTGTACTTCACACTGGTCGGCCTGACGGTGCTCGCCTACGGGCTCAAGTGAGGCCCGCGGCTGGGCCCCTCATTTGTCACGGAAGCCGCTTGACGCGGATGTTGCGGAAGTGAACTTCGCTGCCGGGATCGTGGGCCTGGAGCGCGAAGGTTCCGGACGCAAGCCTGTGATCGCCGCCGCCGCCCGGGGCCGCTCCCGTCACGCCCGCCGGCTCGACGTATTCGAAGAGCGTCTTTCCGTCCACGATCACCCGGATCGTCTTGCCCTTCACGATCAATTCCTGCGTGAACCAGGTGTCGTCCTTGGCCGGCGGCTCGAAGTTCTTCACGAAGTGGTAGATGCTGCCGGTGCGGACCGGGTCGCCCTGCGAATTGTTGACCTGCATCTCGTAGCCCTTGGCCGGCCAGCCGTCCTTCTGCCAGGCGGTGTGGAAGAAGATGCCCGAATTCGCCCCCGGCTTGGTCATGACCTCCGCCTTGAAGTGGAAGTCTTTGAAGTCGGCGGGGTGAGTTGGGTCGTCGCCCACATAGAAGAGGTGGCTCCGGTCGCCGTGGCAGACGATCGCACCATCGACCACCTTCCAGCTCTCAGGATGCTCGTTGGCCTTCCAGCCCGCCAGACTCGCACCGTCGAAAAGAGACGTGAAGCCGGGCTCGTCGGCCTGGCAGGTGACGGCGGAGCTGATGGCGAACAATCCGGCGAGGCAGACGAACCAGAATCGGAACTGGAAACGCGACATCGAAGAACTCCCTGTGTGTGACCGCCGACGACTCTACCCCGCCGCCAAGCGGCCAGGAGTATGGCGAACCGGCTGGCGGAAGTCACCCCGCGCGGCGCCGATCGTGCGGAATGCCGGGGGCCATCGTCGTCCGCCCGGCTGCGGTTGAGCCCCCGAACGCCGGCTGGCTACGCTGGTGCCATGCGTGCGGGACTGGCGGTCGTGACCACCGTGATCGTGTTGGCAGGCGGAGGCCTGGCCCTTCGGTCGTGGCCATCCGCCGGTCAGCCTTCGAGCCCCGCTCGGCGGTCGAGCCTTCATGCCGCCCCTGCCGCCGACCTGAACGCCTTCAATCAAGCAACGGGGCTCCGGCTGCCCGAACGCTACGCCGCGGAAGTGCTGCCCCACGACCGCCCTGGCGTGGTCGTGTTTCTCAAGGCCGACTGCGAGTGCAGCCGGGAATTCGCCCGGATGGTGGCAGAGGCGGCCTCGCAGTTGGCGACCGCGGCCTCGTGCCTGGTCGTGATCGAGGGAGACGCCGCCGCGGCCGACGCCTTTCTCGCCGACACGAAGCTCTCGACTCCCACGCTCGTCGAAGGCGACAGCCGCCTCGCGGCCGCGTGGTCGATCGCCAAGGCCGGATGCGTGGCGCTCGTGCGGCCCGACCGCTCGGTCGAGGCGATCTGGCCCGGAATCTCGCGGCAGGGGTTTCGGGACCTCGCAGCCCGCCTGGGCCCCGAGGTCGCATTGTCGTCGGATCTTCTCGAGCGGCTTCCTGGGGCCGCGATGGCCGGCTGCCCGCTCGCTCCTGTCCGTCTCGTCTCTCCGGAGGACTGACCGCCATGATGGATCGCTTTGCCACCAAACTCGCCCGCCGCAATCTGTTTCGCTACGGCGGGATCGGGCTCGCCACCGCAGCCACCGCCACGGCAGCCCGACTGGCCGGCTGGCCGGGATCGCCCGAGGCTCTCGCCGCGGCCGCAGCCACGGGGGGTATTGAGGAAGACGCTCTCGGCGGAGGGCTGCGGGAGCAACTCGGGCCCTTCATTCTCCTCACGCCCCAGAAACTCGGCGGCGGAACCCACGCGGTCGATCTCGCGACCCAGAAGACCCTGGCCTGGATCTCGTATTGGAATTACGGCGACAGCTGTCCCATCTCGCACCACCTGGCAGCGTTCCCGGCCGACTCGGGCGACCCGTACAAGGGCTTCGAGTTCGTCAACTCCACCCAGGGCGGCGACAACGTCCTGATGTATGGTCTCAAGACCCGCATCAGGGAAAACGGCATGCTCGGCCAGGCCGGGCAGGGCAACCACATCTACCGCGTGGGGTATGACGGCAAGAGCGGCCAGATGGAGCTCCTCGAAGACATCGCCGAAACGACCGGCATCGGCCTGGGGGTGCACACAGTTCCGTTTCCCGACGGGACCGGATTCGCCTGCGGCGACGGACAGAAGGACGTGGTGGCCTTTTTCTCTCGGGCGCGGGGAACCGAGAAAACGAAGGTCTTGAATGCCTTTCGCGCCGACTGGCAGCCGAACGCCGACAGCCTGGGCGAGACCTGGGTGAAGGGGGGGCGGATCGTGCTCACGCGGCTCGCGCCCAGTCTCGACCTGGGCCGCTACGACCTCGAGGGCACGACCGGCAACAAGATCAACTTCGAGATGGCCCCGATGGCGGAACTCCGCGTCGAGCGGGGCCAGGTGCCGGGCAACGATGCCCGCGGGCTGACCGGACTCGACTTCTGCCTCCACCATCCCGAGAACCGCTATTCCCTGATGGGGCTGCGAATGTGCGGCGGCGGGTTCATCGTCGATCGGACGAATTTCGAGCCGGTCTGTTTCCTTCAGGCCAACGAGGGCAGTCACGACAACCTCCCGCTCGTCAAGGTTTCCAACTCGCCGGACACCTGGACGGTCGACCTGCCCGCGGTCGGAAATCCGATCCACGAGTCGGGGTTCCATCCCGATGGTCGCCACCTCTGCATCATGAACAACCTGCGGGCCAACAACGTGGCGGTGTTCGACACCTCCGATCCCGATCCCCGCCAATGGAAGCGTCGAACCTTCATCAAGGACGCGGAGTGGCAGGGCGAATATCCTTCGCCGTTCCACTTGAACTACTCGATCGACGGCACGAAGTGCTTCTTCACGGTTCTGCGGCCGAAGCCGATGAAGTCCGACGTGGTGGTGGTGGACACGCGGAGCTGGAAGATCATCAAGAAATTCCGCAACATCGGCGTCGATGCCCAGACCACCTGCACGACCTACGACGGGAAATACGCGATCGTGATCTTCTCGGGATTTCAGAGGATGGAGTCGGGTGCCTTCGTGTTCCGTCAGGACACGCTCGAGCAGGTTGGCTACATGCCCAACTTCGGTGGCCATCACGACTGCGTGATCGTGCCGGCGACGGTCGAGCAGTTGAAATACAGCCGCTCCTGCACGGTATGAGCGGGAGGAGCGCCCTCCGGCCCTTCGGGCTTCTGGCCCGGATGGTGCTGATCGACGTCACCCGGCGACCCGGGCGGCTGGTCCTGCTCGCCGGCGGCATCGGCCTGGCGGCAGCTGCCGCCTTCGGAGCGCTCGTGTTCAACGCCGCGATCGGCCGCTCGCTCGAGCGGAGCGTGGCCCGGCTGGGGGCCGATGCCATCGTGCTTCCGGCCGAGGTCACTGCCAACCTCACGCCGACGCTGCTCTCCGTCGAGCCCTCGACCGCCACCCTGGCCGACGCCGTGGTGCGGCGGATCACAACGCTGCCGGCCGTCGCGGCCGCCGCACCGCAGCGGACGCTTCAAGTGGCCGACATCGGCGGGCATCTGCCGATCGACGTGGTCGTGATCGATCCCGCCCGCGACGCCACGGTCGGCCCGTGGGTCGTGGATGGCGCGGCGGCCAACAGCCTCTCCTCCCGGGGCGTGATCGTCGGTGGCCGCCGGCCGGAGGCTGTCGGCGAGCGACTCTCGATTCAGGGCGTGGAGTTGGTCGTCGAGGCCAAGTTGGGGCTCACCGGTGCCGGCCCCTTCGAGCGGTCGATGTTCATCGCCCCGGTCACGGCCGGGCTGCTTGCCGCCGCCGGCGTGGTGACGGCGGATGGGCAGCCGTTCCCAGCCGATCCGCTGGCCTCGCCGAGCGGGCTGGTGGTGCGGCTGGTGGGTGGTCGCGGGCCGGAAGACCTCCGCTTCGCCGCCGCCACGGTTCCCGAAGTCACGGTGATCACGGGGCCAGGGAGTCAGATCGAAGTCCGTCAGGGGCTGGCGGCGTTGGTCGCTGGCTCGCTGGCAGGCCTTGCCCTGTCGCTCCTCGTGCCGGCCGTGCTCGTGGCGGTGGCCTACACCGGCATGCTCGCCGAGCGCCGGCGGGAGCTGGGCACGATGCTGGCGCTGGGGATGACGCCCGGTCATGTGGTGGCGGCGGTCGCCCTCGAGGCGACGCTCGCGGCCGGCGCTGGCGTGGTGGTGGGTGTCGCGGTGGCCGCCATCACGATCGCCACCTTTCTGCGGACGATCGGCTTCGGGCTCGAGTGGCGTGGGGTTCCCTTTCTCCTGCCGACGGTCACGGAACTGGCGGGGTTCGCCGGGGTGAGCGTTGCCGCCGTGTCACTGACGGCGGTGGCCGGTGCCACCTCCGCCGCCTGGTTCGCGGCGAGACGCCGCCCGTGGCAGCTGCTGCGGGGCGATCCGACATGAGCGCTCCTCCGCTCCTCGAGGCCGTGGACGTCAGCGTCGTCTATCCGACGCCCCGCGGGCCGATCACTGCGGTCGACCGCGTGAGCCTCCCCCTCGCGGCCGGCGAGTCGCTGGCGATCCTGGGCCGCTCGGGATCGGGAAAGTCCACCCTGCTGGCCGCTCTGGCGGGGCTCTGCCTCCCGACGGGCGGGGAGGTTCGGCTCCGCGGTCGTTCCTGGTCGATGCTCTCTCCTCGGGAAACCCAGGCCGCCCGCGCCGGTGCGATCGGACTCGTGCTCCAGGATGCGGGACTCCTCCCCGGTCTGCGGGCTTTCGACAACGTGCTGCTCCCGCTGGTCGTGGCCGGCCGCAGTCCGACTGCAGCCGCGGCCCGGGTCGAGGAACTCCTCGCTCGCGTCGGACTCAGCGACCGCTGGGACGCCTACCCTGCCGAACTCTCCGGTGGGCAGCAACGGCGGGTAGCCGTCGCTCGGGCCCTTGCCTGCGAGCCGGCCCTGGTGTTCGCCGACGAACCGACCGCCGATCTCGATGCTGCAGCCGCCCGGGAAGTGATCGCCCTGCTCGCCGAACTCTCGGAGACGGGTCGCACCACGTTCGTGGTGGTCACCCACGACCCGGCCGTGGCCGCCGTCGCCACGCGGCGGCTCTGGATGGAACGAGGCCGGTGCGCGGCCGACGGGCAAAGCCTTGGAGCAGCGGGGCTGGCCCCCGTTCTGCCGTCGGCGTTCAGGCCATCGGCGATC
>CAMDDJ010000069.1 GCA_945891385.1 Candidatus Kuenenia stuttgartensis | reverse complement strand
GGTAGAGCTGATTCATCTGCCCCTGCCAGGCGCGGTCGTTGAACGTGATCGGACCGTTCCACGGGTCGCCCCAGTTGTTCGCACCGATACCGGCGTTGATCCAGCCATAGGTGTTGATGCCGCGGCTCGTGAGCGCGTCGAGTTCGAGGTAGCGATTTGGCCCCTCTTCGATCTCCTCGGCGGCCTCCTGCGGCGGCAGGGCCCGCATCTGGTAGGCGTCTTCTTCGGGGACGTTCGGAATCACAGGCACCTGGGCGACCCGGGTGTAGAGGCTGGGGTCCAGCTGCGAACCGATGCTCGGATCGGCTGCGGTGGCGGTGGTCAAAGAGGCCAGAAGGCCTCCCGCCACCCAGAGGGGCAGCGTGGGCTTAAGGAATCGCATGGTCTTGGGTGCTCCCAATCCGTGGGTGAGTGTTCGCGGGCCGCATCCGGCGCGGACCGCTGGGCGTTCCAATCCGAGGAAAGCAGACTCCGCGCAGGCTCCGCCAAGCCTTGCCCGTAGCCAGAATCTCCCCCCGCCTACCGTGTTTCATCGGCGCGGCGCCGCCGAGAAAGTCTTCTCCGCACACGAACCGGCAAGGTTTCCACGACCGGCAGCCGATCGTGGCAAAGCCTGCGGGTGAGGCGAGCGGGGAAAGGCGGCACGCCACGCGGCCCGCGGTCAGGCCGGCGCGAGAGCCCCTTCGAGCAGGGCTTGGAGAAACTGCTCGGGTACAAATGGCTCGAGATCGTCCGCCGATTCGCCCACGCCGACAAATTTGACCGGCAGGCCGAACTGCTCGGCCACCGGCACGATCACGCCGCCGCGGGCCGAACCGTCGAGTTTGGCCAGCACGATCCCGGTGCAGCCGGCCGCTTCCTTGAAGCCCTTCGCCTGGGAAAGGGCGTTCTGGCCGGCGGTCGCGTCGAGCACGAGGAGCGTCTCATGGGGGGCCTCGGGAATCTGCTTGGCGATCACCCGGCGAATTTTGCCGAGCTCCTGCATCAGATTCGACTGGGTCTGAAGCCGGCCGGCCGTGTCGACAATGCAGACGTCGAAGCCTCCCTCCAAGGCCCGGGCGACGGCCCGGTGGGCCACACTCGCCGGGTCGCAGCCGGTCTCACCCCGCACGATCTCGGCACCGACCCGGCCCGCCCACATCGTCAGCTGTTCGACCGCCGCGGCGCGGAAGGTATCGCCGGCCCCGAGTACGACCTTCCTGCCCTGCCGCGTGAAATTCCGGGCCAGTTTGGCGATCGAGGTGGTCTTGCCCGAGCCATTCACCCCGGTGACCAGGATCACGGTCGGGCCGGTCGCGGCCGCGGCGATCGCCGCCTCGGCCGGCCGCAGCCGCGCGAGCAACTGGGTGCGAATCGAATCGAGCACGATCTCAGGATCGACCACGCGGGTCCGGAGCCGCTGGTCCACATCGGCCACGATCGCCTCGGCGGCCGCGGGGCCCATGTCGGTCTTGACGAGCGCCGCCCGCAACTCCTCGAGGAAGGCCTCGTCGACGTGGCGTCCCTCCCGTTTGAAGAGGTCGCGAACGTCGGTGTTGAGAACGCGGGCGGTCTTGGCCAGGCCTGCCCGGATGCGATCGAGAAATCCCACGTTCAGCTCTCCTGGGTGCCTGCGGCAGCGTCGGCCACCAGCCGGCCGAGGAGGCCGGCGACGAACCGGGGCGAGGCCTCGCTGCCGTAGCGGCGGGCGAGTTCGATCGCCTCGTCAGCCACCACCGGCGGCGGCGTGTCGGTATGGAAGAGTTCGTAGGCGGCGATCCGCAGCACGGTGCGATCGGTGGCCGCCATCCGCGAGAGCCGCCAATTCTCCGATCGGGCCTCGATCGCCGCATCGATCGAGTCGAGCCGAGCGAGCACACCGGCCACGATCGCGTCGGCGAATTCCACCAGCGGCCCAAACCGAAGCCGTCCCCTGTGAAAGCGATGGATGGCGGCCAGTTGGTCGCGGTCGGGACTCGTGTTCCGGCTCAGGTCGAGCTGGTACAGCGATTGAAGGGCGACCTCCCGGCCGCGGCTGCGGCGGCTCATGGCGTGGCACCATCACTGGAGATCGCCGCGGCGAGGCCCAGCATCTCGATGGCCGCCGTCGCACACTCCGCCCCCTTGTTACCGGCGAAGCCATCAGCCGGGCTGCCGCCGGCCCGGGCCAACGCCTGAGCGAGCGTGTCGCAGGTGAGGACCCCGAAGAGCACCGGCAGGCCACGGCCTCGCCCCACCGCCTCGATCCCACTGGCGCAGGCGGCGGCGATGATCCGATCGTGCACCGTCTCCCCGCGAATGATCGCCCCGAGGCAGAGCACCGCGGCATAGCGACCGGTCGCCGCCAGCCGATCGGCCGCGAAGGAAAGCTCGAACGAGCCGGGCACCCAGGCCACGTCGATCGCATCGGCGGGCAATCCCGCCTCGGCAAACGCGTGCGCCGCCCCGTCGAGCAACCGCCGGGTCACCGTCTCGTTCCAGCGGGCGACCACCACGGCCACCCGGCCGTCCCGTGGGAACTGCCATCCGGTCGCTGCAAACACCCTCACTGAAGCTGCCTCCTGCATGCTGCCGCCACCCTACGACTTGAGGCTCATGAGAAACTCATTGTTCGACTTCGTCTTCGCGAGCCTGTTCACGAGGAGTTCCATCGCGTCGGTCGGATTCATGTCGCCAAGCACGCGGCGCAACACGCAGACACGCCGATATTCCTCAGGGTCCATAAGCATCTCCTCCCGTCGAGTGCCGGAGCGGTTGATGTCGATGGCGGGATAGACCCGCTTGTCCACCAGCCGCCGGTCGAGCACGACCTCGAGGTTGCCGGTGCCCTTGAACTCCTCGAAGATCACGTCGTCCATCTTCGACCCCGTATCGACCAGGGCGGTCGCGATGATCGTGAGCGACCCCCCCTGCTCCACCTTGCGGGCGCTGCCGAAGAACCGCTTCGGCCGCTGCAGCGCGTTGGCGTCGACGCCACCGGAGAGAATCTTGCCCGAGTTGGGCACTTCCGAGTTCCAGGCCCGGGCCAGGCGGGTGATCGAGTCGAGGAAAATCACCACGTCGCGACCGCACTCCACGAGCCTCTTGGCCTTCTCCAGCACCATGTCGGCCACCTGCACATGGCGGGCGGCGTTTTCGTCGAAGGTGGAGCTGATCACCTCGCAGCCAGGCCCTTTCACCTGCCGCTCCATGTCGGTGACCTCCTCGGGCCGTTCGTCGATCAGGAGCATGAAGACGTAGGCGTCGGGATAGTTGGCGAGCACCGCCTTGGCCATCTTCTGGAGCAGGATGGTCTTGCCGGCCCGGGGAGGGCTGACGATCAAGCCACGTTGGCCGAAGCCGATCGGCACGACGAGGTCGACGACCCGGGTGGAGATTTCCTCGGCCGTGGTCTCCAACTGGATC
This sequence comes from Candidatus Kuenenia stuttgartensis, assembly GCA_945891385.1. GTDB lineage: Bacteria > Planctomycetota > Planctomycetia > Pirellulales > UBA1268 > QWPN01. Next base: position 12,631 of record CAMDDJ010000069.1, on the reverse strand, counting down.
CGTTCATCGGGATGGAGCGGGGTGAGTTCGTCGAACAGCACGCGGGTGGAGAGCCGGGCCGGATCCTCGCCGTTGATCGCCTCGACCCGCAGCAGGGCGAAGTAGCGCTCGCTCTCCTTCGGCGGCCGGATCTGGCCGGCCACGGTCATGCCGTTGCGAAGCCCGAACCGACGGATCTGACTGGGCGAGACATAGATGTCGTCGGGGCAGGAGAGATAGTGGTGATCCGCGCTGCGGAGAAATCCGAACCCGTCGGGGAGAATCTCGAGGGTGCCCTCTCCGAACATCAGCCCGTTGAGCTTGACTCGCTCCTTCAGGATCCGGAACACGAGATCCTGCTTGCGAGCACCAGCCACGTCGCCGAGTTGCTCCTGGCGGGCGAGATCGACGAGCTCCTGCATCGACATCTTCTGAAGCGTCGTGATGTACATGTCGCCCTTCTTGAGGGCTTCGTAGTGGCTCGTGACGTCGAGCCCCTCCTTGACCTCCTCGGCGATCTCCTCGGCGATGCTCATCGGCTCCCGGTCGGCGGCGGGACGGGCTGCAGGGTCGGCGGGATCGGTCATGGGACACCTCGAAAGGCCGCGGCCAGAGACGCCGCAGGAGCAGGAAGAGTGATGACGATGAGGCGGGCAGGCAGCGGCGTGAAGCCCGAGGCCGGAACAGTCCGGCATCCGACTACGCAACGAGGACGGGAGAAGCGAAAACCCCAGGCGGGAGCCGACCGGCTCCGGATCCTGCCGCCAGGTCAATTCCCTGGCAACGTGTTCCAAAAACCGTCGACCTGTCTCGCAGTATACGCCTCGTCCACCGAAGCATCCACGCGGCAGGTTTTTTCCGCCGCCGGGGGCCGATACCCGCGATTCCACGCTTGGTCGCGGGCCAGCCGCTCGGCCTCTGACCAGCCGCGGGCGGCGAGTCGTCGCTGCCGCTGGTGCTCGTCGCACTCGACGAGCACCAGCCAATCGCAGAGGTGATCCCATCCGGCCTGCATGAGGAGGGGAACATCGAGCACCACGACGGTGGCCCCGGGCCGCGGAGCGGAGCGGATCGCGGCCAGCCGATCCTCGATCCGCCGCCGCACCCGCGGATGCACGATCCGTTCGAGATCGGCTCGGTCGGCCTCGTGTCTCGGCGATGCCCCAAACACCCGGGCAGCCAGGGCGGGACGGCGCACGGCTCCCGCCGCGTCGAGCACCTCGGCACCGAAGCGAGCAGCGATCTCGGAGCGGACCTCGGGCTCCTCGAGCACGGCATGGGCCACGCGGTCGGCATCGATCACCTCGGCCCCACGGGCAGCGAGCAGCCGGGCCACGGTCGACTTCCCTGCGCCGATCCTTCCGACGATGCCGACGACGATCATCATCTCACCCACACTCCGCCCATGTGCTCCCGGCCTGCACCGACACCTCGAGCGGCACCGTCAGCCGCATCGCTCCCAGCATCTCCGCCTCGACGAGCCGCTCGACGGCGGCCACTTCCTCGGGCGGTGACTCGAGCAGCAGCTCGTCGTGAATCTGCAAGACGATCACCGCCTGGAGACCTTCCCGCCGCAGCCGGCCCGCAACCGCGAGCATCGCCAGCTTGATCAGATCGGCGGCCGACCCCTGAACGACCGTATTGACCGCCTCCCGCTCCGGCAGCGTCAGCGTGGGCACACCGGCGGAATTCCGCCGGGCAGCCCGATCCCGCACACCGCGGATCTGCCGCCGTCGACCGAGGATCGTCGTCACATGGCCGCTCGTGCGGCAGCGATCTAGCAGTTCGTCCATGAAGGCGGCGGCACCCGCAAACGCCTCCAGGTAGGCGGCGATGAAGGCGGCCGCTTCCGCTTGGGGAATGCCGAGGCTCTTGGCCAGGCCGAAGGCGGACTGGCCATAGAGAATGCCGAAATTCACAGCTTTTGCCATTCGCCGCATCTCGGGTGTGACGCTTCCCGGGTCGACGCCGTGGACGGCCGCTGCGGTCCGGACATGGATGTCGGTGCCGGACTCGAAGGCGGCCTTCATCGCGGTGTCACCCGACAGGTGAGCGAGCACCCGGAGCTCGATCTGGGAGTAGTCGGCCGCCACGAACCGCCAGCCGGCCTGCCCTGGCCGAAAGGCGGCGCGAATCTGCTGCCCCTCCTCGGTTCGGATCGGGATGTTCTGCAGATTGGGATCGCTGGAACTCAGCCGGCCCGTGGCCGTGACGGTCTGGTTGAACGTGGTGTGAATCCGACCGGTCCCCGGATCGATCAGCGCGGGAAGTGCGTCGACGTAGGTGCTCTTGAGCTTGGCATACTTGCGGTGTTCCAGCAGCAACGCCGGCAACGGATGAAGCCGGGCCAATTCCTTGAGCACATCGGCGTCGGTGCTCGGCCCGGTCTTGGTCCGCTTCACGACCGGCAGCCCAAGTTCGTCGAACAAGACATCTCGCACCTGAACCGGTGAGGCGAGTGAGAACGCATGGCCGGCCAGGCCATGGATCTCGGCCTCGAGGGCCGCGAGCCGGGCCGCGTAGTCGCGACTCAGCACGGCCAATTCGGCCGCGTCGACCCTCACCCCGCCCACCTCCATGTCGGCGAGCAACCGGGCCAAGGGCATCTCCACCGAACGGTAGAGGTCGGTCAGACCGGCCTGCTCGAGCCGCGCCGGGAGCGAGTCGGCCAGCAGCTGCACGGCCCGGGCATGCGCGGCGGCGGCGACCGGCTCGGCGGGCCTCTCGAAGGCGGCGACCTCGGCCGGCACAGCCGAGGCGAGTTCGTGCCGGCGGCAGGTCTCGGCCAGCCCGAGGTTCCGTTCGCCGGCCTCCAGGAGGTAGGCGGCCAGCAGCGTGTCGAACCCGGCCCCGGCGAGCGAGATGCCCAGCGTCCGCAGGGCGACGTCCTGCCGCTTGAGGTCGTGACCCCGCTTGGCGATCGCGGCATCCGCCAACAGGTCACGCAAGGGAACGCAGCGAACAAGTTGCTCTCGGTCGAACCAGCCTCCGACACCGTCGCCGACAACGGCGATCGCCGTGGGCGGCGTCAGGGCGGTCGCAGCCGGCGGAAGCGCCACACAGATCGTCAGCGTCGCCGCGCCGCGGAGGCTGGTGACGAGCCCGCTGGCTTCCGCATCGGAGCCCGGCACCACGAGGGGCGCCGGAGCAGGCATGGCCGACATGGCGACGTCCCCTTCCGGCTCGTCAAGGTCGAAGAGCGTCGGGGCTGGACGGGCGACAGCCACAGCCGGGCTGGACCTCTGCACGCGATCGAGCAGGCTGCGAAACCCCAACTCGCGGATGAAGGCTGCGAGGCGGTCGGCGTCGGGGGCATGCCGCCGGCCTTCACCCCAGGGAATCTCGATCGGCACGGCGGTCTCCAGGCGGATCAGCTCTCGCCCGGCCCGCGCGGTGTCAGCATGCGCGACGAGGTTTTCCCGCCGCTTCGCGCCCGAGATCTGCTCGACGTTGGCGAGCACCGCCTCGAGCGTGCCGAATTTCTGGAGCAGCTCCCCCGCGATCTTGGGCCCGATGCCGGGAATGCCGGGAACGTTGTCCACGGCGTCGCCGACGAGCGCGAGAAAGTCGACGACCTGGCCGGGGGCGATGCCCCAATCAGCCGCCAGCTCCGGCACACCCAACACCGAATTGTTCCGCAGGTTGAAGAGCGTGACGTGCTCGCCCAGCAGCTGCCGGGCGTCCTTGTCGCTCGTGGCGATCGTGCACTCGCCTCCGGCCGCCGCCACCTGGGTGGCGAGCGTAGCCAGGATGTCATCAGCCTCGAAGCCGGCGAGTTCGAGGCAGGGAATCCCCATCACCTGGAGGAGTTCGCGGGCCAGCGGAATCTGGGGCACGAGGTCGGCCGGCATCTCGGCCCGGTTGGCCTTGTAGGCCTCGAACCGCTCGTGCCGAAAGGTCGGCCCGGCCGCATCCATGCCGCAGAACAGGTAATCGGGCTTCCGCTTCTCCAGCGTGTCGAGCAGATCGCGGGTGAGCCCAAAGATCACCGACACCGGCCGACCGTCGGGGGCGGTCATCTCCGGCAGGGCGTGAAACAACTGGTAGGCCCGCGAGAGCAGGTCGATCGCGAACACCGTCTTGCCGGCGAGGTCGGGCGCAGGAACTGGCACGGCACCCGTCTCTCAGTCAGGGTTCGGTGGCTCGTATTCGAAGTCCTTCCATTTCATCGCTCGGCGGAACGGCTCGATGCGCAGCACCACTTCGCCGTCGTGGAAGATCCGGACGGTGCCACTGGTCTCGCTGACTGTCACCGCCACGCTGCGGGTCCGCCGCGTGACCGCCGCCGCCGCCCAGTGCCGAGCCCCGAGCCCCTTGGCCACGGAAACATTCTCCGCGGAGGCGTCGATGTAGCGGGCGGCAGCCTCGACCGTGCCGTCGGCCCCGATCACGAAGGCGCCGTCGAGCTGGGCAACTTCCTTGATGCCCTCCCGAACCCGGGCGTCGGCCAGCCGCCGCTCGCTTCGGCCATAGCCCCGAACGGGATCGAACCCCGCCGAGTGACTCGACTGCATCACCTTGCGGGTGTCACCCACGACGAACAGGGTTCCGACCGGCTTGCCCTCCCGCCCCTCGCGGCCGATTTCAACGGCAAGATCGACGACGAGCTTGAGGGTTTCGAGCGGCACCTTCGTCTCGAGGTTTCGCAAATCCCTGACCGTCAACTGGCCAAGATGCTCGGCCAGGCGGAGGAGGCTCACCGAGTCGATGGTACCCGCCTCGAAGCCGCTGTAGACCGCCACCACCTGCGCTTCGGGAGCGATCAATTCGGCCGCGACGCACTCGAGCAATGCCTGGGCCAGCCGCTCGTGCACCGGCAGCCCGGCCACATCGAGGGGCACGGCACGCAGGCCGTGGTCGCCCGCTCCGGCCAGGTCGGCCTCGTCGTCGGCGGAGACGAGCAGCGGCGCGGTGCCCGTCATTTCGCGAATCCGCTCCCAGGCGAGCTGCTCCTCCACCAAGAGCAGAATCCCTTCGGCCGACGTCGCCTCGTACAGGCGAACGGCCATTTCAAGGAGCTGTTGGAGCTGCGGATGTACGTCGGCTGCAGTCATCGCTCCGCTCCACGCACGGGCCGGCACGTCGGGGACGGGCGGCATCGGCGGGGGACGCGCGGAACCGGAGGCCGACCGGACCGCATGCGGGCCGCCCGAAGGACCCGCGAAGGAAGCGTACGACGCAAGCGCTCGGCGTTCAAGGCGACCCGCTCAGCGGCGAGCCGGGGCCTCGGGATCTGTTCGCTCGGCGATCGCCGCCGGCTCGGCCGCCGCCTTCATCGGTCCGTGGTAGGCGGCGATGCCGCCCGGCAGCACGACGCCCCAGGCCCGCTCCTGGTAGATGTTGAGGGCATGCAACGCATGGCCGAGGGGGCCGATCTTCCATTCCCGCGACGGTTCACGGGAGAGGGTGCGACAGAGAAACTCCGCCGCCGCCACGACCCGCGGGTCGTAGAGCCGTTCCTGATCGAGCGAGGACACGAGCCACTCGAGAATGTGCCCGGTCGTCTGGATCTTCCGGTCGACGTCGTCCTCCCGATCCGCGGAGTACTTGAACCACTCCGTGCTGAAGGAGCCGTCACGGTTCTGGAGTCGGGAGAGGGTGAAATTCTGGAAGTCGCGGACATAGCGGTCGGCCCGGAGGTAGGCGCCGTCGAGTTGCCCCGTGGCCTTGAGCCGCCGCTGGCAGCCATAGGCGAGTCCGAACAGGCGATGCGTGCCCCCGCAGGGCGCCCCCCGGATCGTCTGAACGATCTCCTCCTCGACGAGCCGTGGCAGCGACCACCGCTCTCCGTCCCGCGAGGTCCAGGTTGCGTCGGTCGGCAGGTAGTGGGCCAACGCGATCAGCGCGAAGGTGAGTTCGGTCGCCGGCTTGCAGGCGAGCTTCTCCTCCTCGATCAAATCGGCGACGGTGAACTTCCTCCCCTCGACGGTGATCGGTGAACTCGCCGCCACCCGGCATTGCGCGAGGATCGCCAGATACTGGGCGGAGTGCCCCTGGACACCGAAATAGCCCTTCAGGGCGACGAGCCGATCGCCTGACGTGGTGAGCATCGTCTGGCCGCGGCAGCGTCCTCCCATATTCGACCAGCCGATGGCACTCACCAGATCGCCATTCGCGCCGCCAACCCGGACCTGCGTGGGGATGCCGAACGCGATGAATCCGTGCATCACCTCCCACGGCGTGTTGTCGGCCGTGTTGAGTGGCCGCCGTTGGTAGGTGGTGAGCGTCTGGTCGATCCACTGCCGCAATCGATCAAACCGAGGCGTTCGCGGAGCCGGCATGCCCGACGGTTGGAGCCGGGTGACCACCAGCGGAGGCGTCTTCGCCCGGCTGCCGGCCGGCGGGACGAGCGTGATCGTGGCGGGTGCCGGGCTGGCCGCTTCATAGTCGATGTCGGTCGCGGCGTCGAGGATTGCTCCGGCAGCCGCACCCGCCGCCTTGGCGAGCGACGCAGCATCGCTCCAGCCGAACGTGGCATCGTGGGTCACGGTCGGCTTCGGCCGCGAGGCACCCGCCTCCCCCTGCTTCACCCAGCGATCCGCGGCCTGACGTCGGAGTTCGTCGATGTCGCCCTCGCCCGGAGGCTGGGGGATCGCAATCAGGGCCGGAGTGGGTTCGGGCCTGGGCTTGAAGATGGTGTCGAGAAACCGGGCCCGCCCTTTGGCCGGTGGCGCCGCTCCGAGCGGTACCGCTGCCGCGAGGCAGCCGATGCCGCAGACGGCGGCCCCGGCCCAACGAACCCATCGACCAGACCGACGCGACGGAGTGGTCCAGGATGGATGGTCGGAGCAAGCGCGCATGGATCGTCCCGGCGGTCAAAGGGAAACTCAGGCAGAGCGACTTCCGGGATATCGGCACCGCCGACGACGGGAACGCGATCGCGCAGATCGCACCCTCCGGGTTCCGGCAGGTTTCCTCCGCCGCACAGCCCGCAGAGTCAACCGTCAGAAGATCCGCCGGAAACCCTCGGCGATCGTCCACTCAGTGCCTTTTGCGTCCGGATCGGCCGCCCAGGCCCGCCAGGCATTCACGTCGTCGCCGAGATCTCGCCCGCTGACCTGCCTGAGCGCGCCGACCGCCCGAAACTGCACGGCCGGATCGGGGTCCTCGAGCGCCCGGGCCAGGGCCGGCACGGCCGCTTCGTTGCCCAGTTCGCCCAGTTCCCGCAGAGCCTTGAGCCGCACGTCGATCTCGGAGTCGGCTTCGGATCGGGCAGCCAGCAGCGCCACGGCCTCGGGGCCTCCCCGGACCCGCCAAGCCTCACACGCCGCCATGCGCACCCTGGCGTCGGGATCTTCGAGCGCGCCTTTGCAGATTGCCACCGCGGCCGGGGTGTCGAAGCCGGCCGCCACCTCGACCACCGCTGCCCGCACCCGAGGATCATGTTCGGCCAGGATGGCGGCGGTCAGCCCACGGCTGAACTCGACCTGCTTGGCGCCATCCTCCTTGCGGGCCCGCTGGGCTTCGGCATGGAATTCCTTGATCCGGAAGTCGGCGGTTGCCCCGTAGCGTTCCCGCTCCTGAGCCGCCTTTTTGGCGTCGAGTTGCGACATCCAGCTCGCGCAGCCTGAGGCCAGGAGGGCGGCCAGGGCAACGGTCGATCGAAAACTTCGCGTTGCGAGCGGGGCGGTCATCCGGGACGATACTCCTCCAGGCGTGGCGGATTCGTCTGCCGCCACCCAGCCCCGGAACGGTAGCGGGCCCGCGTGGTCGATGCGATGCCAGTCCCGCTCGGATCCCTGGACGTTCGTCTCCCCCCGTCTGCCCAGCCTGCCAGGCCTGCGGCATGGACAAGGGTCGCCTGGCGGCTCTGCGGAGCCGGTGCCGCAACGCTCGGCGGCCTGGCCGTCTCGGCAGAGTGGGTCGAGGTGCTGACGCACGACGGGAAGAGCCGTCTGGGGACCATCGTCCGAGAAGCCCAGGACGGCAGTCTGCTCCTCGAAGATGATTCGGGCCGTTACGAGCTGCTCGGCCCGCAGCAGATCCGTTCGCGAATCGAAGCCGCTTCCCTTCCCCAACCGCTCGGCCCGACCGAACTGGAACGCCGGCTGCTGGCCGAGTTGCCGGCCGGCTTTCGGGCGCTGACCACGAAGCATTACGTCGTCTGCTTTGATACGAGCCGCGACTACGCGAAGTGGTGCGCGGCGATCTTCGAACGGCTCCACGACGCGTTCGGCATGTATTGGACGCGGGCCGGACTCGAGATCCAGGAGCCCGACCGGCCGCTCGTGGTGGTCATCTACGCCGACAAACGGGCGTACGAGGCCGATGCCGCGGGCGATCTCGGTCCGGCGGCCAGTCAGGTGGCGGGCTACTACAACCTCCTCAGAAACCGGATCGTCACCTACGACCTGACCGGCAGCGACCTGCTGGCTGCCGCCCGAGGCCGTCGGCCAGGGCTGGTCGGACTCGAGATCGTGTCGAGCCCTGCCGCCGTCGGACTCGTGTCGACGCTCGTGCATGAGGCGACCCACCAGCTCGCCTTCAACAGCGGAATGCACCGCCGCCTGGCTCCGATTCCGCTCTGGGTGAGCGAGGGAATCGCCACCTATTTCGAGACCCCGGACCTCAAGAACGTCCGTGGCTGGCGAGGCGTGGGAACGGTCAATCGTCCGCGGCTCGACCACTTTCTGCGTCACTACCAGCCTGGCTGTGTCGCGACGATGATTCGTGACGACGAGGCTTTTCGAGACCCGGATCGGGCGGTCGATTGTTATGCGACCGCCTGGGCGGTCTGCCATCATCTGCTCACGCTCCGCAAACCGGAATTCGTCGACTACCTCAGGGGCCTCGCCGACAAACAGCCGCTCGACGAAGACTCCGCCGACCAGCGACTCGCGGCCTTCGAGGCGGCGTTCGGCGATCCCGCTGCGGTGGAACAGGCGGTGGTCGCCACGATGGCGCGGTTGGCTGCCCGACCACCCTGACGCGGAGAGACGGCAGCCCGGGCCGCGGCGGCACAACCCGTATAATCGGAGCGGTGTTGAATCGCCCCCGGGAAATCCGTCGAACTCCTGGCGAGAGGCCGGGGGGCGTTCGGCGCCTGCCCGCCTCAGCCGTCGCGTCGCCCTTGGATCCCATCGCCCATGGCCGTCAACCGCACGCAACAGTCCGGGCTCACGATCGCACTCATCGTGTTCGTGATGCTCACCTTCGTGCTCGCCGCAGCGACCTACTTCGGGTTCACAGGCCGACAAAAGGCGATCGAGGACCGTGCCGCAGCCGAGAAGCAGGCCACGACCGCGGCCAACGACCTGCGGCAGGCGCAGGCGGATCTCGAGGCACTGCGGTCGGTCGTCGGTGTGGCCCCGAACACTCCGGTCGCCGACATCGAGACGGGCCTGGCAGCCCTCTTTGAGGGTGACTTCGCCGGCTTCGACAAAGAGTCGAAGTCGTATTCGAGCCTCGTCGGCTGGTTGCGGGACGAGTTCCGCGATCTGTCGGGCAAGGTCAAGGCAGCGGAAGCCGACAAGCAGGTGCTTGCGAACCAGTCCGGCGCGGACGCCGAAAGGCTGCAGAAGGAATTGGCCGACTGGAAACGAGAGGCGGAAACTGCAAAGGCGGCCCAGGCCAGCCAGAAGAAAGACTTCGATGATCGATGGGCCACCGTCGAGCAGGAGAAGACCGACCTCCTGGCGTCCGTGGAGCAGGCGCGGGACAACGCCAAACAACTCAAAGCCCTCGAGGCTGAGATCGGCAAGGCGATCGAGTTTATGACTGCGGCCCAGCAAGAGCCATTCGCTGCGGGCGATGCCTTCGCCCGGCTCCAGCAGATCTTCAACCTTCTGGCCAACAACAAGAAGCAGATCGTCTCTCAAAACGAACTCCTCGCCCGCCTGCGGGTGGCCGACCCAGCAGCCCAGCGGGCGATCGCCGCCGTCACCTCGGCCGACGACCGAATCGACGGTTTCGACGGCCGCATCGTCGATGTCGATCCCCGTAGTGACACGGTCACCGTGGCGAGCCGGACGACCGCCGGCCTCAGGCCAGGGCTCGTACTTCAGGTTTTCGATCCGGCCGATCCTCGGCCTGAATTCGGGAACCGCAAGGCGGTCATCCAGGTTACCGAGGTGGAAGGGCCGACCCTCGCCCGGGCCTCGATCCAACGGCAGACCGACGCCGACCCGATCCTCCCCGGCGACGGCGTGTCGTCGAGCCTCTGGGCAGCCGGCACGGCCCCCGATATCGTGATCGTCGGGTTCGCCGACGTCGACCAGGATGGCCGCTCCGATCGCGATCGGCTCACCGACCTCATCAGTCGGGCTGGTGGACGGGTACAGGACGGCGTGACGAGCAGCACGGCGATGGTGGTCGATCTGGGGAGCCCCACCGGCCAGGACATCCAACGGGTGGCACCCGACTGGCCGACGGAGTCGAAGCAACGCGAACGGGCCTTGAGAGACGCCAAGAACTACGGCGTCCGGGTCAAGGGAACCGCCGATCTCCTCGACATGCTCGGCCTCGCGCCAGACTCCTTCACCGTGGGCAGGTTTCCCCGGCAGCGGGACGCCCAGCGAGTTCCCCCCGTTCGCTGAGGCGGCGTGGCATACTGGGGCGGCCGGCGCCACCAGCGCGACGGCCCCGACAGCCCCGGAGGATTCGAGCGTGTTCCTGCCACGATGCCTGAGCCGCCTTGCCGTTCCCTTTGTCGTTCTGCTTGCCGTCGTGTCACTCGGTTTCCACCCCGATGGATGGCCTTCGGCCCGGGCCGACGAGGACGGCTTCGTGCCGATCTTCGACGGTGAAACCCTGGCCGGCTGGGAAGGGAAGCCCGAGTTCTGGCGGGTCGAGGGGGGCGCGATCGTCGGCCAGACGACACCCGACAACCCGACCAAGGGCAACACGTTTCTGATCTGGCGGGATGGGCTCCTGGACGACTTCGTCCTCGAACTCGACTACCGGCTCACCGGGGGCAACAGCGGCATCCAGTATCGCAGCCGCGATGCGGGTGACTTCGTGGTCGGCGGCTATCAGGCCGACTTCGAAGCCGGGAAGAAATACTCGGGCATCCTCTACGACGAGCGGGGCCGCGGCATCCTCTGCGAACGGGGCGAGCGGGTGTCGATCGCCCCCGACGGCACGAAGACGGCCGGCGAGCCGATCGGCGATGCAGCCGTCCTCCAAGACGCGATCAAGCCGGGAGAGTGGAATACGTACCGGATCGTGGCCCAGGGGCCGAAGCTCCAGCACTTCATCAACGGCCAGCTGATGTCGGAGACGATCGACGAGCAGTCGGGAAAGCGGGTGGACCAGGGCATCCTCGCCCTCCAGGTTCACGCGGGCCCGCCGATGAAGGTGGAATTCAAGAATGTCCGCCTGAAGCGAACCCGGCTGACCGACGGTCGCAAGAAACTCGTGCTCGTGGCCGGCAAGGCCAGCCACGGCCCGGGGGAGCATGAACATCGCGCCGGCTGCCTGCTCGTGCGGAAGTGCCTCGCCGAGTCGTGCCCCCAACTCGTGACGGAACTGTACAACGAGGGCTGGCCCGCCGACCCCACCGCCTTCGACAACGCCGACGCGATCTTCTTCTTCGCCGATGGCGGTCAGGGCCATCCGGTGCTCCAGCGGAACCGCCTGGCACAGGTCGACGCCCTCGCCAGGCGCGGCGTGGGCCTCGCCTGCCTCCACTACGCCGTGGAGGTGCCCAAGGAAAAGGGCGGCCCCAGGTTCCTCGACTGGCTCGGCGGCTACTTCGAGCCACACTGGTCGGTGAACCCCCACTGGACCCTCGCCGAGACCCGGCTTGCGGAGCATCATCCGATCACCCGGGGCGTGAAGCCGTTCGTGACCGACGACGAGTGGTATTACCACATGCGGTTTCGCGACCCGAGCGACGGTGTGACGGAGATCCTCACCGCGGTGCCCCCCGATTCGACCCGGGAGAAGCCCGACGGGCCGCACAGCAACAACCCGACCGTCCGCGCCGCGAAGGGTGCCCGGGAGGTGCTGGCCTGGGCCTACGAGCGGCCCGGCGGCGGCCGGGGCTTCGGCTGCACGGGAGCCCACTTCCATCGCAACTGGGCCAACGACGACTTCCGCAAGCTGATGCTCAACGCCCTCGCCTGGACCGCCGGCCTCGACATTCCGCCGGACGGTCTTGGATCAAGCGTGTCGGCCGAGGAGGTCGCCGCCAACCTCGACCCGAAGTGATGACCGAAGCGATCCCAAGGAGCATGAACGATGCCAAAACTGACCGTTGAAGGTGTGGGTGAGTTCGAAGTGCCGGCCGGCAAGCGGCTGGTCAATGCACTCGTCGATGAGTGCGGCGTGGACCAACTGCACGCCTGCGGCGGCGTCGGCCGCTGCACGACCTGCCGGGTCGAGTTCGTGGCGGGCGAGCCGGCCAGGATGACCAAGGCAGAGCGGGACGTCCTCACCGCCAAGGGGCTGGCGGGCACGCCGGGCCTGCGGCTCTCCTGCCAGATCGCCTGCGACGCCGACATGACCGTCAGGGCGACGAGTCGGCTGGCTGGCTCTGGCCGCGCCGACGCCGGCGGCCGGCCCGCCGATGCGATCCAGCCGCCACCGGAGTGGACGTAACCCGCAGCCGGTGCGCCAGAGTTGACCCCCGGCTGGTGCAGCAGAGTTGACCCGAGGCTCGGGGGTCGGCGAACGCTCGCGGAGCAATCGGGGCGTATCCTCGCCCGCGACG
>CAMDDJ010000068.1 GCA_945891385.1 Candidatus Kuenenia stuttgartensis | reverse complement strand
ACGAGCCGCCCGTCGAGCCAGGGAATCGCGGCCACGGCCGGCTCGACGTCGATCGCTACCCCCGCCGCCCGCAGCCGGCCGAAGCCCGCGATGATCCCGAGCGTGACCGAGTCGCAGGTGGTGCCGCCGGGGAACCAGGGCCAGCCGCCATCGTCGTTTCGGAGGTTCGCCAGCCGCTCGCAGGCGACCCGGGCCTCGGTCTCGGCCCGGTTGGCGTCGAAGAGGAGCGCGATCCGAGCCCGCGCCTCCCGCTCATCGACAGCGTCACGAACCCAGGGCGTTTCGGCGAGCAGGGTCTGCATCAATTCGGTGTTCTTCTCGAGCGGGCTCTCGAGGGCAGCGGTGCCCCTCCACTGCTCGAAGACGCGGCCGATCCGCGGATCGCTCGTGGCCAGATGGCGGGCAAGCGAGTTGGCGTAGAGCCGGCCGAAGAGGGTCTCGGTGCTCTCGTCGGTGTCTTCGATGATCACCGGGAGCGCGAGCACGGCATACCAGGCCGGGTTGGAGGCGGCTTGTATGACGAGCGACTGGCTCTCGAGGTCGCTCGAGCCGCTGGCGGCGAGCCGCTCGAGCGACACAGTCTTTTCACCGGGCCCACGGATCGTGATCGGCACCGTCTCCGTGACGGGCACCCGCCGGGGCAGCACGGGCAGAAACGCTTCCTCGCCGTCGGCCGCCTTGCCGGCTGTGCCCGTAGCCAGATAGCGGAGCACGTCGGTGCCGTCGGCCACCTCGATCGGGAAGGTGACGACCCGCGTCTCACCGGCCGGCACGTCGAAGGGCTGCTCCGACGGCCCCTGAATGAGCGAGTCGCGGGCGGCGTCGGTGAGGGCGTCGGCCAGCGCCAGCCGCACGCTGCCGGTCAGCCGACCGGTCGAGGTGTTGCTCACCTTGACGGGGATCGTGACCCGGTCGCCCTCGCGGACGAACCGGGGCACGAGTGGCTCGACCATCAGGTCTTTGGTCGACACGCAGGTGTCTTCGAGCGTGCCGCTTCGCAGGGCCGCATCGTGGGCGAGGCCCTTGAACTGCCAGGTGGTGAGCGTGTCGGGCAGCGTGAACTCGATCGTGACGACGCCGTCGGCGTTGCTTGTGAGCACCGGGAGAAAGAAGGCCGTCTCGACCAGGTTCTTGCGGGGTGGAGGCGGGGCCGCTGCGGCCACCCCGGCGGACGTGTCGCCGCCGCGGTTGCCCTCGTCCTGCCGGGTCATGAGTCGCTCGGAAGCCGGAGCCTTTGCCATCGGGGCCGGCGCGGCCTCGGCTGGAGCGGCGTCGAAGGCCACCCCCATCGCCATCGGCAGTTCACGACCGAACCGTCTGGCACGCATGCCGCCCGCGAAGCCACCCCAGCCAAACCCGTGCGGGGCACCGAAGGGATCGCGGAGCCGGCGATAGGTCAGCGCCGGCACATCGCGGAATTCTCGATCGAAGCCGCCAAGGATCGGGCGGAGCGACTCGCCGGAGTTCGTGAACGTGAGCTGCAGCCAGCCCGACTCCCGCCGGAAACTCGGGAGCAGACCGGTGGACGGCCAGGCATGAGCGGCGAGCGCGTCGAGCGACTGGTCGTAGAGCAGCGCAAGCAGCTCGGCAGCCTGCGGCGCGGCGGGGCCGCCGATGGGATCGGCGACGCTCGTGATCGTCGCCCGCCAGACCTCGCGGGCTCCGGGCTGGGTCTTCCGGGTGAACCGTTCCCAGGCGATGGCGAGCCGCTTGTCGGTCCAGGGCACGTCGACGGTGCGCGACTCGGAGTGGAGCCGGCCGTCGCGAACCATCCACGACCGCACGGTGAACCCGCCGCGATTGGCGTCTGTGACCTTGAACGAGATCGGCCACTGGGTCTGGCCCGGCTTGGTCCAGTGCCGCTCGAGCACCTTGCCCGCCTGGGAGATCTCCACGAGGCAGCGACCGGCTTTGTAGCCGGTGCCGACCAAGGCCCGAAACTCGCTGCCGGGCTCGACCGTGGTTCGATCGGCGGTGAGCACGAAGGGCCGCCGGATGCCGTAGGTGGTGGCCGCTGGATCGACGACCTCGACGAGCCGCGTCGTCTTGACGACGGGCACGGATCCAGTGGCGGGAATCTCGAACGTGGCCCGGTAGATGCCGGCGGAAAGCGGGGCGATGGCCACCGCCTTGCCCTGCGGCTTGTCGGTCGTCACATCGGTCTCGAACACGACCTCGCCGGCTGCCCAGGTCTCCGGATCGACGGGATCTGGCGGCAGCGGCGCGGCTGCCGCTCGGCCGCGGCGATGCCAGGGCCGTCGGCCTTCGCCCGTCAGGGATCCGCGGCTCACCTCGGCGGGCTGCACGAGCCGGTGCACTGTGAGCCTGCCCGAAGCGGAGCGGGGTTCGCCGTCGAGCGTGGTCGTGAGGATCGTCAGACCGACGTCGGCGGGGCTCTCGGCCGTCACAGCCTGCCAGGCGTCGGATTCGAGTCGGGCCTCGACCTCGGTGTAGCCAAGGTTCACGAGCCGCTCGTCCGATCGGGTCTCGCCCCCGGCATCGGTCACGTCGGCCACGACGCGGAAGCTGAAGACCGGCAGCGAGTCGGCGGGCACCGCCGGATCGGGCTTGGCGGGAAAGGCAATCGTGAAGCCGCCGGTCGCGTCGGTCGTGGCCGTGCCCCGGGCGATGCGTTGAGAGCCGCTGTCGAAGGGCAGCCAGGGGAACAACCAGCGGCACCAGATCGGGAACCGCACGGTCCGTTCCACCCGCCAGCGGATCGTGGCGTCGGCCACTGGCAGGCCGGTGTAGGTCTCGGCCTTGCCCGTGAGCGTCGCCTCGCCCCCGAGCGGCACCGACGCCAGTGGAGCTGCGAGCTTCACCTGAAACTTGGGCCGCTTGTATTCCTCGACCCGCACGCCCGTTGCCCCCTGGGCTCCGCCGCCGGCAGCCTGGATCGACCATTGACCTGGCAGGCAGCCAGCCGGCAAGGCAAACGTGCCGTGGAACGAGCCGTTGGGGCTGGTCGTGTGACGGGCCTTCGCCACCTCGCGGCCGTTGGCATCCCGCAGCACCACGTCCACGTCGAGATTCGCGCGGGGGGCATACTTCGCGTTGGTGAAGTCGCTGCTCGTCGCGATGCCCTTATAGAAGACGATCTGCCCGGGCCGGTGGATGCCCCGATCGGTGACGAGCACGAACGAGGTGGCCGTCGCCGGCGACTCGTTGGGCCAGAGGCTCTGTTGCTCCCCCAGGATCGTCTGGTCGCGACCGGCGACGGACGCCGTGGCGGCGAGCACGAAGTCCCGGCCGGCCGGGGGCGCGAGTTCGAATCGGCCTTCGGCATCCGTCCTCACCTGGCCCTGCTCGATGAAGCCCCGCTGGTTGCGTTCCTGCTGTCGGAGAAACGCCCGCACGTCGGCGCCGGCCACCGGTTCGCCCGTCGCGAGGTCGACGACATAGCCTCCCAGCGGGATGCTGCCCTGAGGCGTTCGTCGCGGCCGCCGGGGCCCGGTGCCGGCCAGCACCTGCCGCTGCTGTTCGGTCACGATGGCAAGTCTGGTGATCCAGACCTGCGCGAGCGACACGACGTTGCCCTGCGCCGAAAAGTCGGGCGTGTGGCTGCCAAGCAGCCAGTAACAGCCCGGCTCCAGGCCGGCCACGTCGAAGGCTGCTTCCACCGCGACCTCTTCTGTTCGCTCCTGGTAGTCAGGGGTGGCCGGGAGGTCGACGGCATGCTGCTGGACGGACGGCAGCGCGAGAATCCGTCCGCGGGTCTCGTCATCGAACCAGTCGGATCCCAGCCGACCCGCGGCGAGATCGGTCCGCCAGTCGGCGCGGCAGAGGCGGAGATGCACCTTCGCCAGATTGCGGTAGGCGACGCGGACCCGCGGCCAGGGAGCGGCCCAGGCTCGCTCGGCTGTAAGCGAGAGTTCCTTGGCTTCGATCTCGTTGGCCAGATTCGCTGCCTGAACCCCGCCGGGACTGTCGGGATGGGCCGCGGCGGCCTCGCGGGCGACGCGGTGAGCCGCGACGAGGTCGTCCCGCTCCCGCAGCAGACCTGCCAGGTGAAACCCCGCAAGCGAGGCCGTTTCATGGTCGCCGGCTCGGGTGAGAAACGCCTCGAGCGCCGCCTGCTTGCGGGCGGTCACGTCCTCGCCCACGGCGGCATCGGCAGCCCAGAGAATCCGATCGAGATCGGCGGCCAAGAAGGCGGTGCGGTCGGCATCGCCCTCGTGGAAGCGGAGCACCTCGGCATAGAGCCGGGCGGCCTCGATCAGCGGCGAGTCATGATCGGTGATCGCGGGATCGGCTGCGGGCTTCCAGGCCAGGAACTCCTCGGGGCTTCCCAGAGCCGGGGAAGCGGCGTCGAGTTCGAAGGCATCCTCCGGGGCCAAGAGTCCCCGCTCACCCGAGGCGGCGAACTCGATCGCATCACGGGCGAGCACGTCCCAGACCGTCGGCCGGTAGGCGTCGCGCATCGCTCCGGGTTCGATCAGCGGCGTCCACTGCGACACCGGGAGAGATTGCAGAACCGTTTGTTCGGGGCCACCGGCCTCGCCCAAGCCGCGGGCGAAGCGGCTGCGGATCTCGGTCAGGATGGTGGGGAGGTCCCAGGCTGCCATCGAGGCCAGGTCGCTTGCGTCGGCGCCCCCCTGGGTCCGCTCGCGAAATCGCCACTGGTTCATCTGGTAGAAGCCCCAGGTCCAGTTGGCCTGGATGGCCTCGAGCACGGCCCTGGTCTCGGCTGGAGCCGTGACGATCTCCGCCGCGAGCCGGACGATCCGCTCGGGATCCTCGGCCGGCCGATCACCCGTTTCGGCGAGTACCCGGGTGGCGATCGCCCGGGCCACCTCGGCCCAGGCACCGTCGGCGATCGCTCCCCGTTCGACTCCGGCCAAGGCCTCGAGCGCCGACTTCGGCTTGCCCTCGTCGAGGGCGAGCTCGACCGCCTGCCACGCGGCGGCCCGCGGCCCCGTGTCGGGCTCGCTCGCCCGGGAAAAATCCCACATCAAAATGCCTCCCAGAAGGATGGCCGCCAGGGCCAGGCTGGCAGCACCGCCGCGGGGGTTCAAACAGGGCATGAAGAGGCTCCGCCGCCAGTCAATTGAGGAGCGTGGAGTCTACGCCGAACCGGCGATTGTCCGCAGGCTCGGGGCCCTGACCTTGGCACGTCGACAGGCTTCCCGTGCCAATCGATTCCTGGAGGGCCAGGGAGACGATCGATTGATCCCGTGCCGACAGCCGGATCAGAGCAGCCGTCGGAGACGGAGCAGCGCGAGCAGGCCAAGCCCGCCAAGCAGAGCCACCGCTGGCTCGGGAACAGCCGTAATGTTTACAAATCCGGTACCTGTGCCGCCGTTCAATCCGGAGGTCGTGTCGGCATAGTCGATCCGCCAGGGATTGGACTGGGCGTCAAGGAACTCCGAGCCGTCCGGCAGGCCGAAGAACGTACCGCTGATCCCGCCCGTATAGCCAAACAGCGTGAACTTGTTGCCTACGGTGTAGGTGCCCAATTCGACAAGGTCGAGAGCTGCCCCGGAAGCGATCGTGAGCGTGCCGGAGACATTGCCGAGGTCGGCGCTGCCCAGGCCCGGGTTGGGTCCGCTGGTCACTTCATAGGTATACGTCGAGGTTCCCCCGAGGGTGAGATCGGAACTGAAGTTCATCGTGCCCGGCGAACTCCCGATGGCCAATTCGTCCGTGACGAGGATTCCGCCATTGACGGTGCCCGATCCACTCAGAGTCGCAACCGTGTACCCCCCAGACTTCGCCGAAACATCGAAGGTGCTGCCAGCAACGAGCGCGATACCGCTGGAAGTAGCGATCGAACCCGAGGCGCCGAGGGCCAGAGTGCCACCGCTAATGGTGGTGGAACCGGTATAGGAACTGGCGGCATTGAGCGTCTGGGTGCCCACGCCCGACTTCACCAGGTTCATGCCCGTCGCACCATCGGCGATGATGCCGTCGAAAACCAGGCTTCGACCGGCCTGAGGAGCGAGCGTGAGGGTCGATAGAGCGCCATAACCGGCATCGACGAACGATGCCAGGCTGGCGGCACCCGTTAGGCCGCCGAGCGTGGGTGTCGTAAACCCAGTTATCACGAGGCGACCAGCATTGTCGGTGTTGAGCGAGGAGTACTGAAGACCAAGTTCGTTGCCTAAAACGATCCGCCCTGCTGAGATAGTGGTCGATCCGGTAATGGTGTTGGCCGCACTGAGAATCAGATCACCCGCGCCGGTCTTTGTGATCCCATTCGCTCCGCCCGCGGCACCGTTCGAAACGACTCCGGCAAGTTCCGCCGACGCGGTGCCCGTTCCCGTATTGACCGTAAAGGTACGGCTGCCGTTAAAATTGTTGATCCCAATCTCGTTCTGCACGACGACGCGACTGTCTGCATTCGCCGACCCGAAAATAACGCCGCCGAGCCCGTTGGCGCCGCTTGAGGTCAGGTTGACGATCGCTCCAGCGCCACCCACGTTCACGACAAAATCGCCGCCTCGGGCGCTGAAACCGGACGACCCGCCAGTAAGGCCGGTAGTCAAAGAGCCGTTGCCCTGTACAAAGATGGAACCGGAGCCGGTAACGAAGCCGGTGCCAAACCCTCCTGAGATGGTGCCAAGGTCGAGCGTGCCGCCACTGACGGTTGTGGAGCCTGTGTAGCCGGTCTTGTCGCCGGCAATCGTGAAGGTAGAGCTTCCGGTTTTCACCAGACCACCCGCCCCAGAGAGACCGCCGATCGTGCCCGACGACGAGGTCGTGAGCGTACCGCCGCCAAGTACCACGTTGCCTCCGGAGGCACCGCCGCCGGTGAGGCTCGCAATCGTCTGGCTGTTGCCATTCAGGTCGAGGACCACGCCCGCCGCGTCCGCGAGGGTGACCGCAGTATTGATGAAGGAACCGGTGCTGGTAGCACGGAGGGTGCCGCCGTTCACCGTGGTGGGCCCGCTGTAACTGCTCGCACCGACTGCCAGCGTGCCAGGACCGGCCTTGGTAAGTCCGAACGCCCCGGAAATCCCCGCC
This sequence comes from Candidatus Kuenenia stuttgartensis, assembly GCA_945891385.1. Taxonomy (GTDB): domain Bacteria; phylum Planctomycetota; class Planctomycetia; order Pirellulales; family UBA1268; genus QWPN01. Next base: position 9,179 of record CAMDDJ010000068.1, on the reverse strand, counting down.
ACGGAGAACGTTCCGGCCGAGACTGTTACCTGACGACTGGCGGAGAGAGCGGCAGCTCCCAGGGCCAGATCATTCGTGCCCGCCACGGTGAAATCGCCGTTCCACGTCTGGGCGTTGGTGGCGGTGATGCTGGCACCGCTGGTGTTGTCGAGCGTGACTCCTCCGGCCAGAGCGAGCGTGCCTGTGCCGAGGGCCGTGGCGGAATTGACGTTGAGCGTACCGGCATTGACCTGAACCCCGCCGGTGAACGTGTTGGCTAGGCCGAGCGTCAGGGGGGCTGTGCCGCTCTTGATGATGCTCGTAGACCCGGCGATCGAACCGCTGCCGGTGAACGAATAACCCAGCGTCGAATTGTCGATCGAGAACGCAATGGGTGCGACTGCGGCGGCGACATCGATCGCGGTCGGTCCGCTAGCCGCGTCGTTGAAGATCACACTATCGGTCTGCCCCGGACCGGCCTGGACGTACGTGGTGGCCTGCTGGGACGCTGCCGTGAGCCAGTTGGAGGTCGTGTCGATGTTCCAGACGTTGCTCACGCTGCCACTCCACACCGGCGTGTTCACGACCACATTGGCGAGTTCGAGTCGTGAATCGGTCGTGTTGTTGACGAGTGTGCCGCTGACGCGGAAGGGAAGTTCAAGCGAGAGGCCACCAAAGCCGCTCGCGCCTCCAAGTGCTCCGTATGAAACCAGCCGGTCGCCGGTGGCGGGCTCACCCAAGACAGACAAGGTGGTCGGACCGTTGATATCAAATTGGGCCGCGGTCACGACAGCCACCGACTGGGAACTCGTGGGAGTTAGGGCGAGCGTTGCACCGCCCGTTGATCCGAGCGTAAAGGTGGATGCGGCGAGCGTGGCAGCGCCGGTCATCTGAGCGACCGTGACTGTGGCCGCGTCGGCCACCGTGAAGCTGCCGCCTCCGGTCTGGGCGGTGGTGACTGCGAGCGTTCCGCCGGTGACGGTCGTCGGCCCGGAGTAGCTGTTGGCGCCTGACAGCGTGAGCGAGCCGGCGCCGGTCTTGGTAAGGCCGAGGCCCCCGGTGCCGGCACCGTTGGATACGAGGCCCGAGAAACTGCCCTCGCCCACAGAGACCGTGGCGGGGAGCGTCGCGTGGGAATTGGTCACCGTCCCCGCACCCGTGAGCGCGCCCAGGCTGACAGTCACGCCATCAAGCTCGAGCGTGTTGGCGGCGGCGACGGACCACGTCGCCGAGGAACTCCCAGCAGTTGCCGAGGTGAGCCTCAAGCTGCGGTTGCCCGAGGCACCATTGACGGTCATGGTGCCGCTGTAGCCCGAATTGTCGCCCGAAAGCCGAACCTGACCATTGGTGGCGGTAGCCGTGTTTTGGTATGTGATGGCTCCGGAGCCGGTGACGTTTCCGGATAAAGCCACACCGGCAGCGTTGGCGGCGCCGCTGCCCCCGGCCCCCGAAACGTTCCACGTGAGTGAACCCGCGGTCGTGATCGGCCCGGAAACCGTGACGGGCCCGCTGTTGTTGAGGATCGCCTCGAACGTGGTGCCCGTGCCGAAGTCCAAGGCGCCGCTCTGGATCACGGACGTGCCGCCATTGTTGTTTTCCAGTTGCAGTTTCGCTCCGGCGCCGGAGATCGTGATCGGAGCCTGAGAATTGACACCGATGCCGCCAGAACCTGAATTTGCCCGCAGTCGCAGGTTCGAGCCCGCGCCAACGGTCACGGTCAGGCTGCTCGCAAGGCTGCTTGTTCGGCTTCCGCCGGACTGAATCCATGTGCCACCGGCACCAGTATTGTTGAGATTGAGCGTGCCATTACTCAGCGCGTAGCCAGAGGTGACCCCGACCGAGCCATTGCCCTGGAGCGTGAGTGTGTTGCCGCCCAGCGAGAAAGCGGCCGAACTTGTCTGAGCGTTGAGCATCAGGTCTTCGCTCAGCCCGGCATTGATCCCATTCCCGCCAAATGGATTCGGACTCGTGTTTGCATTGGTGATGTCCCAGACCTGCGAGGCCGCCAACGTGATCTTGGCCTGAGTGAGCAGCGCCTGGGTGGCGGCCGACATATCGATGCCGGCGCTGCCAAGCGTGATCGTGTTCGTGGAGGATGTATTGCGGATCTGAACGCCGGCGTCGTTGCCGGATTGGTTGGCGGTTCCGCCCACGTTCCCAATCTCGATCCCCTGCCAGGCCACATCCGCACCCAGTTGGTTGAGCGTAGGGCTCGTCGAGGTATTTGTGGCGGAGACGGTGCTGTTCCAAACGCCGACGTCACCGCTCGCTGGCGCGGTGCCACCCACCCAGGCCGTTCCTTGGTTCAAGGCGTTTTGGTTGCTGGCCTTGACGACGTCGGCAGCAGCGGCGAACTGGCTGGCGTGACCCGCGACGAACAAGGAAACCACGACGCGGATAGCGACCCAGATTCGGTGAAGCATGGCATGGACCTCGGTTGAGAAAGCAAAGTCCCGATCGGACGCCACTTGCGCGACCCGGACCCCCATTAAGACTCATCTTGAAATACTTTAGGCGAATGATCGGTTGCGGTGCAATACCCCCCCGAATGAATGGCATTGTGAGGCCGATGCCCGCCCCTGTCGGGGAAAGGCATCGGGACGGTTGGCGCGGGCCGGGCGACATCGGCGAATTTCCGGGGCATACACTGGGTGCGGTCGAGTATCCGATTCGATTGCCCGATTCCTGGTCACTGATCGAACCCATAAGCCATGGTTCAGCCTCACGAGCCATCGATCTTGGGCGGACGACGGCCAGACGGCGTTCAGGGGCTGGTGGCTCCGGTTGTGGTATGGCTCGTCATCGTCTTCATGGTGGCTGCTGGCCCGCCATCTACCGCCATTGTTCGAGCAGGCGGGCATCGGGTGTCCGACATCCAGCCGCCGCTCGCCACGCGGGGCCGCCTGATCGTCGATCGCACCGGCGCGGCCGTGGTCATTCGGGGCGTCACCTGGTTTGGTCTGGAAACACCAGCCCATGCGCCCGGTGGCTTGTGGCGGAGAAGCTACGGTGACGTGCTCGCCCAGATCCGGCAGGCGGGTTTCAATCTGGTGCGGATTCCCTTCTCGCTTCAGGGACTCCGCGCACAGAACGTGGCGAGCATCAACTACCAACTCCCGGGCAACGAGTCGCTGCGGGGCATGACCCCGCTCCAAGTGCTTGACGAACTGGTCGCCGAGGCGGGGCGGCAGGGACTGCTCGTGCTGCTCGACTGCCAGCGGTGGAACGACGACCGCATCCCCGAGCTTTGGTATGGCGACGGCTTCAGCGAGGCTGACTGGCTCGATACCTGGTCGCTGCTCGCTACCCGCTACCGCGATCAGCCCCATGTGATCGGAGCCGACATCAAGAACGAGCCGCACGGCCAGGCCAGCTGGGGCACCGGCGATGAGGCGACCGACTTTCGCCTGGCAGCCGAACGCTGCGGGAACCGCATTCTCTCGATCGCTCCCGACTGGCTGATCGTCGTCCAAGGCATCGAGAAGAATGTGCCGGGCCAACAACTTTCCGGACACTGGTGGGGAGGCAATCTGGAGGGCGTGCGACAGCACCCCGTCCGGCTCGAGCGTCCGGGCCGAGTCGTCTATTCACCGCATGAATACGGCACCGGCGTGTACGACGCCGATTGGTTTCACGACCCTGAGTTTCCGCGAAATCTCCGGCCCCGCTGGGAGACGGGATTTCACTACATCGCGACCGACCTCGACCTCCCGGTGTTGGTGGGCGAGTTCGGCGGGCGCGAGACTGGCGCGGACTCACCCGAAGGCATCTGGCAGCGGGAGTTCGTGGCCTTTCTGGCGGAGCACTCGCTCGGCTTCATTTACTGGTCGTGGAATCCGGAGAGCCACGACACTGGCGGGCTCGTCAAGGCCGACTGGCAAACCCTCGAAGCCGACAAACTCGACCTGCTTGCTCCGCTCCTGGAGCCCCGGCCGGCGATCCTGCCCAGCGGCCGCTAGTGCCTTCAGCGCACGCCTAGCATGGCGGTCAGAGTGATCGACGGGTGGGGTTCGACGTGCTCGATTCTTCCGCCAGTAGCGCGAAGGCTGCCGTCAGCGCCAGGGAGCTACCCGCGCCGGTGCCCGTCCCCAGGCGGTAGTTGCCCCGATTGAACAGGCCGCTGGAGTTGATCGCGACGAGGTCGAGCAGGTTGACACGGCCGTCGTAGTTGAAGTCGCCGTCAGACCAACGGGCCGTCGCCGGGGACGCACCGCCGACGTTGTATTGCCCACCGCCGACGACCTGGGTCAAATCGAAGACGCTCACGACCCCGTCGAGATCGGCGTCGCCGGCCGCCGCCCAGGAAACGAACATGTCCCCGTCTTTGATGCGATAGCCGATCGTGCGTGCCGAGCCGACCGCCGCGGCCCGCGAACCGATTCCCGTGGCACCGTTCCAGCCGCCTCCGTTGCGGCCGGCGAGAATCCACTGCCGCACCTGAGTCTCATCGAAGCCACCGGCCGCGATCCGGAGCCCACCGGTACCGATGTCGATCCGGCCCGTGCTGCCGAGGTCGAGCGCCGTGAGTGACACCACGCCGTAGCCGACCTCGAGCGACACGCTGCCGCCGCTCACGGCCAGCCCGCCGGTGCCCAGGGCGGCGAGATCCTGCACGATCACCTGTCCCTCGGTCACCCGCATGCCGCCGCTGAAGTCGGCGGCGGCCGTGAGCACGAGGCTGCCGCCCCCCGTCTTCTCGACCGCGAGCGGGCCCGATCGGGCGCGGCCGTCGATCGTCATCTGGCCGGCCGGCGTGTGCATGGTTTCGACGATCGGCCCGGGGGTTGTCAGCCGGCCGACCCGCAGCTCATCGAGATTGGCGAGATCCTGCCCGATCGACTCGATGCGGATGTCGTTGGTGCTGCCTGCGCGGAGGGTCACGGGCACGGCGAGCAATTGCCAGGTGGTCCATGAGCCGGTCGGGGGGAAGACGAGGTTCTGGGCCACGCCGTTCACCGTCAGCCGGCCGGCGCGGGCCGTGGTGGCCCCGAGGGCGTAGCGGATCCAGATCAGGTTCTCGCCCCCGATGCCGCCATCGACGGCAGTGAATTCGGCGAATCCCCCGTTGCCCGGGAAGTCGACGAATCCGGCTCCGCGGTAGCCCGCGTGAAACGACAGGATCTGCGTGCCGCCGCCGGTGGTACCGTCCTCGAACTGGAGCGTGGCCAGCGGTGTTTCCGGATCGAGGACTGCGATCGTCGCCTCGGCGAAGCGGTTTCCCGCGTTGGCTCGAACCACCGTATGTCCCGCTGTGGCTCCGGCCGTGAACTGGCCCGCTGCATTGATCGTGCCGCTGCCGGAGACGATCGTCCAGGTGACAGGTCCGGCGACCGGCAGGCCGAACTGGTCGAGGATCGTGCCCTCCAGGCTGACGCTGGCCCTGATGGGGGTGACGGGGTTTGCCGGCGACAGCATCACCTCAGCCGGCCGCGACGCGACGTTGACAGTGACCCGGCCGCTGCCTGACTCGGTGCCGCGATCGGTCACGGTCACCTCGAACACATAGTCGCCTCCCGCAGTGAAGGCTGCGGTTGCGATCCGGGCGGAGGGTTCGGCCGGGGAGAACAGGACGGGGGCTGGCCCGTCGACCAGCCGCCAAGAATACCCAAGATCTTCCGCTGGATAGTCGTCGTTGGCGACGACTGCCAACTCGACCGACGTGGCGTCGGCAGACAGCGTGGCGGTGACCGACTCGATCGTCGGGGCCGCATTGGCAGTGGAGACCGTCACTTCGGAAAAGGTCGCCGTGCCGACCGTGCCGGTCGCATGGGAGGTGTAGGCGAGGCCGCCGAGGGCCGTTTCGGGCAGGGTGATGCTGACCGGGTCGCCAAGCGGTGTCCAAGACACCCCGTCCAGGGAATACGACCCGGAAAAAGAGTCGCCGACGCGTTCGATCCGCACGAACTTCGCGCCGGTCCCGGCGCCGGGACGTTCCCAGTTGAACGTTGCATTGGCACCCGCCTCGGACCGCCACTGAAACACGACCTCGTTGCTCGGCAATTGGAAGACCGCGGCGAACGGGGCATCGGCAGCGGCACTCCCGCGGATCATGACACCGGCCTTGGCCCAGCCATGAGTGTTTTGCACGGAATCGACCCGGGCAGTGACAGTGGCATCCCGCCAGGCCTCCCGGGCCGCAAACTGAAACTCGTCGGCGGCGTTCCAGATGTCCGCGCCGGCCGCTCGCAGGGTCCAGGTGCCGTCGCTGACGGTCGTCGAACCGGCCAGCGCCGGGCCTCCGATGTCGGCCGCCTCCCAGCCCGAGGGCAGACCGGTCTGCCAGTCGCCGCCCGACTCGTTCATACCGGTCAGGGTGATCACGCTCTTGGGTGGCACCTGGATGACGGCCCGGCCGTCGACCACGTTGATCGCAGGCAGTTCGACAACCCGGTCGGTGCCGGTGCTGCGATAGGCTCGCAGGCTGCGAACAGCGAGCGTGTCGGGAAGCACGATCGTGGTGGTGTCGGCGGTGTCCCGCATGTTGACGAGCACCGTGGTCAACTGGCGGTCTTCGGGGTGGTAGTAGCTGCCGACGTTGAGCGACCGATGGGCATCGAGCGGCCCATTGCCGCCGATCGCGGTCCAGCCGTTCTCGAAGTTCGCTCCGATCCGCACGGCCCCAGGGCGAATGAACCGGGAAAACTGCACCATCGCCGCGTACTTGGGATCGACCTCGGGTGTGGCCCGATTGGCCGGCTGCACGAGCGACGACTTCTCGGTCGAGTTCGAGAACGACCAATGCTCGAACGTGCTCGAGTGGCCGTAGACGAAGGCGTTGTGAATCTTGAGCGCGAGCGAAAGGGCTCCGTTGGCCGGCTTTCCCTGGGCATCGACGCCGTCGAGCCAGCTCTGGATCTCGCCGCTGTGTTCCGTCATGTAGATCGGCTTGCCGTCGCCGCCATATCGCTTCCAGAACGTGTCCCAGCCGACGGCCGAGTCGCTCACGCCCTCGTAGCCATGGGCACCGATGATGTCCATGTGCTGGAGCAGGCCGCGATCGGCCAGCGCCTGGCGGACCTTGTCGGAGTTGCCGTTGGCCCACGGCGCGACCGTCATGATCTCGGGGCCGATCATCCTGGTTGTGATGTCGGGATGGAGGGCGAGTTCATCCACGACCGCCTGGAAGGCGTCGGCGTAGATCGTCCAGTCGTTCACGTAGCCCTTCGACGGATTAGCGGGGTCGACGGCCCGCCGGCCGTAACTGGTCGTGCTGTAGAAACCCTCGTAATCCGGTTCATTCTGAAAGCTGAACGAGTCGATCGGAATGCCGACGAATTCGGAGTAGCCCTTGACGAACGACAGCACCCAGCGGGCCATCTCCTGGTAGCGGGCCGGATCGACCCGACCGCCACCACTGTTGCCACCGGTCGGGCCGTAGGGAAGAAAGGGACCGTAGTCGGAGCGGGCCGTACCGTCCCAATTCGTCCAGTTGATCTGGGTGCCCGTGGGAATCTTCAGCCAGTGGGGAGGGCTCCAGACCGATCCGGTCAGCCGAAATCGCTCCGGCTCCATCGAGTTGTCTCGCATCCAACGGATGGCGTCGTCGAGTTCGGCCCAGCCTCCCCGCTCGAAGTCGAAGCGGGCGATGTTGGCGTCAAGGTCGGCTTCGATCGGGATGGGAATCGTAAGGTCGCCCGAGTTCTGGAAGGTGTAGAGACTGGGGCCAACTTCCAGTCGCACCATGTTGAACCCGGCATCGACGTAGGCTGAGAGCAGGACCGGGTCGGTCAGCGACGAATCCAGATTGAGATGGGTGCCGTAGCCCTCGATCGTCTGGAAGGTCGTGTCGAGCGACAAGGTCGCGATCGCCGGGACCCAGCGGGGCTCGAGACGCTCCCCGGAAAGCCTGGCGGCCGACAGGCGGCGATTTCGGCGAACGCGTGGAGCAGGCATCCGGGCCTCGGGGGGGTAAGGCAGGACGGAGGCGGATCGACGGCCCTCGGGATCCTTGCCGTTCCCTACGAACCGGCCGCCCCTTGAGTTCACATAAAATACTTTAGGAAGTGCTCGGACGCGAGCGATCGGTTCCGGCGAGCAGAAATTCCGCGGCGGGTCACGTGCGGGGTACGCCGGCGGTTTTCTTGCGCCGCGCCGTCGAAGCCGCTGCGGCCCGTGGCGGGGCGGTGGACGACCGGACGACCAGATCGGCGGGAATCCGCATATCGACCGGGTCGGCCGAAGAAATCGTGCCGTCCAGCCGGCCGAGAATGACGGAAGCCGCCTGCCGCCCGATCTCGGCGGCCCGCTGACGGACTGTTGTGAGCGGCGGAATCATTCCCACGGCGAAATCCAGGTCGGCGAAGCCGGTCACGGAGAGATCCTCGGGAATTCGCAGTCCGAGTTCGGCGGCAGCCTGGTAGGCGAGCACCGCCTGGTGGTCCGTCGCTGCGACGATCGCCGTCGGCTGCAGCGAACTGCGGAGGATGCGGCGGGCCACCTCCAGGCCGTCGTCTCCTCGGCTGTTCAGTTTCCAGTTCTTGTAGGACACGCCCGGCACCCGGCTGAAAGCCTTTTCCACGCCTTGCCGCCGCTCCTGGGCCCAGGTCTGTGCCGCCGTCTCGCGCCCGCCGATGAACGCAAAACGGCGGTGACCGAGTTCCAGGAGGTGTTCGGCAACGAGGGCCGCCCCCTGAAACTCGTCCGTGGCCACCGTGTCGAAACCCAGGTGCTCGGCGTGGTAGTCGATGAGCACGACCGGCACCGTGTTGTCCGTGAGGTCTCGGCTGTGGGCGTGGTAGGTCATCGCAAAAGGCGGCCAGAGGATGAGGCCGTCGACCCAGCGTTCCAGAAGTCGGTTCATCAACTGCACGCTTTCCTGCTCGCCAGCCTCAAAATAGGGCAGATTTTCCGCGTCGCCCGGCCAGACGTTGATCGGCAGGAAGTCGGCCGCGGCAAGCCGCGAATTCACGCCGGAGAGCAGGTTGACCCAGAACGAGTCGTACGGCGGAACCACCACGCCGACCGTGCGGGATCGGCCGGTCTGGAGGCTGTGGACGAGCAGGTTCCGCCGCCATCCGAGTTGCTTGGCCGCCTTCACGACCCGCTCGCAAGTTGGCCCGCTGAATTCGGCCGTGTCACCCCGCAGGATTCGGGAAGCGGCCGCGATCGAGACCTCTGCGAGGGTGGCGACGTGTTGGAGCCTGGGACGAGGATTCATCGGGTTCATGCATGCACCGCCCGGAGCGGGCGGACGTTCCTCC
>CAMDDJ010000067.1 GCA_945891385.1 Candidatus Kuenenia stuttgartensis | reverse complement strand
AGTGAGCGAAGGGCATGGATGCCCGCAGCGAACGTCCGGCGACGGGGCACGGGCAATCCCGACCCACCAGGTGACGTCACCTCCGCCCCTCAATGCGTCAGCGAACGTCCGGCGACGGGGCACGGGCAACCCCGACCCACCAGGGAACGCCGCCTCCGCCCCTTCAAACGCGCGGGAGCGCCTGGTGAGAATGCCCCAACCCGCTGCGACACGCCGTTTTTCGCATCTCCAGCGCCAATCCCGCCGCGGCCTGGCAGGCGGGTCCCTGATCTGTTGAAATGCCGGGTTTTCGGCAATGCAAGCTGGGCATGGGTGGAGGCCATCATGGCGAATTCGACAGTTGGTGGGACCTTGATCGCCCCAGTCCAGGTGGACGCGATCGAGGACGACGAAATCGGCTGGATCCGGGAGGCTCGGCAGGCGATTCGCCAGGCCCCGACGGACTACTTCAAGGTCTCACCCGCCCGCTACTGGATCGATTTCCTGGTCAGCATCGCCTCGGCCTACCTGGCCGCCGGGATCTACCTGTCGTTCCCGCTCGGATCGTGGCAGCAACTGGTGGCCTTTCCGCTGGCGGCCTTCTGGCTCTACCGGATGGGCTCGCTGATCCATGAGGTCTGTCACCTCGGCGCCCACGAAATGCCGTTGTTCAAACTGGCCTGGAACGCGCTCGGGGGCGTGATGACCCTGACACCGAGCCCGTTCTTCACCCGCCACCACCGCGACCATCACAGCCGGCGTTATTACGGCACGCCCGAGGATCCGGAATATGTCGCCAATGTGATGGAGGGTGGCAACCTCGCCAGCATCGTGGGCTATACGATCCACGTGCTCGCCTTCCCGGGGCTGGTGTTCCTCCGGTTCTTGCTTGTGCCGCTCACGTTCATCCATCCAGCAGTGCGGGAATGGACCCTCCGCAAAGCCTCCTCGCTGACGCTCAATCGGCGCTACGACCGCAAGCTCACCGCCGCCGATCGCCGAGCAATCCTGGCGGTCGAGATCCCCTGCTTTCTCCGTGCCCTGCTGATTCCGCTGCTCGTCGTCATGGGCCTGAATCCCTGGACCCGCATCCCGCTGCTCTACGCCCTGGCCGTGGCAACCGTGATCCTCAATCAACTGCGGCAGTTGGCCGACCACCATTTCGAAGGAGACGGGAATCGGGTCGACATCGAGGCCCACATCCTCGACTCCTGCAATTTCACGAGCAATGATCCGCTCACGCTGCTCTTCTTTCCGTTTTCGATCCGCTACCACGCGCTGCATCACCTGTTTCCCTCGATGCCGTATCACAATCTGAAGCGAGCGCACGAGTACCTCGCGGCAACCCTGCCGGCCGACTCCCCCTACCACACCCTCGACCGCCCTGGTTGGTGGAGCGTGGCCCGGCGAACCATCCTCGGCCACGCCTGACCGCCGGGGTCGGGGGCGTTGGAAATCCACGCGGCCGACCGCTTGTTTTTTTCGACTCCCCGTGTTCGGCTTAGGCATCCGATGAGGCGATCGCGCCGGTGGCTCGACCCTCGCCCGCGCACCCCCGATCACCGCTGCAACTTTCACACGCTGCAACTTTCACACGAGGTAGGCATGCACGACTCGTCGCTCCGCACGGCATCTTTCTGGTTCCGCTCCCGACACGTCGATTGGCTGGCTGCGGCCGCGAGCGTCATGCTGGCTCCGTTCGGAGCCTCGCTGGCCGCGGCCGCCCCACCAACAGCTCCGGCCACGGCCCCTGCGGCGGCCTCGACAGCCGCGCCCACCGCGGCGGATCTCGCCGACGCCTCGCATCCCGGCCAGTCCCTGATCGAGGATGCGGTGAAGGCCGCGGCGGCGGCCACCGTGGAGGCGTTCAATGCCGGTGATGCATCGCGTATGGCCGCCTTGTTCGCGGCCGATGGGGAGCTCATCGACGAGGATGGAAATGTCTTCACCGGCCGCGCCGAGGTAACGGAGCTTTTCAGTCGGTTCTTCGAAAAGTTTCCCGGGGCCGAACTCGCCCTCGAGGTCGATGCCGCCCGTCCTCTCGGCGACGATCTTGTGGTGGAAGAGGGCGGTCGCCTGATCAGCCTCCCCGATGGAACGTCAGCCCAGATGGTCTACACGGCGGTCAGGCAGCGGGAGGGGGACAGCTGGCCGATCGTCTCTTATCGCGAATACGCCGACGACCCGATGCCCACCCCGCAGGAGATGCTCGGTGCGCTGGATTGGCTGGTGGGTGACTGGGTCGACGAGAGCCCGGAGGCCCGCACGTCGATCCATTACGAATGGAGCGATGACCAAAACTTCCTGGTTGGGGAATACTCGCTCGCAATCGAAGGCCGGCCTGCCGGCAGGACGAGCCAACGAATCGGCTGGGACCCGGTCGAAGGGACGCTCCGGTCATGGACGTTCGACCCGGATGGCGGCTTCAGCGAGGGCGTCTGGCTTCCCACGGAAGACGGCTGGGTGATTCGGTCCGATGCCACGATGCCTGACGGGGCGACGGGCGTGGCCACGGTGGCGATCCGTATCCGCGACGCCGACCATTTCGTGGTGGAAAGCACTGATCGGATCATCGACGGCGAGAAAGAGCCCGATTTTTCGCTCGTCATCGCCCGGAAGCCACCGGCCCCGGCTGCGGCCGACGCCAAACCGACGTCTGCAAACTGAGGTGCGCTCACCCGCGACCGAACACCCACGCGGGTGACGTGCCCTGGTATTCGTTTCTGGAATCGCTCCCAGTTCTCGCCTTCAGGCCGTTTCCGTTTCACGACAGGACGTGATCATCATGCCGTTGCGATCGTTGCACCGTTCCATCGGACTCCGCGTTTGGGTCGCGGCCGCCTTGATGCTTGCGCCCTTCTCGGCAGCGATCGCCCGTCCTTCGGTCGGTCGGGCGGGCGGCGGCAGGCCCGCTGCGCCGATGGGCCGGCCAGGTGGGCAGATGTCCCGGCCCCAGATGTCCCGGCCCCAGATGCCTCAGGCAAGACCGATGAACCGCCCCCAGATGCCCCAGGCTCGTCCGATGCCAAGGCCGCAGGCTGGCGGGATGGGAGGTCGGCCTGGCGGAGCCGGGATGCAGCGGCCGCAGATGCCGAATTTTCAGCGTCCCGGGATGGGCGCGAGCGGCCGCCCGAACATGTCGCGGCCGTCGCTGCCGAACGCCGGTGTCCGACCGCGGCCGACTCCCTCGTCTCCAGCCGCATCAATGCCGCGTCCCGGGCTGGGCACGGTCCAGCCCGGCGGCGGATTTGGGCGGCCTGGCGCCGGGGCCGGCAACAGCCTCGCCCGCCCACCGATCGCCCAACTCGGCGGGCGCCCCGGTGCAGCCGGAGCCGGCTCGATGCAGCGTCCTACCCCGGGACTCCGTCCTGGACAGATTGGTCAGGCGTCGCCATCGCGGCCGGGCTCGGGTGGCCTGGGCGGCCAGCCATTCCGACCCGGGGCGGGTGGCACCGGAGTGGCTCAGCGGCCCCAGCCGTCGCGGCCGGGCGGAATGCCCGGACTCAACACGCGGCCGACGCCAGGCGAGCGGCCCAGCCTCGGCGCGGCCACGAAGCCATGGCCCCGTCCACCGGCCGGCGGCGGAGTTGGCAATCGTCCGGGCACGGGCACAGGGGGCAACCGCCCCTCGCCGCAGCCCGGTGACCTGGCCGGAGCCGGAAATCGCCCAGGGATCGGCGGCAATCGGCCCAACGGCGGGGGCGGGGGCAACCGCCCGGGCATTGGCGGTAATCGACCCACCACCCTCCCCGGCGACCTGGGCGGCGGTGGCAATCGACCGGGTGCGGGTGGCAACCGGCCAACCACGCTGCCCGGCGACCTGGGCGGCGGTGGCAATCGACCGGGACGACCCGACGGTGGCGGCAACCGGCCGGGCATCGGTGGCAATCGGCCCACCACGCTGCCGGGTGACCTCGGCGGCGTTGGAAACCGGCCCAACCGGCCTGGCATCGGAGGCAACCGCCCAGGGGCCGGCAACAGACCTGGGGAGGGCAACCGACCCGACTGGAACGGCAACCGACCCGACTGGGGTGGAAATCGCCCGGGATGGAATGGCGACCGCCCGGGCTGGAACGGTGGCCGCCCCGGCATCGGAGGCAACCGGCCCGGGTACGGGAATGGCGGAATCTGGAACAGCGGCAATTCGATCAACAACATCAACACCAACAACAATTCGTTTACGAATATTGGCGTCAACACAGGCGGCTGGGGATACGGCCCGCGACCTGGCTGGGGCTATGGTGGCGGCTACGGTGGCTGGGGGTATGGAGGCGGCGGCTGGGGCTACCCCGGTGGAGGCGGCTGGTGCAACGCCTGGAATTCCGGCTTCGTCAATCCCTACTACAACAATTGGTACAACGGCTGCTGGACAGGGAACTGGGGATTCGGCTCGTGGTGGGCTCCTCTCGCTGTTGGCGCGACGACCTGGGGCATCGCTTCGTCGCTCTCCAACTGGGGCCTCGGCTATGGTTCGCTCGGCTATGCCGGTGGCAGTTATGTGAACCCCTACTACGCATCGATGCCCGCGGCGGTCGTCGAAAGCGTTCCCTACGACTACTCGCAACCGATCGTCGTCAATTCCTACGCGGCACCCGAATCGACCGACGGTGCCCCTGCCCAACCGCAGGCTGCCGCTCCGGCGAATTCCCTGGTCGACGACGCACTCGCGAACTTTCGCAGCGGGAGCTACGTCGCCGCGCTGGCTGGCCTCGACAAGGCGGTGAAAGCCTCCCCTAACGACTCGGTGCTCCATGAACTCCGTGCCCTGACGTTGTTCGCCCTCGGTCGCTACCCCGAAGCAGCGGCTACCCTCAATTCCTTGCTGGCGACCGCCCCAGGGATGGACTGGACCTCCCTCAGCAACCTCTACGACTCGGTCGACACCTATACGGCCCAGCTGCGTCGGCTCGAGGACTTCTGCCGCGGTCACCGCGACGACGCGGCGGCCCACTTCGTGCTTGCGTACCACTACCTCGTCGCCGGCCATCCCGAAGAGGCCGCCGACGCGCTCGAGGTGGTCGTGGCCAAGCAGCCGGGAGATCTCGTAGCCAAACAGATGCTCGACTCGATTCGGCCACCGGCCACCCCGGCTGAGGCCGTTTCGTCGCCGGCTCAGCCCGCACCGGCTCAGCCCGCACCGGCCGGCACCGACGCAACGACGCCGACGGCCCCTGAGACGGACCTCGTCGGCACGTGGAAGGCTCGCTCCGACAAGGATGCGGTCGAGTTGACGATCACCGCCGACTCGACCTTCACATGGAAGGCCACGACGGCGGGGAAACCCGCCGTGGAACTCTCCGGTACGATCGAAACTGCCTCGGATGCCATCAAGCTCGAGAGCGACCAGGCCGGCACGATGATCGGCAATGTCGTCTCCAAGGGGCCCGATGCATTTGACTTCTCGCTCCCTGGGGCTCCCGCCGACGTCAAGCCGCTCGCGTTCCAACGGCAAAAGCCCTGAAAGTAGCCCCCGCGGCAATCGGTGGCGGGTCTGTGACAGAGACGGTAGGCTCTATCGGGCCGCGAAGTCGGTACCCCTGGGCTTTGTCCACGCTGCCGCCGCGCTACCGGCGACTGCCTGATTGCTCCGTCCCAGTGGTTGTCATTGCACAACGCCTCGTTTCCTCCCCCGGGAGTGTCCATGGACCAGTTCCGTAGAATCCAGACCGGCAAGAAGGGCGACATCCACATGGTGCTCTTCAAGGACAAGAAAATTCTCGACGACGTGATGCTCGACGAGATCAAGACAGAAATCACCCAACTCCTGGGGAAGGCCTCGGGACCCGACGTGCTGCTCGACTTCTCAAACGTCGAGTTCATGTCGAGCGCCATGCTCGGCCTGCTCGGCCAACTGCATCGGAAGATCTCCTCCGGGCAGGGACGGCTCAAGATGTGCAGCATCCGGCCCGAGATCTTCCAGGTCTTCAAGCTGACCAATCTCGACAAGCTGTTCAGCATCCACAAGGATGCCCCGGCAGCCCTCGCCACGTTCACCTGACGACGGAGGCGAGCGTGACCATGGAGGCTGGCACCCCGCCGGCGACGGGCGTCGATGTCCTGATCGCCGAAGACAGCCGGATGCAGGCCCGAATCCTGCAGAAGCGGCTGAGCGATGCCGGCCACACCGTCCGCTGGGCTGAGAACGGCCAAGCCGCCCTCGAACTGGCCCGGGAACGGCGGCCCGACATCATCATCTCCGACATCGAGATGCCGGTGGCCACCGGCTACGACTTCTGTAAGGCGGTGAAGACCGATCCCGCCCTGCGGAGTGTCCCGTTTATCCTGCTGTCGACGCTCTCCGATCCGATCGACATCATCCGCGGGCTCGATGCCGGGGCCGACAACTACGTCACGAAGCCCTACGAGCCAGACTACCTCCTCGGCCGAATGCAGGCTTTGCTGGCGACGCCGCTCGGAGGCGATGACGACGCCTCGGCGGCGATGCTGGAAGTGACGCTGGCGGGCCAGAAGTTTCGGGTCAAGGCGGGCCGGCAGCAGGTCTTGAACCTGCTCGTCTCCACCTTCGAGAACGCGGTCGCCAAGAACCAGGAACTGGTGGTGGCCAATCAGGAACTCTCGGTGGCCCGCGACAGCCTGCAGAAGTCCAACGAGGAGCTCACGGTTCTCAACGCGGAGATCTCCCGCTACAACGCCCAGATGGTGCGGGACCTCGAGGCAGCCGCCAAGGTTCAGCGTTCACTCCTACCGCCCGACGACGTCTCGCTCCCCGCGCTCGGCGTCGCCTGGCGGTACGTGCCCTGTCACAGTCTGGCGGGCGACTTCCTCAACATCTTTTCGCTGGATCCGGAGCGGGTGGGGCTGTTCGTGGTCGATGTCAGTGGCCACGGTGTGCCCTCGTCGCTGATGGCTGTGACCGTCGGCCGATTCCTCACTCCCAAGATCTCCGACTCGTCGATCCTCGTCCGGCAAGGACTCGACGGCCAGGTCGTGGTGGCGACCCCTGCGGAGGTGGCCACCCATCTCAACCAACTCTTCCAGGCCGACGAGTTTTCCGGTCTCTACTTCACGATGCTCTACGGCGTGCTCCACCTGCCGACTGGCCGGCTCGACTACGTCTCCGGTGGCCACCCGGCGCTCGTTCGGGTGCCCGCAACTGGCGGGCCACCCGAATTCCACGGAGCCGAGGGCTTTCCGATCGCCTTCGTACCCGAGATTGAATACGAGCAAAAATCGCTGCAGCTGGCCCCGGGCGACCGAATCTATCTCTACTCCGACGGCGTGCCGGAGGCGATGGACAAAGATCAGGAACCGTACGGCGACGAGCAGATGGCGGCCTGCATCGAAGGCGGACGGAACATTCCACTCGATGCGAGCGTGGCCCGCCTGCTGACGGCCGTCGAAACCTGGTGTCAGCCCGCCGGACCGCTCGACGACGTCTCGATCCTCGGCGTCGAGTGGAAGCCCTGACCCTCCGCACGTCCCCTGAGTCAGGGAGCGCGAGGGGCGGCGAACGCTCGCGGAACAACCAGGGCCTCTCCTCGCCCGCGACGCGACGCGACAGGCGTAACGAGTTCACTTCTTCGGGCGGTAGTAGCTGCAGCCGAGACCGGTCATCCGCTGCCAGCCTTGATCGATACCGATCATGGTTTCGGCCCCCCCAAGAAACAGACTGCCGTCGCCTTTCACCGCCCGGCGCATCCGCTGCAGCAACGCGTCCCGGGTCGCCACATCGAAGTAGAGCATCACATTCCGGAGAAACACGACGTCGCAAGGCGGGAGCGGCGGCCAGTTGCCGATCAGATTCAGCTGCCGAAACTCGACCAGTCTGCGGCACTCCTGGGCGATGCTCCAACGGCCCTGCAGTGGCCGAAAATATTTCTGCTTCAGGGCGGGAGGGAGACCCCGGCCGGTTTCGAGGTCGGTGAAGCTACCTTCTCGCGCCTTGGCGAGAACCACGTCCGAGTAGTCGGTCGCCAGAATCCGAATCCGCCAGGAGGTCACCAGGTCGCGAAAATGCTCATTCAAGAGCATCGCGATGCTGAAGGGCTCCTGGCCGGTGGAGCAGGCGGCCGACCAGATCACGAGCTGCTTCTCGGCCGCACGGGTCGACATCAGTTCGCCGATGATTTGACGGAGCGTCTCGAAGGGCTTCGTGTCCCGAAAGAAAGAGGTCTCGTGGGTCATCATTGCGCTCAAGACATCCCGCTCGAGCGACGGATCGATGCCTTGACGGACCCGGTCGAGGAGGGTCTCAATGCTGGGGATCTTCCGTTGCCGCACGATCGGCAACATCCGGGCGACCACGAGGTATTGCTTCGAGTCGTCGATGACGACGCCCGTGCGCTTCTTGAGAAGGTCACACAGAAACGCAAACTGGGGTGGGGCGACCTTCATGCGCTCCCCGACGGGCCCCGCCCGAGTCGCACGGCGACCTCGACTCCCACCTGCGACAGCGGCAATACCGCGTCGGCCAGGCCGGCCCGCACCACCTCCCCGGGCATGCCCCAGACCACGCTCGAAAACTCGTCCTGGGCCAGCACACTGCCCCCGACCTCCACCACCGTTCGCGACCCCGCCAGCCCGTCGCGGCCCATGCCGGTCAGCACCACGGCGAGCGTACCGGCGCCCCAGAGTCGAGCGGCCGAGCGGAAGAGCACGTCGGCCGAGGGACGACATGAATTCTCCGGCGGGGCGTCGGTGAGCCTGACCCGTGGTGTGGCGATCGATCCGGCCACCTCCATATGCCGACCTCCCGGGGCCAGCAGGACCGTACTCGCCGTCAGCGGCGTTCCGTCGGTCGCCTCCACGACTGGCCGGCCGCAGACGACGGAGAGCCGCTCAGCCAGGCGGCCAGTGAATGTCGCCGGCATGTGCTGCACGATCAGCACCGGCACGCGGGCTGCGGGTAGGAATGCGGGTAGAACCTCGGCCAGGGCGCTGGGGCCGCCGGTCGACACCCCGATCACGATCCCTTGGACGGGCTGCCGCCGGCCGTTTGGCCGAGGCCGCTGGCCACCGGCACCGGTGGCCAGGCCCTCCCCGCCAGCCGATCGACCGTCTCCCGGTGCACCGCTCCCGGCCGTCCGTCGGGTCACAACGCCTCGGATCCGTCCGATCACCTCCCCGCGGATCCGGGCGGCGACCTCGTCCGGAGCCAGCCCTGCGGGCTTGGCCACGTAGTCGTTGGCACCCGCCACCAGAGCATCGACGGTCGCCTTGGCCCCTCGCTCAGTCAGACTCGAGAACATCACGACCGGCAGCCGCGGGTAGCGACGGCGAATCTCCTTGAGCGCCGTGAGACCATCCATGACGGGCATCTCGACGTCGAGCAGCACCACGTCGGGCAGGTCGCCGCAGGCCAGCGCGTCAAGACAGGCCTGGCCATTGATCGCCGTCCCCGCGATCCGCATGCCGGGATCGGACGCCAACGTGGCCGACAGGATGCTCCGGATCGTGTGGGAGTCGTCGCAGACGAGCACTCGAATCGGGGCGGCCGGTGCCGCCGGCCGGGTCGCGAGTCCGAGATCGACAAGCTTGCGGGTGAGGGCTTCGGAAGTGAACGGCTTGGCCAGGTAGTCGTCAGCCCCGGCAGCAAGCGCCTCGGCGATCCGGGTACGGTCGTGCTCCGTCGAGATCATCACCAGCGGCAGCTTCCGGGTGGCCGGGTCACTCCGCAGCCGCCGAATCAGTTCAAGGCCGTCCATCACCGGCATGTGCCAATTGACGGTAATCAGATCGGGCGGTCCGGCCGCAGCCACCGCCTCCAAGGCCTCGACCCCGTTGGTCGCTTCCGTGCACTCGAAGGCCAACTCGCGGAGCACGCGGGCGACGATGCTTCGGCTCGGCTTCGAGTCGTCAACGACCAATGCCCGCACGACTCACTCCTTCCGGGGCCTTGCGGCCACTGCCCTGGCTCCGCCGCGGCAGTCTCTCACTTCCGGTACTCGTCCACCAGCCGTTGCAACGCTTGGGCCATGCGGGCGAGCTCCTGCGAGGAGACCTGGGTGTTCGAGGCTCCTTCGGCGGTGCTCTGGGCCGCCTGGGCCACCTGGACGATGTTTTCCGCGATCTCGCTGCTACCGGTCGTGGCCTCGCCGATGTTGCGGCTGATCTCGCCAGTCGTGGCCGACTGTTCCTCGACGGCCGCGGCGATCCGGGTCTGTAATTCGTCGATTCGGCCGATCACTGCCTCGATTTCAGCGATCGCGGCCACCGCCCGCTGGGTGTCGGTCTGCATCGATTCGATCCGGCCGCCGATGTCTTCGGTGGCTTTGGCCGTCTCACGGGCCAACTCCTTGACCTCGTTGGCCACCACGGCGAAGCCCTTGCCGGCCTCGCCGGCCCGGGCCGCCTCGATGGTGGCGTTCAGGGCCAGGAGGTTCGTCTGCTCGGCGATCGATGTGATCACCTTCACGACCGCTCCGATCTCGCTGCTCGACCGACCGAGAGCGGCCATCGTCGAGGACGTCGAGCCGGCCATGTCTACCGCCCGCCTGGCCACGCCAGCCGCATCCTGGGCACTGCGGGCGATCTCGTGGATGC
This sequence comes from Candidatus Kuenenia stuttgartensis, assembly GCA_945891385.1. GTDB lineage: Bacteria > Planctomycetota > Planctomycetia > Pirellulales > UBA1268 > QWPN01. Next base: position 5,665 of record CAMDDJ010000067.1, on the reverse strand, counting down.
TCGTCACGAGGTTGTCGATCGAACCCGACACCATCCGGGCATTTCCGCTGACCTGCTCCGCCGCCGCCGAGACGAGATTGGCCTGAGCCGTCGTTTCCTCCGCCGCGGCGCTCATCTGCTGGCTCACGCTCGTGAGTTCCTCCGAGGCGCTGGCCAGCGCATGGGTGTTGTCGATGATGCCGTGCACCAGCCGGGCCTGCCGTTCCGACTCCCGCGACAGCCGTCGGGCGATCAGGGTCGACACGCCGAGTACGCCCAGGGCGGTCAGACCAAAGACGGCCAGCCCGAACCGCCACAGCCGGGTGATCGGCGCGAACACCTCGGCCTGATCGATCTCGGAAATCAACGCCCATCGCACCCCCCGCCGGCCACCGGCCGCGTCGGCATGAATCGTGACAGGCCGCCAGGACGAGAGCACGGGAGCAGCCCGGTAATCGAGCCCCATTGCGGTACCCGCCTTGCCGTCGTCGAGCGCCGACCTCGCCGGCAGGGTGTCGACCTTGAGGTCTGGATTGAGCACCGTGGACTCGACTCCCAGATCGGCAGCGAAACGAGACTGGCTGCGGAACAGGCGGTCGGACCCCACCGCGTAGGTCTCACCCGTCTGGCCCATGCCGGTCGTCTCCCCGATGATCTCGCTCACCCGATCGAGCGGAACCTGGAAGGCCACCACGCCCACGATCTCCCGGCCGTCGAACACCGGCGCGGCCACGAAACTCGCCGGCTGCATCAACGACGGCAGGTATCGTTCGAAAGGTGCATAGGCCACGGCGTCGCGGGTGCCTGACGCGACCGCCTCGAGAAAGGCCCGACCCAGATTGGTTCCGGCGACCGGTCCGCTTCGGAGGAGGGCGGCGAAGTCGATTTCCTTGCAGACCGAATAGACGATCCGTCCGCTCGAGGCATCGATCAGGAACATGTCGTAGAGGCCATACTTCTCCTTCAGGTTTCGAAAGATCGGGTGATAGAGGGCGTGGGTCTTGGTGTACGCCGACGGGTCGTCGGCGGCATCGAGGTTGGCCTTCTGCCCAAAGGGATACTCATTGGCCCGAAGGTAGAGATCCTGAAGCACCACGGCAGCGTCGTCGAGCGACGCGACGAGCGACCGACTGTCGGGATCGCCACCGGTCGCCTTCCGATACTCCGCTGCGAACTCACCCGAATAGAAGGATTCGAGTCCCCGGCGGGCTCGAGCAACGCCCTTGTCGTCCACACCGTCGTCCTCGAGCAGGCTGCCGGTGGCCGCGGTGAACTCCCGCAGCGCCGTGGCTACCATCCGATCCTCCGCCAGCACCTGCAGTTCGTCGTGAAGCGTTTCAAAGTACCGCTCCACGCTTTTTGCCGTGATGGTGTTGACGGTCTCGAGCTGCTTGAAGGCCTGGTCACGGAGGGCCTCCGAGGCCGACCGCTGGCTGGCATAGCCCATAAATGCCATCGGGATGAGCGACACCGCCAACAGCGACAGCAAGAGCCGATTGGCCAGCAGGGCCGCCCAGCCGCGGGACCGGGGTGACTGCAGGTCGCGGGTGGGATCAATCGAGTCCGCCATGGGTTCCTCCTGGTCTTGCTGCGTGGTGCGCGCCCTGGCGCACCAGCGCCTGAATCATGCGCTCGGGATCGAGCAGATGCACGAGTTGGTGTTCTGCGGCATAGGTGCCCGTTACGACGTCACCGGCCGCCCCAGGCGCGGTCGGCCGCTCGATCCGAGCCGGGGGGATCTCGATGACATCGAGCATCTCGTCGACGAGCAGCCCGTACCAGTCGTCGCCGAGGGCCACCACGAGATGGGTCCGAGTATTTCGGCCGGTGGGATGGACTCCCAGCCGTTCAGCCGGATCCACCACCGGCACGATCCGGCCGCGGAGGTGGGCCAGCCCCAGGACCCCGGAGGCGGCCAGGGGAACCCGCGTCAGCCCCCGGTCCCGCAGCACCTCGATCACCGCCGCAGAATCGACCGCGAAACACGCATCTCCCACGAGAAACGTGCACCAGCGGCGGACAGGTTCGAACGGCATCGAATCGCTCTCGCGGGCACGTGGTCAGGCAGGTGGGGCGACACCGATGAGTCCGGTCAGATCGAGCACGTCCGTCGCAAGCCCGGCGAGAGACAGGGTGCCAGCCACTCCGGCCGTCGGATGCGTCGGCCGGGCCGCGGCATCCGCCGGCAGCACGTCGAGAATCGCCTCCACTGCGATGCCACACCCCCCAAGTTTCTCGCCGAGCACGACGACGCTGATCGTGCCATCGACAGGATGGGATGGAACGGGCTCGCCGAGTAGGAGGTCGGCATCGTGCACGGGCGTAAACCCGTCGCCCCGCCGCACGAGCCTGCGGTGGCCGGCGGTCTGTACCTCCGCCGTCCGATACTGCTCCAGTCTGGTCACCGAGCCCAAGGGCACGGCAATCCGCCGCCCGGCCCGGGTGCGGCAGACGAGATAGCGTTCACTCGGTTCGCGTCCATCCGGAGCCGCGGCTGAATCCTCCTGCTCGATCGGCGGAAGATTGGCATGCCGGGAGAGTCCGCGGAGATCGACGATCAACACCACGCCCCCGTCGCCGAGGACCGTGGCACCGGAATAGAGTCCCATCCCGGCGAGCAGACTGCCAATCGGCTTCACGACGATCGTGGAAAGGGTCGCCGCCTCGAGCAGATCGCGGCAGCCACGAGCTCCCGTGGCGGACCGGGTGCCATCCACGACGATCCCGAACTCGCAGTCGTCTACCCGCACGAGCACAACCGTGCCTTCCTCGCGGCACGCCGTTGCAGCTCGCAGCCCCAAGAAGGTATCGAGAAACACCAGCGGCACGAGCCGGCCCCGAACCCGCATCACCGGGGCGTCGGCCAGCCCTTCGATTCGCGAGCCCCCGGCGGCCCGCCGAACGGGCAGGAGTTCGCTCACGGCCGCCTGTGGGATGGCGAAACGCTCACCGGCACAGTGCACGATCAGGGCCGGCATGATCGCCAACGTCAGCGGCACATGGACCCGTACGGTGGTTCCGACACCGGGCCGGCTGTGGATGTCCACCGTGCCACCGATCGCCTCGATGTTCGTCCGCACCACATCCATGCCGACGCCTCGGCCCGACACGCTCGTCACAGCCTGGGCCGTGGAGAAGCCGGGTTCGAAAATGAACTGCAGCACCCGCTCGTCGGGGAGCGAGCCGGCGTCGGCCGCCGTCACGAGTCCGCGGGCGACGGCTTTCTCCCGCACCCGCTCCACATTGATTCCGCCCCCGTCGTCCGAGACCTCGATCGTCACCCGACCGCTCTCGTTGAAGGCCCGGAGCGCAAGCCGACCGGCCCGCGGCTTGCCCGCGGCAACGCGGGCCTCCGGCGGCTCGATGCCGTGGTCTACGGCGTTGCGAATCAGGTGGGTGAGGGGGTCGCGAATGCTCTCGATCAGGGTACGGTCGAGTTCGGTGTCGGCTCCATCGACCGTGAACTGCACCTCCTTGCCGCAACTCACCGCCAGATCGCGGACCGTGCGGGGAAACCGGCTGAAGACGTGCTCCACCGGCTGCATACGGGTCTTGACGGCCGTCTCCTGGAGGGCGCTTGTCACGGCGTTGATCCGCTGCGACACGGCGAGCACCGCCGGATCTTCGGTGTCGATGCTGCGGAGTTGATTGCGGGCCAACACCAGTTCCCCGACCAGGTCGAGGATCGACGCAAGGAGATCGACGTCCACCCGCACCGTGGAATCGGCCACCGTGCTGCCGGATGACGTCCCGCCGGCAGACGGAACTGGCGTTACTGGAACCACCGCCGCAGGAATGACGGCTGCCGGGCCGCCGGCAGCCGGAACCGATGCAACCGGGGCGTCAGGCTCGGCGGCCGTGGGAACCGCCGCGGGCGACGCCGACAGGGTTGGCACGGGAGATGCCAACTCGGCGGTGGGGTTCGCGGACGACTCGCCCGGTTCGTCCATCGGTTCAGGCTCGGAAGACCGAACCTCGACCTGGGCGGCCTCCTCAGCGGCAGCGGCGGCCAACTGGCGGGCCAGATCCCGGTAGTCCTGCTCGCCCTCGGTGCCGGTGGCCTCGATCGCCTGGAGAATCGAACGGACGGCATCGACCATCGAATAGAGCGTGCCGGTGACCCGGTCATCGAGCCGTAACTTGCCGTCTCGCAGTCGGCCGAGCAGGTGTTCACCGCTGTGAGCCAGCGCGCCGAGCTTGGAGAAGCCGAAAAAGCCGCTGTTGCCCTTGATCGTGTGAACCGTGCGAAAAATGCTCGCCAGCCGCTGCGGATCGCCCGGTTCGGCCTCGAGCGCCAGCAGATCCCGATCAAGCTGGTCGAGGTTCTCGGTCGACTCGACCAGAAACTCGTCGATGAACTCCCGGTTGTCGGTCGCCATGAACTCGCCCGGTGCCTGGCCTCGAGGCCGCAGGCAGGCTCCGTCCGCCACCGCGACCCGTACGACCAAACTATACACCCGGAACGGGCGCAGCTTGCCGGCTGAAACCCGCCGGCACCACCGGTCTAGCCGGCCGAACCGGCACTGCCCGCAGGCACTTCCCCGCGGGGTTCGGCTGCGGCAGCTTCTTCTTGCAGCAGCGGCCAGAGCACATCGATGTCGTCCTTGAAGATGTCACCGATCAGGATGTCGGTCAGCAGGGGCTTGGCATCGCCGTGCTGGCGGACGATTCGGCCGAAATTCAGCCCGTCGTAGAAGGCACACACGAGCTTTCGCATCCGATCCATCCCGGCGAGGTACCCAGGGCCCCAGGTGCCCAGCGACGCCGCCGACGTATCGCCCACCTCCAGTCCGGCCACGATGGCGTCTGCCGCGAGTGCTCCGCTCTTGAGCGCGAGAAGAATGCCCGACGAATAGAGCGGGTCCAGAAAACCGAGGGCATCGCCCACCAGCACCCAGCCGTCGCCCGCCACCTCCCGGGAGCGATACGAGTATTCCTTGGCGATCCGGAATGGCTCGACCCGCTCAGCCCCAGCGAGCCTCGGCTGGAGGCCGGGGCATCGAGCCACCTCTTCGGCGTAGATCGTGCCGGGATCCTTCGCCTCCCGATTCTGAAAGAGGTGGGAGAAGTCGGCCACGACGCCCACGCTGGTAATGTCGTCGGCCAGCGGGATAAACCAGAACCATCCCTTGCGACCTGCGGTCTGCATCACGAGGGTCGCGCCCGCATCGCGGCCGGTTTCGCGAACAGCCGACTTCCAATAGGTCCAGATCGCCGCCTTCTTGAGGGCTGCATCCCACTGCCGCAGACCGAGCCGATCCTGAATCACTCCACTCTGGCCGGCCGCATCGACGATGACCCGGCCGCGAACGGTCCGCTCCACGCCCGTTTCATCGCTGACCCGCACGCCCACCGCACGGCCACCCTCGAAAATCACCTCGAGCACCCGCACGCCCTCCTCGACCGCCACGCCCTTGTCACGGGCGTTGTCGAGAAGCAATTGATCGAATTCACGCCGGGTCACTTGCCAGGTGCGGGAACTCTCTCCCGGCTTGTAATCGGCGAAGTAAAACGGCTCGGAAACCCGGCCCTGCTCCGACACGAACTGGACGCTGTGCTTCTCGACGAAAGGACCACCGCGGAGGCGAGGCAGAATGCCCAACCGCTCGAGGACCCAAAAGGTCTCGGGAATCAGCGACTCTCCCACGTGGTAACGGGGAAATCGCTCTCGCTCGAAGAGCGTCAC
>CAMDDJ010000066.1 GCA_945891385.1 Candidatus Kuenenia stuttgartensis | reverse complement strand
AGCGCAGTTTCCTCGGAGTGAGCGAAGCCCAGGATGGGCGCAGCGAACGTCCTGCGACCGGGCATGGGCAACCCCGACCCACGGGTTGAAGTCGCATCGAGTTCCAGGGAGCCGAGTCTCTGCTCGGCGACCACAAGCCGGAGCCGACGCGGGTCGGCGGCGACGGCGCGAAAATTGTCCACGGCCGGCGACCGGGCATGGGCAACCCCGACCCACGGGCGGACGTAGCCTCCGCCCCTGCATCCGCCACGCCAGCGTTGCCCCTGGTTGCGCACGACGGCTCCCGGGGCCGTCGATTGCCGCTTTACCCGGGATTGGGTACGTTTTCGCGATCCGCCCGCTGCCCACCCCAAGGACCACCATGCGGCCCCGCATCCTGCTCACCACGACCTCGTTTCAGGACACGCCCGGCACCCATCACGACCGACTCGCCGCCACGGGCTGGGAGGTGATCACCGCCCGCGGCCCGCTCTCCGAGGCCGACACGCTCGCGGTCGTCGGCGACATCGACGGCTACATCTGCGGCGACGATGCGATCACGCGGCAGGTGTTGGAGAAGGCCCGGCCGCGGCTCAAGGTACTCTCGAAGTATGGGATCGGCGTCGACAAGATCGACGTCGGCTGCTGCACGGAACTGGGGATCCCGCTGCTCTTCACGCCCGGCGTGAACCACACGACCGTGGCCGAACACGCGTTCCTGCTGCTCTTGGCCCTCGAGAAGAACTTCCTCTTCCACACCGATAGCACTCGCAGCGGTGGCTGGAAGCGGCAGACGGGCCACGAGCTGCTCGGCAAGACGATCGGGATCGTGGGGCTGGGACGGATCGGCCGCGAGGTGGCGATTCGGGCCCGTGCGTTCGGCATGGAGCCGGTCGGCTATGACGTCTATTGGGACGAGGCCTTTGCCGCCGAACAGGGAGTGAAGCGGGCCGCTTCACTCGACGAACTCTTCGCCGCGTCGGACTACATCTCGCTCCACACGAACCTCACGCCCGACACCCGCGACCTCGTGCGGGCGGAGTCGATCGCGAAGATGAAGCCGGGCGTGATCATCATCAATTGTGCCCGCGGCGAGATCGTGAACACGGCCGACATGGCCGCGGCGCTGGCGTCGGGGCAGGTGCGGGGCTACGGCACCGACGTGCTCGACGTCGAGCCGCCGCCGGCCGATCATCCGCTCACGCATCTTCCCAACTGCATCGTCACGCCCCACGTCGGTAGCCGTACGGCCGAGAGCGTACAGCGGCAGGCGCTCGCCGCGGTCGAGAACCTGATCCGGGCGATGCAAGGCGAGAAGCCGCTGGCCCAGGTCAATCCCGAAGTCCCCGTCACCAAGGTCGTCTGAAGTCATGGCCGAAACCTTTCACGTCGTTCCCACGGCTGCCCATGAGGCGCTCGTCTCCGCCGCCTACCGGAAGCGGGGCTTCACGGCCGACGAAGCCGCCCAAGCGGCCAAGCTCGCCACGGCCGCGACGCGGCACGGCATCCGCACCCACAACGCGATCAAGGCCCTCCACCTCGACGACCTGTTCGGCTCGAAGACGGGGGGCTGCACGCCGGCCGCCGAGATCCGGCGGCTCCCGACGCGGTTCGACGCCTGCGAGATCTGGGACGCCCAGGGCAAGCTGGGCCAGGCCGTGGCCTGGGAGGCGATCGAGACCTGCATTCGCCTGGCCGACACGCATGGCACCGGCACCGTCTCGGTCGACAACGCATTCCATTACCTCTGGGGAGGCGGCTACGTGATGGAGGCGGCCCGCCGGGGCTACATCGCCTACACCAACTGCACCGCGTCACTGGCTGAGGTAGTGCCCTTCCAAGGCATGTTCCCCACGCTCGGCACGAATCCCCACTCCTGGGGCTTTCCGACCACCGAGGCGGTCGGGTATCCCGTGGTGATCGACTGGGCGACGAGCGTGGTGGCGATGGGCCGGGTGCAGCAGCTCGCCCGCGAAGGCAAGCCGCTGCCTCCTGATGCCGCCGTGGACAAGGACGGCAGGCCCACCACCGACCCGGCCCAGGCGAAGTCGCTCGTGCCCTTCGGGGCCCACAAGGGCTACGGACTCGCGCTGATCAACGAGATCGTGGCCGCCATGATCGGCGGCTCCCTGCCCACGATCCGCAGCCGGCAGACGGGCGGGCCCGGCGAGAAGCATGGCTGCGCCTTCTTCTTCCACGTCATTCATCCCGAGGCGGTCAGCGGTGGAGCGTTTGCCTGCGGCCGAAGCCAGGCGGCCAACGTCAAGGCCGTGCTCGCTGACATCCGCGGCCACGGCAACGAAGGCTGCATGCTGCCCGGCCAGCTCGAGGCCGAGGCTGCCGCCCGCTCCGATCGGGCGGGCGGCCTCCTGTTCTCGACGGCCGAGGTCGCTGCCTTGAACGAGATCGCCACCGAGGCCGGCCTGGCCCCCTTCGACATCGCCACCCTCCCGACCGCCTGACCCCCGGAGTTCTCTCCATGGCCCTGCCGCTCAAGCCCCGTGAATCCTGCGGCTTCGATGAGGTCTCGCTTGGCGAGATCATGCTGCGGCTCGACCCGGGCGAGGGCCGGATCCGCACCGCCCGCCAGTTTCACGCCTGGGAAGGGGGCGGTGAATACAACGTGGCCCGCGGGCTGAGGAAGTGCTTCGGCCTGAAGACGGCCGTAGTTACCGCCTTCGTGGACAACGAGGTGGGCCACTTGATCGAAGACTTCATCATGCAGGGGGGGGTGGCCACCGACTTCATCCAGTGGCGGGCCGACGACGGCATCGGCCGGAGCGTCCGCAACGGCCTCAACTTCACCGAGCGGGGCTTCGGCATCCGCGGGGCCGTCGGTGTGCCCGACCGGGGCAACACGGCAGCTAGCCAACTCAAGCCGGGCGACGTCGACTGGGACCACCTCTTCGGAACGATCGGCGTTCGCTGGTTTCACACCGGCGGCATCTTCGCTGCGCTCTCGGAGTCGACCGCAGCCCTGACCATCGAGGCCGTCCAGGCCGCCAAAAAGCACGGCACGATCGTCTCCTACGACCTCAACTACCGCCCGAGCCTCTGGAAGAGCATCGGCGGCCTGGAGAAGGCCCGCCAGGTGAATCGCGAGATCGCCAGGCACGTCGACGTGATGATCGGCAACGAGGAAGACTTCACCGCCTCGCTCGGGTTCGAGGTCGAGGGCGTTGATCATTCGATCAGCGCGATCGAGACCGACGCCTTCAAGGCGATGATCGCCACCGCCGTGAAGCAGTATCCCAACTTCAAGGTTGCCGCCACCACGCTCCGCCGGGTGATCACGGCCACGAAGAACGACTGGAGCGCGATCCTCTGGCACGACGGCTCGTTCTACGACAGCCGGAAGTATCCCGAACTCGAAATTCTCGACCGGGTGGGCGGGGGCGACAGCTTCGCCAGCGGCCTGGCCTTCGGGTTTCTCGAGTTCAACGACCCCCAGAAGGCCGTGGATTACGGGGCGGCTCACGGAGCCCTGGCCTCGACCACGCCGGGCGACACCTCGATGGCCACCCGCAAGGAAGTGGAGAAGCAGATCGCCGGCGGCGGCGCCCGGGTGGTGCGGTAGCCCCGCAGACCCATTCGTCCTATGATTCGCCATCCTTGCGGACACGCATGGTGTCCCCCGTAGCAATGAGGTGACGATGATGACCTGGTTTTGGCTGGCCGTCGGCCTCGCGATTCTCACGGCCGGGGCCGAGGTGCTCGTTCGCGGGGCGGTCGGCCTGGCCACCGCGATGAAGGTCTCACCGCTCGTGATCGGCCTGACGGTGGTCGCCTTCGGCACGAGCGCGCCGGAATTGTTCGTGAGCCTCCGCTCGGCGTTCACCGGGCAGCCCGAGATCGCCTTGGGCAACGTCGTCGGCAGCAACACCTTCAATGTGCTGGTCATCCTCGGACTCTCGGCGCTGATCGTGCCACTTCGGGTCGACCAGCAGCTCGTCCGACTCGACGTGCCGTTGATGATCGCCGTCTCAATCGCGGTCTATCTCATGAGCCTCGATGGTGGAATCGGGCGGATCGATGGGACGGTGCTGGCCGCGGGCCTCGTGATCTACACCACCTGGTTGATCCGGAAGAGCCGGCAGGAACACAACCCGGCCGTGCTCGCCGAATATGCGGAGGAGTTTTCGCCGGCACCGTCCCAGGGCCTGGGGCTTGTCCTCCAGCTCGTCCTCGTGGCCGCCGGCCTCGGCATGTTGATCCTCGGGTCGGGTCTGTTCGTCGATGCCGCCGTGGCGCTGGCCCGCGGCTGGGGGCTTTCAGAGCTTGTGATCGGTCTGACGCTCGTGGCCGCCGGCACCTCACTCCCAGAGGTGGCCACGTCGCTCGTTGCGGCCTTCAAGGGCGAGCGGGACATCGCCGTGGGCAACGTCGTGGGCAGCAACCTCTTCAACCTGATGGGGGTGCTCGGCCTCACGGGACTCCTCGCACCCGGCGGGATTCCCGTGGAGGGAGAGGCGATCCATCAGGACATCCCGGTGATGGTGCTCGTGGCCCTCGCCTGCCTCCCCGTCTTCCTGATCGGTCACGCGATCGAGCGGTGGGAAGGATTCGTGCTCTTGGCCTTCTACGTTCTCTACACGGCGGCCCTGATCTGCGAGGCCCAAGGCCTCGACGGCGGCCTCGCGGTGATCACCACGGCCGCCTGGATCCTCGGCCCGCTGGCCGTCGCCGGCTATGTCTGGTCGCTCGCCAGAGCCCGCCGCCGGCCGGCCTGACGCAGTCGCTCACGTGCGTCTCGGTCAGCTTCAGCGACGATGGAGCAGACGGAACTTGGTAGGCGAGGGGGTCGGCAAACGCTCGCGGAGCATCGGGGCGTATCCTCGCCCGCGACGCGACTTTTGCCGCCCCCGAGCCGGTGCTCCAGGGAACTCGAATGGCCTGTCGCCGCGGCTCACTTCCCGCGGGGAAGAACGTAGATCCCGTCGGCCGTGAGCTGAATCACGGGCACGCCGAGGGCGGGATCGAACACGCCGGTGCCCCGCACGACGACATCCTGGCCCTTCGCCACGCCGAACAACTGCCGGGCATCGGCCGGGATCGGCTTCCCGTCGGGCCCGAGAAACTGAACCGCCGCCATCGTGGCGTTGGCCTGCCGCTTCTTGCAGAACGGGCAATCTTCGGCGTTGTGGCCGGGCTTTTCGGCATGGTCGTCGGCGGGAATCTCGAGCAACGAGAACGAGGCCTTCCCCTGGAGGAATGGTTCCATGCCCTTGGCTCCGATGCGGCCTGTCACCACCACCGGCTGCGGCGTGGTGCCGAGCTTCTGTCGGGCGTCACCGAGCGAGACGGCACCGGCCGGCGGTTCCGCCAGCACGAGGGCCGACCGCACCGCCGCCAGATCCACCTCGGCCACGGCGACCAAAGCCGAGGTCGCCACGATCACTCCCGCCAGCCAGCCGCTGCGTTGCATCACTTCTCCTCCGTGGGAAATCGTTCCTTGAGTGCCTTGACGGCCTCCGACACCCGGTCGGCGATCGAGGCATGAATCTCGGCCACCGACTCAGCCCCCTCCTTGGCCTTGGAGTGCAGCGCCACGTCGAGCTTGTCGAAACACTCGAAAATCTCGTCGAGGGCCTTGGTGGCGGCCTCCTTGGCGTCGGCCGTGAGCGTCTCCTTGGCCAGCAGGTCGCGGGCGTCGTCGAGCAGGTGCCCGGCCGCATGGACCGCATGGTCGGCGGCCTCGTGGGCATCGCCCGCCAGCTTCTCGGCGACGTCCTTCGTCAACGCTTCGAGCTCGGCCACGGCGGCAGCCAGCGTCTCGGGATGGTCGTGCTCGGCGGCATGGTCTTTCTCGGCGTGATCGTGATCTCCGTGAGCGCTGTGGTCGTGCCCCTCGTGGTCATCGTGATGGTCGTCCGACTCGGCGTGGGCGGCCGCGGGCTTCGCGGGCGTTGCCACCGGCTTCGCGGCCGGGCTGCAGCCGGCAACGAACCAGCCGGCGACCGCCAGCACGGCATACGGGGCGGAGGAGAGGCGAGGAAATCGAGGGCTCATGGCAGGCTCCAGGGCGGCGAGACAGCGATGCAAATCGGTCGCGGAAGCATACCCGTCACGAGCGTCGCCGGGCAATGCGGCGCCGGGCCGGAGCCGGCGGCGGCACTGGCGGCGGTGGAGCAGCCGTGTCGGCGACGAGACAGACAAGGGACCGCGCGGGCAGCTCGAGCGGCTGGTTCACGTCGATCACGGGGCCGTCACCGCCGGGAAACACGTCGTCCGGGGCGGCCTGACCCGTGTGGAGGAAGGTATGCCACGGCAAGGCCCTCAGCGGCTCGGATTGAGGAAACTGAAACGTCCGGGGCGACGAGCCGGCGTGCGCGAGGATCAGGACATGCCGAGGCGTTCCCTCCACGCCTCCGGCGCCGAGGTGGTTCTCGGCCTCGAGTTCCGCAATCGAGGGACCGCACAAGAAGCAGGTCAAACTCGCGTCGGCGGCGTGCCAGTCGATGGCAAGCCCCTCCGCGGAATACCACGCCACGTCGGGCAGCAACCCCGAGGGGCCCATGCCACCGCGAAGAAAGCTCCGCCGTCGGAGCGTGGGGTTGTCACGGCGAAAGGCGATCAACGCCTTGGTGAACCGCACCAGATCGGCGTGTGTCTCGACCAATCGCCAGTCGAACCACGAGACGGCGTTGTCCTGACACCAGGCGTTGTTGTTGCCGGCCTGGGTACGGCGACACTCGTCGCCGAAGACCATCATCGGCACACCCTGGCTGAGCAGCAGCGTGGCGAGAAAGTTGCGAATCTGCCGCGGTCGCAGGGCTTCGACATCAGCCCGCTGGGAAGGACCCTCCACCCCGTAGTTGTCGGAGAAGTTGTTGTTGTCGCCATCGCGATTGCCCTCGCCGTTTGCCTCGTTGTGCTTCTCGCGGTAACTCACGAGGTCGTTGAGCGTGAAGCCGTCGTGCGAGGTGACGAAGTTGATGCTGTGGAAGGGCTGGCGTTCGTCATCTCCGTAGAGGTCGCTCGACCCGGCGAGCCGGGTGGCCAGGTGGCCGGTCTGGGCGAAGTCACCCCGCCAGAACCGCCGCACGTCGTCGCGGTAGCGACCGTTCCACTCGGCCCAGCGGAGGCGAGCGAACGACCCCACCTGGTAGGCGCCGGCCGCGTCCCAGGCCTCGGCGATGATCTTGGTGTCGGCGAGCATCGGATCCTCGGTGATCACCTCGATGATCGGGGGATTGGGGAGGATGTCGCCATTCCGGTCGCGGGAGAGGATGCTCGCCAGGTCGAACCGGAAGCCGTCGATGTGGAAGTTGTGGACCCAATGCCGCAGGCAGAGAAAGATCAGTTCGCGGACGATCGGATGGTTGCCGTTGATCGTGTTGCCGCAGCCGGAGTAGTTCTTGTAGCTCGACCCCCCGTCGCCCAGCATGTAATAGACGCGGTTCTCCAGCCCCTTGAACGAGAAGGTCGGCCCCAGTTGGTTGCCTTCGGCGGTGTGGTTGAAGACCACGTCGAGGATCACCTCGATGCCGGCCGCGTGCAGGGCCCGCACCATCTCTTTGAACTCCCGCACCTGACAGCCCGGTTCGGAGCCGGAGGCGTAGCCCCGATGCGGCGCGAAGAAGGCGATTGGATCGTAGCCCCAGTAGTTGCTCCGGGCCTGGCCGTCGGCCGATGGCATCCGCTCGGCAAACTCGTGGACCGGCATCAGTTCGACGGCGGTCACCCCCAGTGACTTGAGGTAGGGAATCTTCTCGATCACCCCGGCATAAGTGCCGGGGTTCGCCACGCCGCTCGACGGGTCTTGGGTGAACCCGCGGACATGCATCTCGTAGATCACCGAGTCGGCCAGGCCACGACGGACGTGACGATCGCCCTGCCAGTCGAAGGAGTCGTCCACCACCACGCATTTGGGCGGCACGACCAGCCCGTCGGCCCCGATCGTGAACTCGCCGGCCAGGGCCCGCGCATAGGGATCGACCAGGCAGGCCCGGCCGTCGAATCGCTGGCCCCGCTCGGGATCGTACGGCCCGTCAGCCTGAAAGTGATACAACTGGCCCGGCCGGAGCCCTGGCACGAAGATGCTCCAGATGTCGCCCCAGCGGTCCTTCGATGGATCGAGCGCGATCACCTCCGCCGCGACCGGATCGGTCACGTGCTCGTAGAGCAGCACCCTGACCGCCGTCGCCGAGCGGCTGTAGACGACGAATTGCACCCCCTTGTCGTGGAGCACGGCCCCATAGGGCAGGGCCTGAGAGAATTGGAGCGGGGGGAGGGGGTTGCTGCGGTGCGTCCGCCGAGCGACCGACTTGCGCTTTCGAAACGGCATGGCCGCATGATACCACCCGGCCGCGGCCGACACCCGAACCCCGTCGCTCCCCGGGCATGGCACCCCCGGCTTGCAGCGTTGCCGGCGGCGGCGATATTGGCGACGTGAGCGGAGCCACCTACTCCAGTGCCGGCGTCGATCTCGCGGTCTACCGCGAGGCCATGGCCCGCTTGCCGGCACACATGCGCCGCACCTGGTGTCCACGCGTCACGAGCCGTGAGGGCGGCTTCGCCGCGCTCTTTCAGCTCGACCTCAAGGGGCTCTTCGCCCGCGGCTACGAGGATCCACTGCTCGTCTCCTGCACCGACGGGGTTGGCACGAAGCTCAAACTCGCCGTGCTCGCCGGCGTCCACCACACCGTGGGCATCGACCTCGTGGCGATGAGCGTCAACGACCTGCTGTGCACGGGAGCCGAGCCGCTCTTCTTCCTCGATTACGTGGCGATGTCGCGGGACGATCCGGAACTCCTCGAGCAGATCGTACGGGGCATCGCCGACGCCTGCGTCGAAAGCGACTGCGCCCTTGTTGGCGGAGAAACGGCGATCCTGCCCGACATGTACCACCCCGGCGAATACGACCTCGCGGGCTTCTGCACCGGCGTCGTCGAACGGCAACGGGTCGTGGACGGCTCGCAGATCGCCCCCGGCGACGTGGCGATCGGCATCGCCTCGAGCGGCGTCCACTCCAACGGCTTCAGTCTGGTCCGCAAGGCGGTCTTCGAGATGGCCGGCTTGGCGATCGACGACCGGCCGGCCGCCCTCGGTGGGCGGTCGGTTGGCGAGACCCTGCTCGCGCCGACTCGGCTCTACGTACGGGCGGTCAAGGCGGTGCTCGCTCGCGCCCGCGGCACGCACGCGGTCCACGGGATCGCCCACATCACCGGCGGCGGCCTGGCGGAGAACCTCGGCCGGATCGTACCGGACGACGCGCAGGTGATGATCGACCGTGGCTCATGGACGATGCCGGCCGTCTTCCCCTGGCTCCAGGAGCTCGGTCGCATCGCAGACGACGAAATGGACCGCGTGTTCAACATGGGCATCGGCATGGTGCTCGTGGTCGCGGCCCCGGAGGCCGAGGGCATTCGTCACCAGCTCGCCGATCTCGGCCACGACGCGTGGACGATCGGGACAGTCTGCGCCGCCACGCCCGCCGACGAACGCGTGATCCTCCGCTGAAGATGCCATGTGCCTCGTCAAAACGTGCCCTCCGGCTCGGGAGCGGAGGAGTTGCCCGTACCAATCGAGCGGCGTAGGAAACCGACCGAAGCCAGGATGGCGAAGCGAGGTTTCCTCCGAGTGAGCGGAGGCCAGGATGGCCGCAGCGAACGTCCGGCGAGATGGCACGGGCAACTCCGGCCAACACGGTTCAATCCGCGACGAAATCGAGCAGGCCGCCAGCGCGATCGAGTTTAGCGCTACCGCCCCGGTGAGGTTGGGGCCGATGCCGCCCGCATTTCCGGCGGCGGACAGCAGGAGGGGCCGGCCTCTTCCAAGGCCGCGAGCACCTGTGACTCGCTGAGGAGGTCCCGGAGCACGATCGGGTCCGGGGGCACCTGACCCGGCTTCGATGCTGGATAGATCGCGAGCACCGGGATCGAGCGGCTGCCGAGGTCTTCCAGGAACTCCCGGATTTCATCGGAGCCGTCCGTCCAGTCGGCGAGCACCGGCACCACCCGGTTTTTGTCGAGGGCGGCCTTCACCCGGTCCGTCTCGATGGCGAATTGCAGATTCGCCTTGCAGGTGAGGCACCAGTCGGCCGAGAAATCGACCATCACCGTCATCCCACTCTCACGAAGTTCAGCCAGCCGAGCCGGGGAAAAGGGCTTCTCCCAGCGAATGAAGGATTCCCGCGGACCAAGCCAGAAGAAACCGGCCAGGGCGACGATTCCCCCAAGGGACACGGCCTGGACCCAGCGGCCGAAGCCGGCCGTGCCAGTCGTCTCCTGGGCCCGGCCAACCCACCAGCAGCCCATCCAGATGCCGACGAGCATCACGAACGTGGGCACGAACCAGTCGGGCTGCTGACGGAGGAGGTAGAAAAGGTAGGCGACTGTGCCGAGCATCACGAAGCCCAGCACCTCCTTGAACGTGGCCATCCAGGCGCCGGGCTTGGGCAGGAATTTGACCAGCCCGGGAAACAGTCCGACGACGAGATAGGGCAGCGACATCCCGAGGGCGATCGAACCGAACACGGCGTAGGTCACGGCCGTCGGTTGGCCGAGCGTGAACCCGAAAACCGGCCCGAGGAAGGGGCCGCTGCAGGGCGTGGCGAGCACGGTCGAAAGCACGCCCTTGAGAAACGCCCCCACCGGCCCCTCCTGCGACTGCACATGGCCGGCCTTCTCGCCGATGAAGCCGGGAATCGGCAGCTCCCAGATGCCGAGAAACGAGAGCGCGAAGGCGAACACCACGCCGAGCATGCCGATCTTGAACGGCACGGACCCGAACTGCTGGCCCCAGCCGAGATTGGAGCTCGCCAGCCCGATGTTGGCCGCGACGCTTGCAGTCGCCAGGGCGAAGAAGACGGCGAACAGGCCGGCGCAATACCAGAGGTTCATCATGAAGACCTCCTGCCGGGCCCGCCCTGATTGCTGGGCGAATGACATCAGCTTGAGCCCCAACACCGGCAGCACGCAGGGCATGAGATTCAGGATCAGCCCGCCGAGCAGTCCCATGGCGAGCGCCAGCGGCAGGGAGAGGGCGGGAGCCGCGACCTCGGCCACCTCGGCAGTCGCCTCAGTGTGGCCCTGACCGGATGGGCCCTCCAGGGCGGCGACTGCCTGTGCGGGCTTGGACCCGGCCGCCGTCAGCGCCACGGGCGACTTCGCTGCCTCGCCATACTTGGCCGGCTCGAAGACCACCGCCGCCTCGGGATCGACAGCCGCCGGATCGATCAGCAACCGCACGGCGGTCGGCGGATCGCAGGTTGTATCACTACAGGTCTGAAACCCGAGCACCGCCTCGATCGGCTCGTCGCCCGCGGCGAGCGCGAGTTCGAGGGTGACCGGTCCTTCCACGGCGCCGGCCGCGGCGAGTTCCGGCGACTCGGCCAGCACCGCCTCGGTCGCCGACGCAGATGAAACCTGAGTGGGGTCGGCCGACACGATCGTGGGCTTGCCCTGACCGACCTCGGTGTCGGCGGAGCCGGCCGGCCGATAGAGATGCCAGCCCGCCTCGGGAACGAGTCGGATCACCAGCCGGCTTCCCGGGCTTCCCGCACCGGTGAATCCGGCCTCGATCCGGGCATGGGTGCGATCCGGGGCATGGGTCGCCATCGCGTCCGAAGACGTTCTCAAGGTCTGCGCAGCGGGCCCGGCAGGCTGCGCCGCGACGGTGGCCCCGGCCACGAAGGCTAGCGTCTGCGGTGGCAGACAGGCGGTGTCTTGGCAGAGCTGGACGCGAACGCTCCCGCGAACGTCACCGCCGCCGGGGGCCAGCGGAGCCCGCCACGTGACCTCGCCGGCATGTTCCTCGATCGGCAGACCCTTCCAGGCCGGCACATCGTCAACCGTCCGCACGTGCGGCTTCTCAGAGGGCACGAACGGCCCGGCGACCTGCCGCGGGGAATCCTGCGCCACGGCGATCTTGGTGGCGAGCGGCCCGCCCGGCTTCTGCGTCACCGAATAGAGGTGCCAGCCCTCTTCGATCGTTGCCGTGATCGCGAGGAGATCGGGCCCGCCATTCGTGGCCGGCTCAATGACAGCCTCGACCGCAATCGGCTCGCCCAACTCGGAGGAGACGTCGGCCAGCGGATCGAAGTCGGCGGCCTCGAGGCCGCCGAGCCGCGATGCCACGTCCTCCGCCGCAACGATCCCGCACCAGGAACACACGAACACCGTGGCCAGCAGGCAGCGGCTGGCCAACGCGAATGGCAACTTCATGGCGATCCGTCATCCAGAGACCTCGTGCCGCCTGCAAGCGGGCGACACCCACGCTGCCCATCCTTGGGACTTTTCGACGAAGAAAGTCTACGAACTGCACTTTTCCGCGGTCAAACCCGGCTCTGTGCCCAATCCTCCAGGATTTCCCGAGCGGCCGGCAGGGCCGCGACGAGGCGATCGATCCTTTTGCAGACCTGCGAGATCGACCCAAATTGCCGGCCTTCCTCGAGTGTCCAGCGAAACCAGTTGTCGAGTCCGAATATCACACCACTGGCTGCGAGAAACGGCACGGGCCGCCGCACCGAACCGGCGAGCGGTCGAATCGCTTCGTAGGCAGCGAGCCGATCGGTCCACCAAGTCGAGACCACCGCCTCGGGCTCGATCCAACTGCCCAGCAGACGCGCCAGATCCGTGGCCGGCGTGTCGAGTCCTGCGGCGTGATGATCGATGATCCCCGCGACACGCTGGACGTCGTCGCCGCTGAAGAGCACATGCTCGCTCCAGATGTCGCGGAGCACCCACTGCCGCGACAGGACGACCGGTGCGAGTGAGGCGATCCGGTGCAGGAACCGATCGGGCCGCGGGACGGCCGCACACGCGGCCATGAGCCGTTGCCCAACCTCCCACCGCAGTGAGCCCGGGCCTGCCTCTGCAGACCCGACCTCGACACAGCGGGTCGCCCACGGTCGAGCGAGCATGCGCCGAGCGGCGACGATCCGACTGTCGACGGCCGGTGAGGGATGCCCGTCGTCCGCAGCCTGGAAGGCCGCATGCAGCCTCGCCAAGACGCTCAGCGCCGCAGCCATCTGTTCGCACTGCGGCTGGTCGATCGCGGCGCCGTCGATGAAGCCGATCATCTCCCACAGGCGGCCCTCAGCCGCCGCGAGCGTGTCACCGCCGGCCATGCGCTGCACGGCCGGCACCTCGAGCACTCCCGCTGCACGGGCTCGCTCCATCTGCCGATGCACCTCAGCGGCTCGCGGCCGGGCCACGGCGGCAGCGAACGCCTTGAGCACGAACGGGCCCTCAGCCGTCTCCACCAGCCAGACCGGCGACCCGCTGAAACCGCCCGAGCCGAGCGGCCGGACAGCCGGGCACCCCGGAAACCAGCGTCTGACGATCTCCTGGACGGCCCCCGGCCCTCGTCCCTCGGAAGCCTCGTTTGTCCGCATGACCTCGGGTCTACCCACTCGGAAATTGGTCGTGGCCCATGGCCGATGCTACCCTTCCAGGAGGCGTCTCGGCGATGCGACCATCGCCCCGAGGACCGCCGCCTGAGGGAGGTTTTGATGCCGCTGTTCTTCGCCGCTGCTCGTCCCCGGCCCGCTTTGGCCGGATTTGTACCCTTCGCGCTCGTCGTGACCGCGCTCGCCGCGACGGCCGCTCGGGCCGACGACGCTGCCTCGGCAACGCCCGCCGCCGCGGCTGCCGAGGCGTCTGCAGACGAGTCTGCCAAGGAGAGCAAGCCAGCCGCGAGCGGCGACCAGAAGGGGGGCAAGCCGCCCTTTGCCGTGGCCTTGAAGGAAGCCGTTCGGATTCCGGGTCTGATCACGCTCTGGAAGAAAGACGACAAGCTGTTCGCCGAACTGACCGACTCGATGCTCGGCAAGGAGTTCTTCGTACTGACGAGCATCGCCAAGGGCATTGGCGACCGCTCGCTCCTGGGCGGCATGAGCCTGGGATTCGGCGACGACTGGGTCTGGGAATTTCGCAAGGTCAACGATGCCATCCAGGTGATCCGGCGAAACGTCCGCTTCTTCGCTGCCAAGGGCAGCCCCGAGCAAAAGGCAGTGGACCTGGCGTACACCGACAGCGTCCTGTTCAGCGTTCCAATCGTGACGACAGGCCCTGCCGGCGGCCACGTGATCGACCTGGGAACGATCTTCCTCACCGACCTGCCGCGGATCTCTGCCGACCTCCCTGGGTTCTCCTTCGCCCGGGATCGGTCCACGTGGAGCCACGTCAAGGGGTTCCCGGACAACGTCGAACTCGAGGTGGCCGCCACCTACGGCTCGAGCGGAGCCACCACGCTCGACACAGTGCCGGATTCACGAGGCGTGACGATGATCGTCCACTACTCGCTGAGCCTCCTGCCACAGAACTCGTACAAGCCGCGGCTGGCCGACGACCGCGTCGGCTACTTTGTCACCGCCCTCAAGGACTTCTCCCAGCAGGTGGATGAAGACCGCTTCGTCCGCTACATCAACCGCTGGAACCTGGAGAAGGCCGATCCCAAGGCGGCCGTCTCCCCCCCGAAGAAGCCGATCGTGTTCTGGATCGAGAAGACTGTTCCCTTCCGCTACCGTCCCGCCATCCGCAAGGGGATCGAGGCCTGGAACGAGGCCTTCGAGCAGGCTGGCTTCGCCAACGCGATCGAGGTCAGGCAGCAGCCCGACGTGACCGACTGGGATCCAGAAGACGTCAACTACAACACCTTCCGCTGGATCACGGCCGGCCAGGGCTTCGCGATGGGACCGTCGCGGGTCAACCCCCGCACCGGCCAGATCCTCGATGCCGACATCATCTTCGACGCCGACTTCCTCCAGTTCTGGCGGCAGCAATACGAAACCTTCACGCCCGAGTCGGTCGCCCTCCTGACCGGCGGCGGCCCCGGCGCGCCGGCCGGCCACGGCAGCGGCTGCTGCGCCGGCTGCCGACTCTTCGAGGGCCATGCCCGCGAGACGGCGCTGGCCGCCACGGCCCTGGCGGTAACCACGCCCGGCGGACTTTCCGAGGTGGAGAAGGAAAAGCTCGTGATCCAGGGGCTGACGCTCGTCGCGATGCACGAGGTGGGTCACACCCTTGGCCTGCGGCATAACTTCAAGGGCAGCGCCTACCGGTCGCTGGCCGACATGAACGACGTCGCGACGACCTCCGCATCGGGGGCCAGCACGAGCGTGATGGACTACATTCCGGCCAACATCATGCCGCAGGGGAAGACCCAGGGCGACTACTACGCCGCCCGGATCGGTCCCTACGACGTCTGGGCGATCGAATATGGCTACAAGCCGCTTTCGGGCAGCACGCCCGAGGCGGAGCTGCCGGAGTTGGAGAAGATCGCGGGCCGTAGCGGCGAGCCGGAACTCGCCTACGCGACCGACGAGGACACCGAATGGGCCGATCCCGACCCGCTCTCCAATCGCTTCGACCTGGGCAGCGACCCGCTCGAGTTCGCCCGCAGCCGCGCCGAACTCGTGGCCCAGGTGATGCCCAAGATCACCGAACGCATGACGGTCCGAGCGGCTGATGGCTCGGGTGGCGGCTACGAGCGGGTGCGTCAGGCCTTCGGCGTGCTGCTCTCGGCCCGTGGGCAGGCGATGTACAACGCCGCCCGGCTGGTCGGCGGCCTGCACGGCTCCCGGAGCCATCGGGGCGACGCCAACGCCCCGCCGCCCTTCCGGGTCGTCGACGCCGCCCAGCAGCGAGCGGCGGTGAAGCTGCTGGCCGACGAGATGTTCAGCGCAGCGCCCTTCGCGTTCCCGCCTGAGCTCTATAACGAGCTGGCGGCCTCGCGCTGGTCGCACTGGGGTGCCACCGAAGTGGACCGGGAAGACTATCCCGTCCACGAGGTGATCCTGATGTGGCAGGATCGCGTTCTCGCCCGGCTGCTCGACCCGCGAATCCTCGAACGGATCCGCGACAGCGAGCTCAAGGTGACGGGCGGTGCCGAGCCGTTCACCACCGCCGAACTCCTCGACGCGCTCACTGCCGCCATCATGGCCGAGGTTCGCCAGCTTCCGCCTCCGGGCACCGAATTCTCCGCCACGAAGCCGGCCGTTGCGAGCCTCCGCCGCGGACTCCAGCGGGCCTACGTGACCAGGCTCTCCGGAATCGCGCTCGGAGGCGGCGCCGACAATCCCGACGCCCAGGCCCTGGCCGAGGCCCAGCTCCGGACGATCGACGGCGAGATCGCGACGCTCCTCGCCGCAGGTGTGAAACTCGACCCTGCCTCGGGGGCCCACCTGGCCGCGCTCCACGCACGGATCGGCAAGGTGCTCGACGCGAGCCTCGAGCTGCCCCGTCCCTGACCGGCGACCCTTCCCATGCGTCTCGTCCTCGCGGTGCTGCGGCCGTCTCAAGTGGAGAGCGTGCGCCGTGCGCTCGACTCCGTCGACGTCACCCGGCTCACGATCTGTGATGCCCAGGGCCGGGGGCCGGACGGCGGACTGGTGCAGGAGTCGATCCTGGAAATCGCCGTCAACGACGACTTCCTCGACCGCACGACGCAGGCGATAGCCGACGTGCTCGCCGCCTCCGGAGACGACGACCGGGGCCGCCTGTTCAGCCTGCCCATGGCAGAAGCCGTGCAGCTCTACCGCGCCGTTCGTGGCCCTGAGGCCGTGTGAGTGCTCCCTGGGGTGTTGCAACCTCACAGCCGACCGCTCGTCGCTTGGCATGGACAGGGGCCGAGCATTTGCGGAAACTATCGATTCCGTGATCTT
>CAMDDJ010000065.1 GCA_945891385.1 Candidatus Kuenenia stuttgartensis | reverse complement strand
CCCAGCCAGGCCTGCCGCTCGTCCCGTTGCGGGCAATCGGTGGGGATGCTGCGGTAGTTGCCCCGGAAGCCCCAGACCGCGTTGCGATAGATGCGATTCAGGGTGTCGTTCGACGTCTCGATCGTGCCGGTGGGACGAAGGTCGTCATGCACGACGCAGCCTTCGATCGCATCGATCGGGGGCTTTCCGGGGAAGCCGCTCACCTCCACGTAGCGAAAGCCGTGGGCGGTAAACCGCGGCTCCCATGAGTCGGCGCCGCCGCCCGCCAGCGTGTAGCGGTCGGTCGCCCGCGCCCCGCGGAGATTGGCCAGGTCGAGGGAACCGTCGGGCCGGAGTCGCTCGGCGTGGCGGAGCGTGATCTGCGTTCCAGCCGGCCCCGCAGCCCGCAGCCGGCACCAGCCCTGGACGTTTTGTCCGAGATCGAACACATGTCCGCCGCTCGGCAGGGACGTGACCGACCGCGGCCGAATCCGCTCCACGATCCGGATCGGCTCGATCGGCTGGGCCGAGAGCGTGCCGGCGGGGGCGGCCACGATCCGGGCCGCCTCCCAGCCGGAGGCGTCGTAGCCCGACTGCGACCAGTCGCCCTGCAATCGCCGGGCGTCATACTCCTCGCCGTCAAACTCGTTGTTGGCCCGGATCGGGCCGTCGCGGGTGAGTTGCCAGGCGTCGTCGCTCGTGACGACCGAGACCGTGCCGTCGGCGTGCTCGAGCCGAAGGTGGAGGAGCAGTTTCGGCAGGCCATAGGTCGGCATGTTGGCATAGACCTGGCTGCGCGGCGCGAAGAACCGGCCGTTGCCGAGGATCACTCCCAGGCAGTTCTGACCTTCACGGACGAGGTCGGTCACGTCTTCGGTCACGTACCAGAGTCGCTGCGGATACTCCGCCAATGCCGGTGACAGCACGTGGTCGTTGACCTTCCGGCCGTTGAGTCGAACCTCCGACAGCCCCTGGCCGCACCAGGAGACGATCGCCCGGCGAATCGGCCGCGACACGGCGAACTCCCGCCGCAGGTGGCGAGCCGGCAGCCGCCGGCCCTCGGCCCGCTGCACCTTGCCCCAGGGAGCGATCCCGACGGGCCCGAGCACCCGGGCCGGCTGCCAGTTGGTGTCGTCGAAGTCGACAGTCTGCCAGTCGGGGCTTTCGATCTTCGAAGTCCGCCATGATTCGTCCGCCCGTACCACCAGCGGCGGGCCCGCCGCGAAGTCCACCTGCAGCCGCGCGATCAGGCCGGCCGGATTCGGCGTCTCGCCCCGGTTCTCGGCTCGGACCGCAAGCAGGTGAAGGCCGGGCGTCAGCCGGTGGGTGAGGTCCATCTCCTTGGTCGCGTGGCCACCGGAGCGGCTGCCGATCTCGCGGCCGTCGAGAAAGATCGTGCAGGCATCGTCGGCCGTGATCCGGAGCACGGCGTTCGTGATCGGGTGGTCGTCGGTCACGCGGAATGCCCTGCGGAAGAACCGCGGGCCGGGCGGCAAGGCGTCGGTCATTCCCGGGTCGGGAAACCAGATCCAGTTCGTGTCGGCCAAGAACTGCTTCGGAATCTCCTCATCAAGGCCGATCCAAGCTGCCTTCCAGTCGCCCGGCGCGAGGACGCCCATCGACCACCGGGCGACGTTGCTCCAGGGAGAAGCACGTCCCCTCTGGTCCCAGAGCCTTACCTTCCAGAAACATGCCGCGTGGGTCGCGAGCGGGCCTCCGGCGTAGCGGATGTCGATCGTATCGGCCGACTCGACGCGGCCCGAGTCCCAGAGGTCGGCTTCGTCGCGGGCGAGCAGGTCCGGACTCGAGGCCACGAGCACGCGGTAGGCCGCCTGCCGCGAAGCCGGTTCCGCAGCCGCGACCATCCAGCCGAGCCGCGGGGCCTCCGTATCGATTCCCTGCGGGTCGATCCGGTGCTCGCATCTGAGTCGCTGCGGGATCGCCGCGACCGTGGCCTCGCCGACGAGGAGGGAGACGAACAGGCGACACGCCGCGGCCCGCAGACCGGGCCAGGGCAGACTCGTTCCAGGGAATGCCATTCAGATCCGCGCCGGTCGCGTCCGGCGGACGAATCCGGCCGCCAGGCCGCCGACCGCCAGCAGTGAGAGCGAGGCCGGCTCGGGCACGGCCGAGACGTCGAGGGAGACCGACTGCACCGTCATCACGGGGTTGAGGGAGGTGCCTGAATTGCGATAGCCGATCGCGATCGCGTTGTAGGTCGTGGCCAGCGGGGTCGTGGCGATGCCAGACTGCGTCCAGAGGGGAGAGCCGCTCGCGGAAGCGCCGGCATAGAGGCTCGACTCAAAGGTCTGGCTGGCATCCCCGTTGAGCGTCACAGCCATCTGATAGGTGTAGGTGTCGCCGGTGGTCAGGGCGGCGAGAGTCGACGACGTGGAGTTGATCGACGTTCCAGCCGGGCTGTCATAGAGGCCGCCCCCGGCATTGTTGCCCACCACGTCCTGATTCTGCGAGGAGGTGTCGGTGCCGTTCTGGGCCGGCCGGGTGTAGATCTGCGCCGTGCCGCCTGTGGGGGCGATCCGGCCGACGTAGCCCTGCCAGCCGAAGGCCCCACCGGTGGCGAACGGTGAACCGGCCGTCGTGTTCAGCCCGCTATTGTTGAGCACGACCGGAGCGCTGCTGCCGCTGTTGTAGATGCCGGCATAGACGTAAGAAGACGTTCCTCCGGCAAGCAGGTCGCCGGTGTTGACGAACGTCACGGTGTATTTCAGCACGTCACCGGCGTTCGCCAGGGTGGCGTCGGGCGTGAGCGCCTGGGTTTCCACGACGCCGGATGTCGTGCCCGAGTTCATCGAAATGCGGAGGGACCCGGCGGTGAGGCTCGGTCCCGTCGTTGCCGCCTTCGTCGAGAGGATGGTGTAGCCGGTCGACGTGGCGGTAGGCGTCGGGTAGGTGCTGGGGTTCAAGGTGCTGCCGCTGCCGAATGTGTCCTGGAAGATCGTGGCGGCCGAAGACGTCGAGGCCAGGCCGAAGCCAACGAGGCAGGCCAGAAGGATGCGAACCAGCATGGTGTGCGACTCCCGTGAATCAGGCGAGCGATGGACGAACGGGATGCCGGTGCCTCCCCCCAAGAGGTCCATGAGCGATTCTTGTGCCAAAACGCGCGAAGGCGGCGCAGCGAGGCGCAACGCGGCTCCCGCCGCTGATTTCGGCGAAATTCAGCCAAGGACAGAGGGGCTCGATCCCGGGGTTTCACGGGCTTTGTGAAGCGGCTTCATCACCGGTGTGAAACGGTCTTCACGAAACAAGGGAAATCCCGGAGCGGCCAGCAAAAAAAGACGGCCGAAAACCCTGGGCGGGCTTCCGGCCGTCTGGGCTTCATGGCGTCGGGCGAGAACCGGTCAGACAGTCGTCCGCCGCCGCAGCCGCCACCCGAGGAGAGCCGTACCGGCCGCAAGGGCTGCGAGGCCCGTCGGCTCGGGGACGACGACCAGATTCAGGCTGCCCGGCAGGAAGTAGGCCGTATGGTCCGGGGCGTAGGTGTAGGCATTTGCCGATCCGACGTTACTGAGGTTCGACGTGTCCACTGTTCCCGTCACGAGCGTGTAGGTGCCTGCAGGCACCGTCACGTCGAGTCCGACCAGGTTCGCGACGCCAAAGCCGCTGGCAAACGTCATGGTGCCGTTCGATGTCGCGGTCGGGCCGGCGGTGCTGAACAGCAGCGTCGAGCCCGCACCCATCGAGAGTTCCGCACCGCTGGCAACGGTGACAGCCCCGGAACCGAGGGCTCCGTTGACGATGAGCGTGCCCGCCGACACGGTCGTAGTGCCGGTGTAGGTGTTGGTGGCGTCGAGCGACCAGGTGCCAGTGCCGGTCTTGGCGAGCGACAGGGCCCCCACGCCGTTGGCGAGCACGCTCCCGAGCGTGCCGTTGCCCGTGCCTGTAAGGGTCAGGGTGGCGGCCGACGACGGGCCGACGTTCGCTCCACCACCGCTGCCGATCGTCACGAGTCCGGCCCCGGCCGACTCGAGCGTGGCCCCGGAGGTACCGATCGTGAACAAACGGTCGGTCGAGGTGGCGGTGGAAGCATTGACCTTCAGCGTGCCCATATTCAGCACGAGGTTCGCTGCATCCCCGCTCGATGCCCCGAGCGAACTGGCCGAGCCGGCGTTGCCGAGCGAGGTCACCTCGAGCGTGGTGGGAGCATTGAAGGTTTGCGTGCTGTTCGTGTTTTGGCCGTTGGTGATGTAGACCTTGGCGGAGGTGTAGGTGCCGCCACTGATCGTGGTCACGCCGGTGTAGTCGGGCGAGCCTGCCACCAACACATCGCCGCCGTTCGTGTAGGTGACCGCGTTGGCCCCGGTTCCAGCGTTCGAGCCGAGCGTGAGCCGCCCCTGCGGACCGCCCCAGCGGTAGCCCTGGGCACCCGGAGTGACCGTTCCAGTGTAGGTCAGTGCCCCGTCGGCTGTGACGCTGAGTCCCGGAGCGGTGGCGAGTGCGCCGGATCCGCTGAAGTCGAGGTTTGCGGCAGCATCGCCGGCGGGGAGAGCGAGGTAGCCCGTGCCGCCGTTGAGCTTCGAGGCGAAGGTCGCGAAGCCCGCGTCGGCCGTGCCGGGCGTGTAGCTCACACCGCCGTAGTAGCTCGTGACGATCGAGGAGCCGGTGCCGGCCGCACCGCCCGTGGTGGCGCCGTACGAACCCTGGGTCCCGAACACGATCAGGCCACCGTTCGAGGTGAGTACGCCGCTGATCGTGTTGGCTGCATTGGTGAGTTCCAGCCGGCCTGTGCCCCGGGTGGTTACGTTGCCGACAATGGTAGAATTAAAGTCGATATTATTGTTGAGCGTGCCGCTGATCACGGTCGTTCCGGTGCCGTCGAGCGTGATCGTGCGTGGGTTGGCATCGGCCGCCTTGACGTTGGGATACACGGGGCCGCTCAGTGTCCACGTCTTACCGGCGTCGAGGTTGTTGCCGATGTTGCGATTGTTCGTCAGGCCGAAGGTCCCGGTGAACGTCAGCGAGTTCGATCCGGCGACGGCGAAGTTGTTGCCCACCTGGATCTGCGAGTTGCCGACACTGCGAGAGTCGGAGTTCGACTGAAGCAGACCGCCCCAGTTGGTTTGGTTGCTGTTGTTGGCGACCAGGGTTCCGATGCCGAAGGGATTGTCGGCCTCAAGGACGTATTTCTGGCGGCCGATGTTGACCGTCGCCGTGCTCGTCTGCGGCTGCTGCATGGTGTAGACCATGCCGGCATTGCGGCTGTTCGAGTCGGCGCCGAACGAGATCGTGCCGGTGCCGCCGCCGTTGTCCCAGACGGCATTTACGGTCGTGGCCTGGGCGATTCCGCCAGTCGCGGTGCTGCTGTTGTTTGTCAGGGCGAAGTTGCGGGCCGTTCCGGTACCGGCCGTGTAGTCATAGAGCGCGATGGTGCTCGAGGGCCCGCTGCCAATCGTGAGGGTCAGGCCTGTGACGCTGTTCTTGAGCGTCTGGGCTGCGTTGAGTTGTCCGATGTTGCCGGTGATCGCCAGCGCCTGGGTGCTCCCGATGTCATATTCGGTTGTGCCGTCGGCGAGCACGAGAGTGCCGCCGATCTGGTTGACCGAGCCGGCAACACCCTGGCTGATGAGCGAGCCGTTGCCGCTGGAGTCACTAATGATCAAACCGCCACCGCTGCTCGTGATCGCGGTCGTGACAGCGCCGGCCGTGCCGCCGAGCGTGATGTTGCCCACCGTCACGTCGGTGGCACCGACATCGACCGTGAGGTTCGATGTGAGGGCGACGTCGAAGTCGGCGTCGTCAGTCGCCAGGTTCGGAAAGGCGGTGTTGGGAGACCAGTTGGCGGCGTTCTGCCAGTTCTGCGAACCACCACCGAGCACGTCCCAGGTGTAGGCGGTCTGCTGGGCGAAGGCCCGTTGCGACAACGTCACGACGGCGCACGCGACCGCCACAAGACCAAGTACCTTCCGAGTATTCATGCCTCTCCCCCTCGAATGAATCCAGTTCACGACGCGAGGGACTTCCGAGCCCCGCCAGCGTTCGCCTCAGGGATCCCCCGACCTAGTTCGCAAACTACACTGCGAGCCCGCAATGTCGATGCCGCAGCGTTGCGCCGCGCGGGGTGATACCGACGTCGAGACGATTCGGGCCGCTTGTTGAAGCGATTCCTCACGACGAGGGGACGGAGTTGCGCAGAAAAGCGGATTCCCGCCCAAGGCATCATCGCGCATCTAGCGGCGCAACGACTGCAATTCAGTTCTTTTGGGGGAGAGCATGTGTCGACGCGGAATCGGGGCAGGCGGTTGAGTCCGCCCGGCGCCGGCGGATGAAGGCCGCCGCGAGGCCCGCAGCGGTGAGCACCGCGAGGGTGCCCGGCTCGGGCACCGGCACCAGGGCGACGCTGCTGCCGAGGTAGGAGTAGTCGAGCGTGTAGCCGGTGGGCAGGTTCGAGACCGTGGCGAAGGTGCCGGAGATCGTGCCGTAGTTGGCGATCACATACGCGGCGTCATCGAGTGTGCCGAGCGTCGTGAAGTCCACGGCGGAGGTGCCGGCCGAGAGGTCGAGCAGGCCGGCGGCGTCGAGGAGGTCGGCCGAACCGCTGCCGGCGGCATCGACCTCGATGGCCAGCAATCCGGCGATGGCGGTCGTGCTGCCGCCAACGGTGAAGGTGCCGATGCCGGCCGAGCCGGGAGCGAGCGATGCCCCCGCGGCAACCGACAGGCCGCTGGTGAGCGACCCTGTGCCACCGAGCGTGCCGGCCGCAACCTGCGTCGTGCCCGTAAAGCTATTCGCGCCGCCGAGGAGCAGCGTGCCGGTGCCATCCTTCACGAGCGTCTGCACGCCGGTGTTGCCGGCCGAGGCGATGATGCCGTCGTAAGAGAGCGTGACCGTCGGGTCGACGAGCAGCGTGCCCGTACCGCCGGTCGAGCCAGCGACGGGCCCGAGGCCGATCCCCCGCTTGGCGTCGAGCGCGAAGGCAGTGGTGGTCGTGGTCTGGAGCGTGCCGCCGTTGAGCACGAGGCTGTTCTCGAAGGCCGAGATCGGAGCGAGCGGGGCGCCGCTGCTGCCGGCCGCGCCGGAGAGCGAACCGATCTGGCCGAGCTTCGCGTCGGCCGAGATCCGGAGGATGCCCCCTTCGACCACCGTGCCGCCGCTGTACGAGTTGATCGCACCGGCCGGCTCGAAGGTGCCGGCCCCGATCTTGCGGAGGCCGAACACATTGGAGGTCGAGCCGTTGCCGGAGACGGCGATGCCGAGGTTGCCGCTGAAGACGTTGTCGATGCCGGTGCCGACGTTGAGCGTGAGCTGGCCGACGTTCGAGCCCTGGTTGATCACCTGGAGCGTGCCGGCGCCGACCGTGTAGAGCCCGGCGATTTCCTGCCGGACCTGGCCGTTGGTCGTGCCGTTGCCGTTGCCGAGGCTCAGCGTCGCCGTCGGAGGCGTGATCGCCGCGGCGTCGCCAAGCGTCACGACCGTCGTCGCCGGCAGGCTGCCGCTGGTGGCGATGTTGAGCGTGCCGGCGAGGATGTTCGTCGAGCCTGTGAAGCTGTTCACGCCGGCGAGCGACTGGGCAGCGGTCTTGTTCACAACCAGGTTGAGGTTGCCGGTGATCGAGCCGTAGAAGGGCTGGCTCGTCGCCCCGCCGGAGCCCGAGAGGTAGAGATCGACGGTCGTGCCAGACGAGTTGGTGACCTCACCGCCGGAGGGCATGTACCCGGCGGCCGAAGCAGAGTTCTGCCAGTCGGGGGCGATGTCGGAGAACCGCCGCTCCGTTGAGGTGCCGGAGAGGCCGTTCAAGTCGAAGGTCGTGCCGCTCGCGAGTTGGAGCCTGGGAGCGTTGGCCCAGGTCGCCCCCGAGGCAAGTTGCACCGTGCCCTGGTTCACACCGAAGGCGGTGGCGTCGGTGATCGTGCCGGCGAGCGTGGTGGTGCCAGTGCCATTGAAGGCGATGCCGCCGCTGTTGCCGACGGTCTGCGTGCCTTCGATCCGGAAGTTGCCCGGCCCGTTGTAGGCGATCCAGCCCTGCCGGGCGAGCGGTGCCGCGGCCCCGACATTGGTGACGGCCGATTGGATCGTCACGCCCGCCGTGTTGATTGAGTGGATTACGACATCTTCGGCATTTGTGTCAGCCGTGCCGGTGAGGGTGCCGCCAGTGAGCACGATCGCGTCGGAGCCGCTGAAGAGCAGGCCATTGGCCGCGTTCAAGGCGGCGCCCGAGTTCGTGACGGTTCGGCTGGCGCCGCTCGTGTTGACGATCTGGAGCGTGTTGCTCAGGTGGCCCGTGATCGCCTCGTCGGCGGCGAGCGTGAGCCGGATGTTGTCGGTCGTGGCAGCCGAGTCGTAGGCGGCGCCCGTGGCAACGGCCGTCTGCTCGGTGGCGGCATCGAGCAGAC
This sequence comes from Candidatus Kuenenia stuttgartensis, assembly GCA_945891385.1. Classification (GTDB taxonomy): domain Bacteria; phylum Planctomycetota; class Planctomycetia; order Pirellulales; family UBA1268; genus QWPN01. Next base: position 8,318 of record CAMDDJ010000065.1, on the reverse strand, counting down.
GCACGCCCACCGTCGCGTCGTAGGTGGCGAAGCCCGCGCCGGAGCCGGTGGCCGAGGTGTCGGCCAAGGCGCCCTTGAGCACCGGGGCCTGCGGCGTGCCGAGCGAGCCCGTGCCGTTGACTGTGTTCAAGTAGCCATTGGTGCCGACGGTCGGGGCGGTGGTGAACACGATCGAGCCCACGCCGTTGCCGGGCGTCGAGCCGAGGTTCGTGCCGCGGTAGAGCATCGTGGCGGCATTGAGGTTGCTGTTGGCCGCCGTCTGCGGGAAGTTGCGATTCCGCACCGAGCCGAAGGTGAGCGTGGCCGGCTGGGCCGGGTCGGCGACCACGGTATAGGTGCTGACGCCGTTACTGCGGGCCGACTGGTTGCCGTCGGGGGCCGTCGTGTTGGGGGCGATGTTGCCGAAGAGCAGGGCACCCTGGAAGGTCTGGCTTCGCGGGGTCGCGACGCCGAGGCCCGAGATCTCGAATTCACCGTTCTTTCCTGCCACGTAGCTGTTGGTGTTGGTGGTGCCCTGGCCGCTCACGGCCGTGCCCAGCGAGCCCGTCGTGCCGAGCGAGAGCTTGCCGCCGGCCAGGCCGAGGATGATCGTGTTGGCGGCGACGGCGTTGATCTCGTTGGTGCCGGTCAGGAACTGCGTGCCGGCCCCGCTCTTGGTCAGGCGAACGGCCGTGGAGGCTGTGAGACCGGTGGTGGCCCCAATGTTGCCCGCGTAGCTGAAGACGTCGCTGGCCTGGCCCATCGAGCCGATCTCCATGCTCAGGGCACTGGCGGCGGTAACGATCACGGAGCTGTTCGTGCTCGTGCTGTCGAGGCCGCGGATCACCGGCTGCGAGTTCGACGCGGCGATCTCCAAGCGGGCGGTGTTCGTGCCGGTGCCGAGCGTCACGCCGCTCGTCAGAGGGAAGGCGCTGAGGCCATTGTTGAGCGCGCCGCCCATGAGCGGCTGGAAAACTCCCTGCACGAGCGTGAGGTCGCCGGAGAACTGCGACCAGTTGAGGCCGAACCCGAACCGCACGCCGCCGGTGGCGTAGGCCCCGGGCGCTACGTTCTCGACCGGCGGCAGCACTGGATTCTGATTATCGATCACGAGCCCCTGGCTGCCGACGACGTTCAGTCGCGCGCTCGCTGTGCCGGGAGTCGCGGAGGTAATTTTCGATTGGCTGAGGGAGAAGGCGTTGCCGCCAGAGACGGTGATCGTGGGTGTGCCGGTGGCAGTGGCGAGCGTCAGCGTCGAGACCGGTCCAGCGGTGCGGCTGGTGGCGAAGAGATCGAGGCTACCGGCGGTCGTATCGACGGTGAGCGAGCCGAGGGTCAGGTTTTCGTCGATCACGACCGCGGGAGTGCCCGCGTTGGTGGCGATCGTCGCCTGGGCGTCGATGCCGTTCGGGACCGTGGCGTCCCAGTTGCCGGGGGTGAACCAGCTTGGCACCTTCGACACGACGAGCGGATTGACGGCCGCTGCGCTGGCCGCGAAGGTTGTGGCTCCAGCCGCCTGGGAGAACCGTACGACGCTGCTCGCGGTCGATCCGACGCCGACCGGGTAGTAATAGGTGAGCGTCGAGCCCAACCCAACGCCGCCGGCAACTGGAACGAGCACCGGTTCGCCCTCGGTGAGCGTTGGCGTGACGGTCCACTCGGTCGCGGTGCCGGCGATCGACACCGACACACCCTGATCAGCCGGGTTGCTCTGCCAGTTGGCGGCCATCAGGGTAGCCGAGGTCGTGGCTGCAAGCAGGAGGGCGTTCGAGAGAGTCTTGAAGCGTTGCATGGTCAGAATCCCGGGATGGTGCTCGTCGTCGATGGATCCGCCGGCCTCGGTGAAGGAGGCGGTACAAGCACTCGCACGAGCAGCCATGCGGGGGGCAAAAGAGACGAAGCCGAGCGCTTCTTGAGTCTCTGAATCACACCGGCGAGAGGCGCCTTGTGAAGAAGAGACGCTCTGTCCTCGAGTCGTGTTCAGGATGAAACGGAGTCGCGTCCGTTCCCACCCTGCCGCATCATTACTCGTACGAGGCCAGTAGCTGCCCTTCAATGAACCGTTTGGGGACCGTTTGGTGAATTGCAAACTCTTCTCAGAGTTCCGGCACAATTCCCCCAACCGCTTTCAGGAAGGTTAGGATTTTCCACCCGTGTCCGTCAACCATCTGGAAACACGATATTCTGCGCACGAATGAATTCTCTGTTGCGCGAACTTTCGGCGGCACGGGACCCGGGGTCTGCTGCCGATGAGCCCCAACATCCGCCGGGGGCGCATTGCCAGCCACGAGCACTCTCCCCAGGCGGGACCGTAGAGTGGGACTGCTGCACTGGGCGTCGTCCCGCCCGAGGGCGGAACTGGAGATCGATCGTGAATGCACCGTCGCCGAATCGCTTCGCTCGCTTCGGGCAGGTGGCCGTCTGCCTCGTGACTGTCTTCGGGTGGCTTGCGACGAGCGAGGGGAGCGACAACTCGTTCGTCTATTTTCTGGACGGCGATGCCGGAACAGTCGCCCAGGACATCGCCACGCTCACGCAATCGGGGCAGTTCTTCAGCACCTACGCCGTGATCGGTGACCTCTCGGCCGCCCAGCGGAGCGGCCTGGCGGCGAGCGGTCCCCGGGCCGTGGGGAAGACGGCGGAGATCGGCGGCGGCAACTCGATCACCTGGAGCACGATCGCGCCGCTCTTCAATGGCGGTACTCCGCCAGATGTGAGCACGCACACTGCCCGGCAGACGCTCGCTGGCCAGATCCTCTCGAACATCCAAATTGATTGGCAAAACGCCGACGCCTTCCCGCAGGCGGCCGAGGCTCAGCCGACGCCCGCCGGCGGGTACGGCTTCTGGGCCCAAGACATCGAGAACGTGGGCAGTCAGTCTGGCCCCGATGAAGCCGCCGCCTACATCGCCCTGATGTGGGCCGGGCGGGTGGTGCTGGGAAATACCATGAAGATCGTTCCGGTGCCGGCCAGCGGCATTCAGAAACGGACAGCCGCCGACTGGAACCTGCCGAGTGTCTTGGGGGGCGTGCCCGGCACCGACAACTACCTCTCCGCCCTCGGCCTGGCCGACACCCTCGCTCCGACCGACCGGCAGCAGCTCGCCTCGATCGACCTGCTCTCGGCTCTGCACCTGGTCACGGTCGAAGATCAGGGCGGAATCCCCAGCCCGCTGATCGACGGCTTTCTCGCCCAGCAGTATTCGGCACGCGGTACCCAGGTCAATCCAGGAGCCCTTCCGGGACACTTCTCCGACGACATGTTCTATCCGCAGGATTCCGGCGGTGATCCCACTCCGACCAGCCGACTGCTCTTCTACGACGGCTCGATGCCCTACGCCATGCTCTCGAGCGCCAGCCTGCAACTCCAGCCGATCGGCCAGCCGACGCCCCCGTGGACGAGCTTCTACGACGGCTCGCTGCCCTTTCACGCCGGCGTGTACTGGGACGGCCCGGTCGATGCAACGCTCGATCCTCGACTCTTCCTCGCTTCGTCAGAACTCGCGTTGTCGGCCCAATTGCCCTCGAATGGTCTGGTGCTTCCCGAGCCGAGTCTCGCGGTGGCCGCGGGAGCGATCGGCCTTGCAGCCGCTGCAGCCCGTCGCCTCCGGCTGGCCTGCACCGTCGTCGCGATCGCCCTGGCGGGATGGCAGACGGGGGCGACCGGATCCGAGCGGCCCAACGTGCTGTTGATCCTGGTCGATGATCTGAAGCCGGCGCTCGGCTGCTACGGCGATGCGGCCGCCCAGACGCCGCACATCGACCGGCTCGCGGCCCGGGGGATGCGATTCGACCGGGCCTACTGCAATCAGGCCGTCTGCGCGGCCTCCCGCTACACGCTTCTGCTCGGCTCGCGGTCGACTTCGACGGGACTCTACGACCTCGGCCACCGGCTGCGGCAGTGGCTGCCCGGCGCGGTGACGCTGCCGCAGTTCTTCTCCTGCCACGGCTATCGCAGCGAATCGCTCGGCAAGGTGTTTCACGTCGGCCATGGCAACGTCGGTGATCCTGAGTCGTTCGACGTACCGCCATTTTCCGACCTCGTGATCGAGTATCGCGATCCGGCGAGCCGAGCGGCCGGCGGCCTCACGCGGGAGGAGGCGCTGTTCGCCAACGAGCGGCTCGGCGAGATCGGGAGTCTGCCCTGCGGCCGGGCTTTCGAATCGCCCTCGGTCGATGATGAGGCCTACGCCGACGGTCGCGTGGCCACCGAAACGATCGTGCGGCTGCGGCAGGCCGTGGCGCGGCGGCAAACGGAGGGCACTCCGTTTCTGATCGCTGCCGGCTTTGTACGGCCGCATCTGCCCTTCAGCGTGCCGAAGAAATATTGGGACCAGCACGACCCTGCGGCGTTACCCGCCCCCGGCGTGACCATGCCGCCGGAGGCCGCGCCGGCCTCCGCCCTCAAGCGGGGCGGCGAGATCACCGCCTATGAGCCAGTGCCGGAGGATGGCCGGGTCGACGAGCCGCTCGCGCGGCAACTCGTCCACGGCTACTACGCGAGCGTGAGCTACGTCGATGCCCAGATCGGCCGCGTGCTCGCCGAAGTCGAGCAGCTCGGGCTGTTCGAGAACACGATCGTGGTGCTCTGGGGCGATCACGGCTTTCACCTCGGTGACCACGGCTTCTGGACCAAGCACACCAACTATGAGCAGGCCACCAGGATTCCGCTGATCGTGGTGGCTCCGGGCGTGACGCACCCGAACACGCTCAGCCAGCAGCTGGTCGAGTCGGTCGATCTCTACCCTACGCTCGCCGAACTCGCGGGCCTGCCTCGGCCCGAGGGGCCGCAGCCGATCGATGGCCAGAGCCTTGCGGGCGTACTCGCCGATCCCGATCACCGGCTTGAGCGATCCTTCGCCCAGCACTGCTTTCCCCGCGGCGAGCGGCTGGGCCGAGGCCTGCGAACTGACCGTTTTCGGCTCGTGGAATGGCGGGCGAAAGACCCGGCGACGGCGGTCGAGTATGAACTCTATGATTACGCGACTGATCCGCTCGAAACCCGGAACCTTGCCGGCGAGCGGCCCGACGTCGTTCGGCAACTGGCAGGCCTGTTCGTTGCCGAACCGGCTCCAGTGCCGCCCGGATCCCAGCCGCCTCCGCCAACCCCACGCTGACCCGCCCCCACCATCATGGACCTCTCGATCGAGCGGGCAGAGGAAGGTGAACTCGTCGTGCTCGTCTGCACGGGTCGGCTCGGGGCCGAGACGACCGACGAACTCGCCCGCGCGGTGGCGGAAGAACTCCGGCGCGGGTTTCCGGCGATCCGGCTCGATCTGGCGGCGACGAACTTCCTGAGTTCGGCCGGCATCCGCAGCCTGTTCGAGATTCAGCGGTCCACGAAGTCGGCCGGCGGCAGTTGCTTCATCCGGCGGGCGAGCGTGGTGGTGAAGCGGGTGCTCGACCTGACGCGGCTGACCCCGGTGCTGATGGAGCCGCAGGCTGGTGAGGCTGCCGCGAACCCGGGGGCTGCAACCGATGCGTTGAGCCGGCCGGCTGCCACGAAGCCCTCGGCAGACGTGACCTGCGGTGGCGTGCGGCTGCTCGCCTTCGAACGGGCCACCGCGGGGCTGCGGGGCAGGCTGATCGGCTCGCCGACCGCGGCGGTGGCCGGGCGGGCCTGTCAGGGAAGGGAGATTCGCGTCGAGCGGCATCGCTGCGGCCTGGGACTCGCGGCCTTGGTCGATGGACAGCCGATCGCCGCCCGCGCCGGGGAATTGGCGGCGATCGCCGGCGCCGTGTTTCATCGCCCCCCGCAGCCCCACGCGGCCATCGACTACATCGTGCCCACGGCTGACCTCGTAGCCGAGGTGGCCATGCTTGCCGGCTTGATCTGGGACGGCATTCCCGGCGGGCGAGCCGGGTTCGAGCCCACCGGCGAAGAACCCTTCGTGCGGCTCGACGAACTCTACGAGGCGATCCTCTCCCAGACCGACGCCGACACGGTCGCGGTGGTGGTCGCGGGCGAGGTCCACGGGCTCGTCGGAGCGGAGCTGATTCGACCGTTGGCCGAAGCCGGACCGGAGGACTCGCCGGTCAGCGGCGTTCGCGACCGGGCGGCCACCTGGCTGAGCTTCTCCCGGGAGCCAGTCTATGCCCGGCACACGGCGCTCATCGTGGGCGTGGTCTGCCGCGATCCCCCGAGCGGACCGCTCGCAGAGTTTGTCCGGCCCGTGCCTGGCCGCGGATTCTCCAGCCACAGCCATGCGGTGGTGTTTCCCTTTCGGCCGTTGCGGCGGGGCGGGCTCGATCTCGCGGTCACGGTCGCCGACCTGGCGGCGTCGTCGCCCCTGGCCGTGCTCCATCTGGTGGCCGATCCCCAGCCGGTGCTCGGCAGCGGCCGGTCGGAACTCTTCCGCGGCGGCGTGTGGTTTGCTTCGCTGGCTGTCGAACGCGAGGGCTCCGGCGCATGATCACGCTCCTCGCCACCTGGACCTTCGGCCTGGCGCTCGCACTCGTGGCGCTCGGCGTGTTCGTCAGCTACAAGCTGTTTTCGTTTCCCGACATCACGACCGACGGCTCGTTTACGCTCGGCGGGGTCGTGACGGTGGGGCTGATCGTGACCGGGCACGATCCCGCCACCGCGATGCTCGCCGGGATGACGGCAGGGGCTGCGGCCGGCGTGACGACGGCGGTGGTCCATGCCTTCTTGGGCGTAGAACCGCTCCTGGCCGGGATCCTCGTGAGCACGGCGCTGGCAAGTGTGAACCTCGTGGCGCTCGGCCGCAGCAACGTGCCGCTGGGCACCTCCACGACGCTCTTCGATGTGAGCGAGAGGCTTGGCAAACCATGGCTCGTCGGGCTCGGCGTCGAGCCCACCCTGGCCGGCGAACTCGCCCGAACCGGCTTCGTGCTGGCTGTCGTCGCGGCGGTCGTCGCCGTGCTCTATCTCTTCTTTCGCACCCGACTGGGCACGGCGATGCGGGCCGGCGGCGACACGCCCACGATGGCGCGGGCGCTCGGCCGCGACACCGGCCTTCTGACCGTGGCGGGCCTCGCGATCTCCAACTCGCTTACGGCCGCGGCCGGCGGGCTCGTGGCCCAATATCAGGGCTTCGCCGACGTGCAGATGGGCATTGGGATGGTCGTGTGGGGGATGGCGAGCGTGTTTCTCGGCCGGGCGCTCGTGTCGGCCGGCGGCCTGGGCACGGCACTGGCTGCCGCGGCGGCTGGCAGCGTGACCTTCCGGCTGCTGGTGGCGACGGCGCTGCGAGCCGGGCTCGACCCCGACTGGCTGAAGGCGGCCACGGCGGCTGTCGTGCTCGCCGCGCTCGTGGCCCCGCGGTTTCTCGGTTCGCGACCCAAGGGCTGACATGCTCCACCTCGATCGTGCCACCGTGCAGTTTCAGTCGCCTGGCGGCCCGTTGGTGCGGGCGGTCGATGGGATCTCGCTCGAGATTCCAGCCGGACAGTTCGTGGTCGTGATCGGCACCAACGGCTCCGGCAAAAGCACGCTGTTGGGATCGATCGCCGGCACCGTGCGGCTCTCGTCGGGCAGCATCCAGCTGGCGGGCCACGACATCACCGACTGGTCGCAGCACGCGCGGGCGCGGCTGATCGGCCGGGTCTTCCAGGATCCGCGGGCGGGCACGGCCGGCTCGCTTTCCGTGCTCGAGAATCTGGCGGTGGCCGCCTGCCGTGGCCGCTTTCCCGGGCTGGGCTGGGCCACGAACCGCCAGTTGCGGGCCGAGGCCTCGGCCCGGCTCGCTCGGATCGTGCCGGGCCTCGAGCAGCGGCTCGACCAGCCGATCGGCTCGATGTCGGGTGGACAGCGGCAGATCGTTACGCTCCTGATGGCCACCTGGCATCGGCCGGAACTCTTGCTGCTCGACGAACACACCGCCGCCCTTGATCCGGCCGCTGCCGATCGCGTGGTGCGGGCGACCGCCGGCCTGATTCGTGATGGCGGGCTCACGGCGCTGATGGTCACCCACTCGCTCGCCCAGGCTGCGGCGCTCGGCGACCGCCTGATCCTGATCCACCGCGGGCGGATCGAGCTCGACGTGGCGGGGCCGGCCAAGCGGCGGCTCACTGCCGACGACCTCGCCGATCGGTTCGACGGGCTCCGGCGGGCCGATCAACTCGATGATGCCGCCGCCCGCACCCTGGCCGAACTCTACGTCTGAGAGCCCCGCTCCATGTCACCCACGCGCGATTCATCGATCGCTTCGATCCTTCGCTGGCTGCCGCTGGTGGTGGTGCTCGCAGCCGCCTCTGCCCTGCTTCTCGTGACCGACCGAGCCGGCTCCCAGCGGAGCGTGCCGGCGGTGGCGGTGCTCCAGCAGGTGAGCACGACGGTGCTCGACGACGCCGTCGATGGCATGATCGCGGGGCTCGAGG
>CAMDDJ010000064.1 GCA_945891385.1 Candidatus Kuenenia stuttgartensis | reverse complement strand
CGCTTCCTTCGAAAAAGTGCACCCAGGCGAGCGACACGTTGAACCGGTCCGACACGTCGTAGGTGCCGCCGCAGGTGAAGGCATGCTGCATGACGAACGGCGAAGCGACGTTGGCAAAGGCCTGCTCGGCCCCGATCGGCTTCGTGTTGTAGGAGTAGCCGATCCGCACCCGGGCCGCATCGGTCACTGCATACTGAACGCCGGTCGCCAGGGCGAACATGTCGGCCAGGTCGAGGCCCCGGATACCTCCCTCCGGCGTGAACCCCGACTCCGAATAGGGGCTCGTGTTCTCGAAGGCGAGATAGCGGAGATCGACCGCGAATCGCCACCGCTCGAAGCCCCGATAGGCTGCTCCGAGCGACAGGACCGGCGGCGCCTCGACCAGGAAGTCGATCGTCCGCGGGATTCCCCCCGGTGTCTTCGAGGCGTATTGAAACGGGACGAACGACTGGAGGCTGCGGTAGGAAACCCCGAAGTCGAGATCGACGTCGGTCTCGTACCAGGCCCCGAGCATGAAGCCGCCGCCCCAGTGGTAGCCGGTGTGGGTGAGCGGTGGGTACACCGGCTGGCCACCGGGGGCATCGGGCGACGCGAGGATGCCTGGATCGACGGCGAGCGAGGCGATGTCGATGAGCGGTGACACGCTCAGCGAGAGCTTGTCGGTCACCTGGCAGGCCAACGTCGGCACGATCTGCAGGAGGATGTACTGGGAGAAGATCGGCCCGACCCCGAATCCGTTCGGTGGATTCGGCGACACGAGCGGGTTGGATGGGTCTCCCGGATAATTGACGCCGAAGCCCGCCAGCGTGAGCAGCCCGACGCCGTAGGACCAGCGGGAGTCTTCAGGCCGGTAGACGAAGCCGAAATTGGGGATCGGAAAGGCACCGCTCTCGCTCGCGGTTCGGCCCGAGAGCGTGGTCGACGGCACGCCCGGCCCGAAGGCGCCGGCGTCGACGCTCGAAGAGAGTTCGCCGTAGGGCATGAACACCTCGAGGCCGATGTCGGCCGAGTTCGGCAGTCCGGTCAGCGTGGCAGGGTTCCAGAGAAATGCCCCAAGCGTGTCAAGCGGCAGGGCCGTCGAGGCACCGGCGATCGAACGGTTGATAGGGCCGGCCCCGGTCAAGAGCGGCCCGTACTGGGCCCGCGCCGGGATGGCCAAGACCGCCACCAGCGCGGCCAGAGAGCATGCAACGGCAGTCCGCATCCGACCCGTCATGGCGGTCCCCCGGAACGACAGAGCGCGGGCCTGTCGTGCGGGTTGCATCGGTCTTGCCGGTTATTCCGCACCTGCGGGAAATCTGGCATCCGGACAGGCCGCCCAGCCCACCCCGCTTCACGCGCCGGGGGCAGGCGCGAGCCCGGTGACCAACACGATCTCCATCGGGGCCTTGCCCTTGATCTCGACGAGCCCGAGCGATTCGCCGGTGCACGAGGCAGCCACGCGATCCCAGGTGGAGCGGCTCACGCACACGGTTCCCGGCCGGGCTGCATGCTCGATCCGTGAGGCGGTGTTCACCGTGTCACCCCAGATGTCGTATTGGTACTTTCGCCGGCCGACGACGCCGGCAAACGCGGGGCCGCAGTGAATCCCCACCCTCACCTGCCAGTGTGGTGGCGTGCGGGCGGCCAGCGCGGCCATCTCCAGGCCGCAGCGGACGCAGGCCAGAGCCGGATCGCCGCCGCCCCCGAGGCCGGCCGCCGCCATGAAGGCGTCGCCGATCGTCTTGATCTTTTCCAGCCCGTGCCGGCTACTCGCCTCCTCTTGGAGTTCCACCAGCGTCTGAAGGTGGATGAGCAGTTCCTCAGGACTTGTCCGCTCGGCAAACGCGGTGAAGCCGACGATGTCGCAGAACAACACACCCACGTCCTCGAACCGGCGGGGGCGGACGGAATTCGAATGCTTGAGTTCCGCCGCAACGTCGGGCGGCAGGATCACGTGGAGCAGCTCGTCGGAGCGTCGCCTCTGCTCCTCGATCAGATCGAGATACGCCTGTTCGCGATCGCGGAGCCGCTTCTTCTCCAGGCTGGCATTGATCCGCGTGCGAAGAAAGACTGGATCACAGGGCTTGCGGAGATGGTCATCCGCGCCGAGCCCGATGCACCGGAGCACCACCTGGGGGTCGTCTTCCGCCGAAAGCACGATGACCGGCACGCGTTGCAGGGTTGGATCGGCCTTGAGCTGCTCGAGCACCCCCACCCCGTCGAGCTGCGGCATCCAGAGGTCGAGCAGGATCAGGTCGTAGGCCTCCGCCCTGACCGCCTCGAGGGCTTCAAGCCCGTCGGCCGCCAGCCTCACGCGATGGCCCAACCGCTCGAGCCGCCGGGCCAGCATCTCGCGATTCTCGGCGCTGTCATCCACCACCAGGATCAAGCCCGGTTCACCGACGGGCAGCGATGCCTCCCCCTCGGACGGCCCGGCCGCCGCGGCTGCCGGTGTCCCAAGGAGAATCCGTTCCCGCACCACCCCGAGCAGCCGCTGGGCGGCCTGGCGAATCTTGCGGGCATCGGCCGCCATGCTGGCCACGCCAAGCCCCTCGGCCTCTTCTTCGACGAGTTCGGTATACCCGACGATCTGATCGAGCGGCTCCCGCACCTCGCGATCGATTGTTTCGGGAGGCACCGGGGTGATCGTCTGGGCGGCCGGAGCCAGCGTCGACTCGATCACCGTCAGCAGCCGACGACCCGCGTCATGGATCCGACGCAGGTCGGCCCCGATCCGCTCGAGTCCCGCCGCATCGGCATCTTCAATCGCGATTTCGGCATAGCCGAGGATGTGATTGAGGGGCGAGCGAAGTTCGTGCCCGATCGAAGCCTCGTGGGAAGTCATGCGGGCCGCCGCTGGAGAAACTCCTCGATCTTCTCGAGCAGCCGGGCAAACTCGACCGGCTTGGTCTCGTACTCGTCGCAGCCCGCCTCGAGGGCCTTTTCCCGGTCTCCGGCCATCGCATGGGCGGTGAGGGCGATCAGCGGGATGTCGGCCGTCTCCGCAGCCGCCTTGATTCGGCGGGTGGCCTCCCAGCCGTCGATGATCGGGATGTTCATGTCCATCAGGATCAGATCGGGGACAGCCGATCGCGACTTCTCCACCGCCTCGGCCCCGTCGACGGCGACCGCGACCGTGTAGCCCTTCCGCTCAAGCCGACGGGAGAGCATGTCGCGGTTGAGTTCGTTGTCTTCGACGAGCAGGATCGTGGGCATGGCGACGAGGGACTCCGTGAAACAGGATCAACGAGCTGGGGTGGAGCCGTGGGTCGGGGCGAGGTGGAGTCGTTCGCGAAGGTAGGCGGCCACATCCTTCGCCGTCGAACCGCTCTTGGAAATGATCTCGACGATTCCACCGTTCATCCTGGCACGATGGTCCGGGGTGATGTCGAGGGCCGAGACCACGATCACCGGAACCTCGGCGCAGCCCGGAAGGCGACGAAACCGGGCCAGAAACTCGAACCCGTCCATTTCTGGCATCATCAGATCGAGCAGGATGACCCCCGGCACTTCGGCCTGGGCCCGCTGGAGCCCGACCAGGCCGTTCTCGGCCTCCATCACCCGCCAGCCATCCTTGCAGAGGAGCCGCGTCACCTGCTCGCGGCAGGAAGCATCGTCCTCGACCACGAGCACCGGCCGGTCGATACGATCGCGGCGGAAGCGAGCCATCATCTGCCCGAGCCGCGTCCAGTCGACCGGCTTCGTGAGAAACTCCGAGGCGCCCACGGCGGCACTCATCTCCCGACTGTCGGTCACCGTCACCACCACCACCGGGATATGGGCGGTCGTCGGATCGTTTCGCAGCGCCGTGACCACCGCCCAGCCGTCCATCTCCGGCATCATCACGTCGGTCGTGACCGCCATCGGCCGCAGCCGGCGGGCCATCTCGACGCCATCCCGCCCATTGGCAGCCAGGTGGACCGTGAACCCCTCTTTTGTGAGAAACCGGTCCATGAGTTCGAGCACGTTGGGGTCGTCGTCGATCACCAGGATCGACGGCCGCCCGGCGCCCCCCTCGGATACCCGAGTGTAGGGCTCCGCGCCCGTCCCGGCGGCCATCGCCTCGGTGCTGACCGCCGGCAGGGTGACCGTGAAGGCCGATCCTTTTTCGGGCTCGCTGTCGACGGTGATGTCACCACCGAGCATGCGGCAAAAGCGGCGGCTAATCGCCAGCCCGAGGCCGGTGCCGCCATACCGCCGCGTGGTCGAGGAATCGGCCTGGGCGAATGGCTGAAACAGCCGGGCCATTTGCTCGCCGGTCATTCCGATCCCGGTGTCGATCACCTGGAAGATGAGCATGTCGCCGTCGGCCTCCGCCCGGCGGGAAACGCCGAGCCGGATGCCGCCTTGACGGGTGAACTTCGCCGCATTGCTCAGGAGGTTGATCAGGGTCTGCCGCACCTTGGTCAGGTCGCTCTGCATCAGGCCCACATCGTCGGCTACTTGGACCTCGAGCCGGTTGCCGTTCTGCCGCAGGAGCGGCTGAACGGTATTGGTGACGTCGCGGATCACGGTGGCGACATCGAAACTCTCGATGAATACCGACATCTTGCCGCTCTCGATCTTCGAGATGTCGAGCACATCGTTGATGAGGGCGAGGAGATGACGGCCGGCACCGTGGATCTTCGTGAGATCGCCGACGACCTCGTCGGGCTCCATCGCGCCCCACTCCTCCATCAGCATCTCGCTGTAGCCGATGATCGCGTTCATCGGCGTGCGGAGCTCGTGGCTCATGTTGGCCAGGAACATCGACTTGGCATAGTTGGCCTCCACGGCCGCGTCACGGGCCTTGAGGAGGTCGGCGTTGATCCGCTCATTCGCCAGTTCGGCCCTCAGACGCTGAAGGGCCACGCCCACCTGGGAGCCGAACGACCGCAGCAGCGGGAGCCAGCGGCGGCACCAGCGGGCGTCCCGCGGCCCGACCTCCACGTGGAGCCGGCCGATCTGCTGATCGCGAGACCGGATCGGCAGGCTGAAGGATCCCGTCAGGCCGGCCGCGAGCGCTGCGTCGAGCCGCGGCTCGTCGGCGTCGGCACCGAAGGGCATCGGCAGCGGCTCGGCCCGCACCGACAGGCCCGCCACGCCCTCGACGCGGTCGGGAAGGAAGCAGCATTCGCCCCCCGGAAACATCTCCGGCCGCACCGCCGCGAAGCCCAGCCCTTCGACCGCCAGCAGTTCGGTGGCGAGGTGCTCGAGCACGGCGGCCTCGTCGCGTTCCTCCTGCAAGATCGTGTCGATGCGGGTCTGGAGGGCGAGTTCCTCGCCCCGAGCGACGAGTTTCTGCTCCCGCTCGTTGGCCTCCTCGAGCGCGGCCATCAGTTCCGCTGCATGGGCGTTGGCGTCGGCCAGGGCCATCACCTGCCGCCGCAGGCCGGCATTCTCCTGCTGCAGCGCGGCGAGGTCCGCGTTCGTTCCGGAGCTGGTCGATTCGTCCATCACGGCGGCAGACCGGCCCCTTGGACCGGCTCTCGGGATCAGATGAAGAGCGTGATCTTCGAGCGGGCGGCGTCGCCGAGGTAGGTGGCCACGCCGCCGAAGTCGATGTCGGGCAACAGTTCCTCGCGAGAGACTCCCATCACGCCCATCGACATCTCGCAGGCGACGAGCCGCACACCGAGCTCACGGACCATCTCCAGCATCTCCGGGAGCGACTGCACATTCTTCTGCTTCATCAGCATCTTGAAGAAAGCCGGCCCCATGCCCGCCATGTTCATCCGGCTCGTCGGCACGTGGGCTGGGCCGGAAGGCAGCATCACGGCCGCCATCTTCTGGCCGAGCGACTTGCCGGAGTAGGTCGTACGGACGCGCAGGGCCGCGAGGCCCCAGAAGGTGAAAAAGATCGAAACCTCCATGCCCATCGCCGCCGCACCGGAGGCGATCGTGAAGGCGGCGAACAGGCGGTCCATGTCGCCACTGAAGGCCACGATCGTGGCCCGATCCTCGGGACAATCCTTCCGCAGGTTCTCGAGTTGTGTCTTGAGATCCGCCACCGCCCGCTCCAGGTCGGCAACGGCGCCACCGACTCGCTGCTCGACGGCGGCCGCCACGAGGGCTTCGAGGTCCGACGCGGTCGGTGGCGAGAATGACATCGGAGAGACCTTCTAGAACGGGGCGGAAACCTAGGCGTGGCGGAGCACGGCCGTCTGCACGCCGTCAGTATCGGCAAAGGACTCGAGTTGGTGGCCCATCTTTCGCACCCAGGCCTCGATGTCGGCTTGGAACGACGGGTCGGAGGCGGTCACGGTGAGCGTGTCACCGGAAGCGAGTTCCTTCATCGCCCGGGAAATCCGCACGATCGGCACCGGGCAACTTAGCCCCTGGCAATCGAGATCGACATTTGCCATGCCCTTGCTCCACGCATCAGAAACCTGGGGATGCGACTCGTCCGCGTCCCAGTCGGACTTGATCTTACCGCCCGCTCACGCCCTTGGCCAAAATCGCTCGGGTTGCAGCGGTGTGCCGCCTGGCGTGCGGCAGCCCCCTCACCGCCGGGGCCAGCAGGGCGGGCTCCAACAAGCCGCGTTTGGCCCGGTTTACTTCGACTGAAGTTCAACGGCGACGTCTCGCGTGCCGCCGGCCGGCACTTCGAAGTCGATGCCGGCCCGGTAGGCCTCGGGCACCCGCTCCGGCGGCGGCGGCTCGTTGTCGCCGGCCGTCGCCGAATACGCGGTGGTCAGCGCGAGGCGATAGGGGCCCGGAGGAATGCCTCCTTGCGGACTCCCGATGGCACCGACTGTGAACCGGCCTTGGTCATCAGCGTCGGCGACGAATAGCTTCGCCGTCCGCGGATCCCCGTCTTTGGGGAAGAACACCAGATGCACGCCCGGCAGCGGCTTGCCGTCGAGCGTCACCGTGCCGGAAACACCCGCGTTGCCACCGCAGCCCAGCGACGCGATCAGGATCGCGAGGCCGGCGAACCCGTGCCCTGTTCTTCTCACCTCAATAGACCCCGCCGTCAGCGATGCTGCCCATCACGGCCCAGGCCTGGAGGTCGATGTCGGTGGTGATGAACTGCACCGATCCGTCTGCCATCGCGCCGTTAAAGCCATTGGGGTGGAGGGCATACCAGCCCGACATGCAGGCCCGCCCGGAGGTGTCGGGATTTGGCTCGGAGCCCCCGGTGGCGGCCGCGAGGCAGCGGCCGTAATCGCCCCACATGGTGCGAGCCTGAGGGGTCGTCTGCGACGAGGAGTAATTCCCCCACGAATAAGCCCAGAGGCTCCGGCGGGAGAACTCCTGGTTGGCTCCGTTTGGGATCGTGTTGCGGTTGGTCGATTCCCCGATCAGGAGCGTCTTCGACGTGCCGTCGGCGATCGTCTTGATTCGCTCCGGCTTGAGAGCGAATTTCTGATCGATGGCATACGGCGGCGTGGGATCCTGCCGCACGGCATGCATCACGCCTCGCCAGCCGGCATTGACCGGCCCACTACTGTTCCACCGCACGGTCGCGGTCTGATACGGCGGAGGCAGATCCTCCCAGAGATACCAGGTCACCTGCCCGTTGCCGCGACCGGCACACGAGCGGTAGGAACCGGTCATGAAATCGACGCCGGTGCCCGGCCCCGAGGCAGGTCGCAAGAGTTGCGGCTGATAGTCCGACGGGCAGTTGTAGGCCTCGACCTTGCTCTCCCGCAGCGACTTCATCGCCGGGGTGTTCGCCGTGATGTCGAGGTTGGGGGTGTAGAGCTCCTCGAGTTGGGCGTTTTCAGAATAGGGCATGATCTCGAGCGTCCAGCCGCTGCCGTACTGGCCGCCTGTGCCCTTCGGCACTGGGCTCGCCGCCGCGATTCGAATGGCATTGCCGTAGGGAAACTGGCTGCGGGCCGACTCGTAGTTGAGGCAGGCGAGCGCGAGTTGCTTGAGGTTGCTCTGGCACTTGGCCCGCCGGGCCGCTTCCCGGGCGCTCTGCACCGCCGGAAGCAGAAGGCCGATCAGCGTGGCGATGATCGCGATCACCACGAGCAATTCCACAAGAGTGAACGCGGCCCTGGGCCGGGACAGTGAACCGACCCGAGCCGTCTTCGCTCGGCCAGAGATGCCAGTGCGGAATGTCATATGTGGAAACCCTTTCAGAACCTGCGCACGAAGGGGGCCGTCAGGATCGCGACACCGCTGCTTTCCCACACCCCAACCCTATGAAATTACACGACCCACTCGGGGGTCGGAAGTGACAAGTTCTTGTCAGGCACCGGATTTTCATTGGCTTCGTACCGCCGAAAACCCAGAAAACCTGCGCTGCGCGGGTTTTTGCGCTACCGCCAACTCGGCCGCGGCGTCATCGCCCTGTCCCGCCGTCCAGGTTCAGTTCGGCCCAGGTGGTCGGGTCGCTGTCCCAGGGGAATTCCGGCGGAGCGAAACACGGCACTTGACCCAGCCGGCGGTCGACCACGGCGGCAAAAAAGCCGAGGCGGGGGGTCTCGGCGGGATCCCAGCCCGGCAAGGCGGCGGCCGCGATCCAGGCGTCGATCTGCCAGCCATCCGCGCGGAGTTCGGCCTCGAGGCGGACGGCGTCGTTCGGGAGTTCGGCCGGGGGTTCGCTGGTCCGCGGAATCAGCGCCGGCACCGCAGCCGGCCGGTCAGCCCTGAGCCCTCCGCCAGTCGGCAGGAACGCCAGCCGGCGGCAGAACCGGCCCGCCCGATGGCTCTCGCCCGTGGGCCGCGTCGCGATCCAGAGATGGAGGCCGTCGCTGTCCTCAGGCTTGGTGGGATGGCACCATCGTTGCGAGCCGACTCCGCGGGCGACTCCCCGAATTGCCAGTCCCTCGTCGTTCCACGCCACGAACAATTCGAGCACGTCGGGAACCCCGGTCACGGCGGCGAAGGACGGCAGTCGGCAGGCGTCGTCGAGCCCCCAGTCGGCTGGCGGCCAGAGGGTTTTTCGCTTCGGGCAGGAGAGCCGTAGGCGAAACAAGGCGGCAGGATTGACGAGCGGGCACATCGGAATGCTGGCTGGGTTGGCTTTACCGCCTGGGGTCAGATTGCGGGCTATAGTATGGCTGTCGGCCGATCATCCCGCGACCCGCCCGCGAACCGACCCCTTCTCCGGCGGCAGGACGTCACATTCCAATGCGTGTGCTCGAGGTGGCAAGCGAGGCCGTCCCGTTCGCCAAGACCGGCGGGCTGGCGGACGTGGTAGGCGCGCTGCCCGGAGCCCTGAGCCGGCTCGGCTGCGACGTCACGCTCGTCCTCCCAGCCTATCGCCGGGTTTTTGAGCAGGGTCTGCCGATCGAGCCGACCGGCATCGAATTCGAGGTGCCGATCGGGGGCCGACGGCCACTCGCCCGGGTGCTCCGCTGCCCGGTTCCTGGCTCGTCCGCTACGGCCCTGCTCGTCGCGAATGACGAGTTCTTCGACCGGCCCAGCCTCTACGGCGGTGCCAACGACTATCCCGACAACGCCGAACGGTTCATCTTCTTCTCCCGCGCGGCAACCGAACTTGCCTGCCGGCAGTCCGCCCCGTTCGACATCATCCATTGCCACGACTGGCAGACCGGCCTCGTGCCGGCCTACCAAAAGATCCTCTATCGAGACTGGCCGGCCGTCGCCAACGCCCGCACGGTGATGACGATCCACAACCTGGCCTATCAGGGGCTCTTCTGGCACTGGGACATGCTGCTGACCGGCCTCGACTGGAAGTATTTCAACTGGCAGCAAATGGAATTCCACGAGCAGCTCAATCTGCTCAAAACGGGCATCGTGTTCGCCGATGCGGTCAGCACCGTGAGCCCGACCTATGCCCGTGAGATCCAGACGCCCGAAGGCGGCTGCGGGCTCGAGGGGCTGCTCGCCGCCCGTGCCGGCGTGCTCACGGGCATCGTCAACGGCATCGATACCGTCGCCTGGAATCCCGCCACCGACCCGCACATTCCCCGGCCCTTTACGGCGGCCGACGTCGAGGAGGGGAAGTATGCCGCCCGTGTGGCGCTCGCCGCCCGCTTGGGCCATCCTGCGCCCGACGATCGACCGCTGGTGGCCTTCGTGGGCCGGCTCGTGGAGCAGAAGGGCGTGAACCTCGTGCTCGAACTGCTCAGCCGCCTTGCCGGCACCGGCCGGGCCCACTTCATGGTGCTCGGCACAGGTGATCCGGCTGCCGAGGAATCGCTCCAGCGGGCCGCTGCGTCGTTTCCCGGCACGGTCGACGTCGTGACACACTTCGACGAGGGGCTCGCCCACCTCGTCCAGGCCGCCGCCGACATCGTGCTGGTGCCCAGCCGGTTCGAACCCTGCGGCCTGACGCAGCTCTACGCCCAGCGCTACGGCGCCGTGCCGGTGGTGCGGGCCACGGGCGGCCTCCTCGACACCGTGATCGATGCGACGCCCGAGGCGATCAACGACGGCAGCGCCACTGGCTTCGTGTTCGGCCCAGCCGAGGCCGGCGCGCTCGTTCAGGCAGTCGAACGCGCACTCGACCTCCACGCGAATCGCGACCGCTGGCAGCAACTCGTGCGGCAGGTGATGGCCCGCGACTGGTCGTGGGACTCCAGCGGCCGGGCCTACCTCCGAGTCTTCGAAGAGACCCTCGCCCGGGCCCCGGCGACGATCGGCTAGAGCGCATTCGAGTTACGTGTAGCACCGGCTCGGTTTGCCAAATCGTCGCTCCGGCCATCCCAGATGCGCCCTAACTGGCCGCGGCCTGGGGGAAGCTGGGCAAGTTCGGCAAAGCCTGTCGCCGGATTGGGAGATCGTGGTGCACGCCCGCCCGGCACGACCGATACACTAGGCATGACACGTCAAATCGTCAGCCTCGCACTCGCCCTTGCCGCCGGCCTGGCCGTGGCCGCGGTCGTCCACGCGGGCGAACCCTGCCAGCACTGTGGCGGAACCGCCGCCGGTCAGAAGACGCCCTGCGGTGACTCCGGCTGTGGGCCGAAGTATTGCGGCCCCGAGCATTGGCGGGATCCCTGCGATGGCTGTGGCCGCTGGATCGGCTGCGGCGTTCGGCCGACGCCCGATCTGCTCGCGCCCTGGCAGCGACCGCCGGGTCGCGGCTTCATGAGCGGTGCCGACGTCGGCTACACCTGCCCGATCGGCGTCTGCGGCTACGGCGCTCCATGCGGCGAATGCACGAGCGTCGGCCCCTGCGGCGGCTGGAGTTGGCTCAGGCCGCTTGGCTGGTGATGGCTGATGCAGTCTCAGCGGTCAGACTTCGCAGCCTGCTGCCGGACCGACTCGTAGGCGAGCACCGCCGCGGTGACCGACACGTTGAGGCTGTCGGCGATGCCCCGCATCGGCAGTCGGATCGCCGTGAGCTGGATCCGGCCGGCATCGCCAGCCTCCGTCCAGGCTGGTGAGACTCCCTGAGCCTCACTGCCGACGACGATCGCCGTCGCGCCGACGAGATCACCAGCAAACCACTCGATCGTGGCCTCGGGCGTGGCCACGATTACCCGCCGGCCCGATGCGCGGCACCAGTCGATCACGTCGCCGGCAGAGGCCACGGCCAGCGGTACGCTGAACACGGTTCCCAGGCTCGCCCGGATCGTGGCGGGATTGGCCGGATCGGTTCGCGGATCACAGACGATCACGCCCCCGAGTCCGGCCGCATCGACGGACCGGAGGATCGCCCCAAGATTCCCCGGCTTCTCCACCGCTTCGGCCACCAGCACGGGCTGGTTCGCCGGAAACGCCACTTCCGCCAGGCTCCGCCCGCTAAACCGGACGACGCCCACGGCCCCCTCATTGCGGTCGCCGAAGGCGAGTTTTTCAAACACCCGCAGCGGCACACCGGTCACGCGAGCGCCGCGAGCCACGCAGGCCGCCACGCAGGCCGCCACGCCCTCGGGCACCTCGGCAGTCAGGGTCGCCGAGTCCGGCCTGTCCGAGGCGGGCAATGCGACGAAGACTTCGGTGATCTCATGCCCAGCCGCAGCCGCTCGGGAGAGCTCTCGCAGCCCATCGACCACTGTGAGCCCAGAGGTCCGGCGCTCGCGGGCATCCCGGAGCCGCGCGGCCCGCTTGAGACGGGGGTTGGCCGCACTCGTGATGGTCTCTGAGATCAACACAAACCCTCGGCCGCTGATGTGTCTTGGATCAGCCCGCGTTTGGCCGCGGCCGGTCTTCCATACAGAAATTCACGGCGGCCGAAACCCAGTTTCAACTGGCGGCCGGGCGCTGGACAGTCCATCATAGATTGCATGAGTCCCCGCGGCCGATTTCCGCTCTTTCTCGCCCGCTCTCTGGGCGGGCTCTTGCTCGCCCTTGGGTCGACGGCCGCGGCGAACCCGGACTTCGCCCGTGAGGTGCGGCCGATCCTGTCGAACCGCTGCTTCACGTGCCACGGGCCCGATGACGAGCACCGGGAAGCCGGCCTCCGCCTCGATCTCCGTGAGGCCGCCCTGGCCGAACTCGACAGCGGTGAGCGGGCGATCGTGCCCGGCCAGGCTGGCTCGAGCGAACTCGTGGCCCGGATCGAGAGCGACGACCCCGATCGCGTGATGCCGCCTCCTCATGCGAAGGTGACGCTCACGGACGACGAGAAGCAAATCCTGTCGGCCTGGATCGCGGCGGGAGCCGCCTACGAACCTCACTGGGCGTTCGTGAAGCCCGAGCGACCGCCAGTGCCATGCCTGGAAAATGACGCCTGGTGCCGCAACGACATCGACCGGTTCGTGTTGGCTAGGCTCCGCCGCGAGTCGCTCGCGCCGGCGGCCGCGGCCGACCCGGCCACCCTCTGCCGCCGCGTGCACCTGGATCTGATCGGGCTGCCTCCCACGCCCGCGGAGCTCGACGCCTTTCTGGCTGATCAGGCTCCCGACGCCTATGAACGGCTCGTCGATCGGCTGCTTGCCAGCCCGCGGTATGGCGAGCGGCAGGCCCGCCGTTGGCTCGACCTGGCCCGCTATGCCGACACAAACGGCTTCGAGAAGGATCGCGACCGCTCGATCTGGCCTTATCGCGACTGGGTGATCCGGGCGATCAACGACGACCTCCCCTTCGATGCATTCACCATCCGGCAACTCGCCGGCGACCTGCTGCCAGACGCCAGCGTCGACGACATCGTGGCCACGGGGTTTCACCGCAACACGATGATCAACGAGGAGGGAGGCATCGATCCGCTCGAATACCGCTACCTCGCGATGGTCGATCGCGTCGGCACGACCGGCACGGTCTGGCTGGGCCTCACGATGGCCTGCGCCCAGTGCCACACCCACAAGTTCGACCCGATCACCCACACCGACTACTTCGCGCTGATGGGCCTGCTCGACAACGTGGACGAGCCCGAGTGGACGATTCCCTCGCCTGATCGCGATCGCCGGCTCGCCGAGACCCGCCGGCAGATCGAAGCGGCCTGGCGAGCGCTGCCCGAGCAGTGGCCAGTTCCGCCCGAGCAGTCTGTTGCCGACGCGGCCGACCCGCAGCACCAGCCTCCAGCAAGCGACCGGACGGACACCGAGCGGCGGGCCGCCGCACGCGCCGCCCGGTTCAACGCCTGGGAGGCGGACGAGGCCACGCGGGCGGTCGACTGGCGAATCATCAAGCCAGACTCGGTCGAGTCAAGCCTGCCCGGGCTCGAGGTGCGGGCCGACGGTTACCTGCTCGCCAGCGGCGACGTCACGAAGAGCACCGTCTACACCCTCCGGCTCCCGCCAGCTGACCACGCGACGCGATCGATCCGCCTCGAAGTGCTGCCCGACGAGAGCCTGCCCGCCCACGGCCCGGGACTCACCTGGTACGAAGGCCCGAAGGGAGACTTCTTTCTCTCCGAATTCGAGGTCACCGCAGCCGGTGCCCGGCTGCCAATCGCCTCGGCAACGCACTCCCGGGCCGGTCGCCCGTCGAGCAGTCGCACCGACTCGTCGGCGGCGGCTGCGATCGACGGTGAGATGTCGAGCGGCTGGGGGATCGACGGCGATCAGGGGCGGCCCAACGCGGCGGTCTTCGTGCTCGCCGACCCCGTGCCCGCCGGGATCCCGCTCACCGTCACGCTTCGCTTCGAACGTCACTACGCCTGCCCGCTCGGCTGTTTTCGGCTCTCGCTGAGCGACCGCGGCGACGCCGAGGCCCGCGGTCACACCGCCGCGGAAGAGGCAGCGTTGCTCACACCGGCCGCGGTGCGAACCCCGGCTGAAGCGTCGCTCGTCGAGCGGCGGTTTCTCTCTGCCGCGCCGGAGCTCACCGAGGCCGTCCAAGCGATACGCCGGCTGGAAGATTCACTCCGTGCAGGCACGACCACGCTCGTGATGCGGGAGCGGCCGCCCGCCCGACGCCGCCCGACCCACCGGCGGCATCGGGGTGAATTCACCCAGCCCGAGGAAGTCGTGGCCCCGGCGACCCCGGCGTTTCTGCCTCCGCTGCCGGCCGATTCACCTCCCGATCGGCTCGCCTTGGCCCGGTGGCTCGTCGCTCCTGAAAACCCGCTCACGGCCCGCGTCGAGGTCAACCGCCAGTGGCATGCGTTCTTCGGCCGCGGCATCGTAAAGACCCTCGAGGACTTCGGATACCAATCCGACCCGCCCAGCCATCCCGATCTGCTCGACTGGCTTGCGGTCGTGTTTCGGGAGGACCTGGGCTGGTCGCGAAAGCAACTCCATCGCCTGATCGTCACGAGCGCCACCTATCGCCAGGCATCGACGATGACGCCGGACCTCCTGGACCGCGACCCCGACAACTCGCTCCTGGCCCGGGGCCCTCGCGTGCGGCTCGAGGCCGAGGTCATCCGCGACTCGCTCCTGGCCGCCGCCGGCCTGCTCGCGCCGAAAATGGGAGGGCCGGGCGTGCGACCGCCGCAGCCGGAGGGGGTGACCGAAGTCGCTTTTGGCAACCCGAAGTGGGTGCCGAGCACGGGTGACGACCGCCATCGCCGCAGTATCTATACCTTCATGAAGCGCACGGCACCGTTCGCAATGACCGTCACCTTCGACGGGCCTTCGGGGGAAGCCTGCGTGGTCCGTCGCGACGTCTCGAATTCGTCACTCCAGGCGCTGACGCTGCTCAATGATCCGATGTTCGCGGAGGTGGCCCGGGCCCTCGCCGCGGCGGTAATCCGGGAAAAGGCTGGCGACACCGAGCGACTGCAGGAACTCGGCCGTCGGCTGCTCTCCCGCGAATTCACCGCGGCCGAGCGAGACCTGCTCGCAGGTTATCTTGGCCGGCAGCGTGATCGGCTCTCGACCGGCGAGCTCGATGCCGCACGGCTCCTGGGCGTCGAGGGATCGGCCGACCCGGAACAGGCGGCCTGGATGCTCGTGGCTCGCGTCCTCATGAACCTCGACGAAACGATCGTGAAGCGATGAATCCACTCCTCGGCATCACGCGGCGACACTTCTTCCGCGACTGCGGCATCGGCGTGGGCAAGATGGCCCTGGCGAGCCTGCTCGTCGATGCAGATGGCCGGCCGGCTCTGGCGTCGTCACCCGGCCCGTTGGCCCCGAAGCCGGCCCATGTCTCCGGTCGAGCCCGGGCGGTGATCCAGCTGTTCATGGCGGGCGCGCCGAGTCAGCTCGACATGTTTGACCACAAGCCCAAGCTGGCCGCCATCGAGGGCAGCCCGCTCCCCCCGGAGGTAATCGGCGGCCAACGATACGCCTTCATCCGCCCCGACGCCGCCGTGCTCGGGCCGCAGTTTGCCTTCGCCCGCCATGGTGAGAGCGGAGCCGAACTCTCCGCGGTGCTGCCGGACCTGGCCACGGTCGTCGACAAGATCGCGATCGTGAAGAGCTGTCGCACCGACCAGTTCAACCACGCCCCCGCCCAGATCTTCATGAACTGCGGGTTCTCGCAGCCCGGCCGGCCGAGCATGGGCTCGTGGGTCACCTACGGCCTCGGCTGCGAAACACGAGACCTGCCGGCCTTCGTGGTGATGAGCACGGGCTCCGGCGTGAGCGGCGGCAGCGCCCTCTGGTCGAGCGGCTTTCTACCGAGCATCCATGCCGGGACCCGGTTTCGTAACGCCGGGCCGCCGATCCTCAATGTCGCCTCACCGCCGGGCTTCGATCCCAGGCTCGAGGCCGACACCCTCGACGTCGTATCCCGCCTGAACATGCAGCGGCAAACGCTCGACGGCGACCCCGAGATCGCCACCCGGATCGCCTCCTACGAAATGGCCCATCGGCTTCAGACCTCAGCCCCCGAGCTGATGGATCTCGCCACCGAGACGCCGGAGACGCTTGACCTCTACGGCTGCAAGCCCGACGAAGCGAGCTTTGCCCGCGCCTGCCTGATCGCCCGCCGGCTCGTGGAGCGGGGCGTGCGGTTCATCTCGATCTACCACGAGGGCTGGGACGGCCACTCCGACGTGAAGGGCAACGTGGAGAAGAATTGTGCCGCGACCGATCAGGCCAGCGCCGCGCTCGTGGCCGACCTCGACCGACGCGGCATGCTCGACAGCACGCTGGTCGTCTGGGGAGGCGAATTCGGCCGCACCCCGATGGTGGAGGCGAGCGCCGTGCTGGGCCGCTCGAAGGGCCGTGACCACCATCCCAACGCCTTCACGATGTGGCTCGCCGGCGGCGGCATCAAGGGTGGCATCACCTACGGAGAGACCGACGAACTCGGCTTCCACATCGCCAAGGACGAGGTCCACGTGCATGACCTCCAGGCCACGATCCTCCACTGCCTCGGCCTCGACCACGAACGCCTCACCTACCGCTCCCAAGGCCGGGATTTCAGGCTCACGGACGTGCACGGGCATGTGGTACGTGGCCTCTTGAGTTGACCGCCAGGCTGGAGGCCTGGCCAGCGACCAGCGATCGGAGATCGCCAAGCCCGGGGCGGCACGAAGCCGCAGCCGGGCGTGAAACAGCCGTGCACGGGCATGTGGTACGTGGCCTCTTGAGTTGACCGCCAGGCTGGAGGCCTGGCCAGCGACCAGCGATCGGA
>CAMDDJ010000063.1 GCA_945891385.1 Candidatus Kuenenia stuttgartensis | reverse complement strand
AAAGCCCCCGGGCCTACTCGACACAGGGGCGGCGCGAGTCCGGAGCCGGGGGCCGGTACCCCAGTGAGCTGTGCGGCCGGACGGTGTTGTAGGCCTTCCGCCAGCGCTCGATCAGCACCTTGGCCTCGAGCAGGCTGTCGAATACCTCGCGGGCCAGGAGCTCGTCCCGCAGCTTCCCATTGAAGCTCTCGATGTAGCCGTTCTCCCAGGGGGATCCAGGCTCGATGGAGAGCGTCTTCACGCCGACCCGCCCGAGCCACTCCCGCACTCGTGTCGCGGTAAACTCGCTGCCGTTGTGGCTGCGGATGTGGTCCGGCACACCCTTGCGCACGAACAGGTCGCTCAGCCTTTCCAAGACGTCCTCGCTCGTCACCTTCCTCGATATGTCGATCGCCAGGCATTCCCGCGTGAACTCGTCCACGATTGTCAGCATCCGGAACGCCCGGCCTTCTGCCGTCCTGTCCATCACGAAGTCGTAGCTCCAGACGTGGTTCCGGTGCGTCGGCCGTAGCCGGATGCACGACCCATCTCCAAGCCAGAGCCTTCGCCGCTTCGGCTGTTTCGCAGGCACTTTCAAGCCCTCCTGTCGCCAGATCCGTTCCACCCGCTTGTGGTTTACCCACCAGCCTTCGGCGCGCAGAAGTGCTGTAATCCAGCGGTATCCGTAGCGACCGTACTCGCTGGCCATCCAGACGATCCGCTTCACGAGTTGCGGCTCGTCATCAGCAACGCACGCTTTCCGACGTTGCGTGTTTCTGGCCTGCCCCAGCACCCGGCATGCCCGGCGTTCGGTCACCACATCGCGGCCGAGCGTGTCACGCACGTGCTCGACCACTTGGCGCCGCTTCGCCGGGCTCAGACGTTTCCCGAGGCTGCCTCCCGCAGAATCGCCTTGTCCAACTCGGCGTCTGCCAAGAGCCGCTTCAGTCTGGCGTTCTCCTTCTCGAGATCCTTCAGCCACTTGGACTGGTCCGTCCGCAGTCCACCGTATTCCCGCTTCCAGCGGTAATACGTCTGCTCGGTCACACCAAGCTTCCGGACCACCTCGGGCACCGTCTTCCCTCGAGCCAACCCAACCTCAGCCTCGCGGAGCTTCCCGATGATCTGCTCGGCAGTGAACTTCTTCCCTCGTGGCATCTCTTGCCCTCCCTTGGTTTCCGCCCCCAGAGATTCTCTCTCTGAAAGTGGCGACGTTTAAGGGGTGCAGGTCGCTCTAGGACAAGGCCCTCAACCGCAAGGACTACGTCTTCACCGAGATCGTTGAGTTCACGATCTGACGGGGCGGGGCACGCCATCTGCGCCTCCGGTACGACGGCGGGATGGATCATGAGGCACCGCCAGCAAAGCGGCCCCGTCCTCTGCACCTCCCTAACTCACCGCCACCGGCCCGATCGTGCAGTGGATCATCTCAAAAAACCGCCCCAGGAGGTCGCGTTCGCCCAGCCCGGAGACGGCCTGCCGCTCGGCTGCGATCAGGCGGCCCGCGTCGGCTGGGCCGAGCGTGGGGTCGAATCGCCGACACCAGGCCGGGTCGCGGGCAAACCAGCCGGAGCGGCTGCGGCTGGCCCGAGCGAGCTGATCGAGCAGATGTTCCGGCAGCGTGCGCGAGGCGAAGTCGCCGCTTGCGAGAAACTCCTCCGCGAGCGCGTAGTCGAGCCGGATGTTGCGGGGCAGGAGGGTCTTCGGGGCGGGAATCCGCATCCGGCCGGTGGAGCTGACCAGGATCACCGGCAGCACCGCCGCGATCTCCGGAAAGACATGATTCGGGTAGGCCTCCTCGTCCCAGTAAAGGGCGGCCACCCGCGCAAATAATTCGAACGATGGGATCTCTTCGAAGCGGGCGTCGGCCAGCCGACACACCTCCACAGCCGGTCGCCGCGGGTCGACCGTGTCGTTGGAGAGGTCGCACCAGAGATGGCCGATCTGAATCGCATTTTGAAAATAGATGCCTTTCTGCACGCCCCACACACCCTTGACGATCCCGCCGGCCCCGCGGAAGGCGACGACGGCTGCCAAGGCCGGCCGCGAGGGGTCGCCTGCCCCGGAGGCCAGCAGGCGGCTGAGCCCAAAATCCCGGATCGGGCGGCAGAAGCCGATCGGGTAGCCGGCCAACTCGCCGACCGCGCCGCGGGCGTGGGCGGCTGCGTAGATCGCCTCATCCGCCTCCGCCCGCAGCCGAAAGAAATCGGCCACGATCTCCGGCGACTCCCACCGCAGAAACCGCTCCACAAGCTCGGCCTGGGCAAGGCCGGGAGTGGAGATCGCCTCCGACGCTTCGAGTTGCTGCAGGCCTGGAGATGTCATCGGGGCAACGTAAACCAACCGGCCGCGGGCGTGGAAGGGCGGCAGGTGGATCGGGATTGCCCAGCCGGGCCAGATAAACAGTCATCTCCGCCGAGCCGGGCCAGTACACTCTGGAGCATGCACGAGATTGCCTGGCTGGTGATCGAGGCTGCCATCGCCACGGCGGCCATAGATCGGGCCAAGACGGAAGCCTACGCGGCGACCTTGACGCCCGTGCTGGCCAGGCGTACACTCCCCCGCGTTGTTTGATGCGGCACTGGTGCAACACCCTACGACCATGATTGAATCCGACAAAATTCGGCGGTACGTGGCTAAGATTGTGGATGAGTTTCATCCGGAGCGGGTGATCCTCTTCGGTTCGCATGCGACTGGCACAACGCACCGTGATTCTGATGTCGATCTCCTGGTGGTCATGCCGCACACCGGACCTGCGGCCGAGCAGGCCGCAAGGATCCGACGCAGCATCTCAGCCGGCTTTCCCCTCGATTTGGTGGTGCGGGCGCCCAAGACCATCAAAAAGCGACTCCAAATGGGCGATTGCTTCCTGATCGACGTGCTCACGAACGGGAAAGTGTTGCATGAAGCCCGCCGCACGTGAGTGGCTAAGTCCGCGATCGCCAACGTTCGCTGGGTGCGGGCGATGATCCGTTCGACACTTCGGCTCAACCCGCCGTGACAAACGAGAGGGTACGCCAGGCCGACTGGCCGCACGGTTGCATGGCACCAACCCCGCTTCAGTCGCGGATGTCGTTCGAGCCGGAAACGTGCGGCCACCGGCGAACGAATAGGCGGGCGGGCAGCGTGTTTGGAGGTGGTCTTTGGGGGACTCCGTTCGCTTTACGCGAACTTCTTACTTGCCCGTTCGTTTTTCACGAACTACCATGACTCTGGATGCCGATGACATCAGGCGAAGCGGATGTGGGTGATCTCAAAATCAAGGTTGCGGGAGTTTTGGGAGACACCTGGCCACGAGGACTCCGAGGGGCCGTTGAGGGCGTGGTACACCCACGTCAATCACCGCACTGTTGCTTGGCAGTCATGGGCGGACGTGAAGACGCAGTACGGTTCGGCGAGTCTTGTCGGTAAGTGCGTGGTCTTCAACATCGGTGGCAACAAATACCGCATGGTGACGCGAATCCTCTATCCCAGCCAAAAGGTTTTTGTCCTCAAGGTGATGACACACGTCGAATACGACAAAGACTCTTGGAAAGAAGACTGCGGGTGCTTTGAGGCCCCGCCATCTGAGCCAAGGACACGGTGCACATCTGGTGCGGCGAAGCGAACAAGGTGAGACCCGGGACAATGGCCACGAAGACGCAGTTCCGTTTGAAGGGAAGAAACAAAGACTCCTATCTGGAGCTTGTTCTCGATTTCCCTCTGGCTTCGATCAAGGGCGATGACCACCTGGAGCAAGCCCAAAAGGTCATGGATGCCTTGCTCGCTCGTGGCACTTTGAATGCAGGCGAAGAAACCTACCTTGATGCCCTGAGCGATCTCGTTGGCGCCTATGAGGACGAGCATCAACCCATAGCCCCTGCGACTGACGCCGATATGCTTCAGCATCTCCTCGATGCCAGGGAGGTTACTCAGGCGCAGCTGAGTCGAGACACCGGCCTTCCCAAATCAACGATTTCCGAGGTTTTAAAGGGCAAGAAACGATTCAGTCGGCACATGATCCACAAACTGGCCGAGTACTTTCAGGTCGACGTTTCGATCTTGGCAACAAACATCTAAACACGTCTGACGACGAGGGCGTGCCGCGGGCCTTGGCACGCCGCGGCACCAATCGCCATGATCGCAGCAGAAGCTCCGCCTCCCGCGGGCTGAGCCAGGTCAGTCATGAGCTCCGTGACGGGGCCGCCGGAAGACTGTTTCACTGGTCATGCCGGCGGACGAATGACAGAGAAACTCACATTCATCAAGGATGTGGGCGAGATAGTCATGCGGCCCGAAGGACATCAACAGCCTCTGCGAGGATTTTCGGCCCGATATGGGGCGACAGGCTTTCGATTGTTACGGCATCGACCCGACGTTCCAGAAGATCCTCGAGAAGTTCCGCGATCGAAACGAGGCTCTCGAACGACTTCCACCCGGGCTCAAACTCAACCAAGATATCAACGTCGCTGCTCGGAGTCGCTTCACCCCGCGCATGCGACCCAAACAAAGCAAGTCGCCGCACGCCCAGTTGCCGTAACTGCGGCGTCCGGGAAATGACTTTGGCGGAAATGATGCTTTTGGAAAGTGCCACGCGCGGATCATGAGCTTGACCAGCCGCGAGCGTGCAAAAACCGTCGGCGGCCGTGGGGCGAAGTATACCCTGCAAGAG
Source organism: Candidatus Kuenenia stuttgartensis (assembly GCA_945891385.1). Classification (GTDB taxonomy): domain Bacteria; phylum Planctomycetota; class Planctomycetia; order Pirellulales; family UBA1268; genus QWPN01. The sequence continues at coordinate 13,241 of CAMDDJ010000063.1, read as the reverse complement.
ACAGTCTCAGGCAGTCGCGGTCGGCGCCAGTTTGCGAAGGCATGCCGTCTGCGCCTCCGGCACGACGGCAGCATGGATCATGACGCACCGCCAGCCAAGCGGGCCCGCAGCTGTGGCTTCCTAACGTTGGCGTTCGGCAATTCGCCGAAACGGGATTATCCATGCCGCAGGACGCTCGGGCGAGGCTGCTGCATCGCTTGGTTCCACGCCGGGCACTCTATCGGCCCATCACAAGCTCGATACCGGAGAAGATGGCCTCTATTTGTCGCCTGGGAATTTTGCCGACTCGCTCGGTCAACTGCCGTTTGTCGACGGTCACAACCTGCGGCACATTCGCGACGGAATCGCGGTCTAATCCAGTGTGCTTCGCATTGAGAAGCACATTGCCCGGGGCGACAGACCAGCGAAGGTTACTTGTCAGAGCGACGCACACGACCGTCGCTATCTGGCTTTGGTTCAGCGGGTCCGACTGCACCACGACCACTGGCCGACGACAGCCCGGGGCCGAGCCGATGGGTTCAGCCAGGTCGGCCCACCAAACCTCGCCCTGGGCGATTACCATTCGACCCGCTTCAGCGAGTGCTGTGCAGCTGCCTGAACAAAACCGCCGGCCTCACCGCCCGCCTCTCGAACAGCCTGATCCATGCGCGACGTGACTTCATCATCATCATGGCGGGCGACGAATTCCGCGAGGGCCCGAGCGTAGAGTTGGCTGCGGGAAGTATGGAGCCGCGATGCGAGGCGCTCGGCATCCTCAAATACGTCGTCAGGAATCGAAACAGCGGTTTTCATACCAGAAGTATAACCGATTAACCATCGCGGGACAATGCCCGGGGAGAGGCGTCGCGTAGGTTGTTCGTCTGTGCGGGTAGGATGCATGGTTCCGGGTGCCGGTCCTCGTGCTGCCTTATTGGGTGGATTTTTCATGCCGACCGAATCAATCGACCACGAATCACTGCGAAAGGCCGAGGAGATCCTTCTTGCCCATCCGGCTGTCGAGGCCGCCTATCTGCTTGGTTCTGCTGCGGAAAACCGCTTGCGGGAAGACAGCGATGTCGACATCGCGATTCTGCTCCGCAAGTCGTGTTTGATCAGCGGTGAAGAACGGCTCAAGCTGTCTGCGGCTCTGGCGAGGGTTTGCCATCGCTCGGTCGACCTTGGCGTGCTGAGCACGCGAAATCTCGTCTTTGCCAAGGAAGCCGTTGCCAAGGGACGCGTGCTCGCTGAGCGGGACCATGCGGTGACCGCGACGTTTGCGATGCATGTCCTGTCGATGTATGCCGCCCTGCAGGTTGCCCGAAGGGAGGTCCTGCATGCCTACGCCGCCTGACGATGTTTTGCTGAACAAGGCGGTGATCATTGAACGATGCATCCGCCGCATACGAGAAGAGGCTGCGGCCTCACCCCGGTTTGATGACTACACGCATCTCGATGCGCTCACACTCAATGTTGAGCGAGCCTGCCAGGCGGCGATCGACATGGCGATGCACGTCGTTGCTGAGCGTCATCTGGGCATGCCGCAGAGCATGGCGGATGCTTTTCGACTGCTCGAACGCGCCGGCATCATCGACGCAAGACTCTCGTCATCACTCCAGGCAATGGTGGGGTTTCGCAACATTGCCATCCATCAATACGAAGAGATGGATCTCAGCGTGCTCCGCTGGGTCGTGGAAGCCGGCCATCACGACTGGGCGCTGTTGGGGAAAACTCTTGGTGTTTCCATCCGACCGTAGCCACGAGAGTGAAGCAGCCGCAGCAATCGGGTCGGAGCCACGTGCGGTAGGCCAGGAGTTTCAGACTCTGGGGAGGCTTGACAAGAAGATGTACGGAAGTATACACTCTGCGATCCGCTGGCTGACTGCCCGTGACATGGCAGAGCATGGCATCGACATCGCAGACGCGGAGTCTGTCGTGTGGCAGCCGCTTGAGGTTTGCCAGAGTCGGTCGACTGACAGGCCGATCGCACGAGAGACGGAAAGCTCATAGGGTCCGCCTGATCGATCGCTTCTTGCCGTGTTCGCCCCTCGGAACGTGAGACCGCGATGCCTGCCTGCTCAATCACCTGAAGGACCGCCCGGACCTGCATGTGGTTGGAGCCGAGGCAGGCAGCCAGGCCGCGGGCTACGCCAGAAAGGTCGCTCAAAAAGTCATTCGACTCGGCGAGTTGGCCGGCGATGTTGCCAGGACTGGCTGAGGTGGACCCTGGATTTCGGGCGCCCTGATACGGTGGAACCTCCGGGCTTGAAGGCCCCGTATCAGGAGCATGACGATGCCGGGCATGCCACGCGACAAGCAGCGGCTCCCGCCGGCCCCGCGGAAGGCGGCGACGGCTGCCCGGGCCGGCCCCGAGGGGTCGCCTGCCCCGGAGGCCAGCAGGCGGCTGAGCCCAAAATCCCAGATTTGGCGGCAGAAGCCGAGATCTCCGGCTCGTCGGTGCAAACGAGCACCCGGCGGCCGGTGAGTATGCGTCGCGGTATACTCCGCGGACGATGACCTGGATGCAGCATTCCCTGCGGCTCGCTCCCCGGCGACGGGGATTCCACCTGATCACAGGCGAGGTCGAGGCGGCCTTGACCGAGCTGCCCCGGCTGCGGGTGGGCCTCCTGCATGTCTTTCTCCAGCACACATCGGCCAGCCTCTGCCTCAACGAGAATGCCGACCCCGACGTGCCCCGTGATCTCGAACTCGCCTTCAACGAGATCGCCCGGGAGGATTTTCCCTACGCGCATACGGCCGAGGGGCCGGACGACATGCCCGCCCATGTGAAGACCGCCTTGATCGGAGCGTCGCTCACGGTGCCCGTCGCGGCCGGCCGGCTCTGCCTCGGCACCTGGCAGGGCATCTACCTCTGCGAGCATCGCGACCGGGCCGGGCCGCGGAAGCTCGTGCTCACGATCCAGGGCGAGCTCGACTGACCGCGGCGGCTTGGCAACGGCCGGGGTGTCAGTTGGCTGCGGGATTCCAGCCGTCGGCACCGCTGAGCACACGTGCCGGCGTGAGCGATGCCGCCTCGCTGTCCGTGAGCCGCTTCACCCATGGCACCCGCTGCGCGGCATTCCCGCCCGGGCCCGTGCTGCCGGCTTCCGCGTAGAAGCTCGTGGCGTGGGCCTGGGGCTTGTCCCAGTCGTGCCAGCCCTCGGGCCGCACCACGTCGCCCATCGCGGTCCGCAGAAACACGGTGCGGGCGAAGTCGCGCCACGGCCGGCCGAGGTAGGTCTTCACGCCCTCGGCTCCGGTGATCGTGCAGTCGGCGAACACGAAGCCATGCGGCACGCCATCGGGCGTGGAGGCGGCGGTGATGTAGCCGTCCTTCAGGCAGCGGATCGTGCAGCGGTCGAACCAGGCCGTGGCGCCGCCGAAGATGAAGTCGACGTGTCCTTCGATCTCGCAGTCGGCGAAATACTGCCGGCCGCGGTTGAGCAGGATCGTGTCTTGCCAGCCGAGGAAGCGGCAGTTGCGAAACGACACCCGGTCGCCGTCGACCCGCAGGGCGAGGGCCTGACCGACGGGCCCCGCGTCGTTCGCGATCGTGAGATTTCGCCACTCCATGCCGTCGCCGTCGATCCAGAGGGTGGGCGTGCGAAAGGTGCCGATCGGCTTGCCGTCTTCACCCGGCATGTTTGCGTGGAGGCCAAACACGATCGTCGTGGCGGCTGGGTCGTCGCCCAGCACGAGGATCTTGCCCCGCTCCCGCTGCACGTGGATCCGCTCGCGATAGGTGCCGGGCTTGACGCGGATCACCCACCGCGGATCGCCGCGGCCGGTCTTCATCGGGGCCTTGCTGATCGCCTCCTGCACCGAGGTGAAGTCGCCGCTGCCATCGGCCGCGACGATCGCGTCGGCCGCGGCCGACCCTCGCCACTCGACGAGCGAGATGCCGGCTCGCGGCAGCAGGAAGTTCACGACCATGCCGTCGCCCTCAAACCGCACCGCCGGCGGCTCGGCGGCCTCGAGCCCGCAGCGACGCTCGAGCTCGGTCCGCTGTTCGGCCGTCGGGGCCTGCGGCGAGCCCATCCGCTGCCAGAGCGTGAAGGCGTTGGAGTGGTCGCCGTCGATGCGAAAGTGGGCGGGAGCCCCGGCCCCCGGCTTCCAACCGGCGACCTTCAGGGTGACCTCGGCCGCCGGCCCCGGCTGGTCGTCGTCGTGGTAGTGCCAGGCCATCACCCGGAGCGTGTCGCCGTCGCGGCAGGCGATCGCGGCAACGTCGGGGCGGCCGCGAACGCCCTGCTCGAGCATCTCGTCGAGGGGCCGTTCGCCATCGCTCGTGGCCGGGAGTCGCCGGCCCGTCAGCCGCGACCAGATGCGGAAGACGTTGAGCACCGGCTTCGCCACCCCGTTGGTGGCCAGCGAACGGAACCCCGCAAACCAGGGCATCCCCTCGAACTCGAAGGCCCAGGTGAGCGCGCCTGCGAGGCGAACGCCATGCCGCTCCGCGAGGGCCAGCTTCCGCGGAAAGCTCGCCGCGGTGTAGCTCGAATACATCGTGCCGTTGCGGTAGGCGAGCTGCGGCCCCTGGCAGGCGGCACAGCCCTCAGGGTCGGATTCCCCGATCACGATCGGCGTCTGCCGCAGCTCGGGATGTCGCGCGATCCGGGCGAAGCCGGTGTCGATCGTCCGGAGATGCTCGCGGAGGCCCATCCGCACATGGCCGTCGACCGTGGTCGGTGCGCCCTTGGCGTGAAACGAGACGAAGTCGAGCGGAGTGCCGTGGGCTCCCGTGGCGAGGTTTCTGCCGTGGAGGCAGTGGTCGAGGAAGGCATCCATGAAGTCGCCGCCGTCGCCCGCCACGTCGGGGCCGCCGACTCGGGCCGTGGGCAGGGCCCGACGCACCGCGGCGATCGCATGGTCGTGGAGCCGGAAAAACTCCTCCCGCGTGCCCTGCCAGTAGGGAATGTTGGGCTCGTTCCAGGTCTGCCAATACCAACTCGCCACTTCGTCGGCCCCGTAGCGAGCCACGCAGTGCCGCACCCACGCCTCGACGAGTGCCTCCCACTTCGCAAAGTCTTTCGGCGGATGCGCCCAGCCGGTGTAGATCTCCTCGTAGGGAGCTCCGACCCGCCAGCGGTGGCGGTAGGGTACGGGCTTCACCGAGAGCGACTCGGGCATGAAGCCGATCTGGGCGTAGGGGCGGACACCGCTGGCCAGGTAGGCGTCGAAGATGCCGTCGAGGATCGTCCAGTCGTAGACAGGCCGGCCCTCGGCATCTTCCGTGTAGGCATTGGTGGAGCCCCACTTCAGGTCGGGGGTGCCGTCGCCGCTGGTGAGCAGGTTGTGCGCTCGGAAAAACACCTGCTTCGGCCGGAGTTCGCCCAGCTCGCCGAGGAGCTTGCGGCCGTGCGGCATGGTGGCGTAGTTGGGCTCGTCGGCGCCGAAGAACCGCCAGATCTCGGGCATCGGGCCCAGGTCGCCCGCGGCATCGACCTCGATGCAGACGGGAAAGGCCGGCTCGTCACCTCCGGCCGGCGGCACGACCACCGGCCCCGCGACCATCCCAAGCACCACCAGCATGACAAGCCTGAGCGGCATGCCAGGGATGACGAACGGCAGCGAACGAGCAGGCATCGGGGCGGCTCCCAGGGGAAAGGCGATGACCGGCATGATACGGTCTTCGACACCGGACAGCCCGTGCGGCCGCCCCGACCTCGCCGACTGCAGCTCGAGCCATCTGGTACCATCCGGCCCGAGGCGCCAAACGCGATCGCCCGCCGAACCCGAGCCCCACCTGCCATTCATGCGAAATTCGGCGGACGACTGGCGGCGATTTGACGCTGGGCAGATTCCCAGCAAGGAATCGACTCCCCATCTCGACGCGTTTCTGCATTCAATCCTGCAGGAGAGTCCACTCGAGCCACTCACGCTGCTCGACGTCGGCTGCGGCAGCGGGCAACTGAGCAGGCGGATGCACGAACGGGGATTCTCCGTGCTGGGCGTCGACGTCAACGAGGCTGCCATGCGCGCCGCCCGCAGCCTGGGCTCACCAGCCGATGCCACGGGCCACTGGCTCCGATTCCAGGAGGCTGATTTCGCAGCCGTTCGCCCCCCGCTGCTCGATGCCGGCCCGTTCGACGTCGCCGTCTGTCAGCTCGTGATCTCCATCATCGGTGCCAGCGACAACCGGGCGAGTCTTCTGAGGCACATTCGCACCAACCTCCGGCCCGGCGGCCGGCTCGCCCTGTCGGCCTCGGGGGTGTCCGATATGATCAATCCGGGCTATGCCCGCCTCTATGCCGAGGACGAGCCCCTGACGGGTGAACGGCACACCTACTTTTCCCGGAACGAGCGGGGGGAGATCCTCTACGCCACCCACCACTTCACGGTGGACGAGCTCGAGGGCCTGCTCGCGGCTGCGGGCTTCGATGAGATCAGCGTCGTGACAGAGCGAGAAACGAGCAGCCGACGGCCGGACGAAGCCGCCTTCTTTCACTACGCGACCTGCCGGGCCTGAATGGGAGATGCGATGCGAGATCGTCGCGGTCTCCATGCACGAGCGGCCAGGCAGATGAACGGCGAACAAACCCCGGTATAACCATGCAGGTTGTTGTCATCGGCGCGGGCCTTACCGGATGCCTGACGGCCCTCGGGTTCGCCGACCGCGGCCATCAGGTGACGATCCTCGAGCAGGCCGCGACGCTGCTGTCCCGCGCGTCAGCCGCCAATGAAGGCAAGGTGCATTTGGGCTACGTCTTTGGGGCCGATCCGTATTTTCACACCGCCGAGCGGCTGATCGACGATGCGATCTTGTTCCGCCCCATCCTCGAACACTGGATCTCGGCAGCTGAGTTCGCCGCAGTTGTCTGCGACCCGTTTGTCTACGTGGTGCCGGCCGACAGCGGGTTGCCACTCGACGTCATCAGATGTCATTTCGCGAGGGTGGATGCCCGTCTCAATGCCCGCATGGACGAGCTCGGCCTCAGGTACCTGGGGCAGCCGGGGCCCTTCCATTCCAGGCCTTTGCCGGATGGCGGCTCAGCCGGTGCGACCTGCTTCCTGACGCCAGAAAGGGCTGTGTGGCCGCAGGGCATTTCCGCGATCGTTGCTCGGGCCGTCACACTGCATCCGCGCATCGAGGTCAGGTATTTGGCGGAGGTGGCCCGCGTAGTCGATAGGGGTGAGAAGTGGCACGTTGGCTTCGCGACGGCTGATGCCAAGGATGAGGGGCCGTTCGACATCGTCATCAATTGCGCCTGGGCGGATCGGCGGAATATCGACAGGCGATCGGGTTATCCCTCGGCCGGGCCCTGGTTCACTCGCTACAAGTTCGGAGTGGTCCTGCGCAGTGCTTCACATCATCTCGCCGACGCGATACCGCCGAACATCACCGCGACATCCGGCCCGTTTGGAGACTGCGTCTATTACCCTATGAACGACAGTCTCTATGCAAGCTGGTACCCCGTGGGAATGTGTTTCTCGACGATGGCCGACACGCTGCGACGCCCAAGCTTTTCTCCCTCAGAGATGCAGAGCTTGATGCGCGAGACCTGGCAGGGCTGCGCCAGCTTTGCGCCAGTCTTAGGCAGGCTTGCCACGATGGATTCACCCCTGCCCGCGGAATTGTTGGGAGATTTCATCATCGCAAAGGGTCGGTCCGACATCGATGATCCCGCCAGCGGCCTCCACCAGCGGAGTGATCATGGCCCCGCACGACTGGCCCGCGGCTACTGGTCGATCGAAACAGGCAAATATGTTTCCGCCCCGCGGTGTGCGATGGACTGCGTGAGGGAATGCCTCGAAGAGTTCTGATGCATGCCGACCGTCGCCCGCCATCAACCGCTGGTTTCCATCTGCATTCCGGCGTATCGCTGTGAGGCGTTCATTGCGTCCACCATACGGTCTGCGCTTGGTCAGACGGTGGATGACATCGAGATCATCATTTCAAACGACGGAGGCTATCCCGCGCCCGCCCTCGAAGCATTCCGAGATCATCCGCAGATCCGCATGCTTACTCCTTCTGTCCGGCTGGGTTGGGTCCGAAACAGTAATTACGTCTTGGGAAATGCTACAGGCCAATTCTTCATGCTGCTTCCGCATGACGACCTGCTCGCCCCGAGGTATGTCGAAGCGTGCCTCGAGATCCTGTCGCGGGAACCAGCGTGTTTTGCGGTATACAGTGACATCGCCACGGCGCAGGGGCTGATGCGAGCGACCGAGGTGCGGGGCACGACCGCCCAGCGGGTGCAACATGTCATGTGCAATCTGTACGGAGGTTACAGTTTTCGAGCGTTGATGCGCCGCCGCCCGGAGCAATGGAGCCTGCTCGAACTCGTCCCAAATCCACCTACGGATTTCGCAGTCGATAGCTTGTGGATCATGCAGCAGGCCCGATTTGGTGAGTTGCGGCGGATTCCCGAGGCCCTCTACTGGAAGGCGTTTTCAGACACCACAGTACACGGCAGGTGGCCGAGCATCCCACCAGCGGAGCTGCTGGAGGCCTGGCGAAACCATTGCCTTCAGATGGGCCACATCGCGAGGACGCTGGTCAACGACGACGCGGTCGTTTCAGCGATGGTCAGGCACCGCCTCGACGCGAGGCACGTTCATGATGCACCGAGTTATCTCAAGGCACTGATGGGGGTCGGGGATCCGCCCACCTGAAGCCGTCCGTTGATCGCCCTCGTAGGCCGACCCCCACGAGATGCAGCGAGGGCACGTGCCTGAGGTCGGGGAAGCCGCGGGGGCCGTCGACTCTGCCGGGGGTCACTCAGGGAGGTGATAGAAGCCGATCGCCAGGATCGCATACACGGCCACGAGCAGCACTCCTTCGAACCAGTTGGCCTTGCCGTCTTGGATCAACTCCCGCGTGATCATGACCGCGAGCACGATCGCCACCACCTCGAACGACGTGAAGGCTAGGTCCATCGGCTGGCCGACGATCTGGCCGATGAGCACGAGCAGCGGTGCCACGAGCAAGACCATCTGGATCGTCGACCCCACCGTTGCCGCGAGCAAGAGCGAGGAACGACCTTTGCGGGCAAAATGGGTGCCTGCCAGCACCTCGCCGAGGCTCCCCGCCCCGCCGAGCAGCACCAGGCCGCTGAAGGTGTGGGAGAGCCCGAGCCGCTCGGCCGTCGGCTCGAGCGCGTGCGACATGATTTCGGTGATAAAGCCGAGCCCTGCCGCCGTGACGATGAGCACGACGACGCTCCGCCAGGCCGGCTCGTTCGGATGCTCGTCGACGAAGGTCTCCTCGGCGACGAGGCCCGTCGCCGGCCCGCCTGTCCTGACGGCCGCCGCGACGTTGATCAGGTAGATCAGCACGAGCACCACCGACATTTCCAGGGAGAGATCGCGGGTGCCTTCGGGCGTGCCGAGGCTGAAGACCGCCGGCACGATGAAGCAGAAGGCGCAGATCATGAGCATCGACGAGCTGATCCGCAGCCTGCCCGAGTCGAACCGCTGTTCGCCGTGCCGCAGGCCGCCGGCCACAAGCGCCACGCCCAGGCCGAGGAGGAGGTTGGCCAGGATCGCGCCGGTGAGCGAAGCCTTCACCACCGCCGGAAAGCCGTTGGCCAGTGCGACGCCGCCGATGATCAGTTCCGGAAGATTGTTGAGGGTGGCGTTGAGCAGGCCGCCGAGCGTGGGGCCGAGCTTGGCCGCGAGCCGTTCCGTCGCCTGGCCCATCACCCCGACGAGCGCGAAAATCCCCACCAGCGACAGCGCGAACACGGCCACGGGCGGCCCGCCCGCCCACTGCAAGCCTGCCGCCGCCGGCACCGCGGCGAATAACCAGAATCGAATCATGGGGTGGTTGTGAGACCCTGAAGCTTCGGGAACCGGGCAGGGGGAGTAGCCGCTTCCGCGCGCCGCACGAACGTGGAGCTGGTTTGGGGGTGCCCTCAGGCAGACTCTACTTTACCTTGGATCCGTGGGGGCCCGTCCGAGGGCCTTTCTCAGGGCGGACTGTCTGCAGCCCGCTCCGTGCCTAGACTGGGGCAGACGGGACCGACGAGTCCCACAACCTTTCAGGGAGATGCCTTCATGGCCAGGCTCAGCCGCTGTGGCTCGCTCGTGCTCTCGTTCGCGATGCTGTCGCGAACCGCCCTCGCGGTCACCGTCGGGAGCACCGATACCTTCACCGGCTCGCTCGACAGCTGGCAGAAGGGCATCAGCAACCCAACCTATCTCTCGCTCGTCGCCAGCGGCGGCCCTGCGGGAGCTGGTGATTCGTACATGCAGTCCGTCGCCGACGGCGGTGGAAGTTTCGGTAAGTTGACCGTGTTCAACCAAAACCAGTGGAATTCCAACTACGTCACCGATGGCGTCACGTCGATCCGCATGGATTTGCTCAACTCGGGATCGGTGCCGCTCCAGGTCCGCCTCGGTCTCCGCAATAGCGTTGGAGCCGGTTACATCTCGACGATCCCCTTCGCGCTCGGCACAGGCGGCGGTTGGCAGACGGCGGATTTTCCGGTGACGGAAGCGGCCCTCACGACGGTCGGCGCTCCCGGCGATTTCTCCTCGTTTTTGTCCAGTGGGTTTGCGCTGCGGATCCTGCATGCGACGAGCACCGCGAATCTCAACGGCTCTGTCGTGGTGAGCACGATCGGCGTCGACAACATCACGGCGGTCCCCGAGCCGTCCATGGTGATGGTCGTCGGATTCGGAGCCTTGGGGCTCATGGCTGCCGTGCGGCGGTCGCTATCGAGCCGACCCGCGGCCTAACCGGCGACGTGGTCGTCGTGCCGTTTCCGTTCACCGATCTTCAGCCGAGCAAGCGTCGGCCCGCCGTCGTGCACGCGACGGTTATCCCAGATGAGTCGGGGCGACTGGATTCGAACCAGCGACCTCTACGTCCCGAACGTAGCGCTCTAGCCAGGCTGAGCTACGCCCCGAGCGGTGCGGCAGAAACCACGGGTTGACCGGGTTTCGAGCCTCACGCGGGAAGTGATCTCCGTAGACTACTCCGCCGCCGCTGGCCGGGCAACGGCAGCCCGTTTCCATCGCTCTCGGCCATCATTCCACCGTCACGCTCTTGGCCAGATTTCGGGGCTGGTCGACGTCGCAGCCGCGATTGACCGCGATGTGGTAGGCAAGCAACTGGAGCGGAATCACGGCCAGGAGCGGTGAGAGAAGGTCGTCGGTTTCGGGCACCTCGATCACGAACTCCGCCAGCCGCTTGACCTCCGATTGCCCCGGCGTCGTGACCGCGATGACCCGACCCTGGCGAGCCTTCACCTCCTCGATGTTGGCGAGCATCTTGTCGCTCGTATGGCCGGTCGTGGCTAGCACCACCACCGGCATCAGCCGGTCGATCAAGGCGATCGGGCCGTGCTTCATCTCGGCGGCCGGATAGCCCTCGGCGTGGATGTAGGAAATCTCCTTGAGCTTGAGCGCGCCCTCGAGGGCCACTGGAAAATTGAACGACCGGCCGAGATAGAGGAAGTTGGGCGCGTAGGTAAAGCGGTCGGCGAGCGTCCGGATCGCCGCCTCCTGGGTGAGAATCTCCGCGATCTTCTCGGGGATGCGGTGAAACTCCTCGGCCACCCTCGCCGCCCGGGCGGGCGAGAGCGTGCCCCGCTTCTCAGCCAGGGCCAGGGCCACGAGCGCGAGCGCCACCACCTGGGCCGTGAACGCCTTCGTGGAGGCCACGCCGATCTCGGGCCCGGCGTGGGTGTAGACGCCGGCGTCGGTCTCGCGGGCGAGCGTCGAGCCGACGACGTTGCAGATGCCGAGCACCAGGGCCCCGTGCTGCTTCGCCTCCCGAAGGGCGGCGATCGTGTCGGCTGTCTCGCCGCTCTGCGAGATCGCCAGCAGCACGTCGTTGCCGTCAAGCAGCGGCTCGCGGTAGCGAAACTCTGAGGCATACTCGACCTCGACCGGCAGCCGGGCGAGGTGCTCGATCAGGTATTCCCCCACGAGCGCCGAGTGCCAGCTCGTGCCGCAGGCGGCAATCGTGAGCTTCCGGGCCGAAGCGATTCGATCGAGCACGCCAGCCAGGCCGCCGAGCTGCACGTGGCCCGTCGGCAGTAGCCGGCCACGGAGGCAGTCGGCGACGGAGCGAGGCTGCTCGTGGATCTCCTTGAGCATGAAGTGTGGGAAGCCCCCCTTCTCGATCGCGTCGAGCGAGAGGGCGAGTTCGTGCACGTCCTTCGTGAGCGGCACGTCGTCGATCGTGCGAACCTCGCAGCTGCCGGGACTCAGCACCGCCAACTCACCGTCGTCGAGATAGACCACGCGGTTGGTGTATTCCACGATCGGCGTCGCGTCGGAGGCCACGAAGGTTTCGCCGTCGCCGAGGCCGACGATCAGAGGAGATCCTTTTCGTGCGACATACAGCCGGGCTGGATCGTCGAGATTGACGATCGCCAGGCCGTAGGTGCCCGTCACCTGGCCCAGGGCCAGGCGGATCGCCGCCTCGAACGAGAGGTCGGGATCGCCGTTGAGGATCTCCTCGATCAGCTGCACGACCACTTCGGAGTCGGTCTGGCTGCGAAACACGCAGCCTTTGGCCGCGAGCGTCTGCTTGAGGGCCGCGTAGTTCTCGATGATCCCGTTGTGGACCAGCGCGATTCGCCCCGAGGAACTCACGTGCGGATGGGCATTGATGTCATCGGGCAGACCGTGCGTGGCCCAGCGGGTGTGGCCGATCCCCAGGCTGCCCCGCGGCGGGTCGGCCGCGAGCCGGCTCTCGAGGTCGCGGACCTTCCCGGCGCATTTGGCGACGTGGAGCGACCCGTCCACGATCGCCACGCCGGCCGAGTCGTAGCCGCGGTACTCGAGCCGACCGAGCCCCTTGAGCAGGATGCCCTGGCAATCCCGAAACCCGACGTAGCCGACGATCCCGCACATAGAATGACCTCGGGCCAGACAGCAATGGCCGTCCCTTCTTGAGGGTATTCTATCGCTGTGGCATTGAAAAAGCCGCTGGAGTCCGGGAGTCGCCCCGGAATCGATGACCGCGCTGATCCTGTTTGACGACGCCGCGGCCTGCCATCTCGAGCCGCTCGCGCTCACACGGCCGGGGCACGATCTCCGGCTGGGGCTCGAGACCATCGGCGAGCGGTGGCGGAAGGCGATCGGGGCCAAGCGGGTGACCGGGCTTGTGAAGCCCCATCTCAAAGGACTCTTTCCGGAACCGTCCCGATCGCCGTCGGAGGCGATCTGGATCAACGCCCGCTACCTCCCCACGCCAGCACTCGTGAAGACCGTTCGCGCGAGCGCGGTGGTCTGCCAGGGCGACGACCTCGTGGCGGCCCGGGCCACGGCCAGCCAGTCGGTCGCCTGGTTGAAGGCGGGCCGCCCGG
>CAMDDJ010000062.1 GCA_945891385.1 Candidatus Kuenenia stuttgartensis | reverse complement strand
CCCGATCGGTTGACCAAATCGCGGCTCCGCCTCGAAGCAAACCGCCCGCGGAATTCTGCGAACATAGAAATATCCTCGCAAGGAAGGAGTGGATCCCGGCTGAACGGCGGCATCGGACCCGCCTCGTGTGATATATTAGGAGCGTCGCGACACAACCGTCAAGCCGCCCGGAACCAGCTCTTCCGGCCCCTGTGCGGATGCCGTCAACGCTTGACGTCGGCCGCCCCGCTCCCCCGCACGAGCAAGAAGCGGCCAAACCAGGGCAGGGACGAGCGCAGTGATCCACACCCTAACTCGCAGGTTTGATCCCCACATCGTTCTCTCTCGAAGCGAACCGCTCCGCCGATATCCAGCCCGACACCGAACCAGAAAGAGCCCACAAACCTAGTGTACGCGGCCTAGTGTACGCGGGCGGCTACGAACCGTTCGGTCTCCCCGATGGCCGGTGGCCACAGGCGCCATGCGCTCGAACCCCTGGGTTTTCCCCGGGCTGCTCGCTACGATCTCGCCCAGGCGGACCCCTCTGGAGAAAATTTGATGCGTGCTCGTCGAGTGGCGGACCGATTCTGCGCGACTGTGTCATCCCGATTCTCGTGTTCCTCGCTCGCGGCGGCGGGCCTGGCGATCCTCGCCACCGCCACCTGCCGGGCTGAGGAGTCCGTGCCCACGCTCGACGGCGGCGACACCGCCTGGATGATCGTGGCCACGGCCCTCGTGCTCTTCATGACGCTCCCCGGGCTGTCGCTCTTTTATGGCGGCCTCGTGCGGAGCAAGAACGTCCTCTCGGTGCTCGTGCAGTGCCTGGCGATGGCCGGCGTGATGTCGCTCCTCTGGGTGGCGTATGGCTACAGCCTGGCCTTCACCAACGGCGGCGAGGCGCAGCAATTCATCGGTGGCACCGAAAAGTTCTTCTTTCGGGGCATCACGCCCGAGTCGCTCTCCGGCACGATTCCCGAATCCCTGTTCGCGGCCTTCCAGATGACGTTCGCGATCATCACGCCCGCCCTGATCGTCGGGGCCTTCGCCGAACGGATGCGGTTCTCCGGCATGCTGCTCTTCTGCGTGCTTTGGTTCACCTTCTCCTATATCCCAATCTGCCACATGGCCTGGGCGGGCGAAGGCGCGCTCTTCCACCAATGGGGCGTGCTCGACTTCGCAGGTGGCACGGTGGTGCACGTCAATGCGGGCATCGCGGGCCTCGTCACCTGCATCCTCGTCGGTGGTCGCCGAGGCTTCCCCAAGGAGCCGATGCGGCCCCACAACCTGCCGCTGGCCGTGATGGGCACGGGCATGCTCTGGGTGGGCTGGTTCGGCTTCAATGCCGGCAGCGCCCTGGCCGCCAACGGCACCGCGGCGATGGCCTTGCTCGTAACCCATCTCGCAGCGGCTGCAGCGGCCACCACCTGGATGACGATCGAACTGGTCACCCACAAGAAGGCCTCGGCCCTCGGCGTCGCCACCGGCGCCGTGGCCGGGCTCGTGGCGATCACGCCGGCTAGCGGCACGGCCGGGCCGCTCGGGGCGATCGCCCTGGGGTGCATCTCGGCGATCGTCTGCTACTGGGCGGCCACCTCGCTCAAGCACCGCTTCCGCTACGACGACAGCCTCGATGTCTTCGGGGTGCACGGCGTGGGAGGCATCGTGGGCGCGGTGCTGACGGGCGTGGTCGCGGCTCCGGCCCTCGGCGGCTCGGGTCTCGCCCACGAATCGATCGCGAGCCAGGTCTGGTGGCAGACGGCGAGCGTGCTCGTGACCGCCGCCTGGAGCGGCGTCGTGTCGGTGGTGGCGTTCCTGCTCGTCGATCGCCTGGTCGGGATGCGGGCCAGCCGCGAGGTCGAGCAGATGGGCCTCGACCTCTCCGAACACCAGGAGCAGGCCTACGAGATCGTGTGAGGCGAACGGCGAAGCCCGGCCGGCGGCCAGAGCCGGCCGGGTCTGCGTCAGTCGCCCGGCGTCGGGCTCTTCCGTTCCGCGAGCAACTCCTCGATCCGGGCGGCCATCCACTCGTCGCCGGTCGCCCCCTGCCAGCGGAGTTCGCCGGGCCAGAAAAATCGGAGCCGACCCCATTTGTCGATCAGGTAGACCGAGGGCCACATCGAATTGCCCCAGGCGTTCCAGTTGGCCTTGTCGGGATCGATCAGCACGGGAAAGTCGAATCCCGCCTCCGCGGCCCGCTCCCGCACATGCTCGGCGCTCGCCTCAACGGCCGTCTCGGGCGTGTGAATCCCGATGATGGCGACATCCCGGCCGCGAAATCGGCGGCTCCAGTCGAGGTAGACGGGATAGTTGTGGATGCAGTTGATGCAGCCGCAGGCGTAAAAGTGCACCACAACGACCTTGCCAGAGAGATCTTCTGACCGCACGGCCTCGGAGTTGATCCACTGGCCCGAGTCGATCAAGGCGGGAGCCCGGTAGGTGGGATGCCCGAGGCGATCGAGGGCGAAGTCGGGGCCGAGCAGCTTGTTCCAGATCGCGACCTGCCGGGGCTCGAGCAGCGACTGAAGCGTCTTGCCTTCGGCCTCCTTGAGCCGGGTGTATTCGGCCTCGAGCGCCCCGCGTGGCTCTCCCTTGGCCAGCCGCTCCCGCAAGGCGGCCGTGGCCTCGAGACCGCCGCTTATCACCCGCTCGAGTTCCTCACGCTGCTCGGGCGCATACTCCATCAGTCCAGCGACGTCGGGCTGCAACAAGGCCGGCGTGCCCTGAACTCGGAGCTGAATCTGAAGCAGCCGGGCGTACTCCGCCTTCGAGAGCAGACCTTGCAACTCCGCAGTGAGCTCACCGAGCACCTCGGTCACCTCGCCCGCCACGGTCTCCGCGGGATGATTCCGCAGCGGGAAGAACCGCGCATCATATGAATCAACCAGACTGCGAAACCGCTCGAGCTTCTCCCGCGAGAGCCCAAGCTCGGCGACGACTGCCGGCTCATGCACGAGCTGCCAGAGCGGCGGCGCGCCCTCGAATGGATCAGCGGCGCGGCCCGGCCGAGGCCCCGCCAGGAGGCAGCAGAGGATCACACCGAAGACGCGCCGGTTGTTTCTGCTCATGCCAATGATTCTAGCGCGGCTGCTTGACCGTCGACAAAGCCACCCCCGAATTCGCCCCCGAGCCCTCGCCGCTGAGTTGACCTTGTCGCGCGGGGCGTCGGGGCTGCCGGCATCCTCTCGCTTCACGTTCGAGAACACCGGCAGCCCCTCCCAGGTCTCGGAGAGGAGAAGGCATACGACGGTGAACCTGTCAGACATCGGAGGCCCGGGGATCGGCGAACGCTCGCGGAGCAATCGGGGCGTATCCTCGCCCGCGACGCGACTTTTGCCGTCCCCGAGCCGGTGCAGCTGAGTCGACCCGAGCCGTCAGAAAAACCCGGGCTCGTCGTCGTCCGAGGTCTCGGCTTCGGCGGCCAGCAGGGCGAAGGCGGCCAGGGTCGGCGAGGTCGCGGTCGAGGTGACCATCGGGCCGCGACCGGTCGTGGGGCCGGTGCCGGTGCCAGTGCGATAATTCGGCGCGTTGAACAGGCCGGAGCCGGTGATCTGCACGAGATCGACGAGGCTGACGCGGCCGTCGTAGTTGAAGTCGCCGTCGGCCCAACTAGCCGCCGCGCCCCCCGCCCCATACTGCCCGCGGGAGAGCACGCTCGCCATGTCGAACACGTTCACGGCGCCGTCGAGATTGGCGTCGCCGGGGGCGGCCCAGCCGATCGTCAGCACGCCGCCGGTCACGGTGTAGCCGATCTCGCGGAGGACCGACGTGCCGGCGGCCCGCGACACGATCCCGTTCGCCCCGTCCCAACTGCCACCATTACGGCCGGCCGCGATCCACTGCTTCACCGCCGCGAGGTCGTAGCCCCCGGCGGCGACCGTCACGCGACCCGTGCCGAGATCGAGCCGGCCGTCGGCAAGCGTGAGGCTGGCCAGGGGCACCGTGCCATACCCGACCTCGAGACGCACATCACCACCAGTCACCGTGAGCCCGCCGGCACCAAGCGCGTCGGCCGCCTGCACGACGAGTTCGCCCTCCGACATGGTCACGCCGCCGGTCATCGCAGCCGCTGCGGTCAGCACGAGCGTGCCAGCCCCATCCTTGACGAGCGGGAGCGAACCCGAGCGGGCCAGGGCGTCGATCATGATTTCACCGGCCGCGACCGTCACGACGTCAGCAACGGGCGCCGCCACCGGCAGGCTCGCCGGCCAGACGAGGTCGAGATTGCCGAGATCCTCACCGGTCGACTCGAAGCGAATCGTGTTCGTCGCCCCGGCCGTGAGCGTGGCCGGCACGGCGACGGTATTCCAGGTCGTCCAGCCACCGGTCGGCAGGAACGTGATCGGCTGGGCTGCGCCGTTGACCACGATCCGGCCCGTGCGGGCCGTCGCCGCACCCAGGGCGTAGCGGACGAGGACCGCCTGCTCACCGCCGGGCCCGCCGTCGACGGCGGCGAGCGTCGCGACGCCGTCGGTCGTCGGAAAGTTGAGGTAGCCAGTTCCAGAGTGACCGGCATGCTCGCTCTGGAGCACCACGCCGCCGCTGAAGTTCCCCGCTTCCACCTGCACCGGCAGCCGGTCGATCCCCGCAGCCACGACCGTCACCGGAATGTCGCGGGTCTCGGGGCCGAAGCCGAACCGCACCGTCGCGAAGCCCGCGCCGCTCCCCGCGGCAAAGACGCCGGCCGCATCGATGCTGCCTGCCCCCGCCACCAAGCTCCAACTCACGCCTGCCTGACTGGCCAGCGGATCACCGAACTGATCGACGAGCCGAGCCGGAATCGCCTGCCGGCTGTCGGCGGCCACGACCACCGGGCCGTCGGGGATCGCCAGGCCGCTCGGCGTCTGCGCCACGGTCACGGCCACCTCGCCGCTCACAGCCCGGCCTTCGGCGTCGGTCACGCTGACCGTGAACGTGTAGCTGCCGGCCGCCGCAAACACGGCGGTCGTCTGACGGGCGGCGTTCGAGCGATTGGCCGCGAAGGTCACGGCCGCCGGACCGGCCGCCACGGCCCAGGTGTAGGTGAGCCCGGCGGCGCCGCCGTCATCGGTGGCCTCGGCCACGAGGGCAACCCCCGTGCCCGCGACGGTCGCTGAACTCGCCCGGGCTGCGGCGAGCACCGGCGGCTTATTCGGCGTGGCCACATAGACGTTCGGCTGGCCGGGCATCGCCATGTCCTGGCCGATGAAGTAGCTCGGGTGCGGCGGCTGGTTGTAGGCCACGTTCTGCCAGGCGACCGCCGCCCGATACTGCGTGTCGTGCATCAGCGTGGGCAACCGCATCGAACTGGCGATCGTGGTGGACCAGATCTGGAGTTCGCTCGAGTCGCTGGCCCGCCAGACAACCTCCTCCCGCCAGTCGCCGTAGAGGTCGGCGGTGAGGGCGGGCGTCCTCTTCGTGCCGTTGTTCGACGTGATTCCCGCCTGGGAGTAGACGAGATTGACGCGGCCGCCGGTACCGGAAGAAATCCGCCAGTCGGCGATCGTCGTGCCGTCGAGGAGCTCCCGGAGCGGATCGCCGTCCCACCAGATGCCGAAGTTGAGGAAGGCGTTCGACGAGGCCTGGATCAGCGTGCCGTCGGCGGCGTAGACGCCCCCGGAACTCGTGAGCAGTTCGTAGCCGGGATACCGGGGGTCGATGTCGAAGGCCACGCCCCGGCCGATGTCACCGGTCCCCGGCACGAAGGCGATCACCTCGCCGGTCGCGGCATCGCGGAGCGTGCCTCCCATGCCCTTGTGGGCCGACTCGCTCTCGTGCACCTGAAAGACTTCGAGGCCCGGCCGCGACGGCACCATGTCGGAAAGGTGGAGCGCGTCGCCGTGGCCGAGGCCGGTGGTGTAGAGCCCCGAGCCGTCGTCGTCGATCGTCATCGCGCCGTAGACCACCTCGTCGCGACCGTCGCCGTCGACATCGCCGACCGTGAGCGAGTGCGTGCCCTGCCCGCGGTAGCCCGCCAGCGGGCCGGAGGTGGAGTTGCCCGTGTCGAAGGTCCACCGCTGCGTCAGTTGCCCGTCGCGGAAGTCGTAGGCGGCCACGACCGAGCGGGTGTAGTAGCCGCGAGCCATCAGCAGGCTCGGCCGCTCGCCGTCGAGATAGGCCACCCCGGCCAGAAAGCGATCGACTCGGTTGCCGTAGCTATCGCCCCAGTCCGAGACGGTGCCCCGCGGCGGCGTGTAGTTCGTGGTGGTCAGGTTTGCGCCGGTGAGGCCGTCGAAGATCGTGAGATACTCAGGACCCGAGAGGATGTAGCCGGAGGAGTTGCGATAGTCGTCGCCGACCTGGGCCGACCCGAGCAACACCGGCTTGCCCATGCCGTCGATCGTGCCCGGGGCGGTCTTCACCGCCATCTCGGCCCGCCCGTCGCCGTCGAAGTCGTAGACAATGAACTGGGTGTAGTGGGCCCCGGCGCGGATGTTGCGGCCGAGATCGATCCGCCAGAGACGCGTGCCGTCGAGTTGGTAGGCGTCGAGGTAGACGTTGCCGGTGTAGCCCGACTGGCTGTTGTCCTTGCCGTTGGAAGGATCCCACTTCACGATCAGTTCGTAGTCGCCGTCACCGTCGAGGTCGGCGGCGCTCGTGTCGTTGGCCGAGTAGGTGTACGACTCGCCGCTCGGCGTCACGCCGCCGGCTGGGATCTGGAGCGGCACGGAGCGATACTGCTGCGTCGGCGGATTCGCAGAGAGGGTGAACGACTCGCTCGCCTCGCCCTCCACGCCGTTGACGATCGGCTTGACGAAGTAGGTCGTCGGAACGCTGACGTTGAGCCCCGTGTCGGTGAAGTTCGTCACCGTCGTGAGTGGTGTCGCGTTCCGCTTGACCGCCGCACCGGTGCCGCTGACCCGGTAGAGATTGAAAGCGACGTTGCCGGGATCGGTGCCCAGGAGCCGCCAATCGACGTAGGCCCGGTTGGACCCGAGATAGGACGCATTGACGCCGCGGGTAAGGTATTCGACCTGCCGCGCCATCCCCAGGCTGGAAACCTCCGCGAAGCCCTCGGCCTCCGGCAACACCAGCTCGACGGCGGTGGCGAAGTCGCCCGCCAGCAGCTGCCGCGGCTCCAGCCGTTCAGTGCCCAGCCTGATGGGCAAGTGGCGTCGCCGGCGTGTCATGCGTCCAGACCTTTCCCGCGCATCCGCTGCAGGCGGATCTGCGTCATGCCCCTTCTACGCTGAATTATCACTTTTTGTTCGGGAAAAAGCCAGGAAAACAGCCGCTGAGCCTGCGTGAGACCACGCACCGGCTGCCCGAATTCCGCCGGGAGATCACCCGGGCCGAGCTCGCCCAACGGCCCGGCGCGCCCGGACTCGCGTCCGGGGCTTGGATTGGTTGTGTCAGTTCACCACGTTCTGCGGCCGCCCGGCCAGAAAGCCGGCCAGGTTCGCCGCCACCACGTCGATCAGCCGGGCCCGGGCGTTGCGGGTGGCCCAGGCGACGTGCGGCGTGATCAGGCAGTTTCGGGCCCGCAGGAGCGGGTTCGACGCCGGCGGCGGCTCGGCCGAGAGCACATCGAGCCCGGCTCCGGCCAGCCGCCCCGCGTCGAGGGCTTCCGCGAGGTCGGCCTCGACAACGAGCCCGCCGCGGGCGGTGTTGATCAGAAACGCCGTCGGCTTCATCAGGCCGAGCCGCTGGGCGTTCACCAGCCCCTCCGTGGCCGGAGTCAGCGGGCAGTGGAGGCTCACGACGTCGCTCGTCGCGAAGAGCTCGTCGAGGCCGACGCAGGCGGTGCCATCGTCGGCCAGGTCCCCCGGCTGCCGGCGGTGCGCGATCACCCGCATCCCGAGGGCCCGCCCCACCGCCGCCACGGCCCGGCCGATCCGGCCGTAGCCGACAAGCCCGAGCGTCAGGCCGGCGAGTTCGACGAGGTCGGTCTCCCAGTAGCAGAAGTCATCGCTCGCCGACCACTGCCCCTCCCGCACGCCCGCCGCATGCCGAGCCACATGGTTGGTGAGTTCCAGGAGCAGGGCGAAGGTCGCCTGAGCGACGTTGGGCGTGCTGTATTCGGGCACGTTACAGACGGGGATTCCCCGAGCCCGGGCTGCAGCGAGATCGACCACGTTGACGCCGGTCGACAAGAGGCCGATGTAGGCGAGCTTCGGCAGCGCCCGAATCGTCCCGGCCGAGAGGATCGTCTTGTTGGTGATCAGGGCATCGGCGTCGGCCGCGCGGGCGATGATCGCGGCATCGGGCGTTCGGTCATGAACCGTAAGCCGCCCCAGCGACTCGAGCGGCGCCCAGGAAAGGTCGCCGGGATTCGTTGTATGTCCGTCGAGGATCACGATCTGCATGGCGGAGAGCATACCCGACGGCACCGCGACCGCCCCCAGTCCGGCGAGACGCGTCCCTGAGTGTGTCTCCTGAGGAGGCACTGCTTACGGCTCGCTCTCCCGCAGCGCCCGCGGCTCGGGCGCCAGTCGGAGTCGCCACTGCGAGTAGGGCAAGGCCTCGTCGGCGGCCGTTACGGCCTTGCCGATCAGCAGCCGGTCGATCCGGTTGGTATCGATCCGGCTCGGTCCGAAAGCCGGGCTCGTGCCCACGATCGCCGCGGCATCCACCCGATCGGCGACGAGGGTCGTCCGCTCGCCACCCGCGGCGACACCCTGGACGACGAGGCCCGCGACCTCGGGCGACTCGGTCGGGCGCTCGCCGTCAGGCTCGTCGTCGCCATCCAGATCGAGCATTTCGGGATGCAACCAGATCACCCGCACCACGGCCTCCCGAGGGAATTCCTTACGCTGGCCCATCACGCGAAACTCGACGTGGTCGGCCGTCAGCGATTCCAGATTGCCGCGGAGGTAATCGCCGCTCCGCAGCCGCAGAAGGTGGGTCGGCGGATTGTCGCGCTGAGACCGCGGCAGCGTCAGCAGCCGCTCCCAGCGAGCCCGCTCGAGCGGCCGACTCGCCGCCGCCGGGTCGAGTTCCACCGCCTGGATGAGGGCATGGGCCACGGTGACAGGCTCGCGGCCACGGGACGCAGTCACTGGTGACCGAAGGGCCACGCCCTCCGGCCCGATCGACTCGATCGCCGCCGCCACCACATCGCCGCTGGTGAGGATTGCGAGCGCCGGAAACCCAGCCGCCTCACCCGCCGCCACGGCCTGATTGGCGGCGAGCCGCGCGTGGGCAGCCAACGCCTGATCGAGCACGTTTCGTTCGGCCACGTAGATGAGCCCCCGCACCAGGTCGATTTCCTCGGGAGCTCCGCCGGCCGCCCGCTCGATCCGCACGCTCACGCGGGTGCCGACCCGTCCCCGCAGCAGATTCATCACGGTCTCGAGGTCGAGGCCGCGGGTCTCCACGAACCGCGCGGCCTCCACTGGTCGGATCGCGAGAATCCGGTCGCCCGGTTCGATCCGGCCGTCGCGGGCCGCCGCTCCCTCCTCGGCCAGCATCGTGATCACGAAGGCCCCGTTCTCGTCCTGGTTGACGGCGCCGCCCACGCCGCCCACATCGACCATGTCATCCAGGGCCGCCTCGCGCTTCTCCTCGGGAGGAAGGTAGTCGACCGTCGCCCCCAGGTTCGGAAATGCCTCGACCGCGAACGCCGCCGCAACATCGCTACCGTGGGGCCTCCAGCCGAGACCGCCGCGAGCATCATCGGGAGGAGCGAGGCAGCCCGGCACCGCCAGGCCCGGCATCAGGAGCCTGCCGATCCGCGGCTGCTGGGCGTCGCGAGCAGCCTCCTGAATTTCGATGTCGCCCGCATTCGCGGCGGTGGCACCTGCGGGCCGCGACCGAGCGAGCGACCGGAGGTCAGCGAACGGGATGGCAATCGGACCCTCGACTCCTTCCCGCGAGATGGCCACGGCTGTGTCGGATACTGCGGCGAGGTCACCCGAGACCACGCCGCCGCTCCAACGGACCGCCCGCATCCGTGGCTGCCACTCGTGTTCTGCTGCGGCCCCGCCCGCTACCGGAAACCGCAGCTCTTGAACGTTGGCGAGGGAGACCGTCTCGCCACCCTCGGCTGTACGAATCGCGAGCCTCCCGGCTCCTGAGTCGAGCGATTCCACACTGCCCCTGATGACCGCTCCGTCTCTGCCGACGACCTCGGTCTCCGCTGGATTGGCCGCGACCGGGTCGGCCCCCTGCCATTCGGTCACGCGCAGGCTGTCGAGGCTCATGTCACCAGACCGAACCGTGAGTCGGAATCGTGGCGACTGCTGACGCCCAACGGCGGGTGGAATGGCGACGTCCACGGTCTCCTGGGAATCGGCCAGCACCACGACGAGCCGGCCGACTGTCTGATCCACGAACAGGGACAGCCGAATCTGGCTTTGCGGCAGGTCGGCGAGCGACACCTCGGCGATTTCGCTCCGGCCTGGTTCTTGTCGCACAATCATCGCAGCTGGCACTTCGCCACCGATCAAGAGCCGTTCGAATCGATAGGCGTCCAGCCCTGTGGAATCGGCCCCGGCAGCCACAGCCAGCACAAACTCTGCCTGGTCTCGCCAGGAGATCGCAATGTCGTATCGAGCCCGCGCAGCGGCGCCCACGTCGCGACTGAGCACGCTGTTCGGTTGATCGGTGGCGATCCTGCCAACCTCGTCACGCCACGAGGAAGCGGGCTGCTGCTCCCAGCCGGCGAGCCCAGCCGGGCCGACGTAGCCGGCCGTTTCGCCGACTGCCTTCCGCGCAAGACTGGACACGAGCGACCGTGCGATCCGCACGGGCTCCTCACTCCCGGCGGGGGCGAATACCACCTGATCAGCGTCGATCGCCACGATGTCTCCGTCGATCGTGTCGCCACCGTGGAGGCGACAGCGAAAGGCGGCGTCCGGAGCGGCCTCCGGTTCATGGCCCAGACTCCGAATCCCGATCACCTCGCTGAGTCGAAACTCGAACGGTCGGTCGAAGAGCGGCGACTGCCAACGCATGGACTGCGTTGCCACCACGTCTGCGGTGGCCGAGAACTGCCCGGGCAGCGTTCCCTCACCGGGCAGATCGAGCACGAACGGGGCTGCGGCGTCGGCCGGGAGTGCCGACTCGCCGGTGTCTGCCGCCCCGGCGACGAGCGGCCCGGCGGACAGCATCACCGCGACCGCCGCCCGCCCGACCGGCAGGCCCCAGTTCCTCCACCGTCGCCCTGCGGTCATGATCATTCCGCGACTCCGCCGGCCGTCGCCGGGCAATCTCGGCGTCCACGAACCGCCTATCCATGATACGCCAGGAGACTGTGATGCGGGTCTTCGGGATCGACTTCACCTCGGCCCCCCGGCCGGCCAAACCAATCACGGTGGCCGTGGGCCGGCTGATCGCCGGGCCATCGCCCGTCTACGCGTTGGAATCGGTGCGTGAACTGACCACGTTCACCGCCTTCGAGGCGTTTCTCCGTGAGCCGGGTCCGTGGGTCGGCGGCTTCGATCTCCCGTTCGGCCAGCCGCGATCGCTCATCGAGCACGAAGGCTGGCCCGATGCCTGGCCGGCCTTCGTGCGGTTCTACTGCGGCCACCCGCGGGAACGGCTCCGCGAACGGTTCCGCGCCTGGTGCGACTCGCGGCCACCCGGCGACAAGTTTGCCTGGCGTCGCGCCGACAAGCCCGCCGGCTCGAGCCCGGCGATGCGCTGGACCAACCCGCCGGTGGCCTGGATGATGCACGCCGGGATCGAACGGATGCTCGCCGCCGGCCTCGTCTTTCCGGCCCACCAGCATCCTGCCGGCCGCAGGCCGCGGCTCGGAACCGGCCGGCATCGGATCGCGCTCGAAGCCTACCCGGGCTTCACGGCCCGGCAGATCTGCCGCGGCTCCTACAAGAGCGACGCGGCAGCCCAGCAGACGCCGGCCCGCGCCGGCAACCGACGCCTGATCGTCAGCGGTCTCGTGTCGGGCACAGCCGGTCTCGCGCCGAAATTGACGCTCTCGACGCACTGGCGACGGAAACTCGTCGCCGACGGCGGCGGTGATCTGCTCGACGCCGTCATCTGCGGACTCCAGGCGGCCCATGCCTGTCTCCAACCCGGCTACGGCCTCCCCCGCGACCTCGATCCACTCGAAGGCTGGATCGCGTCGGTCCCCGCGGGCGAGACATGAATCGCATCTCAGCCCGTCCAGCGACAGGTTGGCAGCCTGGGACGTGAGGCTCGGGGGTCGGCGAACGCTCGCAAAGCAGTTGGGGCGCGTCCTCGCCCACGACGCGACGTGTGCCGCCCCCGAGCCGGCACGACGCCGACGTGGAATGCGCTACGCCAGTTCGAACACGGCTTCGATCTCGACGGGCACCCCCAGCGGCAGCGACCCCGCCCCGAACGCGCTCCGCACTCCCACGCCCCGATCCGGTCCCCAGACCTCGGCGAAGAGCTCGCTGCAGCCGTTGATCACATGCGGGTGCTGCGTGAAGTCCGGCGGGCAGTTGACCAGGCCCATCAGCTTCACGACCCGCGTCACACGGTCGAGGCTGCCGAGGTGATGCACGAGCGTGGCGAGGATCGAGAGGCCTACGAGGCGGGCGGCCTGCTTGCCGGCGTCGGGATCGAGGTTGTCCCCCACCCTGCCCTTCAGGAGCGTGCCATCGGGCTGGAGCGGCAGATGCCCTGAGACGAGCGCCTGCTGGCCGACGACAAGACAGGGCTTGTAGGCGCCGGCCGGCTTGCCGACCGGAGGAAGGACGAGACCGAGCGCGGCGATCCGCGCCTGAGCAGAGTCGGGGAGATCCATTCCGAGGCTTCTTTCAAGGGGGCAGGCAAGGGGGACGGGACACGAGAAGAGGCACGCCACGCAGCCGCTGGTGCCGGCCAAAGTGTAGCGAGCCTCGGCCAAGACGCGACGCATGGCGATCACCCACCTGGTATCCCAGATCGGCGAGGGGTTGTCCGTGCCAATCGAGCGGCGTAGGAAACCAAGCGAAGCCCGGAAGGCGAAGCGAGGTTTCCTCCGAGTGAGCGAAAGGCCTGGAGGGCCGAAGCGAACGTCCGGCGAGATGGCACGGGCAACCCCGGCCCCATCGCCCGGCCTCAGAAACAACACCCGGGCGACGCGACTTTTGCCGCCCCCGAGCCGGTGTAGCAGAGTTGACCCGAGGCGAGGGGGTCGGCGAACGCTCGCGGAGCAGTTGGGGCGTATCCTCGCCCGCGACACGACTTTTGCCGCCCCCGAGCCGGTGGGCGACCAGCTGACGGTATGCTCTCGTCCGCCATGCTCGCGCAACGCCTGGAGTTTCCCCATGCACGGTTTCCGGCCCTTCGTCCTGTTCGCACTCTCGGCGGCAGCGTCGGTCGCCCCGACCCCGCTCGCCGCGGCTCCAGCGGCTGCAATCGTGGCAGCGGAGGCGGCTGCAGCTGATCCCGTCACCGACGTCACCGACGCGCGGATCGAACTCGAGCAACTCGAAGACCGGGTAGTGGTGACGCTCGACGGCAAGCCCTTCACCGAATTCCTGTTTCGCAAGGAAGGCAAGCACGGCCCGGTGCTCTTTCCCCTGCTGGGCCCCGGCGGCGTGCCGCTCACACGCTCGTGGCCGGTCGGGCCGCTCCTGCCGGGCGAGCCCCAGGATCATCCCCACCATGAGTCGTTCTGGTGCAACCATGGCGACGTCAACGGCCACGATTTCTGGACGGGCCGGGGCGGGGCGCGGGTCGAGATGGAGGCGGTCGATCACGTCGGTGACGGGCAGATCGCGGTACGGTGCCGATGGCTTGCGCCAGACGGCAGCGTGGTCTGCACCGATCGCCGCAAGATCGTCTTCGCCGCCGAGGGAGACGATCGGATCATCGACCACACGATCACGATCGTGGCCAGCCACGGCCCGCTCGTCTTCGGAGACACCAAGGAAGGGACGATGGCGGTGCGCGTGCGGCCCGAACTCAACACCAAGCAGGCCAAGAACGGCCCGGCGGCGACCGGTCACTACCTCAACGCCAACGGCGACCGCGACGCCGATGCCTGGGGGAAGCCGGCCGCCTGGGTCGATCTCTCCGGCACGCTCGATGGAAAGTCGGTGGGGATCGCCTGCTTCGACCATCCGCGAAACCTACGCCACCCGTCCATGTGGCACGCCCGCGACTACGGGCTGTTTGCCGCCAATCCCTTCGGACTCCACGACTTCACCGGGGCCGCCGAGGGCTCCGGCCGCGTCACGCTCGCTCCGGGGCAGACGCTCACGCTCGAGCACCGCTGGATCCTCCACGCGGGCGACGCTGCCGCCGCCCGCGTGGCCGATCGCTACGCCGACTGGGTATCGGTTCAATCCGAGGCTTTGGACCGCAGTCGACGGTAAACGAGCCCAGCGACGCCGAGACCTGCGATCGCCAAACCGAAGGCAGGTTCGGGGACCACCTGCGTCGAACTCATCGCCGCATAGTCGGTGCCGAGCCGGATCTCGTCCATGATCAAGACGGCGTAGGGACTCGACCCGCTTGTGTTGCCCACAAACGCCCGGAGGAAGTCCGTGTTGGTGAAATCGAAGGCCCCGATCGACTGAGCCGCCGCAGCCGAAATGTCGGGCTCGACCGCAGGATCGGGATTGATAAAGAGGTACGCGTTGTCGGGTGTGCTCGAGTCTCCGACGAAGTCGATCCGGAGTACCTGCCAGGCGAGGTTACTAAAGGGCTCCGTGCTTCCGACGCGATTGTTGCCGCTGCCCTCCGGGATGATCGACCAGACATTGGTCGCTGCATTCGACGAGTTGCCGACGCCAACCCGCTCGGGCCTCGTGGGATGGGTTGTGTCGAACAGACCGGCGTTGGCTCCGCGGGGATACTCGTTGGCGGCGACCACCGGCGTGCCGAGCCGCTGGCCGATGTAGCTGTAGTACAAACGGCTGCCGGCGGCTCCCGCCACCTCGGCATAGTCTCGGGCTGGCTGCGTCGTGCCAAACTCACCTGACACGATCGCATGGTTGCCCTGCGTGGGCAGGCCGGCAGGCCCGACGAGGCTGCCGGTGCCAGTCACGAAGGATCCGGCGGGGACGGCCCCTCCGGCATGCGCGCGCCAGGCACCCACCCAGCCGCCACCGCCGGTTTGGCCGAGCACGTTGCTGCCGACCGTGTAATCAAACGGTTCATAGGAAAGCAGCGCTGCCGTCGCCGGTCGCATACCACTTCCAATCAGCCCGCACACTGCGAGCATCATCAAGCCACCGACTCCCCCGCGTCTGCGGGCAGTCAGCCACGGATTCGCGTTCATACAACCACCTCGCGTGTTCTGGAAACAGGGACTCCGACAACGGTCGGTCCAGCGAACGCCCCCGACCTCACTCTGGCCGGTTCGGACATGCATATTTCGTTCCAAACTGTGCTGGCCGGGCCAACCGGACGTGCCGTCAGCGGCGAAAACTGCAGGAAATAAGGCTTTTCAGACCCGCCTGGCATGCTGCGCACATGGCTTGGTAGCGTTGCGCCGCTGGAACATTCACATCACAGGTGAATGGCTATTCCCCCCGATGGGGAACGGGATTCACACCATTCGTGAATCCCCTCGCAGGAACCGCCAGCGCCCCCTTGTTCCGACGCCACCGTCGCGTGGGCCCCAGGTCACTGCCTCCGGCCGCTCAACCGCAGGTGGCTGCCAGCGGCTCGGCCGCTTCCTCGACGACCGGGTTGGTGAGGCTGCCGATCCGCTCGATCTCCACCGTTACGGTGTCGCCCGGCTGCAGGAAAACCGGCGGCGTTCGGGCCATGCCCACGCCGGACGGCGTGCCTGTGAGGATCACGGTGCCCGGCCGCAGCACGGTGCTCGCCGAAAGAAACTCGATCAGGGTTGGCACGTCGAAGATCATGTCGTCGGTGGTGCCGTCCTGCATCACCGTGCCGCTGACCAGCGTGCGAATCCGCAGCCGGTTCGGGTCGGGAATCTCATCGGAGGTCACGAGCACCGGCCCCAGCGGACAGAAACTGGCGAACGATTTGCCCCGACACCACTGCCCACCTCCCCCCTGCTTCTGCCAGTCGCGGGCGGAGACGTCGTTGCCGCAGGTGTAGCCGAAGACGTAGTCGAGGGCCTGGTCGCGGCCCACATTGTGGCAGGTTGCGCCGATCACCACGGCCAGTTCCCCCTCGTAATCAACCCGGTCGCTCCGCAGTCGGCGGGGCAGCACGATCGGCTCGCCGGGATGCTGCAGGCTGCCCGACGCCTTCACGAACAGGATCGGATTGCGGGGAATCTCGGCACCTGTCTCGATCGCATGCTGCCGGTAGTTGAGGCCGATGCAGAGGATGTCACGCGGGTCGAGCGGCGCGAGCAACCGATCCACCCGCAGCGGCTCGCCCGTATCGTGGAGAGGCCCGAACAGCCGACCCTCGACCGCGGTGGTGCGGCCGTCGTCGTGCAGCCGGCCCAGCCGTTCATCGCCAGCCGATTCACACCGCAGGATCTTCATGCCGGGTTCTCCATCGTGGGGTCAGTCGAGGGCCGGGCCGCCAAGGCTACCCGCTGGCAGAAGCCAGGGTCGAGCAGGTCGGTTGCCGTGACGCGAATCCGACCGACTCCGCTCCCGCCGGCAGCGACCTCCTCGGCGGTCAGCGGTTCGCGCTCGCGGAACTGGCGCTCGACTACCGCCGGCGAGGCATCGGAGACATCGGTGCCGGCCGCCGTGCGGGCGGCCACCCGGGCGAGCACTTCGGCTGCAGGCAGGTCGAGCTCGAGCCAGGTGAGCGGCACGCCCCGGCGAATGGCGACGGCCGTGAGCAGCTCCCGCTGCCACCGACGATTGCAGGCGGCATCGATCACCACGCTCAGTCCCGCGTCGAGGAGGCCCGCCGCCAGATCAGCCAACCGATCATAGACCTGCCTGGTCATACCCTCTCCGTAGACCTGCGCTTCGGCCGCCGCATCGGCCGGCCGCGCCGTCGGCCGCATGCCGGCGAGTCGCTTCCGCTCCAGGTCGCGGCGGAGGCAGACCGCCGCGAGCGGCCCGATCAGTCCCGCTGCCAGGGTGCTCTTGCCGCTCCCCGACACGCCGCTGGTGATGACAAGCACCGGCCGCTCCCTCCGCATCAGTCGCTCGGCGACGTCAAGGTAGCGGTCGGTCTCGGCCCGCAGGCTCGGATCGGCGGGGTCTTGCAAGGCCCGAACCGAGGCCCGAACCACCGCCCGATAGACCTCGTACACGGGCAACACGGCGGCGGCCCCGTGGTCGTCGGCGGCCTCCATCCAGGCCGAGCGAACCTCGGCGGCCAGTTCGGAGCGGCCGCGGGCCTCGAGGTCCATGGTGAGAAACGCCACGTCGTTGGCCACGTCGATCCAACGAAGCGCCGGGCTGAATTCGATCGCGTCGAAGGCCGTCATCCGGCCGGCGTGGAGCACGAGGTTCGCCAGGTGGAGATCGCCGTGGCATTCTCGAATCCGCCCCGCCGCCCGCCGCCGCTCGATCAGCGGGGCGGCCGAGGCGAGTCGGCTCTCAAGCCACGCGGCAATCCGGTCGACCCGCTCCGCAGCGTCGGGCCGGGCGGTGCGAATCTGCCGCAGGTTGATCGCGACCGCCGCCTGGACCGACTCGGCCGTGCCCCAGGGAGTCTCCAGATCGGCGACGGCGAGTCCCGCCTCAACCTCGGCGATCGCCGCCCCGAGCCGCCGGCAGTCTGCGACCGAGAGTCGCCCCGCTGCGAATCGCGCGTCCAGCCGGTCGGCCTCGTCGAACTGAACGAGCTTCACGGCCCATTCGATCGGCGGACCGGCGCCGGCCACCCGCGGCTCCTCGATGCTGCCGGTGAGCGGCACGGCAGCCACATAGAGCTCCGGAGCGAACCGCCCACTCACTCGCACCTCTTCCGCGCACGAATGACGGCGGAGGCTGAGCGTGGAGTAATCGAGGAATTCGAGGCTGCAGGGCTTCTTCAGCTTGTAGGCGAACGGCCCGGTGAGAATCACCCAGGAGATGTGGGTTTCGATCACCCGAATCTCGTCGACCGGGTGCGGATAGCAAGCCGGACTCTTCAGCCGCTCGACCAGCCGTCGAGAGGCGGCAAACTGATCGCCAAGAGAAGCCGACCGGTCGGACATCGCCGCCCCCCCCATCAAACAGAGAACCCCGCCCCTCGTTCTCACGAGGGGCGGGGTCTCACCGACAGTTGCGTATCGTTTCAGGCTCAGGCGGCGAGCCGGCGAGCCTTGGCCTTGCGGCGGCGGTTCCATTCGAGGCCGGCTAATCCGGCCACGCCGGCTCCGGCCAGGCCGACCGTGCTCGGCTCGGGCACCGCGGCGACATAGCCGGCTCGGAAGCCGATCTGGGCCGTGGCGGCGGTGCCGTTCACGAAGGTCCCGCTGCCACCACCGAGGATCGCGTTGAAGGCCAGGATGTTACCGGGGTTGGTGCTCCAGCTGCCCGACATTGCCTGGTACATCGTGTCGCTCGAGGGGTTCTTGGTCTCGGTGATCTCGGCCGCGTTGCCGATCGTCGAGTACAGCCCGTAGGAGGACAGCGAGTTGGCGTAGGAGGCTACGTCGAGCGGTCCGAGCGTCGGGGTGACGGTCTTGCCGTAGTTGGCCACGTTGGCCAGGAGCGGGTTCGACACGTTGCCGGTCGGCTGAGTGCTGGTGCCCGTGCCCCAGAGGGTGTAGTCGGTCGAGGCCAGGCCGGCGGCGTTGTGGAAGGCCGCCTTGAACCATTCGTCCATGTTCGGCAGCACATACCCGCCGTTGGCGGCAATGTAAGCCGTGTTCCGAGTCGGCAGCGGACCGCTGGTCGCGTTGCTCAGCGTGTAGGAACCGGTCTCGAGCGAGCTCACGCCGGCTCCGCCCGTCTGCTGGCCGTTGGTCAGCCAGTTCACGAACCGGGCCGCGGAGTACCAGTTGACGAACATCACCGGGGCGGCCG
>CAMDDJ010000061.1 GCA_945891385.1 Candidatus Kuenenia stuttgartensis | reverse complement strand
ATCTGATTCGTCGAACGAAGCGACTCATAGACGCCGATCGACTCGAGTGAACTGCGGGCCGCCGCATCAGCCGGGGTTGCGAATGACAGCCGCGTGCCCGCGAATCGCGACGGCACTCTCACCACTTCGAGCAAACGGAGATCGGGGAGGTACGTGACCTGCGCCGGGGGCAGGTAATTTTGAAACAGTCCCGCGGCGTCAGGATCATCGGCGGGCAGGGGCTGGTACGAATCCCGGGCGAAGCCCGGCACGAACAGCAGTTCGGTGAGCCCGACCAGCGGCCGATCCGGCCAGACGAGCCATTCCGGGTTGCCATTCCACTCGGCGGTCATTTCAGGCACCGAGTTCCCTAGAACCGTCTTCGGGGGAAACTGCCGGGCCCATCCGCTGCGGGTGCAGACGTGGTGCGGCGCGGGCGCGGGCGCATTCGGCAGGGCAACGCGATCGATGACAATGATGTCGGCGACATCCACGACGATGTATGGGTTGTAGTCTGGCTTGGTGTCATCAGATTCATGGGCTCGGGCCGGGTCGGCCAGTCGCTCGAGCCGAACCTCATTGGTACCCATCGGCACCTGGAGTGACCCGCTGTCCACCGCGAACGACTCGACGTCGGGAGACGTCGGCACTGTGACACCCTCCGATGACGCCCCGCTGGGCCGCACGCAGAGCCATTGATGCGGCCCGAATTCGTTGACCAGCTGCGGCGGATTCTGCGAGCCGAGTTCGTGTTGATCGGGGGGATTTGGCAGCGGGTCAAACCGCACGATCTTGTCGCCCGGGCCCGAGCCAAGCCGCAGCCGCCAAACGGGATCGTCGCCCTGCACCCGCCCCAGATTGATTTGGTCCGGCTGCGATCCCTGGAGGTTCGGATCGATCGGCTCGGCCGGCGTCTCCTGGCCGCCCGCCACCGTCAGCGTGCTCTTCAGCGGCCGATGGAGCATCACATACAGTTCGCCCTCGTTCGGCTGGCCGGAATTCGTCCACGCGAGCGTCTGCGTGATGATCACGTCGGGCCGTTCCCCGCCCCAGGCGATCGCCCGGGTCGCGCCGGAATCATCGGTCGCCGGGTCGCCGTCCACGTCCCAGCCGTCGAGCGGCTCGGGGTCGTATTCGTAGCGGGTCATGGCCGAGTCGCCATCCTGAAACTCGACGACGTTCGCCGCCCATTGGGCATATTGCTCGGCCTTGGCCGGCGACGGGTTTCGCCCTGGCGGTTCGAGCAGCGCGATGCAAGTCAGGAACAGATCTTTGAAAAAGCTCCGCCGCTGGGCGGCGGTCTGGAGCGGCGGCGTGAGGTCGAGTTTCAGGCCCGCAGCGAGATCGACAGGCACGAGGCCGTCGGGCACGGTCGTCGCCATCACCGAGTTCGGTGGCCCGGTCGTGCTGAAGAGCTTCTGGGGGTCATCCACCCTGGCAAACCAGCCCTTCGCTCCAAAGAGCCGCTCGGCCGTCTCGCCTGTGATCGATGGCACCGACCAACTCTCGGTCGTCGCCACCAGGCGAGCGGCCTCGGCCTGCGAGCCTAAGAGGGTAAAGAGCCGCGGGGCTCGCTGGGTGGCATCGGCGTCGTACGGCCGGAGTACACGCTCAAACTCCCCGAGGCTGAAACGGTTGTCGGGCAGAGGCGTCTGACCATTCCCCTGCGTGAAGTACCGGTCGCCACCAGTGCGAGGATCAACGTTCCGCCCTCCGGCCACGGCGGTTACGAGGTTGACCTCGTAGGGATCGTCAGTGAGGTCGTCTTCAAGGGGATCCGCCAGCATCTGATCCGGCTTGGCGAACTGCATCGTGGGCACGACGCCAGCGGGCTTCGTGCCGGCGGTGCTCGAAGCGGTCGCATTCAGCTTAAGCCGCCCGTGAAGGTCGATCGGCCGCGTGGAACCGGTGTATTGCTGCTGATTGAAGACGCTCAGCGGATCATCGATGCCTTCGAAGCCCGGAAGTGCCTCAAAGGTTTGATCGTAGGCTGATAGTGCCTGGCCAACGTCGGGGTCGATCATGTCCCGACGGGCCCGGCCGCCATAGCGACCTTCGAGCGACGCGAGGCCGGGCGGGATGGTGCGGCACCCCTGATCGGGCTTGAGGAG
Organism: Candidatus Kuenenia stuttgartensis; assembly: GCA_945891385.1. GTDB lineage: Bacteria > Planctomycetota > Planctomycetia > Pirellulales > UBA1268 > QWPN01. The sequence goes on along the minus strand of CAMDDJ010000061.1, from coordinate 16,795 downwards.
ATCCGTCGGCGGCCGCAGACACTTATATTGCGACTGCGGATCACCTCCGCAGAGAACCGACAGCCAGGGATCGTCCGAAGAGGCGAAGTTGCGGGAGTTCATGAGTTCGTCGAACACGGCCCGCGGGTTGATCTCGGCCGGGCCGTAGCCTGATCCAAGCGGCATGTTGCCCCACTGGCTGCCGCCACCCTGGGGCCCACCGGCCCCCTGGCCCCCGCCGGGCCAGCCCTGGCTCTGCTCCGGATAGAGCAGGGTCGCGAGAGAGCCATGGGCGTTGAGGTTCAGTCGCCCGTCGAGATCGACGATCAGACAGGAGAGATCAACCTGAAGGAGGTTGCCGCCATCGACGGGGATCGGGGGGAAGCCCGGGCGGAAAAATTGCCCGTCCAAGACACCGTCGCCGTCGTTATCGCAGTAGTCCTGGAGGCCATCCTTGTCGAGGTCGGCATTGGCAGTGATCGGTGCCGAAGGCAGATCGAACATCGAGAACCGCCTGACCACCGCGGTCGCTGGCGTCGCTGGATCCGGCTCGACCCAGGTCAGAAACGAATTGTGGGCGAAGTCGTAGCCGTCCCATGCCTCGTTCGTGACCGGGTTCGCTCCGTTCGTGTTCCCGCCGTGGCCGCGGCCGTTGATGATCACGCGGGTATTCACCGGCGGAAAGTCGTACGCCACCGCCGCCTGGCCGCCGGCTGCTCCGGCAGGTTTCCTCGGAAAAACCTCGCCGTGGTTGGCGAGCCACATCTTCCAGCCGTTGGCGTCTTCCTCGGCCCGCAGAATCCGGTGGCTGGTGATGCGGCCCTTCTCTGGGAGAAACGTGAGGACACGGCCGACCAGCTCGATGGGACTCTGGGGACTCGGTCCTCCGACAAATTGTGCCTGGATGGTGACCTCGCAGAGCACGCCGTGATTGACCATCTCCGCGGCCGTTTCCCCCTCGAGCCGATCGTCACTTCCATACAGGTCCTCGAGGAGCGGCTCAAACGTTTGCACGAAGGTGAGCGGGGAGTTCGAGAGATTCGTCGGCGGTTGGCCGCCGACATCAGGGCCCCGCAGAAGCAGCAGCAGCGACTTTTCGAGAAACTCCTCGTTAGCCCGATCACCGAGTCGCTCCTGGGTGATCGCCCGCGAGAAGGCCCGCGACGACTCTCGGGCTCGGCTCGCCATGATCACGTAGGCCACGCCCAGCATCATGAAGAGCGTGAGCATGCTCAGCACGACGAGCAGGAGCACGCCACGGCGGGCGGAAACGCTGCCGGTTGCATGCCGAACCGAGGATGAATGCGAGGCGTTCATGGCACGTACCCGTTGGGGCCCTCGATGGTGACCTGCCGCTCGAGCACCGCCACGGCGTCCGGGATCAGATAGGCCGTGAACGTCGTACCGAAGGGGGAACCCCCTTCGAACTCGATGAACGCCCCCGTCTCCCTCCCCGCCTGGTCCGTGGTGGGGGATGCGAGCGACAGCCGGCGAACGGTGTAGCTTCCGGCAGCCTGCGGCTCGAGCGCGATCACGGCACCCGTTCGAAGGAGGTCGCGGTTCTGTCGCCCAGGGATCAGGGGAGCACCCGGATTCGGCAGCGTGAGCTCTCCTGCTCCGGCCGTGTAGGTGCCAAGACTGACCAGACCCTGGTTCGGGTCACGCTGATGAAACACGACGATCGTGAGGATCGCGTCGTCGCCAGGAAGGAAGGCTGTGCCCGCCGGAATGCCAGAGGTGGCAGGTCGGGTGAGCAGTGCTGTCCAGGTGAACTTGCCCTGGTACTCGCGGACACCTTCGGCACTGAAACGGTTGGTCACGTCCTGGTTTGAATTCTCCGGGACGTTGTAAACAACGTCGTCCCGGCCGCGGATGAGATAAGCATTGAGCGGCGACGGACGGGGGTTGCCTAGGGCAGACGTGGCAAACAGCCCGTCGTTCTTCAGTTGAAGCAGCCTGGGAGGAGCCTGAAATGGCGTGTTCTTCCACGTTCCCACTGCGAATGGGTCGTAGACCAGCGGCGGCACGGCGGATGTGATGCACTCCGGACGGAGAAAACCGAGCGTGACAAAGTCCGCGGCGGCATTGGCCCCGATGATCGACGCCTGGTCCGTCGTGAAGGATCGCTGGGCCATCGAGTGCCCCGCGGGCAGGAGCGCCACGACGCTGGAGAGGCCGATCGCCAGGATCCCGACGGCGATCAGCACCTCCATCAGGGTGATACCGGCACGGCGATGATGGTTGCTCGTCATCTGCGACACCGTGTCATTCTTCACAGCCGAACCGCCGTCAGGCCAGCCCGAATGTATTCCTGGGAATCGAGAGGGGAGACGGCCCTCGGTTTCACCTCCGTCACCTTGACGATGCCCGACTGGGGATCAATCCCGATCCAAAAGGAATCCGGTGACTGCCAGTTGGCTCCGGGACTCTGCTTCGTCGGCGTCTGCTGAAACGCCTGCCCACAACGATCGAGGCGGCCTACGAGCAGATACACGGGGGCGGTGACCGGAATCCGGGCCGTCTGGAGCCCCGACAGAGAGGCGATGAAGCAGAGTTCCGAGAAGCTGCCAGCCGAGTCACAGAGCAACGCAATCCTCGGCGGCGAAGACGCATTTCCTGCAGCGTTGTAGCGCGTGTCCTGTGAGAACAACGCGTTTCCCATGCCCGACCAATAGAGGTCGATTGCCGCACCTCCTCCAAGCACGATCGGCTGGCCGAGCCGCATCGGCAGTCGGTGGATGGCAAACGGGTGCGCGGCAGGGGGCGGCGCCGGCCAGATCGTGTTCGCAGGCGACTGTCCCGCAGCCGTTCGCAGCGAGGCCTTCCAACCTCCGCCATTGAACACGATGTCGAACATAGGCCCGGAGTCACCGAGCTGGATGAGGTTTCCCGGCTGCGTGAAATTGCCGAGTACCGAGGCCCCCGGCGGCTGGAGGGAGGCAGCGGCAGCCGGAGGGCTGGCCGTGAGATCGGCGATGAGGGGGTTGTTCGCACTCGGCACCACCTGAAACGCGGCATCGAAACTGTCGCCGCGGTAGGCGGGCGGCACGACGGCCGAATAGAGATCGATGCATGCCCAGGGGTTGGAAGCCAACGGCTCGAGCCAGAGGCCAGCTGACCGCCGCTGTTCGATGGCGAGCGACGGCCCGCGGGAGAGCTGCGACGACACAACTCCGGCGGCGTTCCGCACCTCCCGCTCTCCGTCGGCCCCGGCCAGATTCGGCAGCACGGTGACCGCGAGCAGTCCGAGAATCGCCACCACGACGAGCAGTTCGACGAGCGTCATTCCTGCGGCGGCACGTGGCTGGGATCGCGGCATCGCTGGGGCCTACTTCTTGATCAGGTCGTGGTTGGTGATGTTGTCGCGGACAGCGGTCGCCGCCTCAGCCGAGTCGGAGAGCGACCCCGGCAGAAACTCCATGGCCGTTCGTAACGACAGAAGCGATTTCCCGATCACCGCCTGGCCCGGCGTCAGGCCGTAGCCGCTGGCCTGGGTATTGAGCGGATCGTTGAGCGCCTCGTCCGGCCCCGGAGAAAAGATCAGCGGCACCAAGCCAAAGTCGGCTTGAGCAGGATTCCCCTGGGCGCTCAGCTTCTGGGGATCGAAAGGATCTGGATTCGCCACGGGATCCTGGGGCTGGGCGAGCGATGTAAACCCGACCGGCCAGCGAATGAACCCGATCGGTCGCCCCCAGCCGTCTTGGAATTCCTTGGCACCGTCGCCGTCGATGTCGCCGATCTCGTCGTTGCGAAAGTTCTCGATCGCCCAGGGATCGAAGCCCCCGAGCGTGACAATCATGAACAGGCATTCCCCGCCCTGGTACGTCGTCAGGTTTGCATGCCCGCTGGTCGCCTGAGCCATTCGGCGATACCGGTTCGGTCCGGGCGTCAGCGCCCAGGGGGTGGAGGCGAGTGACACCGTCGCATCGGCCCAGTTGTCCGGCATCTCCGCCGCCATCAGGGTGCGAATGTTTTGCAGCCGCGTCGCGGCGGCCACCTGCGGATTCGCAGAGTTCACGGGCACCCGCCGAGTCAGATAGCTCTCGTACATCGGCTGGATCACGGCGTCGATCTTGCGGATCGTGCTCTTCGTCTTCTCGATCTTGGCCCGCTGGCGAACGCCAGCAAGGCCTGCCAGCGTCAGCGACGCGAGGATGCCGATGATGACGAGCACCACCATCAACTCGACCAATGTGAACGCGGCCCTCGGCCCGCCGGCGGCGACTGCCGCCGGGGCCTTCCCCGCATCACGAATGGCTCGATCGATGTACATGCCAGGAAATCATCACTGCTTGAGGCTGTCGAGATACTGCTTCCGCGTGCCCGACCAACAGTTCGAGAGGTCGTCTTCCGTACCGATGACCTCGTCGAGTCCGGCACAGAGAATCTGGAACGTGTCGGGATTCAAGAAAGGCTGGCTTGGATCGTCAAATCTGCCCGCAGCGGTTGGAGAACGTTGCGGCACAAAGCCCGGAGGAGGGCTCAGATACGCGGCGGCATCCAGGTAGAGATACGGACTGCCCCGCTTGCCAGATGGAAAATACTGACCCGCGGGAGTCTTGGTGGCGGAGTCGGCTTGGCTGACTCGTGTCTGGTCAAAATCAAAGAGCCTTCGAGGATTCACACCTGACAACGGTTGGGTGGGGTCGTCCGAGAAGCCCCGAAGCCACATGAACAAGGCGTTACTAGGCGAAAGAGTACTCGGGTACGCGAGCCCAGGCGGGTCGAAGTATTGCTGCACGACGGCCTTGGTCGCAGTCAACCGAGGAAAAACCCGCCTCAGATGATCGTAGGCCAACGATGCCCGACCCGTCGGGCCTGCAACAAGATTCTGGCACGGCGGAAAACTCCCATATTCGTTCTTGTAATTCATGATCGCCATGTGGAGCATGTCGATCTCCGCCTTGATCGCCGCGTTGCGGGCGCTCGTGCGGGCGCCGATCACCGCCGGCGTGATCAGGGCCGCCAGCAGCGCGATGATCCCGATCACCACGAGCAGTTCCACGAGGGTGAAGCCCGCGGGGTGGTGGTTCGATCGAATCTCGGCGGCCGGTCGTGCATCGATCACGGGGATCTCCTTCGCGGTCAGGTTGTCTCTGGCGTAGCGTGCGTCTTGGCTCACGACAGGTCGTTGATCAGTTTGATGAGCGGCATGAAGAGGGCAATCACGATGAAGCCCACGGCACCGCCCAAGAAGATGATGAGCAAGGGCTCCATCAGGCTCGTGAGGCTCTCCGTGAGCACGGCGACTTCCTCGTCGTAGGTGTCGGACACCTTGTAGAGCATCGTGTCGAGTTCGCCCGATTCCTCGCCCACGTCCACCATGTTGATGACGAGGTCGTCCACAACCGGCGACTTGTAGCGAGTGAGGTAAAGGAGTGCCCCGATCCCTGGGAAAAACACCGTCCAAAAGAGCATCGACACCACGTTGAAGGGCGGGATCGAATAGGCCTTGAGCGGCTTGGCGATCGCCTCGCCGTCGCGGATCGCGTCGGAGGTCTTCTGGAAGAGCCGCTCGAACATCATGTTGCCCGAGGTCTCTTTCGTGATGTTCAGGGCCTCGAGGATCGGCACGCCCGAAGAGAGCAGCGTGCCGAGCGTTCGCGTCGAGCGGGAGAGGATGTTCTTCTCCACGAGCTGGCCGAAGATGATCACCTTGAGCAGGAAGAGATCCCAGCCGAACCGGCCGTAGGGAATCAGCTTGATCGCCTTGATGATCAGCACGAAGCCGATCGGCAGGAGCGGAATCAGATACCAGTAGTTGACCGTGAGGTTCGAGATGTTGATCAGCGTCTGGGTCATCGGCGGCAGTTCGCTTCCAAAGTCGTCGAAGATCTTTTTGAACTGCGGCACGATGCTGATCATGATGTAGGCGAGGATGCCCACAGCCACCATCACCACGACGACCGGATAGACGAGCGCTCCCTTCACCTTTCGCTTCAGGGCCTCGCTCCGCTCCATGAACTCGGCCAAGCGGCGGAGAATCACTTCCAGGGCACCGCCCGCCTCGCCGGCCCGGATCATGTTGCAGTAAAGCCGGTCGAAGGCCTTGGGGCTCTTCGACATCGCCTCGGAGAGCGTGGAGCCGCTTTCAATCTCGTCGCAGGTGTCGAGCAGGCTGTTCTTGAGCCGGCCAGGCTTCTGCATATCGGCCAGGATCTTGAGGCTGCGGAGGATCGGCAGGCCGGCATCCTGGAGGATCGAGAGCTGACGGGTGAAGAGGGTGAGATCCTTGCCCTTCACGCCGCCGATCGCGAAGGTACGGCCCGGCTTGCGGCCGCCCGACGCGGCTACCGCCGCCTTGCCCTTCCGGGCCTTGATCTTCGTCACCATGTAGCCCATGGAACGGATCGTGGCCTGCGCCTCGAGCTCGTTCGCCGCATCCACGGTGTCGCGGATTTCCTTGCCGGTCGCTGCGTCGATGGCTTCGAACTGATACGTGGGCATGGGTCTGGTTCCGGTCTGAAGGATTCAGAGGCTCGGGGGCGTTGGGGTCGGGAAAATCGGCTCTCGGGTGTAGCAATCAGGCATCGAGGATCGTCTCACGGATCACTTCCTCCGCCGTGGTCGAGCCGGCGAAGATTCCCTCCATGCCGGAGTCGCGAAGGGTCACCATCCCACTCCGGCGGGCAGCCTCCCGGAAGTCTTCGGTGGAGGCGTTCCGCATCACCATGTCGCGGAGCTCGTCGGTCATGATCAGGAATTCGTAGAGGCCCATGCGGCCCTTGTAGCCGGTGCGGTTGCACCGCTCGCAGCCTTTGCCGCGGTAGAACTTCTTGTCGGCCACCTGGTCGCTCGTGAGCTCGAGATCGGCGAGCACGTCGGCGCCCGGCACGATCTCCTCGCGGCAGTTGGAGCAGATCCGCCGCACCAGCCGCTGGGCCAGAATCGCCTCCACCGTGGCCGTGATCAGGAACGGCGGCACGCCCATGTCGCGGAGCCGGGTGATCGTGGAGGGGGCGTCGTTGGTGTGGAGCGTGGAGAAGACCATGTGGCCGGTAAGCGAGGCCTGTACGGCGATCTCGGCGGTCTCCACGTCGCGGATCTCGCCCACCAGGATCCGGTCGGGATCCTGCCGGAGGATCGCCCGGAGGCAGGCGGCGAAGGTGTTGCCGATCTCGGAATCGATCGGCACCTGGATGATCCCGTCGATGTCATACTCCACCGGATCCTCGGTGGTGATCAGCTTGTCTTCGATGTCGTTGAGCTCGGAGAGAGCCGAGTAGAGCGTGGTCGTCTTGCCGGAGCCGGTCGGCCCCGTCACGAGCACGATCCCGTTTGGCCGCTTGATCACCTCACGGAACTTCCGCAGCATCGTTGGCTCCATCCCGACCTTCTCCAGATCGAGCGAGACCACGCCCCGGTCGAGTACTCGCATAACCACGCTCTCGCCGAAGAGCGTGGGGAGCACGCTCACGCGGAGGTCGACCGGATGGCCGCCCACGGTCAGCTCGATCCGGCCGTCCTGCGGCAGCCGCCGCTCGGCGATGTCGAGGTTGGCCATCACCTTGATCCGGGTGGTGATCGCGAAGGCCAGATGCTTGGGCGGCGGCACCATCTCCTGGAGCACCCCGTCGGCCTTAAGCCGGATGCGAAACTCGCTCTCGAAGGGCTCGAAATGGATGTCGCTGGCCCCGTCGCGGATCGCCAAAAGCAGGACCATGTTGAGCAACTTCCGCACCGGCGCGCTCTCGGCCAGCGCCTCCACGCTCGTGAGGTCGGTCGCCCCCTCCCGCATGCCGGCGGCGGCCGCCTGGGCGGCGAGGTCTTCGTCTTTCTCCAGGTTTTCGACCAGCGATTCGACGCTGTCGGTTTCCGACGAATAGAACTTCTCGATGGCCTTTTGGATCTCGGCGTCGGTGGCCACGCAGATCTGGATGTCGTAGCCCAAGAGGCTGTGCAGTTCGTCGGCGATCTGGATCTTCTGCGGCTCGGCGGAGGCGACCGTCAGACGGTTGCCGTCGAGCGCCAGGGGCACCACCCGGTAGAGCTGGGCCATCGGCTCGCTGATCGTGCTGAGCACGTCGGAGGAGACCTGGCGGTCGTAGAGCGTGACGAACGTCGTGCCCCACTGCTCGGCCAACGCCTCGCCGAGCTGCTCGTCGGTGTAGAAGCCGAGGGCCACGCCGACCCGGCCCAGCAGATCACCGCGGGCAGACTGCTCCTCGAGCATCGTTTCGAGCTGCTGCTCGTCGACGAGCCCGAGGTCGAGCAGGATCTGGCCGAGTCGCTTGAGTGCCATCGTCGTGTGTCCGGGTGCGGGTGAGGTATGGATGAATCGGGCGGCGACGGCCGCCGGCAAAAAGGTCAGCGTTCCATTTCAGCCTTGGCCTTGCGGGAGACGTTCTCCTCATCGTCGAACAGTCCCTGCTTGGCGTTGGCGATCCGACGGGAGAGGTCTTCGATGTTCTGGGCCTTGGCGAGCACGTCTTCCTCTGAAACCTTCTTCTCGTTCCAGAGGCGGAAGAGGTCGTCATCGAGCAGCCGCATGCCCTTCTTGGCTCCCGTCTGGATCGCCGAATTGATCCGGAAGGTCTTGTTCTCGCGGATCAGGTTGCCGATGCCGGGATCGACCACCAGCACCTCATAGGCCGCGCACCTTCCGCCGCCGATCTTGGGCAGGAGCGTCTGCGAAAGCACGCCCAGGATCGCCGTCGAGAGCTGGGTACGGATCTGCTCCTGCTGGTTGGTCGGGAAGGCGTCGATGATCCGGTTGACGGTGCCCTGGGCGCCGGTGGTGTGGAGCGTGCCGAACACCACGTGGCCAGTTTCCGCCGCCGAGATCGCCGCCTCGATCGTCTCCAGGTCGCGGAGCTCGCCCACGAGGATCACGTCGGGGTCTTGCCGAAGGGCTCGGCGAAGCGCCTCGGAGAAGGAGGGCACGTCGGTGCCCACCTCTCGCTGGTTGACCGTGCTCTTTTTCGAGTAGTGGTAGAACTCGATCGGATCTTCGATCGTGATGATGTGGTGGTCATAGTTGGCGTTGATGAAGTCGATCAGGCCGGCGAGCGTAGTGCTCTTGCCGGAGCCCGTCGGACCGGTCACGAGAAACAGGCCGCGGGGGCGGGTGACGAGCTTCTTGCAGACCTCGGGCACGCCGAGCTGCTCGGGCGTGAGCAGTTTCGTGGGGATCTGCCGCAGCACCATCGCCACGGTGCCACGCTGCTTGAAGATGCTCACGCGAAACCGGGCCAGATCCTTGAAGGCGAAGCCGAAGTCGCTCCCCCCCTTCTCCGCCAGCTCGGCCTGGCACCGCTCGGGCGTGATCGCCTTCATGAGCGCGTTGGTGTCGTCGCCGGTGAGCACCTTCGTCTTCTGGGGACGCATCGCACCATCGATGCGGAAGACCGGCGGCAGGCCGGTGGTGATGTGGATGTCGCTCACCCCCCCCTTCACGGCCGCCATCAGGAGCTTGTCGATCTGGATCGTGCCCTCGGCGGCCTTGGGCATCGCAAACACATCGCCGCCGCCTCCGCCCCCATCGGCCTCCGCAGGCCCGTCGTCCTGCACGTCGAGCAGGAGATCCTCCTCCTCGGGTGCCGGCGCCACCGGGGCCCGCAAAATCAACACCTTCGTGCCCTGCGCGTCCACGAGCTTCCCGCTCGACTCGCCGAGCGACGACGTGAAGGTGAAGTTGGCCGGGTCGGTGCCCGCCGGCATCACGGCCGCCGCCAGGGCTGCCACGGCCTCGGCCGACAGCGGCTGCATCTTGACCGGCCGCATGCTGCCGTCGATCAGCAGCATCGGGGGGGCTCCCGCCGAGAGCCGCATTTCGCTGGCGCCGTTATCGACCACGAGCCGGAGGAGTTTCTCCACCTGCTGGAGATGCGCGGGATTGGCAGCGGGAGCGGTCATCGGGCACGGGCCTCGCGAACGGACGGCGAACGGGGAACGGTCGGGTTCCACCCTCCCGCAGGCTCGCTATTGTGCCGCCAAAAACCCGCGGCGAACAGTTCCCCGCGGGCCATCACAGACGGGACCCGGCGAGCCGAACACGAGAAGGCAGGGGCCTGGATCACAGCAGACTGCTTTCGAGCGGGTCGGCGCGCCCCTGACAGCCACCGGCCCTTCGTCTTTATTATGCGCAGCCAATCGGCCCGAGGCAAAGCCAGCCGCGGCCGGTGTGCCGACCAGGCCCGGGAGTCGCTATTCCGCCTTCTTGGACACGCGGAACACCTCGTCCAGCGTGGTGATCCCGCGGAGCGCCTTGGCCACACCATCTTCGAACATCACCCGCATGCCCTGGCTCACCGCCGCCCGGCGAATCTCCTGGGTGGCCGCCCCCTGGAAGGCCAATTCCCGAATTTTGTTGTTCATGATCATGAGTTCGAAGATGCCCAGCCGGCCCTTGTAGCCGGATTTCTGGCAGTTGGCACAGCCGCGGCCCTTCATGAAGGTGGCCCCCTGGAGCATCTCGGGGGTGATCCCGGCCGCCTCGATCTGGGTGTCGAGCGGCTGGTGGGGCTGCTTGCACTTGGGGCAATTCACCCGCACGAGCCGCTGGGCCAAGACGGCGATCACGCTCGAGGCCACGAGGTAGGCCGGCACGCCCATGTCGATCATCCGGGTGACCGCGCCGGGGGCGTCGTTGGTGTGGAGGGTGCTGAACACCAAATGGCCCGTGAGCGACGCCTGGATGCCCATCTGGGCCGTTTCCGTGTCGCGCATCTCGCCCACCAGGATCACGTTGGGGGCCTGTCGGAGCATCGCCCGGATCACGCGGGCGAAGTCGAGGCCGATCGAGTGGCGGACCTCCACCTGGTTGATGCCGGCGAGGTAATACTCCACCGGATCTTCCGCCGTGATGATCTTGGTGTCGGGCCGGTTGAGCTCGTTGAGCGAGGCGTAGAGGGTGGTCGTCTTGCCGGAGCCCGTCGGGCCGGTCACGAGAATGATGCCGTTGGGCCGGCGGATCAGGTTCTTGAACTGCCGGAAGTCATTCTCGGAGAGGCCGAGCTGGCGGATGCCGACCTTGATGTTGTCCTTGTCGAGGATCCGCATCACCACGCTCTGGCCATGATTGGTCGGCAGCACGCTCACGCGGAGGTCGTAGTCCTTGCCGTCGGCCGAGAGCTTGATCCGGCCGTCCTGCGGCCGCCGCCGCTCGGCGATGTCGAGCTTCGAGAGGATCTTGATGCGGGAGAGCATCGCGCCCAACAGCCGGCGGGGCGGGTTGTCGCGCTCCACCAGCCGGCCATCGATCCGGTAGCGGATCCGGATCCGGTCCTCGAAGGGCTCGATGTGGATGTCGCTGGCCCGGAGTTGCACCGCCTCGGTGATGATCAGGTTGACGAGTTTGACCACCGGCGAGTCGGACTGGTCGTCTTCCTCGGCCCCCGCCTCTTGCTCGATGGCGGTCTCGGTGAAGTCGATCGCGGTGTCGGTGAACTCCTGGAGCATCGAGTCCGCGCTCTCGCCGTCGGAGAGGCCGTAGTGGCGGTTGATCGCCTCCACGATCTGCTCGCGTGGGGCGATCGCCATCTCGATGTCGCGGTTGAGGATGAAGCGGAGCTTCTCCTGGGCGTCCATGTCGGATGGGTCGCAGGTGGCAACGCGAAGCGTGCCCCCCAGATCGGCGAGGGGAAAGATCGTGTTTTCCCGGGCCACGCTCTCGGGCAGTTTGCCCACCACGTCTTCCTCGACCTCGATCCCGGAGAGGTCCACGAACGGCATCCGGAAGGCCTTGGCCAGGGCCTTCATCACCTTCTCGCCCGGGGCGTAGCCGAGCCGCACCACCTCGTCCTGCACCTTCTTGCCCGATGACTGGGCGATCCGCACCGCCTCGGCGAGCTGTTCGGCGGAGATCACGCCCTCGGAAACGAGGATGGTCGAGAAGGCGTCCATGGGCTGGAGTGCGTGTGGCTGAGGAATGAAGCGGGCGGCTGCGGGCGGGGACTCAGGCCGGGGCGGCCTCGAGGAAGGTATCGGCGTGTTCGTAGCCGGGGGCGCAGGTGCAGAGGAAGATGAGTTCGGTCGGGCCGGTGTTGCGGATTGTGTGCCGCACGCCCGGAGGAATGGCGATCGCGTCGCCGGGGCCGACGCCCCGCGTCTCGTCGGCGAGCGTCATGTCGCCGGTTCCGGCGAGGATGTAGTAGATCTCCTCGGTGACCCGGTGGTGGTGGGGCACGGTCGCACAACCGACCCCAAGCCGGGCCTCGGCCAGGCTCTGCTGTCGGATGCAGGAATTGCGATGCGCCAGGAGTTCGCGAATCGTCGAACCGTCAACGGTTGTGAACGGAACGGCTTCTCGCTGATTGACGATATCCATGACCAACTGCGACCACCTAGGACCACCCTGAAAACCACCTGGACGAGCCGTCTGCCGACACCAGCGGCCACAAAAGGCCGGCGTGGCATCCGCATGCGGGATCTACCTCCCCGCTCCCTTCAGGATACCAGACGACCGTGAAAGTGCAGTACGGCCGGCGGGATGGCCCGGGTCTCCCAGGCCGCGGAATCGGGCAACAGGCCGGGATCAAACCGCTCGTCGGCCTCGACCACGACCACGCTCTCCGCGGGCGCAGCCGCGATCACGGCGGCCACGAGATCGGCCAGGTCGGCCGACCGATCGAGGAACAACTGCCAGGGGGGGGAGACGAACACCAGCCACCGGCCGTCGCGGGGAAGTTCCGGCATCCGCCGCGGCCAGACGAGGGCGTCGCCGGCGATCACGCTGCACCGCTCGGCCACGCCCAGGTCGCGAGCCGACCAGCGCAGCACGTCGGCCGTGGGAAAATGCCGCTCGACGAACACCCCGCGCACCGCTCCGCGGCTCAGGGCCTCGAAGCCGAGGGCGCCGGTGCCCGCGAACAGGTCGATCACGACGGCCCCCTTCACCCGCGTGCCGAGGAGGTCGAAGAGCGTCTCGCGAACGCGGTCTTTCATCGGCCGCGTGGGGCCGCCTGGGCGATGGGCCAGCCGCCGACCGCGGAGGTCGCCACCAATGATCCGAGGCGGCTCCGAGGCTTCCGGAAGTGGGGGCGACTGGCGAGGGCGGCGGGCCATGAACCGGGCTCCGGGCGGGCGAGGAAAACCTGTTATGGTAGCCGCGGAAAGGTGCCACGAGGGCGTTGTTTTCGGAGGGAGCGATTCATGACGAGTTTTTCCAGACGCCACATCGGTCGGATGAGCGGGCGGCGCGTGACGATCGTTGCGGGGCTCGCGGTGGCCGCCGCACTCGGCGGTGCGGCCTTCGCCCCGCCGGCGATCGCTCGGCAGACGGCCACGCTCGCCGACCCCAAGGCGGAGTTCGACGAGGCCCTTGGCCACGTCAAGAAACTGATGGCCGACCTCACCGTGCTCCAGGCCCAATACCAGCAGCCGAAGGCCGACAAACCGGCCCTCGAAGCCAAGTTTGAGGCGACGCGGCAGATCGCCGAGGCCGCCGGGGTCCGGCTCGAAGCGGCGGCGATCGCCCTGCTCACGTCCGATCCGAAAAACGACGACGCCCGCGAGATCGCCACGGCCGTGATGGCCGGCGCGCTCGAGACCGACGACCCCGAGAAACTACTCGCCGTGGCTTCCTCGCTCGACGCCGCCGGGGCCACCGACGGTGACTCGGGGCTTCTCGCGGCCAGTGCCGCGATCATCCTCTCCCAGCTCGACGAGGCTGAATCCTGGCTCGACAAGGCCGCCCAGGCTGGAGCCGACACGCGGCGGGTGGAGCAATTGCGGGCCACGGTCGAACGCGACCGGCCGAAGGTGGCCGCCGAAATGGCCCGGCGCAAGGCCGAGGCTGACGCCGACGACCTCCCCCGCGTCAAGATCTCGACCTCGGCGGGCGACGTGGTCGTGGAACTCTTCGAAAACGAGGCCCCGAACACCGTGGCCAACTTCCTCAGCCTGGTGGAGAAGGGCTTCTACAACACGACGCCGTTCCACCGCGTGATCCCGGGCTTCATGGCCCAGGGGGGCGACCCCACGGGCACGGGCACGGGCGGCCCCGGCTACGCGATCGCCTGTGAATGCGGCAAGCCGGGCGCCCGGCTCCACTTTCGGGGCACGCTCTCGATGGCCCACGCCGGCCAGGACACCGGCGGCTCGCAATTCTTTCTCACGTTCCGACCGACCGAGCATCTCGACGGCAAACACACCGTCTTCGGCCGGGTGATCGAGGGTGACGACGTGCTCGCGAAAATCGCCCGCACTCAGGATGGCCAGGGCCAGCCTGTCCCCGGCATCGAACCGTCTAAAATCGTGAAAGCGGAGGTGGTGCGAAAGCGTGATCACGCCTACGTGCCAGAGACGCTGCCCGATCCGACGGGCCGGTGAGCCCCTCGGCAAAAACCTTTCGCACGAGGTCACGATCATGAAGTCGCTCCGACTCGCCGCCCTCCTGGCCGCTGGCTGCGTTGCCGCCGAGGCCGCCCCGCCGCGACCAATAGCCGCCCAACCACCCCGGGGAACCACGCCGATGGCCAACCAACCCGCTGCCAATCCCGCCCTCACCGGTCGCCTGCCCGATGACGAGATCCCCAAAAGCCTGGCCGAATGGCGGGCCCGGCTCACGCCCCAGCAATTTCACGTGACCCGCGAGAAGGGCACCGACCGGGCCTTCACCGGCGAATACACCGACACGCAGACGCCCGGCACCTACCGTTGCATCTGCTGCGGGGAGCCCCTCTTTCGCTCGGACGAGAAGTTTCACAGCGGCTGCGGCTGGCCAAGCTTCACGGCGCCCATCGACGGCGTGAAGGGCACGGCCATCGCGGAGCACGAGGATCGGTCGCTTGAACGGATGCCCGGCTTCGGCGTTCGTACCGAAGTGACCTGCCGCCGCTGCGGCGCCCACCTGGGCCATGTCTTCAACGACGGTCCGCCCCCGACCGGCCTGCGGTACTGCATCAACTCCTCGTCGATCACGCTCGACTCGAAGCCGCCCGCCGCGGATCCCCCGCAGGCACCCGGTTCGGAACGAGAGAGCCGCTGAGCCACGTAAGGCAGCCTACGAATGACCGATGAACCGGCTTCAACGACCAAAATGGTTGTCAAAGTTGATCGCAAGATGGTTCTCAATGGCCTGGATGTGTCCCTCGGGAAGCGAAAGCCTGAGCCCGGACGATAGAATTATGGCCGGTTGGCCGAGTGGGCCCGGCTTGGCTTGGATCGCCTTCATTCGGAGGAGTTCCGGAACCGCTCCGTTGTGGATCTGATTCTTCGGTTCGACCTGCTCTGTATTCGGCAGCCACACAACGCCCTGAACGCCGCCCTTTCCAGCAAGCCCCTGAGCCATCTCAACGGTAAGACATCGCACGTGTGGCAGGACTGTGTGGTGCTTCCGTTGACGGATCGCGTCAGCCAGATCGGCCGGCACGCTTCGCAGTCCGCCGAGCGTGAGTGAACTGGCGTGCTGAGCGACCGCCTGCAATACGGGCGGAGGAACCTGCTGCCCGACTTTGACGAAGCCGTCGCACCCACCTAGGTCGAGTGGACCGAGGTTCCCAAGCAGCGAAGCTGCGGCCTCAGGATTCATCTTCACAATGTGATCGACACCGAGCACGCCTACTTGGTTTGTGAATTCTGCCGCTACCTCGGGCTCCATTACGGTAAGCGCCTTGAAATGGAGGTTGCAGGGCACTCCGCAGAGCCCCCTCGCCGCCGCCGGCCCGAGCTTGGTGAGTTTCTCGAATCTATATTCCTTTTTGCCGTTGCCGATGAGTTTCTGGGCGAGCCCCAGGTGCGTGAGCTCGGCGATCACCGGCAATTCGAGACCGCATGGGCCGGCGGCGAGTGCGTCGGCGATCTCCGGCTTGACTTTCTCAAGTTGCTTGAAGGTCACCAGATGCTGCTGGGCGGCGATTTTCTCGGCGAGCCCGACGTGGGTGAGCGAGCGGAGGTTTTCGAGTGAAAGAACCGCCTTCCCTCCGGCCAACGCGGCCGCGGCTGCGTTGTCAAGTTCCTTGATCCCATGAAGCCCGAGGGTATGCCGAAACTCGCCAAACGCGGCGGCAAGATCGGCATCGAGTTTCTCGAGGGCATGCAGCGCTATATCAGCATCGTGCCGGGCGAGTATCTCGGCAGCCGCTGGACTGAGCTGCTCCAAACTGTCGAACATGAGTAACTGCCCAGTGGACGCCGACAAGATCTCCTCTGCGTGCTTCTCATCCTTGAGCGCGGTGAGCTTGGAAACGTCTACCTCCGCGGCCCGAGCCTGGCCGAGTAGGGCAGAGGCCGCCACCGTGAGGAGGACCAGCCTCCCTAAGCCAGAGACCAGCGTTGACTGCCATGTAAAGCGACGCGGACGAAGCATGGCGACACCTCCGGGACATCGAGCGAACCAACCTGCGATCCTTAGCGTATGGGCCACCCTCGAGGGGGTCAACTTGTCGCGCGAGGAACCGCCCGAAGGCCCGGGAGAATCCGTAGCCGGAGTGAAGATACCCACATGCACCGGGAGCACCGTTTGGCTTGGGGGGGCAGGACTTGCGTACGGCCGCCAAAGCAAATTGCCTTTCGCCGCGGCAGCGGAGAAACCGGCTTTGGCCCGAGGCTAGGCCTGGCCCAGGAGCCAGGCGAGGAGGCCCTTCTGGACGTGCATCCGGTTGGCGGCCTGGGCCAACACCACGCTCTGCGGGCCGTCGATCACGCCGTCGGTTACTTCCTCGCCCCGGCGGGCCGGGAGGCAGTGCATGAAGACGGCGTCGGGGCAGTGGGCCATCAGGGCCTCGTTCACCTGGGAGGCCGCGAGGGCCTTCTGCCGCTCGGCTCGCTCCTTCTCCTGACCCATGCTGGCCCAGACATCGGTGTACACAGCCGCTGCGCCCGTGACCGCGGCGACCGGGTCGGTCGTCTCCTCGATCTCGGCCCCGGGCAGGAT
>CAMDDJ010000060.1 GCA_945891385.1 Candidatus Kuenenia stuttgartensis | reverse complement strand
GCCGCCGCAAGGCCAAGGCTCGCCGGCTCGCCGCCTGAGCCTGAAACGATACGCAACTGTCGGTGAGACCCCGCCCCTCGTGAGAACGAGGGGCGGGGTTCTCTGTTTGATGGAGACGAGGCCCAGCTCTTCCGACCGTCAGAACTGGTGTCGATGGCCCGGCGCGTTGACCATGCAGGAAAGCCGGTGGTAGTGTCGATTTCATGAGTGACAAGCAGGATCTCACCGGTGGATCGTCGCGGCTGCCCCGCGATCTGCCGCCCGATGCGACAGTGATTTCCGGCGGTCGCTCGAGCGTCGCGAGAAGCGGATCTTCGTTTCTGCGGGCTGCCGACAAAGCACCCGGGCTCCCGGCTACCGCCGAGATCGGGCAACTTCTCGAGGGCACGATGCTCGGGCCTTATCGGCTCGACGCCTTCATCGGCGGCGGCGGCATGGGAGCCGTGTTTCGTGCACTCGACACGACCCTCGACCGGACGGTGGCCGTCAAGGTGCTGGCCCGCCGTCAGTCCGACGATGAGGAGACGCTCCGAAGGTTTCGGAACGAGGCTCAGTCGGCTGCCCGCTTGGATCATGAAAATATCGGGCGGGTCCATGCCGTCGGCAGCGATGGCGAATGGCATTACATCGTCTTCGAATATATCGAGGGCACGAACATTCGGGACTTGGTCAGGGCGCAGGGACCGTTTTCCCCGGCCCAGACCATCGACATCGCGATTCAGGTGGCGGATGCGTTGGAGCATGCGTCGCGTCGCGAGGTCGTCCATCGCGACATCAAGCCCTCGAACATCGTGATCACGCCGGCGGGACGGCCACGGATCGTCGATATGGGTCTGGCCAGGCTGCACCAGGTGGCGGGCGATGACGATCTGACGATGAGCGGCGTGACGCTCGGTACCTTCGATTACATCTCCCCGGAACAGGCGAGGGATCCGCGGGCTGCCGACGTCCGCAGCGATCTCTATTCACTCGGATGCACGATGTTCTTCATGCTCGTCGGCCGTGCACCCTTTGCCGAGGGAACGATGGTTCAGAAGCTCCTGCAACACCAGCAGGACGAACCACCGGCGATCGACGAGATCCGGACGGACGTTCCCCGGAGGTTGGCAGCCATCATCGAGCGATTGATGGCCAAGGACCCGCTCGACCGCTACCAGCGGCCGGCGGTGCTGGTCGCCGATCTGGTGGCCTGCGGGGAGTCCGAGGGGTATCCCGTGGTTGCCGGGCGGCCGCTTCCGGTCCCGGAACGCACCCGGCAGTCCGCGGCCGCATGGATGGTTTGGTGGCTTCCGCTTCTTCTGCTGGCAGCGATTGTCGGCGGGCTCTGGTGGAGGTCGGCCGTTTCCCGCCGCGCCGCCGACGCCGAGACGAAGTGGCCCGGCACACCCGAGGTCGGTCGGGACGGGCTTCCCCCCGTGGGGTGATGCTGTCACCAACGCACGGTTGAGGTACGATACGTCTCCGTGGGCGGCCACAGGCCTGCCCCCCCGTGCAATGTGCCCACCACCTCTGCCCACCATGGGAGCGACCCGATGACGTTTCGCAGCCTGAAGATTCGCGTGTTTTCCCTTGCCCTCGCAATCGGCCTCGGTGCGATTGGCCAGGAGGCGTTCGCCATCAAACAGTTTTCCGACCAGTTCAAGGAGCTCTACGTCAAGGAAGGCACGCCACTGGCTGCCGAGGTGGAGACCGCCAAATGCAACGTCTGCCACAAGGGGAAGAAGAAAACCGATCGCAACAGCTACGGGGAAGCGCTTGCCAAACTGCTCGACAAGAAGGCCGACAAGGACGACATCGAAAAAATCCGCAAGGCGCTCGAAACTGTCGCCAACGAATCGAGCAACCCCGAGGATCCCGCTGCGCCCACCTTTGGCGACCTGATCGAGGCAGGCAAGTTGCCGGGTGGCCCCGTCGAGTGACTCACTCGCCGGCCGCCTCGAGCAACAGGTTCTCGAGATCCGGGCAGCAGGCGAGGTGGGCAGTGTCGTCGGCTGGGGCGAACACCCGGACTCGTTTGACGAGAGAGTCGAACTGTTCCCGCGCCAGGCTGCGGACCACGGGCGAAAGATCTTCCAGCCAGCGCCAGTTGGGCTGAGCTTGGGCCGGCGGTCGCTCCCGCACCTGGATCCGAAACTCCACCTCCCGTTCTGCCGGCGGGGCGTCGACGATGAGGGTCTCGGCGGAAATGCGGCGGCCTAGGTGCCGGGACACGAGTTCGGCGAGCCGTGCCGAGACCGTGGTCATGTCGAGGTAGCTTCGGCCTGCCAGGGCTCGGTGGACGGCGGGCGACCGAACGGCGTCGAAGGTGGCAGCCCGCTTGAAGAGTTGGCGGGTCGGTCCGAATAGTCCAGCGACCAACGGAGCGGCGGCCGTGCCGGCTGCTCGGGTCGTGAGGTATTCGACGAATTCGCGGTCGTCGCAGCGGGTGAGGTGGACTGGATCCAGGGCCGAGCGGACGAGCCACACCGCCCGCTGGAGCATGGCCGTGGCGGCACGCACGGTGTGATGCCAATAGACCTCACTGAACATGACGTACCGGGCAAACACCATCAACTCCGCGGCCGTTCGTCCCTTGTCGGTGATCGCCAGCGACGTTCCTGCTTCGTCGAGGCAGAGGCTCGAGAGCAGGCGATCCTGGTCGAAGTGGCGGCCGTAAGGCACGCCGGCATGGAGGCTGTCGCGGGCCAGGTAGTCCATCTTGTCGACGTCGATCGGGCCCGATAGCAGCGAGCCGAGGATCCGGGCGGCAGGATCATGCGCCTTGCCTGTTACGAGGTCGGCGACCCGGCTCGGCTCGATTGCCCACAAGCCCCGGATCGCCTCGCCAAGCTCGCCGGTCGCGAGGATCTCCTCCAGCCGATGCTCGTGGCGGGGAATTTCCGCCAGGCCCATGTCTTCCAGGGGGTGGCAATAGGCCCAATGGCCTACGTCGTGAACCAGGGCCGCAATGAGAAATGCCGCGGCATCCGCGGGAGTGACGACCTCGTTGAACCGCTGGTCATGGCTGAGCCGCTGGAGAAACTCGATCGCCAGGCGATACACCCCGAGCGAGTGCTCCAGCCGGTTGTGAACAGCGCCCGGGTAGACGAGTGACACAAGGCCCAGCTGCGAGACACCTGCCAGCCGGCGGAGCGGCGGGGTGTCGAGCAGGGCCCGTGCCCGAGGCGTGAGCGGCACTGTGTCGCCAGGCGGGATCCGAACGCCCCCCGCATCGTCGAACGCGGCGAGTTCGGGGAGTTCGGCAACACGCGACACGACGTACCTCAGTCACCGGGGAATCGGCCCGCGGTGGAACTCGTTCACAGGGGTTGGAGTCCTGCGAGCACCCTGAGCAGCGATGTAAAGAGGACATAAAACGAGAAGTGGATACCGCCCGTGCCCCAGTCGAGATCGAGCGTTGCCAGGGCGGCGAGGGCACCCGCCGCACCGAACAGCGGGGCGATCGTGAACCACTGCCACATCTCGGCCGTCTGCTCGGCGGGGATCATGCCGCGGACCGCCCAGAGTCCCGCGTAGACGAGGCTGCAAATCAGCACTCGAACAGCCAGCGGCCGTCCGCGATACGGCTCGAGTTCCCGGTTGCGAACGGCCGCGTAGCCGAGCCAGACCGATGGGATGGCCGCAGCGAAAGCCCCTGCCACGAGCAGCCAGTCGGGGATGTCCGAGGGGTTTCGGTACACCAACCTGAGAGCAAACGCCCCACCCATGAACGCCACCGCCCCGGCCGCAGACCAGGCGAGCGCGGTCCACTTGATCGGCTTGTCTCGCCGCTTGATCGGAGCAGTTGGGGCGCGGCCGGTACCTGCCGACGTCGCTGTGGGGCGTTCTGGCTCATGGATCACGACCGACTGCGCGGCCGGCGTGGGGATCGTGATCGATTGCTTGCACTTGGGGCAGGGACCGGTTCGCCCAGCGAACTGATCGCTGACGGTAAATCGAGCCTTACAGCTGGGGCAAACGACGGGAATCGGCATCGGGAAACACTCCGGCCCGGAGGCCGCCCACGGGGAATACGTGCCCTGGAAGTGTCAGATCGCAGGCTTTCCGCGTCAAGGGACTGCGTCTGCGGTAGACTCTGAAAATGCAGGGCCAGGAAGATGTATTTCGGGGTGCGGCATGTCGAAAGAGTCGGAAGCCAAGACACGGGTCATCCAACGCCAGCCGTCTGCCAAGAGCCGGGGAGAGGCCGCGGGTGAGGGGGTGATGGAATTCCACTGTCCGAAGGGGCATCGGATCGTCGTGGCGGCGGCTCTGGCCGGCAAGCGGGGCAAGTGCAGCAAGTGCGGAGCAGTCGTCGAGATTCCCTCCGCGGCGACGCTCGACGCGAAGCCTGTGTCGGTCCCCGGCTCCGCTCCCGAAGTCGCCCCCCCGCTCGCCGAGACCGGTGAATTCCCGGCCGGAGTGAACGGATCCCAGGCGGAGGCCACCGCCGGAGATGAGTCGTGGGATTTCATCGGCGAGCCATCTGAGTCGGTTTCATGGACGACAGGAGAAACTTCCGAGGAGGCTGTTGATGCGGGGCATCCGACCGCGTCGCTCGTCGCCCGGCTCTGGGCGGAACGGGCCCACGGTGGTGTCATCGAACTGCACCTGACAAACGGCAGCGTCATCCTGCCGGAGTGGTACGACGCGAAATGGTCCCGCGGCAGCCACGGTCTCTTCGCCAGTCAGTCGGCCGACGGCACCGTTACGCTGACCGCGGTCGCCTGGGACACCGTGCAAAAAGTCATCGTCCGCAAACTGACTGCCGTTCCAGACGACATGTTTCAGTGAACGACGCCGGGCCACGATCGCAGTGGAGATAGCCGTTGCGATGACGAGATAAACTGCGAGAGAAGGCGAGGGGTCGGCGAACGCTCGAGGAGCATGGGGGCGTATTATCGCCCGCGACGAGACTTTTGCCGACCCTGAGCCGGTGCGACATGGAACCCGAATACGCTCGAGAGGCTGGGGTGCCGACTCACTCTTCCTCGTCGAGGTCAGCCTCGCTGATCATGGAGAAGCCCTTGCTGGCGAGAGTCTCCAGACCCATTTCGGTGTTGTCGACCATCAGGGCCACCGCCGGCCGGCCGTGGGGCCGCACCAGAATCGGATAGGCCTGGATGATGTTTACTTCTGCCTGAAGCAAGGCCGTGCAGACCCGGAGCAACGGCTGCTCGTCGTCGGGCAATTCCACGCCAAGAAGATCGCTTTCGATCAGCGGCAGGCCGGCCCGCTCGAGGATCTCGCGGCCTTGCTCCGGATGGCTGACGAGAAAACGGACGAACGCGCATTCGCCCGAATCGCTGATCGAAAGGGCGACGATCCTGACCCTGGATCCCTCGAATCGCCGCACCACCTCGAGCAGTTGGCCGACCTTGTTCTCGAGAAAGACGGTGAACTGGCGGAGGGTTGGCCAGCCACGTCCGCGGGCGGTTGCAAAACCGACCCCTGTGCCCTCTCCGGCATCTCCCAGGCTCACGGTCGATCCTCCGCAGGGGTGGCGTCACTCGGCCTTCTCGGCCTTGGAGGAAAAGAGGATAAAGACTTTCCTCCCGACCGGTCAACGCGGTCGGCCACGGTCCGGAGGGCAGGATGGCAGATATCCACGAGATGCAGGTGCGGGTTCGCTACCAGGAGACGGACGGGCAGCGGCGGGTCCACCATGCCAATTTTCTCACCTATTTCGAGATGGGCCGCACGGAGATGCTCCGGGCCCATGGCCATTCCTACAAGGATTTCGAGGATGCCGGGCTCTTCATGGTGGTGAGCGAAGCCCGCTGCCACTACCACACCCCGGCGGAATACGACGATCTGCTGACGATCCGAACCCGAGTCGAGAAGATCGGGGCGGCCCACATCAAGCACGCCTACGAGGTGATCCGCGGCGACCGGATCCTCGTCACGGGCGAGACCACGGTCGTCTGCGTCGATCCCGAGGGGAAGGTCCGGCGGTTGCCGGAGTGGATGCTGGGATGACCTTCCCTCAGCCGCCCCCGATTCACTCGCCGATGTCCTCGGCCCAGAGCCCAGGATGCCGCTCCATGAACTCTCGCATGAGCGCGACGCACCGCTCGTCCTGAAGCACCTGCAATTCGACGCCCCGCGACGCGAGCAGCGCTTCCTCGCCGAGGAACGACCTGTTTTCGCCGATCACCACGCGGGGAATCCGATAGAGCAGGATCGCCCCGGTGCACATCGGGCAGGGCGAGAGCGTGGTGTAGAGCGTGCACTCTCGATAGAAGGAGGCCGGCCGCCGGCCGGTCCGCTCGAGCGCGTCCATCTCGCCGTGGAGGATGGCGCTGCCCAGCTGGACGCGGCGGTTGTGTCCGCAGCCGACGATCTGCCCGTCGTGTACGACGACCGAGCCGATCGGAATGCCGCCTTCGGCCAGCCCTGCTTCGGCCTCCTCGATCGCCGCCTGCATGAAAGGATCCGTGGCCATCCGTTCGACCTCCGCTGACTCGACGACAACTGCACTGGGCGACGAGGGACTCGAACCCCCAACCCCCTCGGTGTAAACGAGGTGCTCTGACCAATTGAGCTAGTCGCCCTCCGATGCCCTCCCGACCGGCTTCGGTGGAGCCAGCACGCGGATGCCGAGTTCCACCAGTTGTTTGGTTTCGACCGGCCCAGGCGCGCCGGTCATCAGGTCGCTCGCCTTCTGGGTCTTGGGGAAGGCAATCACGTCGCGGATGCTTTCCAAGCCGCCGAACAGCATCACCCAGCGGTCGATGCCCAGGGCGATGCCGCCGTGGGGCGGCGCCCCCGAGCGAAGAGCGTCGAGCAGGAAGCCGAACCGCTCGCGGGCCATCTCGGTGGAGATGCCGAGCAGTTTGAAGACCTTCTCCTGGGTGGCGGAATCGTGGATTCGGATCGTACCGCCGCCTGCTTCAGAGCCGTTGATCACGAGGTCGTAGGCGACGGCTCGGCAGGCTGCCGGGTCGCTTTCGAGCAGCTCGAGATCGGCCGGTCGCGGCGCCGTGAAGGGATGGTGCATCGAGGCCCAGCCCCCCGACTCGGTGTCCCGGGCGAACATCGGGAAGTCGACGACCCAGGAGAAGTGCATCGCCTTGGGATCGTAGAGTGCCAACTCGGCCCCGAGCCGCTTCCGCAGGGTATGGAGCGCCTTGCAGGTGACCTCGAAGGAGTCTGCCACGATCAGGGCGAGGTCGCCCGGTTCGCAGCCGAGCCGTGCCCGCAGCGTGTCGGCGATCGACGTCAGGTTCTTGGCGACCGGTCCGGCCCAGACTCCGCCAGATTCGCACTTGAGCCAGACGAGTCCCTTGGCCCCGGCCTCTACGGCCACGGCCGTCAGGGTATCGAGATCCTTGCGGGAGAACCGCTCCGCGACGGCCGGCACCCGAATCCCCCGAACGCGTCCAGCGGACTCCACCGCACCGCGGAACACTCGGAAGTCACTCTCGCCGGCGAGGTCCGTGAGATCGACGATCTCCAGGCCGAAGCGAAGGTCGGGGGCGTCGTGGCCGAATCGCTCCATGCATTCGTCCCATGTCAGTCGCGGCAGTGGCAACGGCACATCGAGCCCGAGGATCTCACGGGCGGTCCGGCGGACGAGTCCCTCGATCACCCCGATCACGTCGTCGGCCTCCACAAACGACATCTCGACGTCGAGTTGTGTGAACTCCGGCTGTCGGTCGGCGCGGAGGTCTTCGTCGCGGAAGCACTTCGCCACCTGCACATAGCGGTCGAATCCCGCCATCATGAGGAGTTGCTTGTAGAGTTGAGGCGACTGAGGCAGCGCGAAAAACGATCCGTGCTCGAGCCGCGACGGCACGAGGTAGTCGCGGGCGCCTTCCGGCGTGCTGCGGCCCAGCATCGGGGTCTCGACGTCGATGAACCCCAACTCATCGAAGTGATCCCGCATGATCTTCACGATCCTGCTGCGGAGAAACATGTTTTCCTGCATCGCAGGCCGCCGAAGGTCGAGCCAGCGGTTGGTCAGCCGCACCTCCTCGCCAGGCAGATCGGTCGAACCGGGCTGAAAGACGGGCGTCTCGGCCTCGTTGAGCACGGTGATGGTCCGACAGACGACCTCGATCCCGCCCGTGGCAAGCTTCGGGTTCGTCGTGCCCTCGGGGCGGGCTCCCACGGTGCCCTGCACCCGAAGCACCCATTCGGCCCGCGCGGCCCGGGCTGCGGCCAGCGTCTCCGCAGCCGCGTCGGGGCCGACCACCACCTGGGTACGGCCCCAGCGGTCCCTCAGGTCGATGAAGATCACCCCCTTGTGATCCCGGACGCGATCCACCCAGCCGCAGAGGAACACCTCAGCCCCGATCTGGTCGGGCCGCAATTCGCCGCAGGTATGGGTTCTCAGCACGGAGGCCTTTCTTCGCTCGTGTTCTTCGTATGGATGATTGGCTGGTTGATCGGGAGGGCCAGGCGGGAGGGTGGCCGGCGAGAAGGAGACGCTAGCGGGCCAGGCGGGGGGCGGCCAAGGGGTCGGCCTGCCGCCGCCCGTCGGAGCCGAATTCGAGTTGGAGCTGCTGGCCCACCGCGTCGCTCTCGGGGCAGAGTTCCTGAAACAGCAGGCTGGGCTGGATGTCGTGATTGTCCTGGTATTTGTTGCTCGCGTATTCGGTGACTTCACCGGTGAGTTCGTGGAAGAAGATCTGGCAGATCGGCACTCCCGGATAAATCTTGACGGGCTGGGCGGCGAACATTTCGAGTGTCCAATACCCGGCGAAGCCGACGTCTCCGAACCCTGCCGTCACGTGGACGAACAGCCCCAGCCGCCCCACAGAACTCCGCCCCTCGATCATCGGCACGTAGTTGTGGGTCTCGGTCCGCTCGATCGTGCGTCCGAGATAGAGCTGGTTCGGGGCGAGAACGAGACCTTCCGGGGGGATCACGATCCGCTCGACACGGTTGCTCTTCCGCATGTCGAGCACCACCTCCTCGTAGACGAGGAGTTCGTCGTGCAGGGAGAGGTTGTAGCTATTGGGGTTGAGTTTGGCTTCGTCGAACGGGTCGATCAGGATGTTGCGGCCGAGTTGGCGGCGAATCTCGTGGCCGGAGAGGATCATGACGGGGACCCGTGCGGAGGTGGCGATCGAACGGGGGACGCGGGTCACGATTCTAACAGGCGGCGGAAAAAGGCCATGGACTGCTTTTTCCACCGCCTGCCAGGGTGCTACTATGCACTTGTGGCGAACACGTGAGGCATGTCCCCGAGCCAGGCTCGATTGCCGCGGCCGCCGGATCGAGCCGGCAGGATTCAGCATGACAAGCACCGGGAGTGACGCGGCACACGGGGACTACGAGCCGCTGTACCTGCAGGGAATCCTCCACTTCAACGCCTGCGACTACTACGAGAGTCACGAGGTCTGGGAAGAACTCTGGACTGAATATCGGGGGCCCTCCCGCAGATTTTACCAGGCGCTGATCCAGGCCGCCGTGGCCTTGTACCACTACGGGAACGGGAACATCCGCGGGGCGCGGAAACTCCACGCGAGCGTGCACGGCTATCTCGAGCCCTATGCACCGCGGCATCTCGGTCTCGATGTCAGCCGTTTTTTGGCCGAGTTCGATGCCTGTCTGGCCGAAGTCGTGGCCAGCACCGAGGACTTTCCCGCCGTGGAACTCGATCCCGACCGGCTCCCCGAGATTCATCTCGACCCGCCGCCGGCCTGAACCGCATCCCTTGCCGCCGCGACCATTGTCATGTCCGACGAACCTCTCGCTTTCTCCTCGGATCAGTTTTCCGGGTTGGCGCGGATTTTTCCCCTGCCGAACCTGGTGATGTTTCCCCATGTGATGCAGGCGCTCCACATCTTCGAACCGCGTTATCGGGCCCTCTTCGAGGAGGCGATCGAGGAAGATCGTCTCCTCGCCCTCGGGTCTCTTGCGCCCGGCTGGGAGGCAGACTACGAGGGTCGTCCGCCGCTGCGGCCCACGGCCTGCCTCTGCCGAATCGCCACCCATCAGAGGGCCGAGGACGGCACCTACAACGTGCTCGTCCTCGGTGTGCGTCGACTTCGGCTCCGCCGGGAACTCCCGCCCAAGAAGCTGTTTCGGGTCGTGGAGGCCGAAATCATCGAAGACTTCGAGCCAGCCGCGGCGCCGGAGGGGGCGGCGGCAGCCCTCCAGCAGCGGCTCCTGGCCGCGTTCAAGCAGGCGATGCCGCGAATTCCAGCTGCCTACGAGCAACTCGATCAATTGCTCGGCAACCAGATCACGCTCGGAATGCTCGCCGACATCGTGGCGTACACCATCGATCTCGATCTCGAGATCAAGGTCAAGCTCCTGGCGGAGCCCGACGTGTTTCGCCGCACCCTGATGCTCCTGGAGGCGATTTCCAGCCGGCCGCCGGTGAGGCCAGGTCGCCGGTTTCCTCCTGAATTCAGCGTGAATTGAGGGACTGGCAGGGCGGGGCGCCACCGTTGCGTGGGCCTGGTCCGAAGTCCGCTCGAAGGGGCGTTGGGTAGACTCGAAGACATGACCCACAAGCATCAGGTTGATCAGCCGCGGATCGAACGGGCGGTGCGGGAGATTCTGGCAGCCATTGGCGAAGACCCCGACCGCGAGGGCCTCCTGGAGACTCCGGCCAGAGTGGCTCGGATGTACGCCGAGATGTGCAGCGGTCTCGGGGCCGATCCTCGCATGCATCTCCGCAAGGCGTTTCAGGAGAAGTACGACGAGATCGTGCTCGTCCGCGACATCGCCTTCAACAGCATCTGCGAGCACCATCTTCTGCCGTTCATGGGCCGGGTCCACATCGGGTATCTCCCCGACGGCCGCGTGCTCGGCTTGAGCAAACTCGCACGGCTCGTCGAGACGGTGTCGCACCGACCGCAGGTTCAGGAGCGAATGACCGAGGAGATCGCCGGGCTTCTGGAGGACGACCTGGGAGCCAAAGGGGTGGCGGTCGTGGTGGAAGCGACCCACACATGCATGACGATCCGGGGTGTGCGGAAGCCGGGTAGCATGTGCGTGACCTCGGCGATGAAGGGACTCTTTCGCCATAACGTGTCGAGTCGAGCGGAGGTCATGTCGCTGATCTACGGCCACCGCGCCGCTCCCTGAGCCGGCTCCCTCCGCCTTCCTCGGCCACCCCATGAGACTGCTGCTCGATTTTCTTTGCCGGTTCGGTTGGGGCATGGCCGTGGGGCTCGTGCTCACACCGGCCGCGATCGTGCCGGCCGGCTTCTTCCGGGTGAATCTGCTCGTCGTCATGGGGCTCGCCACCGGGGCGGCCGCGGTGGCCTGGCAGGGCGCCGCGGCGTCGCCGGCATGGCTGCCCGCAACGGCCGCAGCTGTCACCGCCTGGCTCGGCAGTGTGGCCTGGCTTGCGGAGAAGCGGCGGGCCGGGCTCTGGCTCTGCGGAATCGCCGCTGCCTGGCTCGCGGCCGCGACCATCCGCGTCGCGACAGGCGGATCGCCCGACGGGTCCCCACTGCCTGTTTGGACGCCTGCGGTCGGGCCGCTCGTTTCGGGCCTGGTGACGGGGCTGACGGTTCACGCGATGCTCCTCGGCCACTGGTACCTCAACGCACCGGGGATGCGGGTCGACGCGCTGCGGCGGATGATCGACCTGGCGTTGGTGGCCTGGCTGGTCCAACTTGCAATCACCGCCGGCTGGTGGGCCTTCCGGGCGGCTCCGGCCGGGGGGCTCACGGCCTCCGCCCTCGTGGCCCTCCGCTGGCTGGCTGGCCTCGCCGGGCTTCCCGTCCTGCTCGTCATGGCCCGCAAGACGCTCGACATTCCCAACACCCAGAGCGCCACGGGTATCCTGTATGTCGCGTGCCTGGCCGCAATCCTGGGCGA
This sequence comes from Candidatus Kuenenia stuttgartensis, assembly GCA_945891385.1. Lineage (GTDB taxonomy): Bacteria > Planctomycetota > Planctomycetia > Pirellulales > UBA1268 > QWPN01. The sequence goes on along the minus strand of CAMDDJ010000060.1, from coordinate 7,275 downwards.
ACTGACCGCCCAACTGCTCCAGGTTCCGAACTGACCTCCAACGGCCGCCGATGCGCATCACCTACGCCTGTCCCGCCTGCGACGCCACTGTGACCCAGGCGGGGGTCGAATCCGTCGCGGCGATCGAGTGCTCGCAGTGCGGGGCCATGTTGCCGATTCCCGAGGGGGCGATCGGCTGGAGCGGGCCGACGGGAGATGCGGCTGAGCCAGGAACCGGTCTGCCGGTCCTCCGGCGATGCCTCGTCTGTCCGAGCACCGAACTCTTCCTCCGGAAGGACTTCCCGCAGCGGCTTGGCGTCGGGATCGTGGTGGCGGGCTTCATCGCGAGTTGCGTGACCTGGGCCTGGCAACTCCTCGTGCCGACCTTTGCAATCCTGTTCGCGACGGCGCTGGTCGACGTGGTGCTCTATCTGATGATGCCCGAGTGCCTGACCTGCTATCGCTGCGCCGCTCGTTACCGCGGTGCCGGCGGCCCCCATGGTGGCTTCGACCTCGAAACGCACGAGCGGCACCGCCACCAGCGGATTCGGCTCGCGGAGGCCCAGGCCGCCCGCGGATCGGCGGCGACGCCCGCGTCCTGACACTCGGCGGGAGATTCGCGTGGATCTGGAACAGGCCAGGATCGAGGAGGACCTGCGGGGCATCGTGGCCGGCGATGTGCTCTGCGACGACGTCGGTCGCTCCCTGTACGCCACTGACGGAAGCCTGTTCGAGGAGTGGCCGGTGGCGATCGTCCGGCCCCGGTCGAGCGACGACGTGGTCGCGACCGTTCGCTGGGCTGCGGAACGTGGCGTGAGCGTCCACCCGCGGGGCGGTGGCACCAGCCTCTGTGGCGGTCCGCTCGGTCGGGGAATCGTGATCGACTGCTCGCGGTTCATGCGGAGAATCCTCGAATCCCATGAGGATGCCGTTCGGGTGCAGCCGGGCGTGGTCGGCTACCAGCTGGAAGCGTTTCTCGCGCGGCGACGGCGGGCGTTCGGCCCCGATCCGGCCAACGCGGCCGTCAGCACGCTGGGAGGCATGATCGGCCGGGATGCCTCGGGCAGCCGCTTCCTCCGGCACGGCGCGATGCGGGAGTGGGTGGAGTCGGTGGAGGTCGTGCTCGCCGATGGCACGCTCGTGGAGTTGGGGGTCGTGGAGGCCGGCGATCCGTCACCCTCATCCAACGCCGGTGCCGGCATCACGGCGTCCAGTCCCGATCGGGCCCGGTCGCTGGCGGCGGGGGTGGCCGAGATCCTCACCCGCCACCGCGAGTGCATCGCCCGCTGGCAGCCGCGGTCACGGTCGACGCATGGTGGGTATCGGCTGGGCGACCTGGAGCGAGACGGTGGCGTGGCTTTGCCCCGGCTGTTCTGTGGCTCAGAAGGCACGCTTGGGATCGTGACCGCCGCCACACTCCGAACGACCCTCCCCGATCCGGCTACGGCCGTGGGCCTGCTGCTGTTCGACTCCTTGGAGGCTGCCGCGGAGGCAGCGGTTCGGCTCCTGCCGCTGACGCCGAGCGCCTGCGACCTCTTCGACCGGCGTCACCTGGCGTTGGCGCGAGGTGCTCGGCCGTCGTTCGACCTCCTGATTCCTCCGGTTGCCGAGGCCGGGCTGCTCGTGGAGTTCACGGCCGACGAGCCGGCCGACTGCAACGCCCGCCTGGAGCAGGCCCTCGCCTCGATGCACCGCGGCCGCCGCGGCTGCATCGATATCCGCCGCGCGGAAGACTCCCACGACGCGACGTTCTTCTGGGAGCTTTCCCGCAACGTCGTCTCGACGCTGCACGGCGTCCGGGCCGAGATGCGACCTGTGCCTTTCCTGGAAGACGTCGTCGTGCCGCCACCAGCGCTGCCCGACTTCATCCGCCGGCTTCAGGAGGTGCTCCAGCGGCACCACGGCACGGCGATGATCTTCAGCCACGCCGGCCACGGGGAACTCCACGTGCGGCCGCATGCGAACCCACGGGATCCGGCCGAGCGCGGGCGGCTCGAGGCGCTGGCGGAGGCCGTCTACACGGAAGTGGCGGCCGTCGGTGGCTCGTTCGGGGCCGAACTCGGGCTGGGAATCTCACGAACCGGTTTCTTTGCGGCCACCTTTCCGGAACTCATGCCGGTGTTCGCCGAAGTCAAGAGTCTCTTCGATCCGGAGGGAACGCTGGCCCCGGGGCGGATCGTGCCTGATGCAACGCCGCCCGTCGCGTTCCGGCGGCCGCTCGAGCCACCGACTGCCGAGTCCATCGAATCACCAGATGCTCCGGCGGCCGTTGAAGTCGTGCCGCTGGGAATGTGGGATCGCGGCCGACTGATTGTGGAAGTGGACGCCTGCAATGGCTGCGGTGGATGCCGGAGCATCTCGCCGACGACCAGGATGTGTCCGCGGTATCGGGAGAATCCCTCCGAGGAGGCCTCGCCGCGGGCCAAGGCCGACGTCATGGCGGCTGTGCTCACGGGGACGCTCGATCCCAAGACGCTCACCGACGATGCGGTGCGTGCCGTCGCCGACACCTGCTTCAACTGCCACCGCTGCCGCAGCGACTGCGCCGCCGGCGTCGACATCCCGGCGATCGTGACCGAACTCAAGGCCGCCCACTACGCGGCCAACGCGACCCGGCTGGCACCCTGGTTGCGATCGCGCATCGATGCGCTGCTCGCGGCTGCCGGGGCCGTCCGGCCGCTGACGAACTGGGCGATCGAGAACCCGCAGGCCCGGTGGCTGATCGAAAAGACCGTCGGGATTGCTCGGGGACGAAAGCTGCCCCATGTGAGCGGCAACCAACTCATGCGCTGGGCGGCCCGGCGCGGGCTGACGCGTCCGTCGCGGCGGAGCGGCCCGCGGGTGCTCTACTTTCTCGACATCTATGCCCGGCGGCATGATCCCCTCCTGGCGCAGTCCTTCGTGTCGGTGCTCGAGCGCAACGGCATCGGCGTATTCATCGATCCGCGGCAGGTGGCGGCCGGCATGCCGCAGGTGTCAGAGGGGGATCTGGAGGGTGCCCGGAAGGCCGCCCGGGCCAACGTCCGGGTACTGGCCGAGGCGGTCCGGCTCGGCTACCGCATCGTGTGTACCGAGCCGTCTGCCGTGACCTGCATCACCCGGCACTACCCGATGCTGCTCGATGACGAGGAACGAGACCGGGTGGCGGCAGCCACCTGCGATGCCGCCACGTACCTCTGGGAGTTGCACCGCGAGGGGCGGCTGCGGCTCGACTTCCAGCCGGTGCCGGCCCGGATTCTCTACCACGCCGGCTGTCACGAGCAGATCGGCGGGGCGATTCCGCCCGCCGAGCACCTGCTGCGGCTCGTTCCCGGACTCGTGGTGGAATCGGCCGACCGCGGCTGTTCGGGCATGGCGGGCACGTTTGGACTGGCACGGGAAAACTACCGGGCCAGTCTGCGGATGGGCCTGGGACTGGTGGCCGCGATGCGAGGCAGCGGCATCGAAGCCGGTTCGACCGCCTGCAGTGCCTGTCGGCTCCAGATGGAGCAGGGCACGACCAAGCCGACCGTCCATCCCGTCAAGATTCTCGCCAAGGCCTACGGGCTACTGGAGGGAGCGGCACCACAGGGACTCGACCAGCTCCTCACCGCCGCCAGCGGCCGGCTGACCACAACCTGAGAGCTGCTCATGAACCACCATGATCAACCCACCGCCTGCATCCGGGTCGCCCTCTTCGCCGGGATGGCCGAACTGGCCGGTCGACGGACGCTCGAACTGCCCTGGAAGGGCGGCACCGTGGCGGATGTGGTGATGGCCGTGCAGACGGCCTGCCCGGCCATCGGGCCGCTCGTAGACCGGAGTGCGGTCGCGGTGGGGGCGTCGTATGCCTCGCCGACCGACGTCGTGCAGGCCGGCGACGACGTGGCGATCATACCGCCGGTGAGCGGAGGCTGACGGATGACGGCAGTGCCGATCTCTCATGCGGCGTCGGCCCGGCCGACCGTCGTGCTCACCCGCGAGCCGCTCGATCCGGCGGCGGCTCTCGCCGCCGTGGCCGCCGTCGAGGCCGGGGCCAACCTCGTGTTTGTCGGCACCGCGCGGGCCGTCACCGGAAACGCTGTCACCGTCCGCCTGGAATACGAGGCCCACGAGCCGCTGGCTGAGCAGACCCTCGCACGACTGCGTTCCGCGGCCATCGATCGCTTCGGGCTCTCGGCCTGCCGGATCGCGCATCGGCTCGGGCTGGTGGCCCCGGGGGAATCGAGCGTGGTCGTCGCCGTGAGCAGTCCGCATCGCCGAGAGTCCTTCGCCGCGGGTGAGTGGCTGATGGAGCGGATCAAGCGCGAGGTGCCGATCTGGAAGCGGGAGCATCGGCCGGACGGGACCGCTGAGTGGGAGCACGGCGAGGCGGCACCTGCCCCGGTGACGCCAGGAGTCGTACCATGACCCAGCTCGTCGATCGCTTCGGCCGCGGCCACACCGATCTGCGGATCAGCGTCACTGACCGCTGCAATCTCCGCTGCACCTACTGCATGCCTGCCGAGGCGGTCTTTCGCCAACGGGAGGAACTGCTGACCTACGAGGAGATCTCCCGGGTCGTGGCCGTCGCCACCCGGCTCGGCATCCGCACGATTCGCCTGACGGGGGGCGAGCCGCTGGTGCGCAGAGACCTCCCCCGCCTTGTCCGGATGCTGGTAACCATTCCCGGAATCGTGGAGGTGGCCGTCACGACCAACGGGCTGCTCTTGGCCGAGCAGGCGGGGCTGCTTGCCGCCGCGGGTGTCGCTCGGCTGAACGTCAGCCTCGACGCCCTCTCCGACGAGGCGTTCGAGCGGATCACCCGCCGTCGGGGCCTGGCCGCCGTGCTGGCGGGGCTTGAGGCCGCGCGGGCGGCTGGGTTTCGCTCGATCCGAATCAACGCGGTGTCGATTCGTGGCCTGACGGAGGCGGAGATCGTGCCGCTCGCGCGGTTCTGCCGAGAGGCTGGCTTCCATCTGCGGTTCATCGAGTTCATGCCGCTCGATGCCGAGCAGGCGTGGTCCGACGAGCGGGTGCTTTCCGGCGACGAGGTGCGGGAGATCCTCGCCCGGGAGATCGGTCCGCTCGAGCCGCTGCCGGCCGCCGATCCGGGCCAACCGGCGACCGACTGGCGTTGGGCCGACGGCGATGGGCTGGTCGGGTTCATCGATCCGGTCACGCGGCCGTTTTGCGAACGCTGCGACCGGCTGCGGCTCACGGCCGACGGCCAGTTTCGCAACTGCCTGTTTTCGACTTCGGAATGGGACGTTCGCGGCCTGCTTCGATCCGGAGGGAGCGACGAGGCCATTGCGGCCGCCCTCCTGGCCTGCGTGGCGGCCAAACAGGCCGCCCACGGCATCGGCTCGCCCGATTTTGCGCGGCCGGCCCGGGCCATGTATGAGATTGGAGGCTGACATGGAACCCGCTGTGGCCGTCCGCCGGTACCTCGACAACGCGGCGACTTCATGGCCGAAGCCGCCCGAGGTGTTCGCAGCCTGGAATCACGCCGCCTGCGAAGTGGGGGCGACCGCGGGCCGCGGCCTCTACCGGGAGGCGGTCGCGGCCGATCGGATCCGCGATCGCGCGCGGGCGGCTGCAGGCCGGCTGCTGGGCGGCGTCGACCCGGCCCGAGTCGCACTCTCGAACGGCTGCACCCTTGCACTCAACACTGCCATCCAGGGGCTCGTCCGGCCCGGCGACCATGTGATCGCCACCGCCGCCGACCATAATGCCACGCTACGTCCGCTGCACCGACTTGCGGCCGGCGGTGCGATCGAATGGACGGTCGTGCCCTGCGACGCCCGGGGCCAGGTCGATCCGGTGGCGGTGGCCGCTGCTTGGCGACCTGCAACCCGGCTGGTCGTCTGTTCGCAGGTGTCGAACGTGACGGGTGTCGCCCAGGATGTGGCGGCGATCTCCACGCTGGCCCACGAACGGGGCGGCCTGCTCCTGCTCGATGCAGCACAGTCGTTGGGTGTCGTGCCGGGCGACGTCGCGGCCTGGGGCTGCGACGTGCTCGCGGCACCGGCCCACAAGTGGCTCCTCGGCGTCGGCACGACGGCGCTGCTCTGGGCCCGCCCGGAACTCGAGTTCGAGCCACTGGTTGCCGGCGGAACGGGCACGGTGAGCGAGTCGCTCGGAATGCCGGAGGCGTTCGTCCCGCGGCACGAGTCCGGCTCGCCGGACGTCCCCGCGCTGGCCGCGCTGGCGGCCGCGGCCGACTGGCACGAGGCCCGCGGTATCGCGGCCACGGCGGCTGGCTGCCGGGCCCTGGCCGATGACTGTGCTGGCAGGCTCGCGGAGATCGGTGGCGTGCGGGTGCTCGGGGGGCCGCGAGCCGCGGCGATTGTGAGCTTCACCGTGGAGGGCTATGATCCCGCCGAGGTCGCGGTGATTCTCGAAGCCGCCGCGGGCGTGCAGGTTCGGTCGGGATTCCACTGCGCGGCGTTGATTCACGAGCACCTCGGCACGAGTAGCGGCGGAACCGTGCGGGCGGCGTTCGGTCCGTTCAACTCGGCGGCCGACGTCGAGGCTCTGGTGCAGACGGTGGCGACGATCGCGGGAGGCTAGATTCGATGGCAGGTGTTCCGAAAGACGTCTGGTATGCCGACGGACTGCGGTTTCGCTGCACGCAATGCGGCGACTGCTGCACCGGCGCGGAAGGGTATGTCTGGGTCAACCAGGCAGAGATCGACGCGATGGCGGCCCGGCTGGGCATGACGTCGGAAGCCTTCGAGTCGAAGCACGTCTACCGCGTCGGCGTTCGGCGGTCGCTCAAGGAGCGGCGGGGCGGCGACTGCGTGCTGCTCGACCCCGTGACTCGCAAGTGCACAACCTACGAGGAGCGGCCCCGCCAATGCAGAACCTGGCCCTTCTGGGATTCCAACCTGCGATCCCCGGAATCCTGGGCGGAAGCCGCTGAAGCCTGCCCCGGCTGCAATAAGGGCAACCTCGTGCCGCTCGAAAAGATCGTCGAGCAAGCTGCCCAGATCCGGGTCTGACCTGCCCCGTCGCGGGAGTTTGGCAGGCGTATGAAGCGGCGGAGGTGACGTTCGCTGGTAGGTCGGGATTGCCCATGCCCCGTCGCCGGACGTTCGCGGGGCGTATGTAGCGGCGGAGATGACGTTCGCTGGCAGGTCGGAATTGCCCATACCCAGTCGCCGGATGTTCGCGGGGCGTATGAAGCGGCGGAGATGACGTTCGCTGGTAGGTCGGGATTGCCCATACCCCGTCGCCGGACGTTCGCTTCGGGCATCCGTGCCCTCCGCTCACTCGGATGCAGGCTTCGCTCCGCAATCCTGCTGCGCTCGCCTGCATACGCCGGCTCTCGGAGCA
>CAMDDJ010000059.1 GCA_945891385.1 Candidatus Kuenenia stuttgartensis | reverse complement strand
GAGTGAGCAAAGCCCAGGATGGGCGGAGCGAACGACCGGCGACGGGGCATGGGTAGCCCCGACCCACGCTGGACGTCATCTGCTGCTGGAATGCCAGCTGCCAGACACCCGAGTTCCCGACGGCACATTCCGTGCCGAACAGGATTGCCATCCCTGGCCTTTTTCCACTCAGGCGACCGCAGGAAACGCCGAGGGTTTCCAGGGTCGCCGGTCGCTGCATCCTGCGGCGGCAGGCTTTTTCCAAAGCCTGCTAGGCTCCGCGAGCGTTTGCCAACCCCCTCGCCTCCGCTGCTCAATAGGCAAATCGTCGCTACAGCTATCTCAGGCGGGCTCTACGGGTTGAAGTACGGAGGCTCGTGACCGGCCTTCCACTTAATGTTGCAGCCGAGGCTCGGAATCTGATCGGCGACCGGCGGGCCCCCGGCCAGCAAGGTATCGATCGCTCGGCGGAGGTCGGAGCCGGTCACGGGCAGGTCGTTGCCGGGCCGACTGGGATCGAGCTGACCCCGATAGACCAACTTCCGCCCGGCGTCGAACAGGTAGAAGTCGGGCGTGCAGGCGGCGTGGTAGGCCTTCGCCACCTCCTGGCTCTCGTCGTAGAGATACGGAAACGGGTAGCCCCGCTCCTCGGCCTCGGCCACCATCTGCTCTGGCGAGTCAGCGGGATGAGTGGAGACGTCGTTGGAACTGATGGCGACGAAGCCAATGCCCTTGGCCAGATAGTCGTGACCGAGAGACGTCAACTGGTCGGCCACGTGTTTCACGAACGGGCAGTGGTTGCAGATGAACATCACCACGGTCCCCTTCGCTCCGGCCGCAGCCGCGAAGGACACCATCCGGCCGTCCACGTTGATCAGGTTGAAGTCGGGGGCGAGCGTGCCGAGCGGCACCATCGTGCTCGGGGTGCGGACCATCGGTGCGATCTCCGGGGAGTCGAGTGAGACCGGCAGTGTAGATCGCATCCGGCGGGCGTGCATCACCGGCTCGGGGGCGGCAAATGTCGCGTCGCGGGCGAGGATACGCCCCGATTGCTCCGCGAGCGTTCGCCGACCCCCGAGCCTCGAGTCAACTCTGCTGCACCGGCTCGGGGGCGGCAAAAGTCGCGTCACGGGCGAGGATACACCCCAATTGCTCCGCGAGCGTTCGCCGACCCCCGAGCCTGGCCGTTGCGACCGCTTACCGGTCGGAGCGGTACACCCGTCGGGCGTTGGCGGTGGTCGCCGCGGCGAAGACGGGCAACGCCTCACCCCTGGCCAGGGCCAGACAAGCGGCGGTGTGGACGACGTTCGCCGGTTCGTTCCGTTTGCCGCGGAGCGGCTCGGGCGACAGAAATGGGCTGTCAGTCTCGACGAGCAGGCGGTCGAGGGGCACCGTCGTCGCCACCGACCGCAGGTCGGCCGCCGAGCGGAAGGTCACCATGCCGGCGAAGCCGAGGTGGCAGCCGAGTTCAACCGCCTCGGCCGCCTCGTCGGCGGTGCCGGTAAACGAGTGGAGAATCGCCGCCAGGGGGCCGCGGGCGGCGGCCTCGCGAAGCATCGTCAGGCAGTCGCGAGTGCTCTCGCGGGTGTGGATCACCAGCGGCAGCCCGACCCGGCTGGCCAGGCGGATGTGCCGGTCGAAGTAGTCTCGCTGGGTATCGGGCGGGGCGGTCGTCCGATACCAGTCGAGCCCCGTCTCGCCGACCGCCGCAACCCGCCCGCTCTCGACGAGGGCCACGATCCGATCCCATTCATCGGGCTCCGCCTCCGCAACGTCGTTGGGGTGGATGCCGGCGGCGGCCACGAGGCCTGGCTCGCGGGCGGCGAGCATCGCCGCGGCCTCGCTATCGACGGCCCGGGTGCCGATCACCGCCATTCCGGTCACTCCCACCGCCCGTGCCCGCTCGAGAACCGGATTCAGATCGGCCCCGTATCGGATTGGGTCGAGGTGACAGTGGCTGTCGAAAAACACCATCGTCACGACGTCGCCGGCGCGGCACCGGTCTGATTGCCGGCGAGTCCAGCACGGAGTTTCGTCATCAGTTGCTGAAGCACGTCGAGGTGCTGACGATTGATCCGGATCGCTTCCGCAGAAAGACCGGAGGCGGTCGCGTCGTCGGGCGTGGCTGCGAGGGCTTCCAGAGCGGACGTTTGGGTCCGCAGAGACCCGAGAATCCGCGGGAGAAAGGAGCCAAGGTCGGCGTCGTGCCATCCCGTGTACGAGAGCGGGTATACCGTCTTTGGCACGGGCACTTCCCGCTCCTGCAAGACATTCGCCGCCCGACCGATGATGCCGCGATGGGCAGCGACGATGTCTGCGAGGGCCAGCCGGACCTCCTCCGGGCCGGGGTAGGTCCAGAGTCCTGAGTCGGCCAAATACATCGCCGGAGATGACTGGAGAATGTCGAACAGGCGAAGGAGCGGTTCGGCTCGGGTGGAAGGCATGGCAGGCTCGGCGGTGATCAGACGGGCTGGATGTCAGGCGGTTCAGGAGGCGAACGTCCCGGCCATCTGGGCGAAGTCGTACAAACCGCTCCAGAGGATGCCGAAGACGACGACCGGAACGGCCACCGCGGTGATGTACCAACCCGCCAGCGATACGGCCGATGGCGGCTCGACATAGTGATCTTCGGCAGGGGGATCAAAGGTCATCACCTTGAGCACCCGCAGGTAATAGAACAGGCTGATCACCGTGTTGATCCCGCCGATCACCAAGAGCACGAGCATCAGCGGCCGTTCGGAGGTCAACGTGATCGCCTGAACAAGCGACGAAAAGACGAGGAACTTGGCGATGAACCCTGCCAGGGGGGGCAGACCGATCAGGCTGACGAGCACCACCGCCGCCGCCACGACCATCCCAGGGCTGGTCCGCACCAGCCCAGCGTAGGCTGCGATCTCCTCACTTCGCAATCGATTCCGTAGCACGGCCACGATCGCAAACGCCGCCAGGTTCATGAAGAGATACGTTGCGAGATAGAAGGTGAGCGCCGAGACCGCCTGCCGCGCATTGGCAGGATGCACGCCGGCCAAGGCTGTAGCTGCCGCCACACCCATCATCAGGTAGCCGGCATGGGCGACCGTCGAATAGGCGAGCAATCGCTTCATGTTCGTCTGACCGTAGGCGGCCAAATTGCCCAGCGTGCACGTGATCGCGGCCATCCCGCCAACCAGATAGACCATGAAATGCCGAGCATCCGCCAACCCTGCAGCAGCATCGGCATCGACCACGCCCGCGGGCAGGGTGCCCAGGCCGAACACGATTCGGAGCGTGAGGGCCACGGCGGCTGCCTTGCTCGCCACCGAGAGAAACGCTCCGACCTCGGCCGCAGCGCCCTCGAACACGTCGGGACACCAAAAGTGGAACGGAACCGCCGACAACTTGAAGGCCAATCCCACAGCCAGCATCAGGCCGCCGAGGACGAGCACGAGCACCTTGCCGTCACCGCCAGCCGCGACGATCCGGCCGATTTCGACCGCCATCGTGGGGAGATGAAAACTCCCGGTCACTCCGCCGAGCAGACTGATGCCGTAGAGCATAATCCCGGCCGCGCCGGCACCGTAGACCGCATACTTGAGCGCGGCCTCGGAACTCGCCTTTCGACCCTTGAGGAATCCGGCCAACGCGTAGGAGGGAACGCTCGCCATCTCGACCGCCATGAACACCATCAAGAGATGGTTGGCGGATGCCATCAGGCACATGCCGAGCGTCGCGCCGAGCACGAGCGCCGAGAAGTCGGCCGCATCCTCCCGGTCGGGAATGCCGGATATTCTCGTGAACATCAGATACAGCACCAGGAATCCGGCCAGCAAGACCCTGATCGACGCCGTCAGGGAATCAAACACCAGCAGCCCGCCGAACAGTTCCTGCCGCACCGATCCCGCCGCCTGGAAATCAGCCCAGGCATACGCCAGCGCGAACGCGGCTCCGCCGAGCGCCACGACCCCGGAGTCGAGCCAGCGAAGCACGGGGAGCATCCGGCAGAGCAGCACGATCACCACCGACGCGGCAATGGCCAGTTCCGTGCGGAACAACGGCACCGACACATCGATCGTGTCGGTAAGCGTGCCGGAGACGAGGGTTCCTAGATCCATAGGGTCAGTCCTCGGCAAGGGCACGGGCAGGAGCAGTGGAGGCCGCCGAGGCTGCGGGGGCGAGCGCCGGCTGCCCAGGGAAGTCGGGATGAACCTCCCGAGTCCACGCAGCCAGAGTCTCGACCTGTCGGTTCACCGTTGGCGTCACATAATTGAAGAGCAATTGCGGGGCCACGCCGAACAGAATGGCCAAGAACACGAGCGGTGTTGCGATCGCAAGTTCCCGACCTGTCATCGGAGTCAGGTGGTCGCCGTCGGGCCCCTTGTATTCCGCCCCGAGGTAGACACGCTGAATGGCCCAGAGGATGTAGGCGGCGGTCAGGATCACAGTGAAGGCGGAAATGACCGCGAGCCAACGGCTGTAATTCCAGGCGGAGAGCGTGACCAACACCTCGCCGATGAACCCGCACAAGCCCGGCAAGCCAAGGCCTGCGAAGAACACCGCCACCGCGAGTGAGGCGTAGACGGGCATCCGATTGAAGATCCCACCGAACTCTTCGAGGTTCCGGTGGTGGACGCGGTCATAGAGCACGCCCACCATGAAGAACATGCCCGCGGATGAAAAGCCGTGGGCAAGCATTTGAAACATCGCGCCGTTGACGCCCTGAGCCCAGTAGTCGGGATCGAAGCCATTGGCCCCCACGGCGCTCCACACGCCCAGCCCGAGCATCACGTAGCCCATGTGGCTGACGGAGCTGTAGGCGACCATTCGCTTGAAGTCCTTCTGGGCGAGCGCCGCGAAGGCACCGTAGACCATCGACACGACTCCGAGCCCACAGACAAGCCACGCGAGCGCGAGGCCGCCACCCGGGCAGATCGGATAGCAGATTCGAAGGATCCCGTAGCCGCCGAGCTTGAGCAGGACACCCGCCAGAATCATCGAAATCGGAGTCGGTGCCTCGACGTGCGCATCGGGCAGCCAGGTATGGACGGGAACCACCGGCACCTTGATCACGAATCCGATCAGGAGCAGCAGGAAAGCCCAGACCTCAAGGGATACGCCCCGGATCGACGCGGCGGCAAAGGGCGAATTCTTGAGTTGGCCCAGCTCGGCGAGGGCGAGCAGATTGAAGGTATGCACCGGCTCGGTCGCCTCCGTGATCTGCCGGGCGGCCGCGGCGTCGACGGCCGCATGGCTCGCGACGAGCTGCTCCGGCGACAGCATTCGAAGGTCGCTGGTGAAGTAGAGCATCAGGATCGCGATCAGCATCAGCACCGAACCGAGCAGGGTGTAGAGAAAGAACTTGATTGCTGCGTACTCGCGCCGCGGTCCACCCCAGATGCCGATCAGGAAGTACATCGGCAGGAGCATGACCTCCCAGAAAACGTAGAAGAGAAAGAAGTCGAGCGAGACGAACACCCCGAGCATGCCGGTCTCGAGCAGCAGGAAGAGGACGTGGTAGGCCTTGATGTGCTTCGTGATCGGCCAACTGGCCGCACAGGCGAGCATCGACAAGAACGTGGTCAAGACGACCAGGGGCATGCTGATCCCATCGACGCCCAGCAAGTACTCGATGTTGAAGGAAGGAATCCATGGACGACTCACGACCAACTGCATCCCGGGCTCGCCGACCGTGAACTGGGCGGGGCCGCGAGCTCCAAACAAGCCTGGCCACGCCATCCAGAGCGAGAGCACGAACACGACCGCCGTGGTCGCAAGCGCGATCCAACGGATCGCCTCCTCCCGGGCCTTCGGGATGATTGGCAGCGAGAGCACGGCCGCCACCAGCGCCGGCAGAAAGACGATCGCCGTCAGAGGCCAGAGGGCGGGCTGCGAAAGGGCGTCGGCGGGGGTCATGATCGGATCCGTTGCGATGCGGGACGAAAAGAGGACGGGAGGGGAACGACTGACTCAGCCTGTGCCGGCGGAACGAAACGCTGCAGCGGCCAGCACGAACAGAGCCACGGTGCCGAGCACGATGAACATCACGTATTGGCGGAGCCGACCGGTCTGGAGCCCACGGAGTTTCAACCCGGCGTTCCAGGTGGCATTCGCCGTGGCATTCACGAGCCCGTCGACGAGCGTGCGATCGATCCAGGCATCGATGCCGGCCAGGCCCCGGGCCGCCCACGCGATGCCGTCGATGAGGCGGTCAATCAAGCCTCGATCGACTCCCGAAGCGAGGTTCGCAACCCCGAGCGTCGGCTTCACGAAGACGAGGTCATAGAGTTCATCAAAGTACCATCGGCCCGCGAGAAATGCGTAGATCGGCCGGAAGATCGATGCGATCAGATCGGGCGAGATCAGCTTCCAGAGATACAGCAGGGCGGCCAGCAGCACCCCGGCCATGGCCGTACCGAAAGCGGTCAGGGTCGCGGTGATGTGCACCGCCCCTTCATGGCTCTCATGCTCGGCGGGAAACAGCAGCGATTGGCCGAATACGAACCCGCCCTCGAGGCCGGCCGCAGTGCCGGCCGGCCGCGCCTGCTCGAGCAGATTGGCAATCCCCAGACCCCCGGGAAGCGTCCAGCCGGCGACGACAGCCAGCACGGCCAAGACGACGAGCGGCGTCACCATCACGTTGGGCGACTCGTGGGCATGCTCGTGAACGTGGTGATCGCGAGGCTGCCCGGCGAACGTCATGAACCAGAGCCGGAACATGTAGAAGGCCGTCAAGAATGCACCGCCCGCCACCGCCCAGGAGAGCACCCGATGCCCGGGATTCGCATTGGCGAAGGACAGGGCCTGGGCCAAGATCGAGTCCTTGGAGTAGTAGCCGGAGAGTCCGATCACGAACGGCACCCCGGCGCCGATGATGGCAAGGCAGCCCACCAGCATGGTGAAGGCGGTCCACGGCATGACCTTGGCGAGCCCGCCCATCTTCCGCATGTCGTTGGTGTGGCAGGCGTGGATCACCGACCCTGAGCAGAGGAACAGCAGGCTCTTGAAGAAGGCGTGGGTCACAAGGTGGAACAGTCCCGCGACCCAGCCACCCACGCCGAGCGCCAGCATCATGTAGCCGAGTTGGCTCACGGTGGAGTAGGCGAGAACCCGCTTGATGTCGTTGGCGACCAGCGCGATCGTGGCGGCGATGAAGAGCGTGATCGCGCCGACGTACGCGATCACAAGGAGCACATCGGGCGACAGGACCGGGTAGAACCGCCCCACGAGGTAGACGCCAGCGGCCACCATCGTGGCCGAGTGGACGAGAGCCGAGACGGGGGTCGGCCCTTCCATCGCGTCGGGCAACCATACAAACAACGGAAACTGGGCGCTCTTGCCGACGCAACCGCAGAAGATTCCGACGCCGGCAATGAACAGCAGCCACCGCCCCATGCCCATGCCCCGCCAATCGGGAATTCGGGCAGCGATCTGGCTGGCGGCATCGGCGGGGGAAGAGGCATGATCCGCCGAAATCGTGGCCACTTCGGCGGCCGCCGCGGCCGCCACCATCCCGTCGGGCACCTGGAGAACATGCCCTGCCTCTGATGGGCGAAACTGACTGAACAGGCCAGGCCGAACCTGCTCGTTGCCATCGGGCCCGACGGTGGTCGAATCGGCGAACGAAAGGGTGCCGAGGGCGCCCCAAAGGGCCATCAGGCCGATCAGCATCCCGAAATCGCCCACGCGGTTGACGATAAAGGCCTTGTTCGCGGCCGTGGAGGCGGACTTTCGCTCGTAATAGAACCCGATCAGGAACCAGGAGCAGATGCCGACGAGTTCCCAAAAAATGAACACCATCGCCAGGTTCCCGGCGATCACGATCCCCATCATGGAGAAGCAGAACAGCGACAAGGCCTGAAAGAATCGGGGGAAGCGGCCGGGACGGTGGAGGTGGTGTCCGTCAGCGAGCCGGACCTCGTGATCGGTCACCTCGTGGAGTTCATCGTGCATGTAGCCGGAGGCGTAGACATGGATGCAGGTCGCGATGAAGGTCACGACCACGAACATCAGGACGGTCAGGGCGTCGATGTAGTAACCGATCGAGAGTTCGAGCCGCCCACCCCGGTAGAGCGTGTACCAGTTTCCGGAATAGGCCGCAGGCTGGTGCGGATCACCGTGGCCGTGATCGGCTGCAAGGTGGCCGTCGGCGTCGTGGCTACCGGAGGCATGGCCGCCGTCGCCGGCATGGGCGTCGGCCGCCGCATGAACAACTCCGTGCTCTCCGTGCGCGACCGCCTGCACCGGGTGAACGCCCAACCAGACTACGAAGGCGGCGAGCGAAAGAACCAGTGAAGTCACGATCGCAGCTGTCGCCACCCAGGCGGCATTCCGACCATGGGGGCCCATCCGCGGGCCAAAAAAGAGGATTGCCACGAACGACGCCAGTGGCGTCAGCCAGGCGAGACCGAGCAGGAGCGGGAGTTGAGCGGCGAGATCCATCGGCGACGCAATCAGCCCTTGAGGTCGTCGGCCCGATCGACATCGACCGTGGCGTGGTTGTTGTAAAAATTCAGGGTTATCGCGAGCGCGACGGCCGCCTCGGCCGCCGCCAGCAGGATCACGAAGACCGCGAAGACCTGGCCGTCCAGGCCGAGCGGCCGCCCGCCTTCACCCGCCAGGTATGTCGACGCGAAAGCGACGAAGTTGACATTCGCTCCATTGAGCACCAACTCGATGCCCATGAGCACGCCCAGGGCATTTCGCTTCGTCGCCATGCAGGCCACGCCGGCCGTGAACAAGATCGCGCCGACGACGAGATAATGTGCGACGCTGACGGGCGCGTCGATCAGGAATCCGAGAACCGGGTTCATGGAAAGACTGGTCATGCCGAACCTCCGGTGAGAACCGAACCGGCCCGCTCACCGCGGCCGATGGACGCATGGGCTGCGACCGATGCCGGGGGCTCCACCGAAGCGACCTGATCGATGGGCCGGGGAACCTTGCGGCGTTTGGCGCGAGCGAGGTAGGCCGCCCCGACCAGCACCACCAGCAGGTGGACGGAAACAATTTCGAAGGGCAGCAGGTAACCGACCCTCGGACCGATCACTCCCGGGCCCTCAGCCGCGTCCACCCGGACTCCGACCAACGCCATGCCCAAGGGCGTGGCAGCCGGAGGTGGAGCGTGCATCGAAGCCGGCTGCCGCCAGGCCGGAACAGACAGACCGGCGAGCACCAGTGCAGCGAGCAGCGCGGCCCCCACAATGCCAGCGACGACCCGGTCGCCACCCTCGGACTTGATCGCCACGAAGGGCGCCTGGGCTGTCAGCATCACACCGAACACGAGGAGCACGAGCGTGCCACCGACGTAGATCATCAACTGCATGGCGCCGACGAATTCGGCTCCAGCGAGGAAAAAAAGCCCGGCCGTGGCCGCCAGCGAGACGACGAGATAGAGGGCCATCCGCACGACGTTGTCGGCGGCGACCACCGCGACCGCGGCCAGGCAGGCAACGGCGGCGAACAGCAGGAACATCACGGAGTGCCAGTTAATGGCAGCGAGCGGCAGGAAGGCCACACCGAGCACGCCCAGGTCACCGACGACGGACGATGGGAGCGTCATGGCCTGATCTCCGCAACAGCAGGGGGGGCCGGAGCCTGCACGGCCCGCCCGCCCGGGCCCTCGAGCCAGCCTTCGCGCACCTCACCGCCCGGGCGGCCGACTCCAGGCATCAGTCCACCCGGCAGCAAGACCTGCCAGAGCATCGCTCCGGCAAACATGACGGCCGCGATCGGCGTGCAGTATTTCAGACAGGTTGTCATCACCTGGTCGATCCGCAGCCGGGGGAGCGTCCAGCGGATCCACATCATGAACAAGACGCCGAGCGTTGCCTTGCCGATCAGATTCGCCAGGCCCACCAGCCGCACGAGATAGTGGGCCGACTCACCCGTTCCCTCAGACCACCCCAGAAGCGTTGCAATTGGAATCGGCCCGTTCCAGCCTCCCAGAAAGAGCACGGCAGCCATCCCGCTCACGAGAAACATCGAGCCGTATTCCGCCATGAAGAAGAAACTCCAGCGCAGCCCCGAATACTCGGTGTGGAAGCCGGCCACGAGTTCACTCTCTGCCTCCGCCAGGTCAAAAGGAGCCCGGTTTACGCTCGCCACGGCGCAGGTGACATAGACCCAAAATACGACGAACGTGAACGGATCATGGAACAGATACCAGTTCCAGAACCAGCCCGCCTGCTTCTCGGCGATCGTCACCATATCCATGCTCCCGGCGAGCATCACCGGCACGACGACGCACATCCCGAGCGGCACCTCGTAGCTCACCACCTGGGCCGCTTCCCGCATGGCTCCAAACAACGACCACTTCGAGGCCGAAGCATACCCGGCGATGATCACCCCGAAGACCTCGAGCCCGAGCACGGCCACGACGAAAAACACCGCCACGTTCAGCCGCAGGCCAACGACGTCGAAGGCGAATGGTAAGGCGATGAAAGCGCAAAACGACGCACAAAAACTGACGTAGGGAGCGATTTTAAACAGCAGCCCATCGGCCCCGTCGGGCATCAGGTCTTCCTTGGCAAGGAGTTTGATGCCGTCGGCCAACGATTGCAGCCAGCCGAAGCGGCCACCGGTCCGAGTGGGCCCGAGCCGGTCCTGAATCCGGGCCGCTACCTTCCGCTCGGCCCAGATGAACACGAGCGCGCCTCCGGCGATCACGTTCAGCACCAGCACGGCCGCCACGACCGCGGCGATCGTCCAAGCCAAGGTCCCTGAAAGCCCGAGCGTATGCGTGAGATACTCGACCATCGCGCGTCACCGTGGCAACGAATGACTCCCCGACCCACGGATTTCGCGAGCAGGAAGCAACTTCGTGAAAAATCGCACGAAGTGTGCCCTCTCGGCCCGGTTTTCACAAGTGGCTGCGTTGTTTCAGCGGTGCAGGGGCAGCTGCTTCAGCGGTGCAGGGGCATCCATGCCCCCTGCACCTCGGCGGCCCTCCGGCCGCCGGCCAGGCGGCCGTGAGCGTGCGCGGAAGGGTGGATCGACGGGCTGAAGACGAATCAGTACCGCACTGGGCAGGCTGCAAGCCTGCCCCCACAGGCCAACTGGAACCCTGGCCTTCCGAGCACTTCCCAGTATGTGACGCTGGGTCACTTCGAAGACGGACGGCCAGGTCGGGGTTGCCCGTGCCCCGGGAGCCGGCCTAGGAAACCAGCGGAGCCATGGATGGCGGATCGCAGTTTCCTCGGAGCGAGCGAGCCCAGGATGGGCGCAGCGAGTGTCCGGGGACGGGGCACGGGCAATCCCGACCCACCACACGACACCGCATCCGCCCCGGCAGCGAACGCAGTTCAGCGGTCGATTTCGCCCATCACGATGTCGAGCGAACCGACGATCGCGGGCACGTCGGCGATCAAGCAGCCGCGGCAGAGTTCGGGAGCGACCGCCAGATTCGAGAACGAACTCGACCTCGCGCGCACACGCCAGGGAGTCGCCGACCCGTCACTGACCACATAGAAGCCCATTTGCCCCTTGGGACACTCAGTCTCAAGGTAGGCGTCACCGACGGGCATCTTCTCGGTGAGCTTGAGCGGCTCGCCGAGCGACCCTTTGCAGGCCGAATAGCGGTCGATCGCCTGCCGAACGAGGTCCATCGACTGCACGACTTCGAGCATCCGCACGAAGAACCGATGCCAGCAATCGCCGAGCACGGCATCGGTCGGAACCGCCGGATACTCGTGATCGCGGGGATAGTGGCCGTCCTTCATCACCGCGACCTCGAACGCATAGCCGTCGTACATCGCGGTGTAGATCGCTTCGCCATCCCGGCGGAAGTCCTGAT
This sequence comes from Candidatus Kuenenia stuttgartensis, assembly GCA_945891385.1. Taxonomy (GTDB): domain Bacteria; phylum Planctomycetota; class Planctomycetia; order Pirellulales; family UBA1268; genus QWPN01. The sequence continues at coordinate 7,508 of CAMDDJ010000059.1, read as the reverse complement.
CGACGCCGCTGCCACGGAGCACAGGGCCCGTACAGCCGTATTCGATCGCCATTTCCCGCGACAGAACCCCGATGCCGGCCGTCCGCTTGACGAAAATCGCATTCGTCGTGAGCAGGGCGTGGTATTCGCGGATGATCGGCTCGAACTGGTCGAGAAACGCCTCGCACCGCTCGAGCCAACCCGGGGGAAGATCGGCCGTCAGGCCGCCAACCGTGATGTAGCTGTACGTCAGCCGGGCCCCGCAGGCCTCCTCGAAGAGGTCGAGAATCTTCTCCCGTTCCCGGAACGCGTAGAGAAACGGGCTGAAGGTGCCGAGGTCGAGGCCGTAGGCTCCCATGCCGACCAGATGACTGGCGATCCGGTTGAGTTCGACGATCAGCACCCGGAGGTGGCGAGCCTTCTCGCTGACCTCGTACTTCATCAACTTCTCGACCGTGAGGGCCCAGCCGAGATTCATGTTCATCGCGGCGAGATAGTCCATCCGGTCGGTGTACGGAATCCATTGCCGGTGGGTCAGGTTCTCGCCGATCTTTTCGGCGCACCGATGCAGATAGCCGATGTGGGGTTCCACCTCGGAGACGATTTCACCATCGGTGCGAAGCACGAGCCGCAGCACGCCATGAGTGCTGGGGTGCTGGGGCCCCATATTGACGAGCATCTCGTCGGTGCGGACGTCAAACTCAATGATACGGGGATCGTCACCAATCACGCTGGCCATGATTCATTTCCCCCGGATGCCGTGGTATTCGAGCGGCTGCTCGTAGTCTTTTCGCAACGGATGCCCCTCCCAATCCTCCGGGCAGAGAATCCGTCGCAGGTCGGGGTGGCCGGTGAACCAGACACCTGAGAGATCGTAGACCTCGCGTTCATGCCAATCCGCCCCACGCCACACGCCGGTCACGCTGGGGATCTCGGGAAGGTCACCGGGCACGTCGCCTTTCCAACGGGGCACGTTGCACTTCAGCACGAGACTGACCCGTTGCGACGTACTCCAGAGGTGATAGACGAGTTCCGTCCGCGGCTGCCACGACACCTTCGCCGCTTTTTTCGGGTCGGGCTCGAACCAATCGATGGCCGTGATGCACTGGAGCGAATCGAAACGCACCGGGCTCGACTTCGAAAGCCAGCGACTGGCCGCCGCGATCTGCTCCGGTGCGATCTCGATCCAGGGATCGAGCGCATCGAGGTTTTGTCCCACGACGGCACCCGGGACCGCATCACTCAGTTGGTCGAGAAAGGATGGGCCACGCATGAGAACACCAGCCGGGAAAAAGAAGCGGAGTCAGACGACCGCACGGGGCGCCGACGACGTCGACCGTTCAGCGGAAACGGCCCTCACCCAATCGAGGTCACCGCGGTACCAGACGTAGGCAAATCCGATGAGCAGCACGGCGTAGAAGAACGCCATGTCGACCAGCGCGGTGCGGGCCAGGTCGCCCCCCGTGCTGGCAATCGCGGCCTCTGCAAAGGCTTGAGACTCCGAGAGGTCCGTCCGTCCGGCCAACGCGGCCCGGTTACGGGCCCATTCGATCGGCTCGGTCATGGGACGACGGAGCACATCGGGGCTGGGGGCCACCGGGTCCTGGATGCCGAGTTCCCGCATCAGACCGGTCGCGGCTGGCGTCAAGCTGCCATCGGCCGTCGCGGTAGCGAGCGCCGGATCAGTCAACTCCGTCGCTTTCCCAAACACCGTCGCCCAGGGGAAGAACAGTGCGACTTCCACGTCGAAGATGATGAACAACAACGCAACCACGTAGAACCGCAGGTCAAACTGGACGAAACTGGAGCCGATCGTGGGCTCACCGCACTCGTACACCTCGAGTTTCTCGGCGTTCGGCTCCCGAGGCCGCACCAGCCAACCCACGAGCAGGTTGACAGCTAGGAACATGCCTCCCACCGCGACGAACAAGGCCACGAATCCGGCGACCACGACGGGGTCGACGACCAGGCTGGAGGCGGGTGGCTGCATGGCTGGGGTGACGCGCGAGGGAAGAAGAGGAACGTGTGCCGCGGCGGGCGTGTGCCGCTATTGATTCGGACCGCCGTGAACCGGTTCGACCACCACCTTGGAGGCCGCGACGGCAGTGGGGTTGATGGTGGATCGGCCCCAGGCCACCTCGACCGGAAGGCGGGCAAAATCGACGATCGTTCCATCCCGGCTGTAGCAAGAGAGGTCGAGCGTCGAGCCCATAAAGATGCAATCGACCGGGCACGGCTCGACACACAACGCGCAAAACATGCACTTGGAGTAGTCGATCGTAAACCCGCTAACCCTGAACCCCTTCCCGTTCTCAACCCGTTCCTTGCCGATGTAAATGCAATCGACAGGACAAGCCTTGGAGCACTGATCGCACGCGATGCAGGTCGTGAGGTCGTAGCGATGGAAACCGCGATACCGTGCCGCGACCGGAGCGGGAAGTTCCGGATACTCGAAATGCTCGGTGAACGTCCGGCGATTTTGGTCGTACGTGCTGCCGAAGACACGGAGCGTGACGAGCATCCCGTCGAGGACCGTTTTCACGGCCGTGAACAGATTGCGAAACCACTCCTTCATGGCGACGTGGGTACCGGCGAGCAAGGGACTCGGCAGGTCTCATAAATCGGACTGCCGTCGAACTCGGAGAGTATAGGAAGCACGCTGCCACCAACAACCCTCCCCGGTTTTCACGCACGATGCCGGACCGATTCGGACCGCCCGAGGAAAGCCGGCCGAGTCTCACCGGATGACCCAGCCCGCTGCCATCCGAACCAATTCGATCGGCAGCCAGGGCGGCAGGGCATCCGAGCTGCCGACAACCGTGCGGGGCACCGCGGTCAGCGCCACAGAGCCGGCCGCAGGTGTCCCACGGTCTACCGGCCTGAGAAAAACCAAAAAAGAACGGCCAAAACCCGAAAAAACCGGCAAAGGGCCCGGGATTTGCTTGACGCAAGGCAGGAAAGCCTTACATTTCAGGGGATTTCGGTTGATTCTTTCGTCTCGAACGCCTGGCTTAGGAACGATTCGGCTCACGCCCAGCCAAGGATTGGCCCATGCTCGTACTGTCGCGAAAAAAGGACGAGAGCATCGTCATCAACAACGACATCACGATCGTTGTGGTTGAGATTCGTGGCGACAAGGTGCGACTCGGCGTCGAGGCGCCCAAGGAAGTTCCGGTGCATCGCCGCGAGGTATTTGATGCCATCGTGCGGGGCGAGCCGGTCGACATGCCTGCGATTTCCTCGACCGCCGATGCCCCCTCCTCAGCTGCGACCACGACTGATGCTGCCGGTCCCGACGGGCAGTAGCGCAGGCCCCCTGTTCTCCATGGGCCCGAAGAACCGATCGCCGAGCGGCCCCGTTTCCTCGGCAGGGAGACGGCTCGGTGGGGCTACGCCTTAGCGACCCGAGACGGTATCATAGGGGGGCATCCAGTCGCCGCTCGCGGGACTCGGAGGCCCCATCGTCTAGAGGCCTAGGACACCGCCCTTTCACGGCAGTAACCGGGGTTCGAATCCCCGTGGGGTCAATCTGTACGGACTGTCTGTTCCGTTTCTCGTGATCGCGTTGATTCGTCCCCTGCGATCACTCTTGTTGGTCACCCGGCTGCTTGGAGGCGGACGTGCATATCGCGAGAACGGACTCGAGTTCAGATCGTTCGATTCCGTATCCCAGTCTTTTTCCAGCTGCGACGGTCTCCGAACCAGGCTGTGACGAGCCCGCCTCTGCCTACGACGCCGTGCTGTTCGTCTCGTTTGGAGGTCCGGACGGCCCCGATGATGTGCTCCCCTTTCTGGAAAACGTTTTGCGTGGTCGAAACGTGCCCCGGGAACGAATGCTCGAAGTGGCCGAGCACTACCAGCACTTTGGCGGCAAGAGCCCGATCAACGACCAGAATCTCGCTTTGATCGAGGCCCTTCGCGGCGAACTCGATCGCCGCGGCCCTCGGCTGCCGATCTATTGGGGCAACCGCAACTGGCACCCGATGCTCGGTGACACGCTTCAGCAAATGGCCGATGCGGGCATCCGCCGTGCCATCGCGTTCGTGACGAGCGGCTTCAGTTGTTATTCGGGCTGCCGCCAGTATCGGGAAAACATCGCCGCTGCCGCCGCTCCCCTCGACGACCGCCGGCCGACGGTCGACAAGATCCGAGTGTTTTTCAACCACCCCGGCTTCGTGAATCCGATGGCCGAGAATCTGCGGCGGGCGATCGACTCGCTGCCGGACGGAAAGCCGGACAACACCCCGGTCTTGTTCACCGCCCACAGTATTCCCGTGTCGATGGCCGACACCTCGAAGTATGTGCTCCAACTTCAGGAGTCCTGCCGGCTCGTCGCCGAGGCGGTGGGCGTCAGCGACTGGAAACTTGTCTTTCAGAGTCGGAGCGGTCCTCCGACGCAGCCCTGGCTCGAACCCGACATCTGCGACGAGATTCGCGTTCGTCACGAGTCGGGCTGTCGCCGGCTCGTGATCGCTCCGATCGGATTCGTTTCGGACCACATGGAGGTGCTGTACGACCTCGACACCGAGGCTGCGGATCTCTGCCGGACCCTTGGAATCGCCATGGCGAGGGCCGCGACCGCCGGCACGGCCCCAGAATTTGTGGCGATGATCCGAGATCTGATCGCCGAGCGGGCCTGGAATCTTCCTGACCGTCCGGCGATTGGCCAACTGCCGGCAAGCCACGACGTCTGCCCCGTCGACTGCTGCCCCGCGCCACAGCGGCCCGCCATGGCGGGCGGCCGGCCGGGCTGAGGCTGCCTCGGCTACGTCTCCGCGGAGCGGGATCCCAATGACTGCCGTGCGGTTCGAGCCTGGAACCGACGCGACCCACGCTCGGGAGTGCGTGGTGTTGGTGCATGGGTTCCTCGCGAATAAGTTCCTGCTCGCCACGTTGGCCCGTCGGCTCCGGCGTTACGGCTATCAGACCGATGCCTGGGGCTATTGGAACATGCAGTGTTCGCTCCTCGTGCATGCCGAGCGGCTCGCGCGGGAGCTCGCGGCCCTCGACACCGATCCACGGGTGGGCCGGATTCACCTCGTCGGCCACAGCATGGGTTGCATCATTGGCCGGGCCGCTCTCGGTGACATCAGGCCCGCCAAGCTCGGTCGCTTCGTGATGCTCGCCCCGCCGAATCGGGGCTCGTTCGTGGCCACTGCCACAGCCGGCAGCTTCGGGCGATTGCTGCGGCCTGTTGCGGAGTTGTCTACCGCCGCCGACAGTCTGGTCAATCGGCTGCCGATGCCCACCGGCATCGACATCGGCGTGATCGCCGCCGAACACGACGCGCTCGTTTCCGAGGCGAGCACCCACCCAGATGGACCGCATGCCCACGTGACGCTGCCCACCTGGCACACCGGGCTCCTGTTCTGCCGCGAGACCCCGGCTCTGATCGCCGGGTTTCTCGGGACGGGTGCCTTTCCGTCGCTCCGAACTGCGACACAGCCGGGCCCACGGGCGGCAAGCCGCACCACCGCGGGCCATCCATCCACATGAATACCCAACTCCGACCGCTGGGCCGGTCGTCCGTGACCGTGGGCCCTCTGGGACTCGGCTGCTGGCCGCTGGCCGGCATGACCCGGGAGGGGGTTACCCGAGAGGCGGCGATCGCAACCGTCGGGGCCGCTCTCGAAGCCGGCATCACCCATCTCGACACCGCCTACTGCTACGGAGCGCACGGCGAAAGCGAACTCGCCATCCGCGCGGCGCTGGCTGAGCGTGGCGGCTCCTCCGCGCGAGATCTCGTAGTGATCGCGGGAAAATGCGGGGTCCACTGGGAGCCCGCGCCGGGCCTGTCGCCGTCCCGCCGCCTGGTGGTCGACGGCCATCCGAAACGGCTCCGGGCCGAGGCAGAGGAGAGCCTCACCCGGCTGGGCACCGACCGACTCGATCTCCTCTATCTCCATTCCCCCGACCCGAACGTGCCGATCGAGGAGTCAGCCGGAGCGCTCAAACAACTCCAGGAGGAGGGAAAGGCCCTGGCCATCGGCCTCTCGAACGGCGGCCGAACCAGCCTGGAACGGTTCGCTTCTGCCTGCCCGCTCGATGCTTGTCAGTTGCCGTTCAACATGCTGCAGCGGGAGATCGAGGTCGATATCCTCCCCTGGTGCAGAGACCAGAGCGTCGGCCTGGTCGCCTACTGGCCGCTCATGAAGGGCCTCCTGGCCGGGAAAATGCACCGCGGCCAGACCTTTCCGACGACCGACAGCCGCCACAAATACGCGATCTTCCAGGGGGAGGCCTATGAGCGCAACCTCGACTTCGTCGAGACCTTGCGGCCATGTGCGGCGCGCCTGGGCGTTTCCCTTCCGGATCTCGTGCTCGCCTGGACGGCCGAGCAGCCCGGCATCACAAGCGTGCTGTTTGGCGCAACCAACCCTCGGCAAGTCATGGAGAACGCTCACGCCCGCCGCTGTGTGCTCGATGACGACACCCGCCGGGCGATCGCGGCGGCCATTCAGGCCCGAGGCCCCGTACCAGGTCGTCAGCCGGTGGAGGTTCCGGCCAGCTCCGGATGAATCGCGGCGACGCTCACATAGGCCTGCCGGGCCTCGAGGCAGACCCGCCGAAACGACTCAGGCCGGCTGACTCCTGCGAGCCGCAGCGTTTCAATGGGACCCCGACGAAACACCAGGTCACCGGCGGCATACCACTCCTGGCCCGGACTCACTTCGAGGTCGATCGCGTCGAAGCCATTGAGTGCGACGAACTGCTTCACCCGCGGATTGATACCCTGCTCGATCGCGACGCGGCGATTCGTGAGCCGGTAGCGGCGAATCGCCCACGGGGCCCTGAGCGAGAGATAAAGTCCAAGCCCCACCGGAATCGTAGCAAGCAGGGCAAGCCGGCCAATTGAGAAGGGCCCAAACCCTGATTTGATCCGGTAGAGCAGGCCCAGCGTCCGGCCGAGAGACGTCGAAGCCACGCTCGGCCAGACGGTCATGATCGTCGCCTCGCCGACGCTCGGCGGCACGACACCAAACACAGGCCCGCTCATACGACTGATTCTCCACAAATGACCGAACGCCTGGCCCCGCGGCCGGCAGCAAGATGACGGTTTCCTCGTGGAAACGCAACCGACCGCCGCACTACCCCGACAACAACACTCAGATAAAAAAACAAAACCCGGCAGGGCTCGGCGAGCCCTGCCGGGTCTCTATGATCCCGGCGTCACGTCGCAGTTTCCTACAACGCGCACCATTGGCAGTTTGCCTTCAACAAACCTCGCCCTCAACCAGGCTTGGTATGTTTCGGCTGATCTCTTTTGGCGGCTCTCGCGATCGCCTCCACATGTGACACTGGATTTCCTGGCCCGTAAGCCAGAAAAGCACCCTGTCACTGGCCTCCACGCTTCGGGGCAAGCCCGAATCGCTTTGGCGTTTTCCTTTAGAAAGGAGGTGATCCAGCCGCAGGTTCCCCTACGGCTACCTTGTTACGACTTAGTCCCAATCGCAGAGTTCATCTTAGGCGCCTGGCTCCTTGCGGTTACCTCAGCGACTTCGGATGCCCCCCACTTTCGTGGCTTGACG
>CAMDDJ010000058.1 GCA_945891385.1 Candidatus Kuenenia stuttgartensis | reverse complement strand
TCGGGGGCGACACGGTTGACGTGACGATGCTCGCGCTCGGCGTCCACGACGCCAGCGGCTGGTTCGACTTCTCGACCCCGAGCCTCCGCCGGGGCATCGAAGTCGACGGCGTCGATCTCGCGTTCGGGCTGTTCCAGGAACGGGCACCCGCGGCCGGCCAGACGGCCCGCCAGTGGTCGCTGCTCGACGCGTCGGTCGGCGCGGCTGCGGTCGTCGGCGTCGAGGGCGTGACGCTCGCCGCCCACGACGTGTCGATGGGCTACATCCATCTACCTGCCGATGGCTCCTCGATCGACACCTCCACGCCGATCGCTTACGACGAAGACCTCGCCTTCTCGATGACGGCCGACCGGCTCCGGCCGGGGGCCCGCAGCCTGTTCACCTTCGCAGGTGATTTCGACGTCGATGTCAGGGGCGTCGTGCAATTCCAAGACGCCGTCGACATCCAGGTCGAACTCGACGCGCTCGAGGTCTACGATCCGGCCACCCGCGGGCACACAACTGAAGAGGTGGTCACGCTCACCTTTGCGGCCCTCGATCAGGACCTCTTCGCCGGCAGGCAGTTCGAGGACCGGCGGGTCGGGCTGGAACTGCCCGACGTGGACGTCGCCGCGATGATCGCCTTCGGGCCGCAGACCGGCTCGCTCTGGGTGGCGGTGGACGCCGGCACGACCGGCGCGTCGGTCGTGGGCATTCCGCATGTGTCGCTCTCGGCCCAGGCGATCGATCTGCGGGTCAATACGGCCGACTACCGCGGCCGCACGATCGACTTTGCGCGGAAGCCGCTCGAGGTGCCGACGGGCCTGGCGATCCGGGCGGGCGATGCGTCGGGCTCGATCTGGGGCGACGGCCAGAGCACCCTGATCACCATCGACGGCACCCGTGGTGCCGAACTCGGCGTGGTCGAGATCGCCGCTGCGGTCCTCGAGGTCGACGACTTCCTCTACGCCCGCGGCGACTACGCCCTCCGGATCGGCCGGCATACCGACGGGCTCGTGGTTACCGGACTCGAACCGGGCGGGGCTTCCACCGCGCTCGACGGGCCGTTTGCCGTGCTGTCGCTGGCGGCGACCGACGTGGACGTGTTCGCCGGGTATCGCGGGCCAGACTCGGCCGGCACCTCGCCCTTCACCGCCACGGGGGTCCGCGAGGGCGCCATCGGCATCTTTGCCCGCGACGTCGATCTCGGCTACGCCGTGTTCACCGATGTTCAGCACGTCTTCGACTCGTTGAAAGTCAACCTGCCCGCGGCCGGCCTGACGGGCCTCGCCGACATGGTCTCCGCCCTGCCGACCGACGCCGCGGATGCCACGCGGGAATGGCTTCGGGAAAACGGCCTCGCGGAGGGCATCACCGCGACGCTCGCCGACGTGACCGTTTCCCGCAACGGCGGCATGAGGTTCGTAGGAGCCCAGCTGGCGCCGCTGCTGGCCGCGATCGACTTCCAGGCGAGTTTCCCGGGCGGCCAAGGCCTGCCGGCCGGCTACACGCTCTCCACGCCGGGCGGATCGATCCTGCTCGACACGGCCGACGCAGTGCAGACGGTGGGGGCCAGCGTGGGTAACGCCACGCTCATGGTCAACGGCTTCCTGGAGGTCTCCGGTTCGCTGGCCTTCACGGTCGGCGGGAGAATCGGCGGGGCGAAGGCCGATCCCGGCGTCGTGGGGCTGATCCCGGGCGTCGCCGCGACCGGCATGACCCACGATCTGTATTCGATCGAGATCGGGGGCAGCGGTCTCCGGGGCTTCGCCGGAGTGACGGTGCCCGCCATCATGGGCGTGCCAGGGTTCGAGACGCCCGTCAGGATCGGCTACGAGATCGAAGACGCCACGTTCGGCTTCGCGATCATGCCGTCGCTGAGCGTGAGCGGAATCACCGTGCCCGGTCTCCCCGCGGTGTTGCCGACGTACATCGCGGGCAAGGTAACGGCGGGGGCCGCGCGGGCCGTCGGCTTGGAGAGCTGGCTTGGTCGGCTCCCTGGCGTGCTCCATCCCTCCTTCGAGGACGTGTCGATCGAGATCAACACCGGGTTGATCCCGCTCCTGACGGCGACCCTGCCGGCGCTTCAGGCCCTCGCCCAAGCCGCGCTGCCGATGCCCGCGCTCGACCTCCAGGGCGAGGCCTTCTCGGCTGGTGGGCCGGGCCTGGAGATCGCAACCGGTGATCCGGCCAGGCCGGTGGTGCTCGGCTTCCGCGAGGAGGTGTATGCGATCGACATCGGGTATTTCGATGCGTCGCTGTTCAGCTTTTTCGACGCCGTCAACGGAGCCGATGGACTTATTCCGCGGCCCGAGGCGGCCGGCGTGGATCTCGTGAACCTCGGGATTCTTGCCGCTTCGACGGCAGTGGCGGCCCCGTCGCTCCAGGTAGCCGGCGCGGCGACGTTCGCCAAGCGGGGCGTGGAGCGGGTGACGCTCGTCGACGGCCGGCAGATCGAGGTGATGTCGCTCGGTTTCTCGATGGTGGACGTGCGAGGCTTTCAGGGAGCCGGGGCCTATTGGGGCCGCAACCCGGCCACCGGTCGGATCGACGGCAGCGTCGTGGACGAGGCGGCGATCGGCGTGGCGGTCGACGACCTCGACCTCGGTGCGGTGTTCATGGTGCGGATGCCCACGGGGTTGAGCCCGGTGCCGGCGGTCTACGTGGCCGCCTCGGCCGAGCTGGAAAGTGCGCGGCTGGTCGGCATCGAGGAACTGGCGAATGCGGAACTGTCCAACCTCGAACTGCAGGTCAATCTCGCCGCCAGCACCGACTTCAAGGTGGTCGATCTCGGCAAGTCATCGCATGCGGTCGTCCATCCCGACGGCAGCCTCTCGACTGCTGCGGGCTACGCCGTGGCCGGTCCACGGAGCGCCCCGGCGGTGATCCTCGATTTCGCGGAGCCACTGCTCGCGACCCGGGGCACGATCGACGTGAACCTGCTCGACGTCGTCGTGCTTGAAGGTGACTTCCTGCTCCGCGCGGGCGGGTCGAGCATCCTGCTCTATGTCGATGGCACGGGCCGGATCGGCCCCGCGGACACTCCCTGGATCACAAGCGACGTCGAGGCTTTCTTACGGATCGACTCTCGCGGCGTCGTGTCGCGGGTGGTGCTCGACACCGATCCGATCAGAATCGGCTCCGCGGTCGAGATCGTGCCCGGTAGCCTGAACCTCCTCGCCAACACGACGGGTGAGGATGCCTCGTTCACGATTCCCGAGGAGCTCCGGCGGCCGGGCCAGCCCGACACGATCACCGTCTCGGCGATCCCGCCGGGCAAGACGGAGGCAGCCGGGTATGTGGTCGCCTCGGGCAGCGGCCGCGTGCGACTCACCGATGCCTTTACGTTCGAGGGTGGTTTTGATCTCCGTCTGGAGCGGGAACGCTCGACCTTCGTGTTCGACGCCACGCTCGATCTGCCGGTGCTCGAGCCGCTGCGGATCGCGGGCTCACTCGAATACCTGCCGGGGGGCGACGGCGGTCTGTTTGGGAGCGTCGCGGCTGCGCCCGTCGGCGGCGACATCATCTCCGTGCCCGGCATCACCCTCGGCGGCGAGATGCTGCTCGAAGTGAACACGAGCCCGGTCGTGCGGCAGGTGCGGTCGATCCGGCGGGCGGGCGAGGACGATCCCGACGGCGATGGCTACGTGCTCCGCGACGTACCCGCCGACCTCATCCGGCTCGGTGGGGCCGGGCGGCTCGAGGCGGGTGGCGTAAGCTTCGTCGGCACGCAGAGCCTCACGTTCGAGCCGGGGAAGATCAGGCTCGACCTGGCCAGCGGCGTGGACGTCGGCTTCGGGTCGCTCGGCGTCGCCGGCGAGGCCTGGCTGCTCCACGGCGAGGGCCGGCCGACGACGTTCGTGTTCGAGGGCACCGCCCGTGGCTCGCTCGGCGCGGTCAGCGGGATCGACGGCACGGTGCTCGTCAACACCGACGCGGGCGATGTGACGCTCGCCAGCGGCACGACCGTCGCGGCGAACACGCCTTTCGACGTGCGGCTGACGGCGGGCATCGACATCGGCCTTTTCAAGCTCGACGTGGGCGGCCGGCTCTTCAAGCAGGGCGACCTGTGGGAGATCCGCGTCGATCGCGGCCGGGGCCGGCTCAATTTCTTCGACGTCGCCTCGCTGGCCTTCGATGCTGGCGGTTTCTATCGCTCCAACGGCGCCTATCTGTTCGAGCCCGTCGGCACGATCTCCCTCGGGGGCAAGCCGGTCTGGGCCGAGGGCACGCTGCGGCTTTCGCTTGGTCGCGATGCGGCCGGCGTGACGAGCTTCAAGGGCGACCTCTGGGGCGCCACACGCTACGACTTCGGCATCGCGAGCGGGGATGGGCCGGCGTTCCGCGGCACGCTGGCTTTCGGTCCGCAGGGGGCGTCGTTCGCCACCAGCGTCGAGCTGCCGATCATCGGCTGGTGGACCTTGGGACCATTCGACTGGCGGTGGCGGGGCGACGGCGGAATCCGGCCCGACCCGGTGCTCGGCCGGCTGGCTGACGGCGTGCTCACGCTCTCGAGCGGCGACGCGGCCGAGCGGTATGGCGATGCGGGCGGCCAATGGTACGGCACGCTGCTCAACGAGAGCTTCCAGATCGAGGCGGTGCGAAACGACCTCGGACGACCGATTCCCGGCCAGGTGCGGGTGCGGTCGCTCGGGTACGAACAGATTTTTACCGGTGTCACGACGATCCGAGCGGCCGGCGGCCAGGGCAACGACACATTCGACGTCGGCGCCGACGTCGACGCGGTGTTGGAGCTGAACGGCGGACCGGGCAGCGACGTCTTCCTGATCGGCTCGTTCGTGCCCGGTAGCCGCTTCGACGGTGGCGCCGGCACCGGCTACGACGACCTCCGGCTTGCCGGTACGGTCGGTGACTACCGCCTCACGGCGATCGATGCCACGACGCTCGTCGCCCTGGCCGAGTCACCCGCCGCCACGGCCGCGGCCACGGGGATCGACGTCTTCCGCTTCGATGACGGCAGCCTCGGATCCCCGGCCGTGCCGACCGACACCCGAGCGCTCGCCGGGCCGATCGTCAATGAGAGCGTCTTCTTCGATCTGCGCACCTACGAGAACGGTGTGCTCGTCGCTGAACTCGACATCGCCCCGGGGCCCGGTGAGGCTACGACCACGACCGACTCCCGCGGCGTGTTCAACCTGCCCGACTCGCTGTTGTCGGCCTACGACCAGAATCGCGATGGCTTGGTCGACTTCAAGGACGGCATGATCGTGGTCGGGACCTACTCCGACAACGGGGTGGGAACGGCGATCAGCGCGATCGACTCGATCACCGGAGCCGATCTCGGCATTCCTCTCGTGGGGCTGCCCGGCCACAGCGCGAGCCTCGTCTCGACGCTCAAGTACGCGACGCTGCTCCGCTGGCGACCCGACCAAACGATCGCGGGGGTGCCGGTCACTCCCGAACTGATCGAAACCGTGCTCAGTCGGATCCTCGCCGACGTGCCATCTACGTTCACTGACGACAACTTCTCCCCGTACATCGCCCTCTCGTCATCCGATCCGGCCGAGGTGGCCAAGGCGGTGGAGACGCTGCGGTTCTCCTACACGCACCTCGGCAACGTGCTCGCGGTCCGCGCACTGCTCGACGAACTGGGGCTGGACTTTGGTCGCGGGAGAGACGTCTGGGGATATGACCCCGATCCCGCGCGAGCCGACCGGGTCGAGGTGATCGCATTCAGTGCCTATCTCAATGCGATCGCCACGCGGTTCGGAGAGCGGCCGCTCGACGTACTGAACCGGTCGCCCGTGGCCGCGACGTTCGATCCCTTGAATCAGTCCCATGTCCGAGCCGTGTTGGTGGAGATGCTCTCCAACTATCCAACGAAGCGGCTCTTCGAACTCGAGCCTGCCGTGCTCACCGAATTCCTCGCTGACCCGCGCGGCGTGGCGGCCGCCTTCCCCACCCTCGAGGCCCAGTCTCGAGTCGAGGCGGCGATCGAGCGGCACTTCGGCACGCTGCTCGACAACGTCTCGGAGGGGCTCGTGCTCACGCAGAAAGCCCTCGTCCGCCGAGTCGTCGATGGGGCGGCCTTGAGCGATCTCGCGCCGGCCCTCGGTACCCAACTGCTCGTGCCCAGCGTGGCGGGGCTGAAGCGGCTGCTCGTCGAGGAGCTCGCGGAGTCGCTCGTGGAGGACGGTTGGCAGAATCGGGACGACTTCCTCGCCGCCTACTATCCGGTCTTCTATCAGCCCAAGCCGGTCGAGAAGGCGAGCCAGCCGGTGGTCGGACTGATCGGGCTTGCAGTGGCCGGCGGCGACGCGGCCGGCGGCAGCCTGGTGACGCTCGGTGAAGGCGACGAGATCGTCCGCCTCCAGCTCGACTACAAGGACTCGCTCGCCCCGCTCCTTGCGCCCGACTACGGCCTGGCGGTTCGCTACCGGCTCGGCGGCACCGCCCGGGAGGGCATCGACTACTCGATCGTAGGCAACGGCGGGATTCCGATCGCCTCGATCCGTGCCGGCGAGTCGACCGGGAGCCTCAGCCTGCGGGTGACGCCCGAGGCGCTCGCAGCCGGAGACCGGTACATCCAGATCGAGCTCCTCTCGGCCGACTCCGGGATGCGGGTCGACGACACCCGCGCGGTGGTCACGATCGCGCTCGGCGGAGCTGGCCTGCCCCCCGGTGCGGCACCCACCGGCGGCCGCTCCAGCTTCGTGCCCCACGAGCTCGTCACCGCGACCGGAGCCGGGCCGGCGATCATCCGCGCTCCGGCCGGTGGCAGGAACGTCGTGCTCCGCGGGGAAAACGGCCGCGCCGATTTGTTCGTCGTCGGCGATCAGCAGTCCTCCGGAATCCCCTTCGTCGAGAACTTCCGCGCGGAGGACGGCGACCGCATCTGGATCGCTGCGGGCGACCTCGTGGCCCATCGACGCAGGAACCTTGTGACCGATCCGACGAAGCGGGCGGCGGCTCGCGAGGTTCTCGCCGCGCGATATGGCGAGGAACTGGTCTCGGGCTTCGAGCCCGCTCGGCTGGAGGAGCTGATCGCCGCTGAGATCGAGGCCACGTCGCTCCAGCCGTTCGTGATCACCGAGCTCAATACCTACGGGGGCTTCATCTTCGATGTGGTCGGTCGCAACCCCGTGGCGATGGTGAGCGACTATTCGGTCAGCGCAGGGGACAAGGCCTGGGCGTCGCTGAGCATGAACCCGGCGGGCGGGACGGCCTTCGCGACGGTGATCACGCTTTCGAGCGTGAGCGTGGCGGAGGACATAGCGGCGGGTACGAGGGTGGGCGAGGTGTTCGTCCAGTCGCCGGTCGCCGCCGGTGCCTCTCAGGTGACGCTGGCGGCGGGCGACGGCGACGATGACAACACCCTCTTCGAGGTCGTCCGGGACGATTCGGGCTCGAGTCCCCGGTCGTTCCTCGTGGCCCGAGGGCCCTTCGATTACGAGACCGACCCCCGACTGTCTGTTCGCGTGCGGGCCACCGGAGCCGATGGCGTCGGCTTCGAGCAGATGTTCGTGCTTCAGGTCGGTGACGTCCCCGAGCAGCGGATCGTCGAGGTCGCGGCGTCGGAGTCGGTCGTGCTCGACGCGCCGCTCTGGAGCCGGGATACGCTCGTCGTCCGGGGCGGCGGCCGGGTGATCCTTGACTCGCCCAATGGCCACACCGGTGGCGTGGTGGTCGAGGCCGGCGAGTTGGTCGTTCGTGACCCGGCCGGCCTCGGGTCGGGGCCGCTCGACGTCCGCGGCGGAGCGCGGGTGAGCCTTGCGGTCGGGACGGACGTGGTGTCCCTGTCGCAGCTCGACCTGGCTGAGGGAGCCCAGATCGACGTTGGCCTCGGTCGGCTTCTGCTCGCCGCGGGCGGGTACGACGCCACGGAGCTCAGGTCCTGGATCCGCGCCGCGAGAAACGGCGGGGCCTGGGATGGCCCCGGGATCGCGAGCAGCGCTGCCGCTACGATCCCGAACCGGGCGATCGGCCATCGCGTGTTCGCCGACGGATCCGCGGTTGTCGGCTTTGCGGCGATCGGCGATGCCACGATGGACGGTCGCGTGGATATCCAGGACCTGATCGCGTTCAACACGGGCGGGGCCTATGGAACGGGCCAGTCCGATGCTGCTTGGTGGCAGAGCGATTTCAACGACGACGGCCGCGTGAACGTGTTCGACCTGATGGCGCTCGTCAGTTCCGGTCTTTATGCCGCGGGTACCTACCAAGCACAGAACGCCGGTCCGACCACCGAGTCAGCGGCAGCGTCGAGCCGTTTTGCACTCGCCGCGGACCCCGCGTCGGCGCGAGGGCTCGATCCATTTACCTGGGCCGCCCTCGCCAGTCAGACCGAGGCCGAGGCGGCTCCAACCCGGAAGGCGAACCGCTTTCGGCTGATCGGCCAGGGTTGAACGAGATCTTTCGCATGACAACGCGGTCCTTCCCGCGGACGCGCTGGCCGGGCAGACTGGAGGGATGATGACCTCCGCTCCGCTCGAAATCACCGCCGCCGAGGCCAGCCGGATGCTCCAGGAGGCGGGGGCAGGCGAGTGCCTGCTCCTCGACTGCCGCACGCCCGAGGAGCATGCCACCGCCCGGATTCAGGGCGCCTTGCTCATTCCGATGCACGAATTGCCGCAGCGGGTGGGTGAACTCGGCTCCTGGCAGGCCCGGCAGATCGTCGTGTACTGCCATCATGGCGTCCGCAGCCTTCGCGTGACGCACTGGCTCCGCGAACGCGGCTATGTGCATGTGTCGAGCCTCCGGGGTGGCATCGAGGCCTGGAGCCTCGATGTCGATCCGCAGGTGCCACGCTATTGAATCGGTGGCCGGCAGGCTGCGGTCGCTGCCGGCTGCGTCGGGGGAAAGCGGGGCAGGCCTTGCCGGCCGGGCGCGGTTCCCCCGGCGTACCCTAGAGGCACTTGAGAAATTCGATCAGGGCCATCCGCTCGTCCTCGGTGAGGCTGTCGCCGAAGGTATGGCCCGTGTTGAGGAGGCCCGTGTAGAGCTCCGGTCGGGTGGGATCGACCGGGGAGGAGGTCACCCCTGCGAGAGCCTGCCGCAGGGCTTCCCACTGCTCCGGCGTGCGCCACTCCGGGTCAAACACCCTGACATACGTGTCGGCCTCCATCTCCTCGAGGATCTCCTCGTGGGACTTGGCCGACTCATCGACGAACTTCCAGCCGACCCGCACCTGATCGTAGTTGTCGGGATCGATGCTGCTCGGCCGCATGCTGTACTTCTTCGGGCGGGTCGACGATTTCAGCAGGTTGTAGAGCGTGGGGACCGAGGCGTTGTGGAGGTAGGGGCCGCGGGCCCAGATGCCCGGCAGCGGCGGCGCCACGTACCGCTTGGTGAGGGTCACCTTGCCGCTGAGAAACCGCTTCTTCTCCTCGACGCTCATGTCGAAGATTCCGATGATCCGCAGCGGATCCGTACCGACCTCCTCCGGCTCGATCAGCACGCCGGGGAAACTGACGAGTTCGTACTGCTTCGCACCGGTTTCCTCGAAGTCTCCATGGCAGCGGCCGCAGGACTCCTGGAAAATCCTGTGGCCGGCCGCGGCCTTCTCGGCATCGACCGTGGCAATGAACGGATACCGTGGCGGCTTCAGCGAGGAGAAGTAGGCAGGGACGCACTTGGCGAACGTCTCCCGGGCCTCGACGTAGTCTTCCCCGAGATGCCCGCGGCTGATCGCCATGGCGTAGGTCACGTCGGCGACGTTGCCCTCGAACCCGCCGTCGACGTAGAGCCCGTTTCCCTCGGTTCCGTTGATCTTGTGCCGGTAGTTGGTCCACGGCTGCGGCTTGAGAAACGGGATCAGCGGAACCTTCGCCTCCATCTTTTTGGTGTAGCTGTTGGAGTGGGTGTCGACGAAGAACTTGTCGTACCGCAGGATGCTCGGCTTGATGCCATCGGGCCGCAGCACGGGGACGAGGACGCCGAAGAAGTCAGCCGAGTCGACGAAGAACCGCGGCAGGTTCTTGGCGAAGACGTGGCCCGGGCTGGTTTCCCCGCTGGCGGCGATGTTCTGGTGAAACCGCTCGAAGTCGAGAAATACGTTGGGGATTCCTTCGGCGAGTCGTGGCTCGGGGTTCCTGGGATCGGGGCTGGTGAACAGGACGGTCGAGTGACAGAGCCGGCAGCTCGCGGTCATGCCCGGGGCATGCGAAAAGGCGACGGTGGCCTCCGTCTTGAGGAGGCCCAACGCCACCGCATCGGCATGGTGATTGCCGGGCTGCGGGCGATGGATGCCATACCGCATGTCCATCTCCCGCCACCAGCCCTCGCTGAACTCGGCCAGTCCCCGCAGCCGCTCCTGCTCCGCCTGGGCCGTGGCTTCCTCGGCCCAGATCTCGTTGAGCGTCTCGAGGCCGTCGAAGTTCCAGAGTGGCCGTGCCATGCGGAACCGGGTTTCGACCTCCATCTTCCCGGCCTCGACGAGCTCACCCCGGGCGATCAACGCCTCCTCCTGCTGCTGTGGCGTCGGCGGCGGGGCGGACACCTCGTCGCCTCGCAGGGCAGAGGAAAACGACAGTGTTGCTCCGGCCATGAGCAGGCGGAGCGTGAGCCCGAACGAGTGAGTTGGCATCGGGAATCGAGTTGCTTGCAGGAAAAGAATTCGACCGCGGCCGGGGAGTCACCGGGAGCGGGGCGGAGGGGTCATTGTGGTGTCTGCCAATGGACTCTGTCGACTCTGGGGGAGGGTGGAACCGTCGTAGCCACGGCTTCAAGCGGGCGGGCCCTCATGGACGCGGGCGGGGAGGCAGTGCCCTGCCGTCCTTGGGACGTGGCGGCTGCCCGCCCCGACCGCCGCGACGAGGCCTGAACGTCTCCGTCGTCGTCCGTCCGGATGGGTCGGTGGAGGTAAAGGTCACGGAGCCGTCCTGGCCGAGGACGTAGGCGACCGTGCCCCGGCGGCCGCCGACTTCGTAGGTCAGCAGCCGGCTCGTCGACGACGGGGACGTGAAGCCCACGATCGTCGCGCCGCGAAGTGGCCGCATCGCCGGCCGCAGCGGCTCGGCGCGGGGCTGGGGATCGACCTGGCCGTCGCGTTCCGTGACCTCGCCGTGAAACCCGCCATTGAGATACGGATAGGTCTTGGTGGCGTGATAGTGGTAGTTGCCATCGGCATCCTCGTGGCCACCGGAGGCATCGAGCCCCTTGACGGCCGTGCCATCAGGCTCGTCGTATCCGTAGATCGGATAGCCGTCGAGCGCGTAGGCGATCGGCATACCTGTGCCGACGTGCTCCTCTAGGTGTACCGGCGCGATGTGGTAGTGGTAGTCATCGGCCCGGCCGCAGTGGCCTCCGTACTCGTCGAGTTCGCCGGCGAGGAAGGCGTCTTCGCCGCGGTTGTTGAGCGGATTGAAGATCGGCACCCCATTGACGGCCAACGCGATGGCTCCTCGCAGGAAGCGATTCTTCGTTGACATCGGTGTCGTGGCAGGAACGGGAGCGAGCGGAATCCGCCAGGCATTCTCCCCGACATATCGCTGCGGGAGTGGAACCTGTTGCTGCCAGGCCTTGATGCCCACCATCAGCGGATGCTCCGGCATGCCGTTGGACTCGACGAAGAAGAATCGCTCGTCGCGGCGGGTGCTGATGGTGCCCTGTTTGACGAACGGCGCAAAGGAAGCCTCGATATCCGTCACCACGCGATCTGGCGTGCCGGTAGCCACGAGCCGGAATCTTGGGTCGACTGGCGGCGGGGGAACGCCCACCGCCGGGGCGTCGTCGCGACGATCGCTCGCCTCCACGGCGACTGGAGAACGCCCGCTGCGGTGCCAGGGGTGGGCTCCTGCGTCCCGCGCGGAGGCGGCCGCCGCCAGGAGGAGGACGGCGGTACGAAACTGCCAGAACGGGGTTGCGATCACGATGGTTCCTCGCCCGCAGCGGTGGGGTGACTCTGGCGACTGGCCGCGATCCGCTGAAACTCGGCCTGCATCTGGGCGAAATCGTTGGCTATTCGGTGGAAGTCGGCGGCGTCGAGTGCGAGAAGGTCGCAGTGGCAGACGGCTCGGACCGTGGCAGAGCGGGGTTGGTCAAAGAGGACTGCCATTTCGCCAAAAAACTCACCTTCCCCAATCCGGCCGACTCGCTCACCGGCGCGGCCCAGCGCCTCGAGTTCGCCGCGGCAGACGAAATACATCTCACCGCCCCGGTCTCCCGCTCGGACGATCGTGTCACCCGGATCGACGGCGAGCGGTCGAAACGCGAGGAGCAGGTTGTTGAGCATGACAGCCGGGGCGGTCGCCAGAAACTCACTCCGGGCCAGCACGTCGCGGGTCAGGTTCTCGTGCCAGCGGCGACCGTCGCGGGCGAGCAGACTGTTGGCCGCAGCCGGTCCCCAGGTGCCGGCGGCATAGTTGGGGAAGTCGTTGGCGGGTGTGGCCCGCCAGGCGTCGAGCATGGGCTGGACGATCCGCCAGGCCGTCTCCACGAAATCGGTGCGGGAGAACAGGGTGGGGTCGTTGTTGAGCGCCGCGTAGAGGAGCACCTCGTAGCCAGTTCCGCGGGCCGCCTCGAATGTCTCGGCGTAATCGAACCGCATGCCCGCGGGCTGGAGGCGAAACGCGGGGCCGGGTCGCTTGGCATGCATTCTGATCTCGACAGCCTGGTAGGGCTGAATATGGAAGATCAAGAGATTGGGCTCGACCGCTGCGGAGCCCGAGGCCGGGGGCCGAAACTGCACGACGATTTCGGTACCCCGCTTCCAGAGCGACTTTCCCGACCGCAGGTAGATCGGCACCCCGGCCCAGCGGGCATTGTCGATCTGCAGCCTGATCGCGGCGAAGGTCTCGGTATTTGAAACCGGATCGACATCGCGTTCTTGGCGATAGGCCACGGCCGGTGAACCGTCGGGCTTCGAGCCCGCGGCATATTGGCCGCGGACGCAGTCGCGGGCGACCGCCGGGGGATCGAGCAGCCGAACCGACTCCAGGAGCCGAGACTTTCCGTCGCGAATCGCGGCCGGGTCCAGGGACGTCGGGGGCTCCATGCAGACGTACGCCAGCATCTGGAGCAGGTGGTTTTGCACCATGTCGCGGACGACCCCCGTTCGGTCGTAGTAGCCGCCCCGCGTCTCCACGCCAACCGTTTCGAGCGAGGAGATCTGGATGTGGTCGATATGGCTGGCGTTCCAGAGCGGTGCGAACAGCGGGTTGGCCAGCCGAAAGGCCAGGAGGTTCTGCACCGTCTCCTTGCCGAGGTAGTGATCGATGCGATAGATCTCGTCCTCCCGCCAGTGGGCCAGCAGGTCACGATTGAGACCGATGGCCGAATCCAGATCTTTGCCGAACGGCTTCTCGACGATGATTTTTTTGTGGCCCGGCATTCGCGTGAAGCCTGCCGCGTCGAGCCGCCGATTCACCTCGACGAAGAAGTCGGGCGAGATGGCCAGGTAGATGAGCGTGTTGCCGGCCGCTCCGGTCTCCTGCCCAACCTCGAGCACGAGCTTCATAAGTCGGTCGTAGGCGGCCGGATCGGAGAAGTTGCCCGGCAGGTAGTGGAGCCGCGATTCCAGCCACCGCCAGCGGTTCTCGTCGAGGGCCTTCCGGGTGGTGAATCGGGCGATATCCAGCCGTTGGCTCGCTCGAAACTCGGCGGTGGTCTGCTCTGTCAGCGCCATGCCGACGACAGCGAATGCATCCGGCAATAGCCCCTCGCAGGCGAGGTTGTAGAGGGCTGGCATCAGCAGCCGCTTCGTGAGATCGCCCGAGGCTCCGAGAATCACGAGCAGCCCTGCCGCGGCAGGGGATGGCTGCCCGGCCTGCGGGCTGGGGGAGGCCGTGGGCATGGACGGTTCCTGAAATGGAAAAGCCGCAGTGAGTTGCGGCCAGGTTGGCGACAAACCGATTCCGCGTCGCATTTATATCAGGACGGTGCAATCGACCGAGGCCCGGAGTGCTTCCCAATCGAACCCGGAGGCGAGATCGGCAGGCACGCGATGGCCCAGGCGACCGGGCAGTGCGGCCGTGATGCGCGGGATCCTCCAGGCGGTTGACAAAAAGTGCACAGATGTATAGTATTTGGAGGTTGGCCGGATGGCGCTGCGTCGTCTGCCCTCATATCACCGGAGGCTGTTGCCATGCTCGCCCGCCTGCACACGTTTTCCCTATTCGGCATCGATGCGGTGCCGGTGGATGTGGAGGTCGATGTTTCCGGGGGGGCGCTGCCGGCGACGGTGCTCGTGGGCCTGCCCGACGCGGCGATCCGGGAGAGCACGCACCGGGTCGCCCGGGCGATGGTGAACTCGGGCTTTACGCGGCCCAACGACCGGATCGTCGTCAATCTCGCCCCGGCTGAATTGCCCAAGCAGGCGGCCACGTTCGATCTGCCGATCACGCTTGGCATCCTGGCCGGTAGTGGGCAATTCTCGTCGGAGCGGCTCAAGGATTACGCGGTGGTCGGCGAACTCTCGCTCGAGGGCTCGACGCGGCCTGCCCGCGGAGCGCTCTCGATCGCCATGGCTGCGGCCAAGCAACGCGGGGAGCGGCCACTCAGGGGTGTGGTTGTACCCGCGGCCAGTGCGACGGAGGCGGCGGTGGTCGAAGACATCGAGGTGATCCCGGTGTCGTCGCTCACCGAGGCCGTGCAGTTCTTCACCGGTGACATCGACATCAAGCCGACGCCGGCCCGGGTGACGGAGTGGTTCGACCGTTTCGCCACCTACGACATCGACTTCGCCGACGTCCGGGGGCAGGAGGCGGCGAAGCGAGCGATCTGCGTCGCGGCGGCAGGGGGGCATAATTGTCTGATGGTGGGCCCGCCCGGCGGAGGCAAGACGATGCTCGCGAAGCGGGTGCCCACGATCCTGCCACAGCTCTCGGCGGCCGAGTCGATTGAGACGACGCGGATCTACAGTGCGCTTGGGCTGCTCCAGCCCGGGCAGCCGCTCCTGGCCACGCGGCCATTCCGGGCGCCGCACCACACGATTTCCGAGGCCGGCCTCGTGGGCGGCCGATCGATCCCAATGCCTGGTGAAATATCACTCGCGCACAACGGAGTTCTCTTCCTCGATGAACTCCCGGAGTTCAACCGCCGCACGCTCGAGGTGCTCCGCCAGCCGCTGGAGGACGGCTCCGTGACGATCAGCCGAGCCAAGACCACGACGCGGTTTCCGGCCGACTTCATGCTTGTAGCGGCACTGAATCCCTGTCCCTGCGGCTATCGCGGCGACCCGCGGCGGCAGTGTCAGTGCTCGGCCCCGCAGGTCGAGAAATACATGGCGAAGATCTCCGGTCCGCTCGTGGATCGAATCGACATCCATTTGGAGGTGCCTGCCGTGCCGTTCAGGGAGTTGGCGGCCAAGCGGCCAGGCACATCGAGCGGGCAGATGCGGGAGGCGGTGCTGGCGGCGCGGCTGCGGCAGGCGGTACGGTTTGCCGATTCGGCCACACGGTCAAACGCCCGCATGAACAGCCGCCAGATCCGGGAATTCTGCCCGCTCGACCCGGCTGCGGCCGAATTGCTGCGGGCGGCCGTAGCCGATCTCGGACTCTCGGCTCGGGCTCACGACAAGGTGCTGCGGGTCGCGCGGACTGTGGCGGATCTCGATGCGGCCGAGAGCATCGGGGCCGCCCACATCAGCGAGGCGATCAACTACCGGCTGCTCGATCGCGGCTTGTGGGAGTGAATCACGCTGGCTCGGGCTGCCAGGTGCGATCTGACCGCGTTGGCTCATGTGGCATGGCCGACGCAAGCACTCCGACCGGCGGAATCCCGATGGACGTCGGCGGGACCAGTTTGCAAGACTACCGGCATGGACCGTTTCACTGCAGACTCAGGAGCGATTGCCCGGCCGAGCCTTAAGCCGGGATTCCCGCGTTGGAGGCGGTGGGGACCGATGGCAGTGAGGCTCGGCCTCGCTGCCGCGCTCGCCATCATCGGCTGTGTGGCACTGTTCGTCGATCTTCCCGTCGCTGGATGGTTTCGCACCCACAGGCTGCCAGGCGACCTGGCTCGGCTTGTGGATTTCAGCGAAGTTTTCGCCCATGGGCTCGGCGCGGCTGTCGTGCTCGGTGTCACCGTCTCGCTCGATCCGCTCCTGCGGCAGGTGGGGCAAGTTGCCGCGGCTCGCCGGGATGTGATCCGGCTCTGTCTGGCCGCCTACGCGGGAGGCCTGGTGGTGGACGTCATCAAGGCGATCGTCGTCCGGGTGCGGCCGCGATCGTGCGACTTTGCCGCGATGACCTCGGCCTTCGATACCTTCGGCGCGGGAGCCGCGGGCCTGGTTGCAGGGAGCCCAGTTGAGGGTGGCCTGCGAAAGAGCGTCGAGCTCATGAGCTTTCCGTCGGGCCACGCGGCCGTGGCCGCCGGACTCGCCACGGCGCTGGCCTGGAAATACCCCCACGGACGCTGGATCTTTGGAGCCCTCGCGGCATGTGCGGGCTTTCAACGCGTCGCATCGTCGGCCCACTTCCCGAGTGACGTCGCCTGGGGAGCTGCGATCGGTGTGGCTGCCGCCGCCGTTTGTCTGGCGACGGTCCAGCCCTCGACGGCGGGTGGCGTGCAGACCGGCTGAGCGCCGATGGTCGCTCCACGGGGGGCGTGATATCCTGGGGCACATTCATCGCCCCCGGAAAACCGTTCATGCCCCCCGCCAAAAAGCCCCGCAGCAAGAGCAGCAAGGCCGTCGCTGCACCGGCCACTGAAACCGCCGACCACGAGCAGTCCGAGCCCGTTGCCCAGGCCGCCAGCGGATCCAAGGCCGGCACGAGGGCGAGCAAGAGGATCCTGCTCGTCGACGATGATCAGGAGATCATCGAGTCGATGAAGACGGTTCTGGAGTCGCGCGGCTACGAGATTCTCGTCGCGCGGGACGGCAACCAGGGGCTCGTCATGGCCGAGGGGGAGAGCCCCGACCTCGTCGTGCTCGATATGATGATGCCGAAGCGAAGCGGGTTTCTCGTGCTCGAAAAGCTCCGCCGCAGCCGCCCCGATCCGCTTCGCGTGATCATGATCACGGCCAACGAGGGAAGCCGGCACCGCGCCTACGCCGAGATGCTGGGCGTGGATGACTATATTCGGAAGCCGTTCGCCATGGACCGGCTTCTTGAAAGCGTCGATCGGCTCCTATCCTGACGCGACCGCCGAGCCGATGAGCCGGGGTGTGCGTTGGTGTTCATGAGAGGTGCATAAGCATGCGGCAGCCGGGGAATAGGGCATTGATCGGGACGCCGGGGGTGATGGTGCTCGCAGCGGCCGTGGGCGTGGTGCTGGCCGGCTCGCCAGCGGGAGCCGCGGCTGCCGAGTGGAGGCAACCCGTCGAGCCGATGCCGCTGGCAACGGCCGATGGCGGCGGCGATCAGGCGTTTCGCGTGCCCGACGGCTTCGTGGTGGAACGGCTCTTCGTGGTTCCGCGTGAGGAACTCGGTTCCTGGGTGTCGCTCGCTGCCGACCCTGCCGGACGGTTGATCGCCAGTGACCAGGCCGACAAGGGGCTCGTGCGGATCACGCCCGCGCCGCTCGATGGCGGCGAGACCGTGGTGGAGCGGATTCCCGCTGCGATCACCGGGGCCCAGGGACTGCTCTGGGCCTTCGATGCCCTATATGTGGTCTGCAACGGTGGAACCGGAAGCGGGCTCTACCGTCTCACCGACTCCGACGGCGACGACATGCCCGACAGCGTCGAGAAACTCCGCGGCTTCGAGGGGGCGGGTGAGCATGGGCCGCATGCCATCCGGCTCTCGCCCGACGGCACCCGGCTGTTCCTCGTGTTCGGCAATCACACGAAGCTGCCCTGCGACGTGATCGACGAGACGCCGCCGCAGGTGATGGGGGGCATCCGCGCCAGTCAGCGGAGGGTGCGGCTCGGGTCCGATGGCACGAGTCGGCTGCCCTGCAACTGGGATGAGGACGTCGTGATTCGCCGCATGTGGGACGGCAACGGCCACGCAGCCGGGATCCTCGCCCCGGGTGGCTTCATCGCCTCGACCGATCCCGAGGGTAAGGGCTGGGAGGTGTGGAGCGCCGGCTACCGGAACGTCTACGACTTCGCCTTCAACGCCGACGGTGAAATCTTCGCCTACGACGCCGACATGGAGTGGGATCTAGGCTCGCCCTGGTATCGCCCCACGCGGGTCAACCACGCGACCAGCGGCAGCGAACTCGGCTGGCGGAGCGGCACCGCCAAGTGGCCCGCGTCGTATGCCGACAGTCTGCCCGGCCTCGTGGACATCGGGCCGGGGTCGCCGGTGGGCGTCTGCTTCGGCTACGGCAGCCGGTTTCCTGGCCGCTACCAGCGGGCCCTGTACGTTTGCGACTGGACCTTCGGCACGATGTACGCGATCCACCTGGAGCCCGAGGGCTCGACCTACCGCGGCACGAAGGAGGAGTTCGTGGCCCGCACGCCCTTGCCGTTGACCGACGTGACCGTCGGCCGCGACGGAGCGATGTATTTCACGGTCGGCGGTCGCGGCGGACAGAGCGAACTCTATCGGGTGCGGTATGCCGGCACCGACCCGGTCGCCCCGGTGGACGGCAAGGATGCCAGGGAGATGGCCGCCCGGGCCACCCGGCGGTCGCTGGAGATGCTGCACCGTCGGGTGGACGATCCTGCGGCGGCTGTGGCGACGGCATTGCCGCATCTGGCGAGTTCCGATCGCTTCCTTCGCTATGCCGCCCGAGTCGCGCTCGAACACCAGCCGCTCCAAACCTGGAAGGACGCAGCCCTCAATCACCCCGACCCATCCGCCCGGATCGAGGCGGCGATCGCCGTCGCCCGACAGGCCGACTCGGACGCGCAGCCAGAGGTGCTCGCGGCCCTCGACTCAGTCGATGGAGCCAGCCTGTCGCCCGAGGATCAGGTGCGGCTCGTGCGGGCCTGTCAGCTTGCGCTCATCCGCCTCGGAGAGCCGCCCGCCGACGTCCGGGCAGCGATCGCGGCCCGGGTGATGCCCATGTTTCCGACAGGGCTCGACGAACTTGACCGGGAACTGGCCAGCCTGCTCGCGGCGGTGAGGGCTCCGGGCATCGTGCCGCGACTCGTCGGCCTGCTCGCCGATCGGGGCGCAACGCCACCGAGCAACATCACGGCCGACGAAGCCGAGGTTCGGTCGCTGATCGAGCGGAATGCCGGCTACGGCGAGGCGGTGCGGGCCGCCCTCGATCGACGGGGCGACATGCTCCAGATGCACTACGCCTACGTGTTGAGGGTGCTCCAAGATCAGCCGGATGACAGGCTCTGGACGGCCGCCGACCGCAGGGCCTACTTCGCCTGGTTCAAGCGGGCTCGGGACTGGGGCGGCGGGAACAGCTTCCAAAAGTTTCTGACGAACATCGAGGACGAGAGCCTGGCGGGGCTCTCCGAGAACGACCGACTGGCGCTCGAGGCGACGGGTGTGCGGGAGCCCTACGTTCCCCCACCGCTGCCGAAGCCTCAGGGGCC
>CAMDDJ010000057.1 GCA_945891385.1 Candidatus Kuenenia stuttgartensis | reverse complement strand
GCGACAGGAGGGCCTGAAGGTGCCTGCGAAACAGCCGAAGCGACGAAGGCTCTGGCTTGGGGATGGGTCATGCATCCGGCTGCGGCCGACGCACCGCAACCACGTCTGGAGCTACGACTTCGTCATGGATCGGACGGCGGATGGTCGATCGTTCCGGATGCTGACGATCGTGGACGAGTTCACACGGGAGTGTCTGACGATCGACGTGGCTCGCAAGTTGACGAGCGAGGACGTGCTGGAGCGGCTGAGCGATCTGTTTGTGCGTCGGGGTGTGCCGGACCACATCCGGAGCGACAACGGCAGCGAGTTCACCGCGACACGCGTGCGGGAGTGGCTCGGGCGGGTCGGGGTGAAGACGCTCTATATCGAGCCGGGATCGCCATGGGAGAACGGCTACGTGGAGAGCTTCAATGGCAAACTGCGGGACGAGCTGCTGGACCGCGAAGTCTTTGACACCCTCTTGGAGGCGAAGGTGCTCATCGGTCGCTGGCGGAAGGCCTACAACACCGTCCGCCCGCACAGCTCGTTGGGGTACCGACCCCCGGCCCCGGAGTTGAGCCGCCCCTGTCCGCTCGGTTCGGCTACGCCTCACCGAGCGGACAGGGGCGATCACTTGGCAGGTCTACCCTGGTGATAGACACTGGTTCCATTCATGGGGGCAGGTCACGAGGATTTTCCGGAGGTCTTCGCAGCAAACTCACTGCCGCCTCAGCGGGGGGGCGCGGCGGGAGGCGGACGCACGAATGGCGAGGTTGAGGTCGTTTGGCACTACCAGGCTACGAATGGCGAACAGGGGCAGGCATCATCGGCGATCATTCAGCAGATGATTTCGGACGGCCGATTGAACCAGTCGAGTTTCCTTTGGAAGGAAGGCCAGGCGGAATGGGCCTCGTTCAAGGACATTCCCGAGTTTGCCGTCTCGGCCGGAGGTCCTCCGGTCGTATCGGGGGGCCAAGGCGAGTCATCCACACCGCCGCGGAGTGGAAACCACGTCTATTGCCGGGAGTGTGGCACAGAGATCAATCGGTTGGCGGTGATCTGTCAAATGTGTGGTGTGCCGGCCAATAATGAATCCCGGGCCGATGCCCCGTCTCGTCGCGGTCGGGGCTCGGAGAAGAACAAATACGTGGCTGCTGTGCTCGCTTTCTTCCTCGGCGGCTTTGGTGCCCACCACTTTTACTTGGGAAATCCGGGCATAGGAGCCTTGTATTTGTTCTTCTGCTGGACATTTATCCCGGCAATTATCGCATTTATTGAATTCATCGTCTTCCTGGTGATGCCCGAGAACGAGTTTGATTCCCGGTATAATTCATGAGTCGGAGCGAGGCTGCGGGCGGCCGGGGGGCTGTCTCTGGGGGATGCAGGAGCCTGACTGTGGGGCCGATGAAGCCGGGGAATCCCGCGATACTTGTGTGAGCGTGGTTTCGCCCACCGGTATTCGTCCACGGGGTTGCTCCGGCTCTCATGCGGTTACGATGCTTTTTCTTCGCGTTTTGCTCTCTGCTGGCTAGTCACGTGGGGCTGGCGGATGTCGCCCGCCCCGATCGCCGGTCTGCCCCGCCCATGCCAGCGGCGGTCGGCTCTGCCATGGAGGAGGTTCGCGATGCACTCCGGGAGGAGCTCCGAGCGGCACGGGAGAGCGGGGATGGCCGGGGGATGGTCGTCACGCTCAAGGAATACGCCCGCGAGTCGAAGGACCCGGTGCGGAAGTTCGCTCTGCTCGACGTGGCCGAACACCTCGCGATCGAGCTGCACCAGTATTCACTCGCCATGGGAGTGGCAGCCGAGAAGGTGCTGCAATTCGACGTCACCGACATGCCGACCCGGATGCGGATTCTCGAGTCCGTCGCGGCCTCGAAGCGGCTCGACGAGCTCGACTACGGAATCGAGTTTGCCACGAGCGCCCTCGCTGTGGCGGTCGGCACGGAGGATTTTGAGTCTGCCAAGCAGATTCTCGAGAACCTCCGCACGATGGTGGCCTCGTATGCAGCCATCGAGAAAGAGCAGGAGATGGAGATCCGGCGGAAGAATCCCAAGCTGTTTCAGTCGACGCTGCTCCACGAAAAGCTCAAGGCGAGTTCGGTGAAGCAGGCCTGGGACAAGGTCTTTCGCAATCGGCGGCGGGATCGCTACGAGGCGGAGCTGGCCGCGATCGAGGCGGCGGCCACTGTGGTTGCTGGCCGGCGGGAGGCGATGGAGAAGTGGGTCAAGCGGCCGGGGGATGCCGAGGCGGCCACCGTCGTGGGCAGCTACGAGTGCTTCGATCACTACGACTGGGACCAAGGCCTGCGGCTCTTGGCCCAGGGTGAGGGGCCGCTGGCCGAGGTGGCCCGCGACGAAGTCGCAACCGGTAGCACGGCCGAGGCGGCAGATGCCGCGGCCCTCGCTGATCGCTGGTGGCGGGCGGCAGCGGATGCGGCCACGGCAGACGGCGGCCTTCCGAACGACGCGGCGGCGATCCAGTCGCACGCGGCCGAGCTCTATCTCAAGGCTCTGCCCGAGCTACCGGAAGGATTTGAGAAGGAAGTGGCCCGCAAACGGATCGGACAGGCCGAGGTGCCGCGGGTGCTGCAGGCGGTCGAATCCGACGCCGCCCGCTGCAACACGGCGGCGGAGGCGGTGCAGGTCTACCGAATGTTTCTCGCCCGGGAGTCGATTCCCGAACCGATGCGACGAGCCGGGCAGGTGCGGCTGGAGTGGTGGAAGCAGCGGGCCGAGCAGAAGTATCGCCGATTCGGGGAGGACTGGGTTTCACCGGAGGACTACGCGGCCCGGACCAAGCAGGCCGAAGACCGCGTGAAGCACGTGGCCGATCTGATCAGGATGGGCAACATCGCCCTCGCCAAGGAGGAGCTCGACCAGGCCAGTCGGCTGGATCCGACCAACGGCAAGGCCGATTACGTGATCGGCTTCATCAATTCGCTCGTGTTCAATAACGAGCTGGTGGCGGCCTACTTCTTCGGCGAGGCGGCCCGCCGCGAGCCCGACAATGGCTACATCCTCTGCGCGCTGGCGAACACCGAGATCCTCCTCAAGGAGCCCGAAGCGGCGCTCCGGCACTACATGCAGGCCCTAGAGCATCTCCCCGACCAATTCGTGGTCGAGAACCTCGGGGTCGTGCTCCGCGTGGCCGCCCGCCTGGGGATCGACGACGAGACGACCCGGCGGTTCAACCACATTTATCGCCAGGCGGTCCACGATCTGGGGCTCGAGCCGGCGGAGGCCGAGACGTTTGTATTCTTGGCGCCTTTCGCGCTCGACAAGCCAGAGGAGGGCCAGGCGGAGGGCGAGTCGAACGGGTCTCGCGACACCCGCGAACGGGTGCAGATCGGCTCGGGGACAGGCTTCGTCGTCGCGCCGCACCTCGTGCTGACGAACCGGCATGTCGTGGAGGGCTGCACGGAGATCGTGATCGTCGATCCCAAAAACCGGGACAAGCAGCTGACCGCCAAGGTCATCGCATCCTCGGAAGATCCCGACCTGGCCCTGCTCGAATGCGAGGGCCTCGAGGCGCCGGCGGTCACCCTGGCCGACCAGCTGCCGCCGCGGGGCGAAGACATCATGTGCCTCGGCTTCCCCGGCGGCTCGCTCCTGGGCTTGGCCCTGAAGAGCACGAAGGGCTCGGTGATTTCCCTGGGCGACGAGGGGCTCGACGGGGGCAACTTCCTTCACAGTTGCATCATCAATCCCGGCAACAGCGGTGGCCCGATCGTCGATCAGACGGGGCGGCTCGTGGGGGTGGTCGTGGCGATCGTGAAGACCAACGCCATCGGTAACGCCTACAGCATCGGGATCCCGGTGGAGCGGGTGAAACCGTTCCTCGATGCGGAGATCAAGAAATACGAGGAGTCGAAGCAGGAGCCGGTCGATCCAAACCTGGCCGCGGCTCCCCTTGATGTGCCTGCCGGCGATGGTTCCGAAGGAGCCCCCGCGGAGCCTCCCCCACCGCCTCCGCCACCGAAGCCAGCGCCAGCCAAGCCGATCACCTGGGCCGAGGTCGACGCCAGGGTGAGTCCCTCTACGGTGTTCATCCTCGGCAAGATCCGCTCGCGGTCGAGCGGGGATGCGGAGACCGCCCCGGACGCGGTCGCGGCCGAGTAGCCCTCCGCCTTCGTGAGGTTGAGCCGCATTCCGCAGGCTGCAAGCCCGCGGCCACGGGGCTGCTCGCCAAAGGCGTCGTTGCAAGAAGCATGCCGTGGTTCCAGTCGGCCTGCGGCCACAGGGGTGGCGCTGGTGCGAGCCGATCCGGGAAAGGGTGTATCCTGCACCGGTGGCGTTGCCCTGCAGGAGAGACACGATGGCTGGTCGATGGCTGATGGCGGTCGTGCTCGGCGGATGGTGTCTGGCCGCCCAGGCCGACTGGCCGCATTGGCGGGGCGACGCCGGCAACGGGGTGTCGCTCACGGCCCGGCCGCCGGTGGAGTTTGGCCCGGCGAAGAACCTCCGCTGGAAGGCCGAGATCCCGGGGCGGGGGTCGTCATCGCCGGTCGTCCTTGGCGACAGCGTGTTCGTGACCACTGCCGTGCCGATCGAGGGCGAGGGGCGGGTGCTCGATTTTCGGCTCCTCTGCTTCGACCGGGCGACGGGCCTGGAGCGGTGGTCGCGGTCGGCCGTGAAGACCGCACCCCATGAAGGCACCCACGAAACCAATGGCTACGCGTCCGCCTCCCCCTGCACCGACGGCGAGCGGGTCTACGCCCACTTTGGCTCGCAGGGGCTCCACTGTTTCTCGCTAACGGGCGACCACCTTTGGAGCCGCGACTTCGGCGAGATGCGGGTGCGGAATGGGTTCGGAGAGGGATCGTCGCCAACGCTGGCTGGGGATCTCGTGATCGTGCCCTGGGACCACGAAGGGCCGTCGATGCTCTTTGCCGTGGACAAGCGGACGGGAAAAACCGTCTGGGAAACGCCGCGAGACGAGCCGACCTCGTGGTGCACCCCCCTGATCGTGACCGACGCCGGCGGGACGACGCAGGTCGTGATGAACGGGCAGAACGCAGCCCGCGGCTACGATCTGGCAACAGGCAAGGAGCTCTGGCAGTGTGGCGGGCAGACGGTACGGCCGGTGCCTTCGGCTCTCACCACCGAAGGAATCGCTTACATCGGCAGCGGCTACCGGGGCGCGTTTCTCGGGGCCTTCGACCTCGCCGGCCGGGGCGATTTGGAGGGTGGCCCGAGCGTGCGTTGGACGACACATCGCAACACCCCCGACGTGGCCTCCCCCCTGCTCTCCGGTGATCGACTCTACTTCTACAAGGAAAAGACCGGGCTGCTGACGTGCGTCGATCGTCGCACGGGCGAGCCACACTTCGAGACTGTCAGGATTCCCGGCGTAGGCCGCACCTACGCCTCGCCCGTGGCGGCCGGCGGGTATGTCTACCTCACCGATCGGGGCGGCCGGATCACCGTGATCGAGGATGCCGACGCGGTCGCGGTGGTCGCGGAGAACGACGTCGAGGAAGGCGTGGATGCCACGCCCGCTCCGGCCGGCGATTCACTCTTCATCCGCGGCGAGCGGCATCTGTTTCGGTTCGCCAGGCCGTGAGGTGGATGCCTTCATCCTCGCGAAGATTCCGCGGTCCTGACCGCAGCGAATCTCACGCCCGGCGGCGGCGGACGCGAGCGGCTGCCGCCCCGGCGAGGGCGATGATCGCCCACGTGCCAGGCTCCGGCACGGCCGCCACGCTGCCGAGCCCCGAGGCCGTCGGGGCGGCCGGGAAGTAGTTGCCCTGCCCGTAGACGCCGGCCGTGTTGACGCCGACCAGGTCGAACACGTTCGTGGCGCCGTCGTAGTTGAAGTCGCCCTGACTCCAGACGCTCGAAGTGCCGGTGCCGTACTTGCCAGAACTGTTGATGCTCACGAGGTCGAAGACGTTGACCGCCCCGCTGAGATCGACGTCGCCGGCAGCGGAGAACGAAACCTTGGCCGAGCCGTCGCCGCTCACCACATAGCCCACGGCCCGCGTGCCCCCGGACGCAGCCGCGGTGCTCGAGGTGATTCCGGTCGTGCCGTTCCAGGCCCCGCCGTTGCGGCCGGCAATGATGTCGGCCCGCAAATCATTGCCCGAGATCCCGCCGGCGGCGATACTCACCTGCCCAGCTCCGAGGTCGAGCCGACCGCCGCCCCCGGCCTGGTCGACCGACAGACCGCCGACCGATACCGTCACGCGGGCATCCTGCACGAGCGACATCTGCCCGCCGGGACCGACCGTGACGGTCGGGGCTCCGGAGATCGTGCCGGCGTTGATCGCCAGCGACGTGATGCCCGTGGTGTTATTGACGGTGATGCTCGAACCCGAGAGCGTGCCGCCATCGATGATCACCGAGGGCGACCTCATCGTCGTACCTGATGCCACTGCGAGGGTGGCCCCCGTGTCGACCGTGACGTTCGAAGAGCCGACACCGGTGGCGTTTGCGATCTGGAGCGTGCCGGCCGAGACGGTGGTGGGGCCGGTGTAGGCGTTGGCCGCATCGAAGACGAGCGTGCCGGCCCCGGTCTTCTGAACCGAGTTCGCCGAGGCGATCGTGGGATAGCCGAGTTGGGCCTGGGTCTGTGTGCCGCTGGCGACATTGAGCACCAGATCGGTGACCGGCGCGCTGCCGGGCGTGTAGACGACCTGGAGGGCGTTCCCGGACTGGGCCACCGCGAAGGTGCCGCCGCCGAAGGCATTGGCGAACCCGCTCGTGCCATTGGCGGCGGTCGTGACCACTTCGAAGCCGTTCGCGTCGAAGCCGCTGATGAAGTCGGCCGAGGCGAAGGTCCAGGCGTAGGGTGTGGCCCAATTGAAGTTGGCTGCTGAACCATTCTCGGTGCCGGAGAGCGACCAGAGATTGACCTTGATCGGGTCGGCCGAGGTGCCCTCGAGCGTGATGCCGCTCGTGGCACTGAGCAGATCCCAACCGCTGCCCGCCGTGCCCGTCGCGTTGTTGATCTGCCAGTTGACGTTCGAGCCCGAGGCCCAGGTGATGCCGAGGGTGGTGGTCAGCGTGCCGACACCGTCGCCCGGCGAGAGCGTGCCGCCGGCCTGGATCGTGGTGGTTCCGCCGATCGTGCCGCTGCCACCGAGCGCCCCTCCGGCCTGAGCCGTGTAGTTGGCGAAATTCAACTGGCTGCCGTTGATGAACAGTTCGCCGCCGGAAACCGTCGTGGTGCCCGAATAGTCGTTATTGGCCGTCAGCACCCACTTGCCCGAGCCGCTCTTGGCAACGTTCAGCACGTCCACGAACGGCACGGCTCCGTCCGAAAGTTTCGCGGCCAGCGTGTTTGCCGCCGTGCCGCTGCCAGCCAGCGTGAAGGTGCGGGCACCGTCGCCGGCCACCACGACCGAACCGGTATTCGCGAAGGTCGCGGCCCCGGCTCCGCTTGACTCGAGCTGCCCGCCCTTGGGGGTGACTGTGAACAGGCGATTGGTGGACGTGGCCGTGGCCGAGTTGACCCGCACGGCCCCGCCATCGAGCACGAGATTCGCGGCGTCGGCTGCCGAGGCGCCCAGGCCGCTGGCCACGCCGCCGTCGGCCAGGCTGCTCACCTCGAGCGTGCTCACGAAATTCACGTTCTCGCGGGTGGTGCGATTGCCTGTGCGGGCGGCGATGAACCGCTGGGCCGTCGACATCACAGCCGATTGGACGGTCGTCGTGCCGGTGTAACTCTGCGAGCCATTCACCACGACCGTGCCGCCGTTGCGTACGGTGACGTTGTTGGCCCCGACGCTCGCGTTCGCCCCAAGCGTGAGCGTGCCCGAGAGGCCACCCCAGGCGTAGCCTGTGGTGGGATTCGGCGTGACGGTGCCGGTGTAGGTGACGTTGCCGTCGGCCCCCACGCTCATCCCCGCCGCGTTCGACAGAGCCCCGGTGAAGTTGAGGTTCGTGGCCGCATCGGCCGAACCGAGCGCGAGAAAACCGGCCGAGGTCGGGTCGATCTTCGAAACGAGCGTGGCAAAGCCGGCATCGGCGGTGCCGGGGGTGTAGGCGATGCCGCCCGACTCCTGGGCCAGGATGCCGGTGGTCGTGCCCCAGGAGCCTGCCGCACCGAACACGAGTAGGCCGCCCTGCGACTGGATCGAGCCGTTGATCGTGTTGGCCGGATTGTTCAGTTCCAGTCGCCCGGAACCACGCTTGTAGAAGTCGCCGATCGCATTCGGATCGAAGAGGCTGTTCACGACCTGCCCCGATACGATCGTCGTGCCGAAGCCATCGACGATGAACTGACGCTGATCCGACGTTCCGGTGATCTCAATCGCGGGTGTCGACTCTGTGCCGGTGAGGGAGAGGGTCTTACCCTCGGCGAGGACGTTTCCAAGCGCGCGGTTGTTTGTCTGGTAGATCCGGCCGGTCACCGTGATCGAGTGGTCGCCGCCGAAGGCGAAAGCGTGCTGGAGGTTGATCGCCGAATTCCCCATCACAAGGGCGTCGTTCGTGGAGCGGATTTCACCACCCCAGGTATTGCTGTTGTTGGCGTTGTAGCGGAGGCTGCCCACGCCGAGCGCGTTGTCCGCCCCGAGCACATACACCTGCCGTCCGAGCACGATGCTGGCCCCGCTCGGTTGCGACGGGTTCATGTAGAAGAACGCCCCAGGATTCTGGTCGAGCTGACCAAACTCGATGTTGCCGCTGGTCACGCCGTTGTCCCAGACGGCATTGACGACCGTGTTGATCGGCGTCGTGCCGGCGTTGTCCTTGAAGACCCGCACCGCGAAATTCCGGCCGGTCGTCGGCACGTCGGCGTCGTAGAGTTGAATCACGCTGCCCACCTCGCCGATCGTGAGCGTCTGCCCCCCGGTCATCGAGTTGTAGAGCACCCGGTTGCCGCCGAGCTGGCCAACGTCGCCGGCCAGCGTGATGTCCTGCGTGCTCGTGGGATCGAAAATCACTCCGCCCGAGAGCACGAAGTCGGCAGAGATCGTGTTGACCGATCCCGCCACCCCGCCGCTGATGATCGGCGCGTTGCCGGCGGAATTGCTCAGGATCAGCCGGCCGCCGGTACTCACGATGTCGCTCGTTACGCCGCCCGCCGTGCCACCGAGCGTGAGGCCGCCGATCGTGACATCGGTTGCGCCGAGGTCGAGCGCAAGATTGGAGGCCAGGGCCACGCCAACGTTTGCCGTGTCGTTGGCGACCGTGCCGGGGACCCCGGCCGGACTCCAGTTGGCGGAGTTGTTCCAGAGCTGCGAGCCGCCAGCGGTCGCTGTGAACGTGTAGGCGACCTGGGCGGAAGCGGTGTGCGCGGCGAGCACGAGGCCGGCCCCGAACACGAGAGCGATGCGGATGCGACGAGACATGATTCCTCCCCAGAAGATGACGGCGATCAACCGTCGCGTGATGGGCCCGTGCCGCTGAATGAAGTGGATCCCCCTTCCGCAACAGCCTGCGGAAGACCCTGCGACTTGCGCACCTGCAAAGTACCAGAAGTCGGCGCGGATGTTCAAGCATCGCTGCGATGCTTTCGTCGCTATTTTTCAGGTATTTTCGGTGCGCTGTAGTTGCGCGGGCGAGGGCGGTGGCGCAACACGGCGCAAACAGCGTTCTGCTATCTGCACACTAATTTCGGCCAGAGGCACCTCCGGCGGTTGTCAGCCGTTATCTTCACAGAGGGATGCCTGGCTCGCGTTGCATCCGGTTCTCGTCTCAGGGGGGCGATGTGTTGTCGGCGTTTTGTTTTCGTAGGGAGCGTGGCATGACGGCTTGGGTCTGGAGGATCTCGATGACGCTTTGCTCGGCACTACTCGGCGGGATCATCGCATGTGGCGGCCTGATGCTCGCGGCGAACGCGGCGGAGCCGCCTGCCTCCTACGAGCAGGTGATCGCGGGGCGGGCCGACAAGATTCTCGCCTCGCTGAGCCTTGAAGACCCTGCCGCTCGCTCGCAGGTGCATGCAGCCCTGGTTGACTTTTACCGGTCCGTCAATGCCTGGCACGAGCAGCACGCCGGCCGGCGGAAGGAACTCAAGCAGGCTGGCACGGACTCCGCCCAGGAGTCGCTCGCGACCCTCGAAGCCGATTTGGCGGCGGTTCGCCAGAAGTTCGAGGAGCGGCTGGCGAAGGTGCTGCCGCCCGAGAGCATCGCCGCCGTCAAGGACGGCCTCACGTATAACGTCGTGCACGTGACCGACCGGGCCTACCACGACATGCTCCCCGAGCTGACGGCGGACGAGCGGGAGCGGATCCACGCCTGGCTCGTCGAGGCCCGCGACCTCGCGATCAGCGAGGGAAGCTCCGAGGCGAAGCATGGGGTGTTCGGCCGCTACAAGGGCAAGATCAACAATTTTCTGAGCCAGGCCGGATACGATCTCAAGCAGTCTGAACGCGACTGGCACGCGCGGCGGAAGGCTGCCGCGGAGGCTGGAGCAGCCAAGGCAGAGGAGTCGAAATGATGCGTCGCAATTTCTGGAAGGCAGCGCTTGCCGCCGCGCTCGCGGGCAGCCACCTCGAGACCGCTGTCGCCCAATATCCCCAGCTGAGCGATCAGGCCCGGCAGGCCGCGGCCGCCGCTCAGGCGGAGGCGGACCGTCGCAGCGACGAGGCGTTTGCCCGAGCCATGCCCGAGATCGAGGCCTGGGCCAAGAAGGGCAAGCCCTACATCCCCGACGCCGCCCGACCGGAAGACCTGCCTCAGGCGACGATTCCGGCCTTCCCCGGCGCCGAAGGGGGCGGGATGTATTCCTTCGGCGGCCGCGGCGGCCGCGTATTCGTGGTGACGAGCCTCGCCGACTCCGGCCCCGGGAGCTTCCGGGAGGCCTGCGAGGCGGGCGGCCCCCGGATCGTAGTCTTCAACGTCGCCGGGATCATTCGGCTGGCGGATCGGATCCGGATCCGCGCTCCCTACATCACGATCGACGGGAGTTCGGCCCCTGGCGACGGCGTTTGCATCGCAGGCAACACAGTGGAGCTCGACACCCACGACGTGATCATCCGCCACATGCGATTCCGCCGCGGCGAGATGGGCGTGGGCGATCGCAACGACTCGATCGGCGGCAACCCGATCGGCAACATCATGATCGATCACGTGTCGGCCAGCTGGGGCCTGGATGAAAACATGAGCATGTATCGCCACATGTATTCCCCGCCGGATGGCTCGAAGGACCTCAAGCTTCCCACGGCCAACATCACGATCCAAAACAGCATCTTCTCCGAGGCGCTCAACACCTACCACCATGCCTTCGGCTCGACGATCGGCGGCGTGAATTGCACCTTCATGCGGAACCTCTGGGCCAACAACACCGGCCGGAATCCAAGCATGGGCATGGGGGGCGACTTCGCCTTCGTCAACAACGTGGTGTTCAATTGGCGCCACCGTACGACCGACGGCGGTGACGGGTCGAGCCGCGTCAACTCGATCAACAATTTCTTCAAACCCGGGCCAGGCACGCCCGTCGATCGCCCGATCGGTCATCGGATCATCAAGGCCGAGTCGCGAACCAAGCCGCCGGCCGACAAGGAGTTCGGCCGGTTTTACGTGGCTGGCAACGTGATCGAGGGGAACGAGGCCGTCACCGCCGACAACTGGGCCGGAGGCGTTCAATTCGCCGACCTCGAGGATCTGAAGGACGAGGACTTCGACGCCTACACCCGCCGCTACGCCGCCACGAGCCGGGCGGCAGAGCCCTTCCCGATGGCGACTCTCACGATCCTGCCAGCCCGGGAGGCGTACGACTTCGTGTTGGCCAACGCCGGGGCCACGCTGCCCCGCCGTGATGCCGTCGATGAGCGGGTGATCGACATGGTCCGGCGGGGCCAGGTCGGCTCGGCCACGGCCGGCGACGAACTCTTCGACCTCCTCCGACCGGTCCGGTTCTCGGACGAGCGGATTCGCGAACTGATCCGGCTCGTGCCGCTCGGCTACATCACCGACCCGGCCCAGGTCGGTGGCTATCCGGAGTATCGTGGAGAGGCCCGCGATGACGCCGATGCCGACGGCATGCCGGATGAATACGAGCTCGCCCACGGCCTGAATCCGAGCGACGCCGCCGATGCTGTCGTCGATCCCGACGGCGACGGCTACACGGCGATTGAGGCATTTCTCTATCAGCTCAAGCCCGCGGCCCGTTGAGGATGGCATGGTCCGCTGCCCGCCCTGCCCTGGTGTGCCCTGGTTGCTGGGGGCTGCGTTCGCGTGCGTCTGTCTGACGGTGGCAGCCGCCGAGACGCCCCCGCCCGATCGCCGGCTCGGGCCCCCGGTCACGCTCGACGGCGAGCATCCCTTCACGCCCGTCGCCTCGGCCGCCGAGTGGCGGTCGCGGGCTGAGGTGGTCCGCACGCGGCTGGCCCTCGCCGCCGGCCTGATGCCGATGCCGCCGCGACCGCCGGTCAAGGTGACGGTGCATGGCCGGGTGGAACGGGATGGCTACACGATCGAGCGGGTGGCGCTCGAGTCGTTTCCTGGGCACTTCGTGACCGGCAGCCTCTATCGGCCGGTCGCCGTGAGCGGCACGCCGCGGCGGCCGGGCGTGCTCTGCCCCTACGGCCACTGGCCCGGCGGCCGGTTCATCGCCATGCCGGAAGACTTCATCGCCCGTGAACTCGCCAGCGGCGCTGAGCGGTTCGCGACCGGAGCCCGCAGCCCGCTCCAGGCACGCTGCGTGGGGCTCGCCCGCCTCGGCTGCGTGGTCTTCCACTATGACATGCTTGGCTACGCCGATTCGGTGCAGTGCCTCGGCCACCGGCACGGTTCGCGGTCCGATCTTGATGGACGCGAGCCCGGCGGTTGGGGCTTCGGTGGCTTCGAG
The DNA here is from genome assembly GCA_945891385.1 of Candidatus Kuenenia stuttgartensis. Classification (GTDB taxonomy): domain Bacteria; phylum Planctomycetota; class Planctomycetia; order Pirellulales; family UBA1268; genus QWPN01. The sequence goes on along the minus strand of CAMDDJ010000057.1, from coordinate 6,928 downwards.
GCGGCGGCCCGCTTGCAGAACTGGTTCGGACTGCAGACCTTCAACGGCCTCCGGGCCCTCGACTTTCTGGCCGCCCTGCCCGATGTCGATCCCGAGCGGCTGGCCGTGACCGGCGCCAGCGGCGGCGCGACCCAGACGATCGCCGTGGCGGCACTCGATGACCGGCTCAAGGCCGCCTTTGCGGCGTCGATGATCTCCACATCGATGCAGGGAGGCTGCACCTGTGAAAACGCCCCCTACCTGCGGATCGGGCAGGGCAACATCGATCTGGCGGCGACCGTGGCCCCGCGGGCCCTCGGCCTGACGGCCGCCGACGACTGGACCCGCGACCTCGAACACAAGGGCTATCCCGACCTGCTTGGCCTGTATCGAATGCTTGGAGCGAGCGATCGCTTCGAGGCCTGGTTCGACATTCAGTTTGGCCACAACTACAACGCCGTGGCCCGATCGCACTGCCTGCGATTCATGAATCAGCAGCTCGCCCTCGACCAGCCTGCCGCCGGGGCAGAGGCTGATTTCAGGCTTGCCAGTCGCGACGAACTGACCGTCTGGACCGCCGACCACCCGGCACCAAGCGGCGACGACGTCGGGGCGGAGCACGAGCGCCGGCTCTGTCGGACCTGGCAGGAGGCCTCCGACGCGGTTATTCAGCCACTCCTTGCCGCCGACGAGCGTGGCCAGGTGCAGGCGGCGCGGGCGGTACTCGCTCCGGCCGTGGCCGCGATCTTCGGCCGGGGCGTGCCTGAGCCCGGCGCGGTGCGGTTCCAGTCAGGCGAGCTCGCCAGCCCCTGGCCGGAAGAGACATTGACGGGTGTCGCCCTCACCGTGGAATCGGGCCACGCCGTGCTGGCCGATCGGGAAGAACGGGTGGCGATGCACAGGGCCTGCCCGAACCGTTGGAATGGGGCGGTCGTGATCTGGCCGACGGCCGACGGGATCGCCGGGCATGCGACGCCGGCTCGAACCGCCGCGGCGGCGGCCCTGCTCAGGCAGGGATACTGCCTCGTCGCGCCGGGGCTCTTCGGTCAGGACGAGGCTCGGACGGATCCCGGCTGGGTCGCCAACCCGCGGTGCGATCGTCCCGGCAACGCTGACACGTTCGAGGAGAGCTGGCGGCAGGACCCGGGCTATTTCTACGGCTACAACGACTCGGCCTACGCCCGGCGGGTGCACGATCTACTCACGCTCGTGGCCATCGCTCGCGACCACGCGACCCAACCGGCCCGACGGGTGATCCTCGTCGGTGAGCCCGGCGCGGGCCACTGGGTAGCCGGCGCGATCGCGGCCGCCTCGTGCACTCCGGCCGGCTGGCGGCAGCCGCCGATCGATGCGGCCGTGATCGAGACCGGGGGCTTTCGCTTCGAAGGCCTGCCCGACGCGTGGCATCCTGATTTCCTGCCGGGCGGCGTGAAGTATGGCGACCTTCCCGGTTTGATCGCGCTCGCCGCGCCGCTGCCCGTCTGGCTCGACGATCCTGATGCCGCCTGTCTGCGTCGACTCCAGGTCTTCGCGGCCGCGGCCGGGGGAGTCGTGCAGAGTCCGGAGGCCACCGCTCCCGAGAGTCCGCTGCCGCCGTGGCTCTCGTTCGTCGAGGCCGTGTTCGCCAAGCCCCCAAGAGCGCCGGAGTCCGACCCCAGATGAATGAATGCCTTGCCGCGTGCGTCGCTTTCGCCCTGATCGCGGTGGCCGCGATCGCCCCGCTGGCCTCGGCCGTCGAGATCGTGCTCGTCGGCGACTCGACCGTGAACGACGAAGGTGGCTGGGGTCCGGGCCTGGCTGCCTGCCTCGACCGCGACGTCACGCTGACGAACCTCGCCAAAAACGGCCGCAGCACGAAGAGTTTCATCGCGGAAGGACTCTGGGACGAGGCCTTGGCCGCCGCCGGCGACTACTACCTGATCCAATTCGGCCACAACGACGAGCCAGGCAAGCCGGGCCGCTCGACTGAGATCGACGAATACCGCGCCAACCTGCTCCGTTTCGTGAGTGACGTGCGGGCCGCCAAGGCTGTGCCGGTGCTGGTCACGCCCCTGGTCCGCCGTACGTTCAGCGATTCGGGTTGGATCGACTCGAGCCTCGACGCCCGGGCCGAAATCGTCCGCGAGATCGCCCGCTCGACGAAGGTGCCGCTCGTGGAACTCCACGATCGCAGCCTTGCCCTTTGCGAGCGGCTCGGGTCCGAGGGCTGCGAGGCCTTCAATCCCCGCAAGCCAGACGGCACGATCGACCGCACCCACCTCACACCGGCCGCGGCCACGGCCTTCGGGGCGATCGTGGCCGACGAACTCCGCCGCGCCGTTCCCGAGTTGGAGTCAAAACTGACGGCCGAGCCTCCGCGGGACGGCTCCCCGGCCGATCCCGGGCTGGGGCACGCGGCCGTCCTGCGTCGCGAGTTCATCGTCCCCCGGCAGTGGCCCACCCTCTCCTGCCATGCCAGCACGATCGCCGAGGTGTCGCCCGGGAAGTTCGTGGCCGCCTGGTTCGGCGGCACGGCCGAGCGAAACCCGGACGTCGAGATTTGGGTGGCGCGACACGACGGCCGGGGCTGGAGCGAGCCCGACCGGGTGATCGACGGGGTGCAGGCCGACGGGAGCCGACAGCCCTGCTGGAATCCAGTCTTGTTTCAGGCCACGCCGAACGGGCCGCTCTTTCTCTACGCAAAGGTGGGGCCGACACCGCGGGATTGGTGGGGCGTGGCTCGGGAGAGCGGCGACGGCGGCCGCACCTGGGGCAAACTCCGGCGGCTTCCGGAGGGCGTGATCGGCCCGATCAAGAACAAGCCGCTCGTTCGCCCCGACGGCACCGTAATCTCCGGATGCAGCACCGAACACGATGGCTGGCGGGTGCACTTCGAGCGGTCGAGCGACGGCGGCCGCACGTTTGTGGCCGGGCCGCCGGTCAACGTCGGCCTCGGCACCAAAGCAGACTCGCCGCAGGCGGCCGGCCCGCGGATCGATGCGATCCAGCCCTCGCTGCTCGCGCTCGGCGGCGATCGGCTGCTCGCCCTCGGCCGGACGAAGCAGGGCCGGATCTTCGAGATCGAGTCGGCCGACGGCGGGCTCACCTGGGGTGAGATGCGGCTCGGTTCGCTGCCGATTCCGAGTTCTGGCACCGACGCCGTCACGCTCGCCGACGGACGGCATGTGATCGTCTACAACCACACGGAGGGCTCCGGCCGCACGCCGCTGAACCTGGCGATCTCGCGAGACGGCCGCACCTGGACCCCCGTCGTCGCCCTCGAGACGTCCGCTGGGGGCTTCGCCTACCCGGCGGTCATTCAGTCGGCCGACGGCCTGATTCACGTCACCTACACCTGGAACCGGGAGACGATCGCCCACGCGGTGATCGATCCGGCGAAACTGCCATGAACCGCCGACCGTTCGCTCTCCACCGAACAAGCCATCCCCGGCCGTCCACTCCTCAGGCGACCGCCCTGCCCTGCCGTCTGCTCACCCTTCTCGTGGCCAGCATGACGAGCCTGGCTGCGATCGCGGCTCCGCTCTCAGTCGAGCTCAACGGCGACAACGGCCGCCGCGACGTGCTCACCCGCGGCTGGCTTGATTGGCGAGTGGCTGATGGGCCCTCTGCGACGACGACGGTTGACGGGCTGAAGCTCGCCCTCCGGTCGCTCGGCCCTGACACGAAGCTCGCGGCAGGCTGGTGGACCCGCGGCTTCGACTTCGGGGCCACGCTTGCCTCCGACGGGATCAGCGTTGCCGGTGGAGACGGGCTCGAACTCGTGATCGAGGGGCTCGAGGCCGGGCCGCACACGCTCACGACCCGGCATGCCGCCTGGGCGGCTCCAGCGCCGGCTGCCTTCACACTCACGGTCGATGGTACGCCCGTGGCCGAGGCCGTGAAGCCCGCGCATCGGGTCGTGCACGACGACGAGGCGACGGTGGTGCATGCGACCGTCGAGGCCCGGGCCGGGGAGCCGGTCGTCGTGCGGATCGCGCCGACGGACGCGGCGGCCGCGGACGCCGCCGTGTTTCTCAACGGCTTTGCCGTCGACGCCGCCGATCCGCGGCCGCAGACCCGCCGGCCGCTGCCAGCCGATGGCGACGAGCACGCGGCCGAGCAGCCGACGCTCCAATGGCTCGCACCCCCGGAGGCGCCCGCATTCGAGGTCTATCTCGGCACGGATGCTGCGGGAGTCGCCGCAGCCAAACCGGGTTCGCCCGAGCACCTCGGCCACACGACGACGAGCACCGCCGCGGCGACGCCGGCCACCCTCGCGGCCCGGCGCGAGCGGCAGAACCCGAACCTCGATTGGTTCTGGCGGGTGGACTGCCTCGATGCCGCCGGACGCGCGACGGCCGGCCCCGTCTGGCGGTTTCGACTCGGGCTGCCTGCCTTCACCGGCGCCGAGGGCTACGGCCGGCTCGCTGCCGGTGGTCGGGGCGGCCGTACGATTCAGGTGACGAACCTCGCAGACTCCGGCCCGGGATCGCTGCGGGCGGCGATCGAGGCCGAGGGCCCGCGGACGATCGTGTTTCGCGTGGGGGGCACGATCAAACTGGCGAGCAAGCTCGTCATCCGCAATCCCCGCGTCACCGTGGCCGGGCAGACGGCGCCTGGCGACGGGATCTGCGTTCGCGGCTACACCTTCGGCTGCCTCGGGGCACACGACGTCATTCTCAGGCATGTCCGAGTCCGCGTCGGCGACGAGTCGGGCGACACGCAGGACGGCACGGGCCTGGCCAGCTGCGACCATTCGATCATCGACCACTGTTCGGTGAGCTGGTCGATCGACGAGGGGGTGAGTTCCCGCGGCGGCAAGAACATCACGGTTCAGCGGTGTCTCGTGAGCGAGGCCCTCAACATCGCCAACCACCGCAAGTATCAGCCCGGTAAGGGCCACTCCTTCGCCGGCAGCATCTCGGGCGACATCGGCAGCTTTCACCACAATCTCCTCGCCCACTGCGCCGGCCGCAACTGGAGCCTGGCCGGCGGACTGACCCGCGGCCAGCGGTTCGCCGGCCGGCTCGATCTCCGCAACAACGTGGTTTACAACTGGGAAAGCCGCACGACCGACGGGGGCGTGAAAACGCTCGACTTCGTCGGCCACTTCTACATTCCGGGCCCGGCGACCCGCGTGTTCCATCTCCTCAAGCCCGACACGGGCACGCCCGAGGATCCGCAGCAGTATTTTCTGGCGGGCAATCGGATGGAGGGGCGGCCGCAGTACGACGCGGATAATTGGAGGAACGGGGGTGTGGTCGTGAAGGCTGAATCACTTCCCGCGATCCGACTTACCGAGCCGTTCTGCCCGTCGCTGATTACCGAGCACTCGGCTGACGAGGCCTACCGAAGCGTGCTGGCCGATGTCGGCGCGAATCGGCCCCGGCTGGACTCGCATGACCAGCGGATTCTCCGCGAGGTGGCCGCTCGCACCGTGTCGTTCACCGGCAGCCGCGGCGGCCTGCCGGGCATCATCGACACCCAGGCCGACGTCGGAGGCTGGCCTGAGCTTCGATCGGCTCCGCCACCGCCCGACGCCGATGCAGACGGCATGCCCGATGCGTGGGAGCGGGCCCGCAGCCTCGACCCCGACGATCCCGTCGATGCAAACCTGATCCCGACCGCCTCTGACTGGACGAATCTCGAGATCTACCTCGACGAGTTGGCGAGCGGCACGGAGGGTGCCCGACCATGAGCGGCCACCTCGTTCCGCTCGCTGTCGATCTGGATGCGACGCAGATCCTGCAGGCTGTGAACGCGCAGCTACGGGCGGTGCGGTTGGGTGTGCTTTTGACGCTGGTGGGTCTGGCCCTGCCATCTCGGGCGGACGACTTCTCGAAGCGGTTCGTCGCGGTCGGGCCCGACGGACGGCTCGTCTACGAGCTCGGTCCACATGGCGATCGGATGCCCGACTATTCCCATGCGGGGTTCGGCGGTGGGGGCGTGCCGCTGCCGACGGTGCCGCCGCGGGTGGTGGTCGCGCCGGTCGCGGGCGACGCCACGGCGCTGATCCAGCTGGCGCTCGATCATGTGGCGACCCTCGAGCCCGACGCGACCGGGATGCGCGGGGCCGTGCAGCTCGAACCAGGTGAGTTTCGCGTGGCGGGGCAGGTGCGGATCACCGCTGGGGGAGTCGTTCTGCGGGGCGCCGGGGCGGATGCCGCCACCGGCAGCACGATCGTGGCCACCGGCCGCGAACGGCGGGCTCTGATCGTGGTCCGCGGCGCCGAGCCGCCGCCCATGGTCGCCCCGCCCCAGCTGATCGCCGACGCCTACGTTCCCTGCGGCGGCGACCGGCTCACGCTGCCTACGAATCACGGCCTGGCCGCCGGCGACCACGTGCTCGTCGAGCATCCCAGCACGCCCGAGTGGATCGACGCCCTGGGGATGAATCGGTTTCCGTCCCGCGGGGGCGGCTCTTGGCTCGACTGGAAGCCAGGCACGCTCGACCTAGCCTGGGAGCGGGTGGTGACGGCCGTCGAGCCTGGCGCGATCGTGCTCGACGTGCCGCTGCCGATGGCGCTGGATGCCGCGGTCGCCACCGCTACCGTGCGCAGGCTCGACTGGCCGGCCCGGATCGAGCGCGTGGGCGTCGAAGCGGTGCGGCTCGTGAGCCGGGCTCCGCGGGACGAGCCGACCGATGAGGATCACGCCTGGGACGCCGTCAGCCTGGCGGGTGTCCGCGACGCCTGGGTCCGCGACTGCGCCATGGAGGGGTTCGCCGGGTCGGCCGTGATCGTGCGTGGATCGGCCAGCCGGGTGACTGTCGCCGACTGCCGCTCCTCTCAGCCCCGTTCCGAGATCGGCGGCTGGCGGCGGCGAACCTTCTTGATCGAGGGCGGGCAATGCCTCGTCCGCGACTGCACGGCCGCGGATGGCCGGCAGGATTTCAGCGTCGGTCATCTCGCGCCGGGGCCGAACGTTTTTCTGCGGTGTCGCGCCACAGCCGCCCACGCCGCGAGCGGCC
>CAMDDJ010000056.1 GCA_945891385.1 Candidatus Kuenenia stuttgartensis | reverse complement strand
GAATTACGTCACGATCCAGTCGGTCACGCGGGTCGGCGAACTCGTCTACACCGTGACCTCCTCCGACCCGACCGTGGCCTCCGCGGTGGTCGACGCCGACGGAAACCTCCGCCTCGATTACGCCGCGACGGGCGGAGGCTCGTCGACGGTCACGGTCCGGGCGACGTCGGTCTTCGACCCAACCGACTTCACGGAGCAGCAGTTTCTGGTCAGCGTCGCAAGCCCCGATGTGGCGTTCCCGCCGGTGATCGTCCTCGGCGAGGGTCCCGGCAGCCTCCCCTGGGTGACGGTGCTCGACGCCACGACCGGCGAGCAGATCAGCCGATTTCTGGCGTTTCATCCGAGCAACCGCGGGGGCGTGAGCGTGACGCTCGGCGACGTCGATGCCGACGGCGTCGACGAGGTGATCGCCGGCTCGGGCGCGGGCTCGCGAAGCGTGGTCAAGGTCTTTGAGTTGGACGGCACTCATCTCGAGCGGTATCGCACGCTTCCCTACGGTCCACGCTACCAGGGCGGTATCAATTTTGCGGCGGGTGACTTCGACGGCAACGGCGTCGATGACCTAGCCGTCGTGACAGCCCGCGGAGTCGGCCTCGTGCATGTGTTCCTGATCGACCCTGCTGCGGCGGATCCCGTGCCCGATCATGCCAGCCGGGTGATCCGGCAGGTCGTGCCCGGATCGATGGGGGGCACGACGATCGCCGCCGCCGACGTCGGAACGTTCGCCAACGGCAGTCTCGTCAACGCGACGGTGGCCGACGGCCGCTATGAACTCGTGATTGGCAGCGGCCTGGGCGTCGCTCCGGTCGTGCAGGTCTACGACGTCTCCGTCGGCACACCCGTCGTGGTGCGAACCCTCCGGCCGTTGAGTCCGACCTACCTGGGCGGACTGAGCGTGGCGGCTGGCCGATACGACGGCGATCAGGTCCACGACATCATCGTGGCGGGTGGCCGTCGCAGTGGATCGGCGCTCGAGGTCCATTCCGGCCGCGTCGATTCAAGCGCCGTGCTGGTCAGGCGGGCCGCATTCGCCTCGCTGGCAAGTCTGCCGGTCGTCGCCGCCGCCCTCGACACAGACGGGGATGGGCGGATCAATTCGCTCGTCGTCGCGCAGGATAGCGGGGCGGGATCGGGGATTCGGCTGTTGGGAGGAACGAGTGGGATCGAGTCGCCGTTCACCTCACTGACCGGCGGGTTCCGGGTCACCGCCACGCGTCGGGCCTCGCTCCAGGGAAGCGTTTGACCCAGATTGAAGGTCGGGGATCGGCTGCCGGCTACAATGGCGGGCGGCATGACCATCTCTCTCTTCATCCCCTGCTTCGTCGACCAGATGACGCCCCAGGTCGGCCTGGCGGTGGCCACCGTGCTCGAGCGGCTGGGGCACACGGTCGAATTTCGTCCGGCCCAAACCTGCTGCGGTCAGCCGAGTTTTAACGCCGGATACCAGGACGAGGCCCGGGCGGTGGCGATCCACGCCCTTGAGGTCTTCGCCGGGGCCGAAGCGGTGGTGGGTCCGAGTGGCTCGTGCGTGGCCATGATGCGGGTCTTTTATCCGGAGCTGCTTGCCGGCACGCCCCACGAGACAGCCGCCCTCGACCTGGCCGCGCGGACCTTTGAGTTCGGCGAGTTCCTCGTGAGGAAACTCGGGGTGACCGATGTCGGGGCCAGGTTCCCCCATCGCGTGACCTACCACGACGGCTGCCACGGCCTGCGGGAACTGCGGCTGCGGGAGGAGCCCCGGCAGCTCTTGCGGGCGGTCCGCGACCTGGAACTCGTCGAGTGCGACGAGCCCGAGAGTTGCTGCGGCTTCGGCGGCCTCTTCAGCGTCAAGTTTCCGATGGTCTCGACGGCGATGGCCGAGGTGAAGGCCGGATCGCTCGCTCGGACCGACTGCGACTACATCGTCTCGAGCGACCCATCCTGTCAGCTCCAACTCGACGGCTGGCTCTCCCGCCAGGGGAAGCGGCCGCGGACGATCCATCTGGCCGAGATCCTCGCGGGAACCGCGTCATGACCGCAGCGCTTCCTTCGAGCCCGCCCGCCGCCGGCGCGGCGAAGCGGCAGTTTCTCCACGACGCCGCCGAGCATGTCCGCGACGTCGGCCATCGCGAGTTCGTCCGGCGGGCCCTCGGCGGCTACTACACTAGCCGCGACACGCAGAAGGCCCGCTACCGCGACTGGGAACAGGCCCGTGATGCGGCCAGCATGGCCAAGTGGTCGGCGGTGAACCGGCTCGACGAGTTGCTGCCGCGGTTCGAGGCCGCCTTCACCGCCAACGGCGGTCAGGTCCATTGGGCCCGCGATGCGGAAGAGGCCCGGCGGATCGTGCTCGAACTGCTCGCGACTGCCAAGGCCAAGGCCGTGATCAAGAGCAAGTGCATGACCAGCGAGGAGATCCACCTGAATCAGGCCCTGGAGGCCGACGGCTACGGCGTGGTGGAGAGCGACCTCGGCGAGTTCATCCAGCAGCTCCGCGGAGAGCCGCCCTACCACTTCGTCTTCCCCTGCATGCACGTGCGGCGGGACGAGATCAGCGACCTGTTCGGCCAACACCTCGGCACGCCTCCCACCGACAGCCCCGAAGAACTCACGATGATCGCCCGCCGCCACATGCGGCGGCTCTACGTCGACGCCGACGTGGGGATCACGGGTGCGAATTTTCTCGTGGCGGAGACCGGCCAGATCTCGATCACTGAAAACGAGGGCAACGCCCGGCTCACGGCCGCATTGCCCCGGATGCACATCGCGATCGCCGGCATCGAAAAGGTGGTCGAGCGGCTCGACGATCTGGCCGTCCTGCTGCCGATGCTGGCCACCGCCGGCGCCGGCCAGCCGATGACCTGCTACAACACGCTCTACGCCGGCCCCCGGCGAGAAGGGGAGGCCGACGGCCCGGAGGAGATGCATCTCGTCCTCCTCGACAATTCCCGCACGGCCCTGTTGGCCGACGCCGAGCAGCGGGATGCGCTCCATTGCATCCGCTGCGGCGCCTGCCTCAACGTCTGCCCGATCTTCAAGAATGTCGGTGGCTTCACCTACGGCACGACCTACCAGGGGCCGATCGGCAGCGTGATCACGCCCCACCTCCGGGGCCTGAAGGAGTGGAATCATCTCTCCGGAGCCAGTTCGCTGTGCGGCGCCTGCACCGACGCCTGCCCGGTGCGAATTGATATTCACCATCATCTCTTGCACAACCGCCGCAATGCGGCCCGCTCGTCCCCCGACCGCCTCGAGCGGATAGGGCAGAAGCTGTTTGCCGCCGTGGCCCGCAGACCCTGGCTGTTCGCGACCGGTGGGTGGCTGTTCCGTAAGACCCTGGGGCTTGCCAAGGCGATCCGCCCGCCCGTGCTCTCGGCCTGGCTCGCCACCCGCGACCTACCGCCGGCGCCCGCGCAGAGTTTCCGCGCGGCCTGGAAGCGGAGGCAGCGATGATCCGTACGGCAGCCGAAAACGCCACTGCTCGCGCGGCGATCATGGCACGGGTCGGCGAGGCGCTGCGGATCCCCGCGCCGCCGCCCCATGGGCTCGCAGGCCGCTCGACGAGCCCCGTCGATGCCGCCGGCCATCCGTCTCTTGCAATCCTGCCTCTCGAGGCAGCCCGGCCCTGGTTGCCGGACGGCGGCGCTACCCCAGCCGAGAGCCTGGCCGTCTGCTGTGAGAACCTGACGAAGCTCCGGGCGGAAGTATTTCAGGTGCCCGATCTGGCGGCAGCGGCCGACTGCCTCGCGGCCCAGGCCCGCCAGCGTGACTGGCGGCGGGTGGCCTGGCATGCCCATCCGCTCGTCGAGCCGCTCTTGGCCGGCGTGCCCTGCGTCAGCCATCGGATCGGGGGCGACGCCGGCTTCGACAAGGACACGCTCGAGGCCTGCGATGCCGGACTCTCCGCCTGCGAATGTCTCGTGGCCCAGACCGGATCGATCCTCGTCTCGAGCCAGACCTGCGGTGGCAGGGCACTCTCGATCCTGCCCCATGTCCACGTCGTCGTGGCCACGATCGAGCAGGTCGTACCGACGCTGGCCGATGCTTTCGATCTCACGCGCGAGCGGCACAGCGGCAGCCTGCCGAGCATGCTCTCCTTCATCACCGGCCCCAGCCGCACCGGCGACATTGAGCGGATCCTCGTGCTCGGCGCCCACGGCCCGAAGGAACTGCTCGTGATCCTCGTCGGGTCGCACGCCGCTCAGTGACCCGCAGCGACCGATGACCCCAGCCGCGACGATAGGCGAGGGGGTCGGCGAACGCTCGCGGAGCATCGGGGCGTATCCTCGCCCGCGACGCGACTTTTGCCGCCCCCGAGCCGGTGCTCCACCTTCTGGAGAGTGTAGGATTTCGTTTCTTGTCGGAGGTATCCGCATGCGTTGGTTCTGGGTCGATCGTTTCGAGAGTTTCATTCGCTGCCAGCGGGCCGTGGCGATCAAGGCCGTGACGCTGGCCGAGGAGCACCTCCACGACCACTTCCCCGGGGCGGCGGTCGTGCCAAATTCGCTGGTGCTCGAAGGCCTGGCCCAGACCGCCGGCATCCTCGCGGCCGATGCGATCGATTACCGCCGTCAGGTGGTGCTGGCGAAGGTCGGGAAGGCCGAGTTCGAGTTCGACGCAGTACCGGGCGACGTGCTGCGGTTCGAGGTCGCGATGGTCGAGTGGTCGGAGGAGGGGTCGGTGCTCACGGCTACGAGCACCATTGGCGACCGCCACCATGGCCGAGCTGAGCTCTTCTTCGGCCACATCCTCCGGGGCAGCGAGGTGCCGAAGCTCTTCAGCAACGAGGAATTCAAACGGTGGCTCGACAACCTCGGCATTTACAACGTGGCGGTCGAGGCCGACGGCACCCGCGTGCTCCGGGACCGGGTTCATGTGCCGGAGTGACGCCGTAGCCTCTCGGTCCGCCGGAAAGCCGTTTCCCGCCCATCGAGAGCCGACGAGGGGCGGCCGTGTGAGAATTGAGTGTGGAATTCCTCCGCTGCTTGAGGGGCGATCCGGCCTCCCGTAGCATCGGATGCTTTCTCACCCGGAAAGCCCGTCATGGAACTCTTCGAGGCACTGTCGACGCTGACGACCGGTCAGACGGCGCTGCTCTTCATCGCCCTGGTCATCGCCTTCGGCTTCGAGTGCATCAACGGCTTCCACGACACGGCCAATGCCGTGGCGACGGTGATCTACACCAAGTCACTCAAGCCCACGCCCGCGGTCGTCTGGTCGGGCATCTGGAATTTCATCGGCGTGCATGCCGGCGGCATCGGGGTGGCTTTCAGCATCGTCCACCTGCTGCCGGTCGACCTGCTCGTGAACATCAAGACCGGCAAGGGCCTGGCGATGGTCTTGGCGCTCCTCTTGGCAGCGATCATCTGGAACTTCGCCACCTGGTACCGGGGCCTGCCGGCGTCGAGTTCCCACTCACTGATCGGCTCGATCATGGGCGTGGGCATGATGAACGCCTGGCTGGAACACGGCTCGCTGTTCAAGGGCATCAATTGGCACAAGGCCTCGGAGGTTGGGGCTGCCCTCCTGCTCTCGCCACTGATCGGCTTCGGCCTCGCGGCTGGCCTCCTCCTCCTGCTGCAGAAACTCGTGCCCTCGAAGAAGCTCTACGAGCCCCCGACCGGAGACGAACCCCCGCCATGGTGGATTCGCGGACTCCTGATCGGAACCTGCACGGGCGTAAGCTTCGCCCACGGATCCAACGACGGCCAGAAGGGCATGGGTCTGATCATGCTCGTGCTGATCGGCATCGTGCCGGCGGCCTATGCCCTCGACATGGACAGCGATGGAAAAAAGATCGCGGCCGTGTCGGCCGCGGCCCGCGAATTGGAGCAGGAACTCTCTGAAAAGCCGCTCGTCGATTGGATGGAAGCCCTCAAGGCCGAACACATGGCCAGCACCCGCGTCGAGAGCCTGATGAAGGGTTCCCCGACGGTCGAGTTCGAGCGGGATCGGGCGGTGTCGGCTGCGATCGAGCCCTACGCGACCTTCGATTTCTTCAAGCCACGAAGCGCGGTGGATAAGGTGTTCGACCCCTATCCGCGGGCCGACGCCGTGCTTGCTACCCTCGACCCGCTTCCGCTGGCGCGGCAGGTGGTATCGACGCTCGACGGCAAGGCGAGTTTTCACGATCTCGACCCGGAGGATCGCTGGGCCGTTCGCACCCACCTGGTCGAACTCGGGGCCTCGGTGCGGACCCTCGTGCATTACTTCGGCGACAAGATGGCGGAGGACCGCCGCAAGGTGCTCTCGGGCCTGGCCTCGAAAATCGCGGCGCCGGTGGAATACGTGCCCGAATGGGTCAAGATGGGCGTCGCCCTCTGCCTCGGGCTGGGCACCATGGTGGGCTGGCAGCGGATCGTCGTGACGGTCGGAGAGAAGATCGGCAAGACCCACCTCACCTACGCCCAGGGAGCGGCCGCGGAACTCGTGGCGGCGACGACGATCGGCCTGGCCGACGTCGGTGGCCTGCCGGTGAGCACCACCCACGTGCTTTCGAGCGGCGTGGCCGGCACGATGTGGGCCAACAAGTCGGGCATCCAGCCGGAGACGGTCCGCGAGATCGCCCTGGCCTGGATTCTCACGCTGCCGGTCGCGATGGCACTCTCGGGCGGGCTCTATTGGATCGCGACGCTGTTCACGGGCTGATCGCTTTCGGTCACCCTTGAGCCCCGTGGGTTGCCGGCACAACGCCTCTGCCCAAAGAGGGGCGTTCTGGGCAAGGTGCGAGGCACGGGAAGGCATTTCCCCGAGCACTTTGCTGCCAATCCTCATAAACCGGCTCGAGCGGCCGTGACGATTGTAGGGACAGGGATGACGGCAGGGACTTTGCCGGCGTCCGGAAATCCCTTCAGTTCCTCACATTCGTCGCTCACATGCCACCACGCCCAGCTCCCATCTGCGGAATCGTTCGGGCAAGCCTCCTGATGGGCTTGGCACTGGCCATGGTGACCGGCGTAGGACTCGCTGCGGATCTGCTGCCGCTCGTGCCACCGGTCGAGGCCGAGGCCATCGACCTGCCGAGCCCGGCCTCGGAGCTCGATGCCGAGCCGGTCGAAGAGAAGGCGGATGCCACGTCAGACGAAGCGGAAGTCGATTCCGACGCCGACGCGCCCGAAGACGAGAAGCTCGCCGGTGGTGAGTCACAGCTCACCGACGACGCCCTGACCGTCGGGGCCGACGTGACGCTCTTGCCCAAGTGGAACAACGGGTTGGAGTTCCTTTCCACCAACAAGGAATTCCGGGTGCATGTGGGAGGCCGCGGCCAACTCGACACCACCGCTTACACGGCCGGCCCAGGTCCGGCGAGTTTGCCGGCCGACGGCGGCCTGAATCCTCCGCTGGCCGGTGCCACCAACTGGCGCCGCGGCCGGTTCCGGGTCGACGGTCAGATGTACGAGAACTACGAATGGCTGGCCGAATACGACTTCTTCAATCAGCTCACGATCACGGCGCAGAGTGACCCGACGCTCGAAAACGCCGTCGGTCCCTACGTCGTGCCGACCGAGGTCTGGCTGACGATCACCAAGCTGCCGATCATCGGAAACGTGCGGATCGGCAATCAGAACACGATGACCGGTCTCGAGCACATCACGAGCGACCGCTGGCTGAACTTCATGGAGCGGTCGTTCCTCAACGACGCCTTCTTCTCCCCCTTCAATAACGGCTACGCCCCCGGCATTCTCGTCTTCGACAACGCCTTCGAGAATGACCGCATGTGGTGGGGGCTCGGGATCTACAAGAACGAGCAGAACCCGTTCGGCTTCGCCAACACTGCGGCCTCGAATTCCTACCAGGCCAGAATCACGGGGCTGGTCGTGGATGATCCCGACAACGCTCGCTGGACGCACCTCGGTCTGTGCGCGATTTATCAGCAGTGCCCGAAGACCCAGCAGAGCGGCGTGCCGGACACCTCGAGTTTCCAACGGGGCAGCTTTCGCCAGCGGATCCGCGGCAACATCCGCAACGGCCCCCCGGGGCCGCTGAATTCGATCTACGCCGACACGGGTCTCCTCGACGCGGCCGACCAGGCGCTCCTGACCCTGGAGTACGCGTCGAACTCGGGTCCGTGGCAATTCCAGGCCGAGTGGGCGGGTTCGTTCATCCCCAAGGCCCGCACCATTCTGAATCCCGCGGTCAACGCCGGGCTCCAGCCGATCAATGCCGAAATCACAAACTTCTTCACGCAGGGGGCCTATTGCGAGGTGATGTATGCCCTCACGGGTGAATCGCGAGCCTACAACCGCTCCCAGGCCGTGCTCGACCGCTACGTGCCGCGGAACAACTTCTTCCGAATTCGCGGGCGGCGGAGCATCCTCATGAGCGAGGGCGCCTGGCAGATCGGTGCCCGGTATGACTGGATCACACTCGACAGCCAGGGCGTCAACGGCGGCGTGCTCAACGGGGTGACGGCCGGGCTCAATTGGATCATGACACCCAACGCTCGGATGTACTTCAACTACGACTTCACCTACCGCGACTTCGTCAACAGCTTCGCCAAGAACGGCAGCGGTGGCATCAACGGCTTCGGGGCCCGGATGGCCTTCGACTTCTGACCGCCGCCCGAGACCCGGTTTCCCCATCCACCCTCCGTCGATGCAAGGATTCGCCCATGCGTCTGCTTCCCCATCTGCTCCTCGCCCTGGCCCTGACCTGGACTGTGGCCCGGGCGACGGAACAGCCTCAGCCACAACAGCCGGCAGGGGATCACAAGCCGGAGGCCAAGGAGTCGGCCCCCGCCACGAAGGCCGACTCCAAGGAGGCGAAGCCGGCCTGCCGCAGCTGCGGCGGCCGCTGCGGGCTGTCCCCCGTGTGCGTCTGTGAACCCGGTACGAAGAAGAAGTCGAAGACGAGCTACTCGATGAAGTGCGAGCCGGTCTGCGTGCCGGCTCCGCGGTTGCTCCACGGCGGCGGCCATGGGCACGCCGCCTCCTGCACCGGCGGCCCCTGCGACGGACGCTGTGCCGATGCCACGGTGCGGACGAAGAAGTCGCTGATGAAAACGGTCACCGAAGAGGAAGTGGACATCGTGACGCGAAAGATCGAGTATGTCTGCTGCCACTGCACGGGAACCGACTCAGCCTCCACCTGCCCCTCCTGCACGACCCTCCCCCCGCGGCCAGGCCCGCACCGACCCTGGTGGGCCTGGCTGCTCGGCCACTGACCCGCCGCTGCCTCATCGCCGGCGCAAGGCTGCGAGGGCCAGGATGGCCGAGACCCCACAACTACCAGCCGCGTCAGCCGGGCACGATGCCCGGCGCTGCCGGCATGGGGCACCTTGGCTGCCCCATCGCCGGCGCAAGGCTGCGAGGGCCAGGATGGCCGAGCAGCCGTACAACTAGAAATCAAACGCCAGCCGCGTGCCGAAGCCGTTGATGCCGCCGCTGCCGTCGCCACCGGCGGCGTTGATGAAGTCCCGGTAGGTGAAGTCGTAGTTGAAATACATCCGGGCGTGCGGGTTCAAGAGCCAATTCAGGCCGAGCGTCATGCCGTTGAGCACCCCGCCGTGCACCTCGCCGTCGTCGAGGCAGAGATAGTTGTAGCGCACGGCCAGTTGCCAGGCACCCGGACTCGTACCGATCCGGCCGGCCCTGCCGTCGCGAATCCGGTAGAAGTTGCTCCGCGGCAGCGGCCTGGCGAACCGTGACAGCGTGGGGTCGTAGCGATGTTCCTCGCCGGTGAGGAACCAGGCTGCCTCGATATACGCACCCTGGAAGAACACCGTGCCGAGGGGTGTGCCGGGGGGTGGTTGCAGGCCGCTGTTGATCGGATCGATTCCAGTCGTCTCTGCGCCGTACAGCCAGGAACCGAAATACTCGGCCTGTACCAGGAGCGGCCCCGACGCGGCGGCCCACTCTAGTCCCAGCATGTTCTGCCAGTCGCCTGTCAGAAGCCCCGAATCGGCATAGATCGAATTGAGCGGTCCGGGGGGGCCGTTGCGGATGTCGCCCCGGCTGCGGAACCGCACGGCCCGAATCATCGGACCGGTAGGGTTACCGGTCACGGGGTCGATCTGCGACGGCACCTCGGCGAGGCCCATGGTGCGGCCTGAGACGCCGACATGCACCACCCGGCCGTCCTCGGGCTCGAAGAGTGGCAGGATGACGAACCGCCCGACCGTCTCACTGCCGCCGCTCGAGTTGGCGAAGCCGAAAGGATTGGCCGTGTTCTTGAACTCGCCGAGATACCAGGCGACCCGTCCGTCGTCGGTGTGATCGAGAATCTGTATGCCGGGGAGGTAGCCGTCGTTGAAGGGACCCTCGAAGGCGTCCATGCTGAAAGATCGTTCCATGAAGGTCAGCCACCGACTGTCGCTGACGTGCTCGAGCCCATACGGATCCTTCTGATTTCCCACCCGCAGCGTGCCGAGCACGGGGAGATTCCTCACCTGCAGCCACATGTCTTTCATGGCGGGCAGCGTGCCCGGCCCAGGGAGGGTCGGAAACGCCATGTTGTAGTCGGTCATCTGATTGGCGAAGTCGTATTCGGTCGCCCAGTCGTAGACGTCGTAAAGCGTTCCCCCCGCCCGCAGCCTGGCCCGGCGGAAGTTCGCGGCTCCGGTCAGAGGCGGATTGAGGCCACCCGCCGCGGGAGACAACGCCGGGCCCGGGCCGGCGGTGAATCCTGAGGCATCCGCCTGCACGCGGCCGCCGAGGGCGAAGCCGAATGCCTGGTCGGGACTCGCCAACCGGAGTCCATCCTGCCAGAAGGCGCGAAGGGGCGGCGCGGTAGGCGTCCATGCCGGCTCGGCGCTGAACGGCGGTCGCGGAGCCTGCTCGACCGCCGGTGGCGGAATGGCGTCGGGGGCGGGGAGCAATTCCGCTGCAGGGACGCCGATCGCACCTAGCGTGCACAGGAGCAGGGCCATCCCTGCCCGGCTGCGGGTCGTGAGCGTCGCCCGCAACACGTCCCTCGGCAGCGGACGGCGGAGACGAGTTCGGGCCGCAGGCCTGACCCCATCACGACGATCCCCGCGTCGCGAATGACCCGCACGATCCCCCGCCATGCCGCACCCCTTCCGGCTTGCCTGACAAGCATGTTCGTCCCCGTCCGAGACCCGGCTTGACGGTCGTGCCTGCCGTCCGGGTCAGCAAAGCCGGGCAGGTCGCGTATTCGACGGCCGCCCTGGAAAGTCGGGCAGACCCTGCGGGCTGTCCTACGCTCGCCCGGCCTGACGCCCCCGCCTCCACCTCCCACCACGTATGATCATCCGCATGACCACCGCCATCTGCCCCGTCTGCTCCGGCCCCACCTTCGAGATCCGGGCCAAACTCGTCTGCCGGCAGTGCGGGGCGATCCTCGAGACCTGCTGCGAGGGTGGCCCGATGGCAGGGGGCTGTGGGTTCGAACTCCCCCGTGAGCTCGAGCCGACCGATCGACCGGCACGACCGGAATCTTCCGACGATTCTCGGCCTGGCTGAGTTTTCCGGTCAGGGAAGCCCGATCCAGTGAGGGGAGTTTGCCGGCAGCGCAAGCCCTTCCGGTCGCGGCCGTCCCGAGTGGCGAGGCCGTGCCCGGGCCTGGGATGCCGGCCTGCTCCTGTCGAGACCTCGGTGCGTTCTACGCGGCTCATGTCGCAGAGCGTTCGGGGCTTCGGCGTGGGTTTCGCGAAACGTCACTGTGTCTTTTTCCCCCTCTGGAGGTTTCCGTGAAGAAGCGTCTGACATTCAAGTTCCTGCCGTGGGTCGCGGCTGCCGGCGTGTGCGTCGGCGGCTCGTTCGTCCGCGGCGAGGACGCCGCCGTCCCGGCGGTTGACAGCTCTGTGCTCGCCAGCGAGGTGGCTCCCGAGCCCGCCGCCGTCGTCGAGGGTGAGATCGTGGCCGACGAGGCCGCGGCCGCCGGCCCGTGCATGCGCACGGTCAAGGTCTGGAAGATGGTGCCCGAGATCCGCGAGGTCGAGGCGACCGAGTGGACGACCGAGGTTCGCGAGCGGACCTTCACGGTGAAGACCAAGGTGCCGCGGATCGAGGAGAAGACCCGCAGCTACACGGTGATGGTGCCCGAGAAGCGGACGAAGACGGTCGAGTACACCGTCAACGTCAACGTGCCCGAGACCAGGACGGTCGAGTACACGGTGAACGTGCCCTACACCGAGCAGCTCGAGAAGAGCTACACGGTGATGGTGCCGGTCAAGGAAGAGCGGACGGCCACCTACAAGGTGAACGTGCCCTACACCGAAGAGCGGACGGCCACCTACAAGGTGAACGTGCCCTACACCGAGCAGGTCGAGCAGACCTACACGGTGCGGGTGCCCTACACCGAGCAGATGACCGGCTACCGGACGGTTTCGCGTCGCGTGCCCGTCAAGAGCACGAAGACCGTCACCTGCCGGGGTGGCCAGTGGATCACCGAAGCCAAGGAGATTTCCGCCAACGGCAAGTATGACGCCGCAGGCAATCCCTGCTGCCCGAAGGTGGTCTGCTGCCGCAAGTGGGTCCCCAGCTGCGAGACCAAGGAGATCGAGGTCACCACGTGGAAGACCGAGTGTGAGCAGGTTCCCTACACCTACTGCGTGACGAAGTCTCGCTGCGAGACTCGGACCCGCACGGTGTGCGTGCAGAAGAGCCGCTGCGAAGAGCGGACCCGCACGTACTGCGTGAAGCTCCATCGCTGCGAGGAGCGGACGCGGAACTACTGCGTCACGAAGATGGTGCCCGAGACCCGCACCAAGACGGTGTGCGTCAACAAGAGCCGCTGTGAGACTCGCACCCGCGAGATCACGGTCAACAAGTGCGTGCCCGAGACCCGCACCCGCGAGGTCTGCTACACGGTGATGGTCCCGGTCCAGAAGACCCAGACCTACTCCGTGTGCGCCAGTGACTGCGTCGAGGAGCAGAAGACCGAGAGCTACACGGTCCGCGTGCCCAAGACGGTCACCAAGAAGGTGTGCGTCCAGGTGAAGAAGTGCGTCGAGGAAGAGGTTCCGGCCGGTGACGCCGGTGCCTACGGCAACGGCGGCAACGGCGGCCGGGGCTGCGGCAAGGGCTGCCTCAAGGGCTGCCGGAAGGGCTGCTGATCCGACGACCCGCCTGACGGCGGCAACGTCCCCTGTGTTGTGAATGCGACGGGCCGGGTGGGGCTTCCCACCCGGCCCGCCTGCTTTCCGGCCGACACGAGCACCCGAGCAGCCGCAGCGGCCCGGCGAGCCGGTCACTCCGCGGCGCTCGCCAGCCGCGCGCGGCCTTCATCATTGGCAGACAGGCTGCGGTGGCAGTCGTCGGGTCTGTCGCTGCGGTGGCCGGTCGATCGCCCCGGCTCCAAACCCCGTCTCAAGGCCGGTTCCGCACCGATCTCCCGGTTGGTTCGCCCACCTCGGCCGTCAGGCCGGCCGAGCCTCGGTCGCGTAGACGCGGCAGTGCTCGAGGTAGGCCTTCTCATGGGTCGCGAGCAGATCCACCACGCTCGCCCAGAGCCAGGAGGGCGCCTCGAGCGTCTTGGAATGGTGGGCGTCGAGTTCCTGCTGCCAGGCCTTCCGGGTCGGCTCGTCCATCTGCCGGGCGTGGGCCTTGCCCACGACGCCTGCCAAGAACCTGGCCAGCTTCATCGCCTCGTCGCAGGTCAAATCGGCTACATCGAACTTGAGATCCTGCGGCAACAGTTCCCGCACAAAGACTGGCCGGTCGAGCACCTTGGCGGCCAGCATCCGGTCGCCGAGGGCCGGGGAGAGGTGCCAGGCTCCCTGCACCACCCGTTCCGCGTGGTCGGAAGGCATCGGAACCTCCGTGTGGTGAGGCGCAAGAGCAGGCACGGCCTCCTTGATGTCGATCAGGCAAAGCTCCCCCTTCTTGCCACCGACCGAGACCAGCACCGCACACCGCAATAGACCGAGCGAACTGCAGCCCTTCACCCAGTAGGCGGCGTCGACCACGTCGATCACCGCGTCGTCCTCGCGCGACCTGAGACCCGTCACCAGCCGCCGCCCTGCATCGGTGGCAAAGAGCGACTCGACCGACTCCCGCTCCTCGTCCGACAGCGGCCAGAAGGTCTTGCCCAGCGGAATCGTCGGAGTCGTGTCCTCGATCCGCTCGCGAGCGAGATCCTTCCAGGTGCGCTTATGCGCCGCCTTCATAGCAGCCTGGACGACCAATGGCAGTTCGTCATCGGCATCGGCGGCCGCAGCGAAGCTCTGCTCGTAGCCCTCCACGATCTGCTCCATCATCCGGGCGGTGGTCACGCCGGGCAGGTCGGAGCCGCGGGCAGCGCTGGCCATCGACAGACCGAGGCGGATCAGGTCGTGGGCGGGGTTGCCGATCACGGTCTGGTCGAGGTCGCGAATCTGAATCGAGATGGTGCCCTTGGCGCTGGCAATCGGGCCGATGTTGCCGGCGTGGCAATCGCCGCAGATCCAGACCGGCGGCCCGGCCGGCAACAACCGGCCCAGGCTCCCATCCAGCCAGTCGTAGAAATTCTTGGTATTACCGCGGACGTAGGCGTGGGCGGAGCGGGCCATCTTGAGTTGCCGCCGGGCCTTGAGGGCGGCGGGCCGCTCGGTCGGCGCAGGCAGGGAGAGGTCCTTGGTGGTCATGGCATCGTGCCCGGAGGGGGCGGCCACGGATCCTCGCCGTGCCCGGTGGTGGCATCATGAACCGCGGAAGTCGGCTCCGCAACCATCCGCGGCGGGTCTGGCGAGTCGTGGGTTTCTTGGAGTGAAAAGGAGCCCATGAGGGCTCCTTACACGGGGTAGCCGCGTACTTTGTTGCCGGGCCTCCGAGTCGCTGCCCACGGTCGATACGGTTTGATTGATCAGCCGCGAGGTCTCGAGCGTTGAGCGGGAGCAATCCGCCGGATTCCGTGCCCCACCACTACCAGGGTAGGCCGGTGAGCGGCGAGAATCCGGGTATGCAAGAACCAGCCCACGACTGCCCGCTCCGGCCGCGGCAAATCTCCCGCCGGGAGTGGCTCGCATTCACCGCCGCGGTCGTCGCTACCGCGCCTCGGTTCGCCCTGGCGGCTCCCCGCCGCCGCGGGATTCCGCTCGGCTTCGACAACTTCGCCGTCCGGGCGATGCAATGGAATGCCCGCCAGCTGATCGACCATGCGGAGCGGCTCCACTGCGACTCGCTCTTTATCACCGACTTCAGTCCCTTCGAGGGCGGGCTCGACAATGCCTCGCTCGGTGAGATTCGGCGTTACGCCGCCGACCGAGGTGTCGCGCTCGTGCTCGGGTCGTGGAGCATCTGCCCGACATCCAAAACCTTCCGGCCTGAGTTGGGCACTGCCCCGGAGCACCTTGCCACTGGCATCCGCATGGCGAAAGCCCTGGGCTCACCGGCCTTCCGCGTCGTGCTCGGAAACCAGGACGATCGCGGCACGCCCGGGGGCATCCAGGCCCGGATCGCCGACACGCTCGCGGTGCTCGAAGAGTGCCGGCCGCTGGCCGAGGATGCCGGCATTCGAATCGCCGTCGAAAACCACGCCGGCGACATGACCTCACGGGAACTGGCCGGGCTCGTGGCCGAATCCGGGACGGGCGTGGGGGTCAACTTCGACTCGGGCAACGCCTGCTGGACCCTCGAGGATCCCGTCCGGGCCCTCGAACGGCTCGCCCCGCACGTCATCACCACGAGCCTCCGCGACACCATGATCTGGCAAACGCCAGCCGAGGCCGCGTCGCCAGGCGGAGTGGTCTGCCAGTGGACGGCGATGGGCGAGGGCTGCACCGACCTGGTCGCGTTCTTCGATCTGTTTGAACGGGCCTGCCCCGGTGTAGCAGTCCACATCGAGACGATTTCGGGGTTTCCTCGCTCGTTCCCGATCGACGATCGGGACTTCTGGCGACTCTTCCCCGAGGCCCGAGCCGAGGATCTGGCGGCCTTCCTCGCCTTGGCGAGGAAGGGCCGGCCGCTGCCCCGGTTTACGCCTCCGCCCGGCAGCGACCGGGCCACCGCCGAGCAAGACTATCAACTTGCTGAACTCGCCCGCAGCATCGACTACTGCCGCGGCGTGCTCGGCCTCGGCCTGCGAGCGGCGTGACGGTGACGAGTTTGCCGGTCAGGTTCGGCCGCAGACTCCGAATCCGCGCCAGACGGTATCGCGTTGGTGCGTGGCTTCCTGGCGGCGGACGCAATCGGCTCGAATCCCGGGGGGGGAAAGCGATCCACGCAGGTTCCAGCCGAGCGGCACTGGGGGGCGGGGGGGAAGCATGTCGCCGGGTATCGCTGCCGCTGCGACCAGGCTATTCTCTCTGCGAGTTTCTCCGCCCCCCACGCCCCGCCAACCGCCTCATGATATCCAGAGCT
The DNA here is from genome assembly GCA_945891385.1 of Candidatus Kuenenia stuttgartensis. Taxonomy (GTDB): domain Bacteria; phylum Planctomycetota; class Planctomycetia; order Pirellulales; family UBA1268; genus QWPN01. Next base: position 3,455 of record CAMDDJ010000056.1, on the reverse strand, counting down.
CCCGCCCCGGCGACGCCCGTCGAGCTCGCCGGAATGAACGTAGCTGGTTTCTGCGCCGACATCGAGCGGCTGAAGGCCGAGACCTATCAACAGATCGGCCCCGCCGACTTCGCCCACCTGCGGAAGATCGAGCGTGTGGGCAGGGTCGCGGCCGCCCTCGGCCTCGCCACCGCGTGGATGATCCCCAATCCGATCACGGCCTTCCTGCTGAGCCTCGGCCAATTCACCCGCTGGCTGCTCGCCCACCACATCACCCACCGCGGTTACGACCGCGTGCCGGGAATTCCCGCCCGCTACACGAGTCGCGTCTTCGCTCGCGGCTGGCGGCGCTACGTCGACTGGTTCGACTGGCTCGACCCCGCCGCCTGGGATCACGAACACAACAATCTCCACCACTACCACACGGGCGAGGAATCTGATCCGGATCTGGCTGAGCGAAACCTGGAGTTTCTCCGGCAGATGCGGGTGCCGGTGTGGATCAAGTACGCGCTGATGGCGGTCGCGGCCTGCACCTGGAAGATCATCTACTACGCCCCCAACTCCCTGGGAGTGCTCGACCCGGTGACCCGCCGGCGGCTCCATCACTCGCAGGTGGTGCCTTTCACTCTTGGGAGCGTGTTCGATGTTCGCCGGGCGGCGGTCCGGCGGCTGTGGCTCACCTGCTATCTGCCGTACGCCACCTGGCACTTTGTCGCGGTGCCGCTCGTGTTTCTTCCGCTAGGCATGACCGCGGTGTGGTGCGTGCTGGGTAACAAGCTGCTCGCGGAGGCGATCACCAACGCCCATGCCTTCCTGGTGATCGCCCCCAACCACACTGCCGACGACCTCTATCGCTTTTCCTTCCACTATCACCGCAAGGAGGAGTTCTACGTGACCCAGGTGGTGGGATCGGCGAACTACCACTGCGGCGACGATCTCACCGATTACATGAGCCTGTGGCTCAACTACCAGATCGAGCACCACCTGATTCCCGACCTGCCGATGCGGCAGTACCGCCTGATCCAGCCGCAGGTGAAGTCGCTCTGCGAAAAGCACGGGATCCCCTACCGGCAGGAGAGCGTCTTCCGGCGGTTCGGGCGGATGCTGGACGTGGCCGTCGGCCGGACGAGCATGCGGGAGCTCGAGGTGTTTCCCCGGGGGCTGACGGCTGGCCACGAGCCATTGCCAGTGCCTGCCCATGCCGTGGTCGCTCCAGCTTCCGATAACGCCGAAGCCATCCTCAGCTCGTAGCAGGCCCGACCCAAAGAGATTCCTCCTCAGCGTGTGGTGTCGGCCTACCAGGCAGGACAGTCTCCCCACTTCCCAGTTCCCCGCCCGTGCACGAAACGCGGGTTTCGTGCACGAAAACAGCTTGGGATGGTACGGTAGCCGGAATAACCTCGCGTCCATGTGGCTAGGGCGCATCCGAGATAGCTGTGGCGACGATTGGGCAAACTGAGCAGGAGAGGCGAGGGGGTCGGCAAACGCTCGAGGAGCATAGGGGCGTATCCTCGCCCGCGACGATCCGAAGGAGTCGGTCCTCCGACCGACTTTTGCCGCCCCCGAGCCGGTGCTTCACGCAACTCGAATGCGCTCTAGCCGGTCGCAGGCGGCGGCCTACCCCCAGGAGTCATTTCATGGCCATTCGCCCGCTGTGGATGTTTGTCGCGGTCGTGGCCTGGTGCGGAGCTACCACGGTCGTCGCCCGGGCCGATGACGCGGCGTTAACTCCCGCCGGCAACCCGCCCCACAGCACCTCCCCGGAGCGGCTTTCCGCCCGGTCGCTCGACGGGCAGGCTGTGGCGTTCGCCGACCTGCTCGGCGGCGATGGGAAGGCTGTCTGCTTCACATTCCTCCATCCCGCCTGCCCGCTGGCCCAGCGGTATGGGCCGGTGCTTGCCGAGCTGGCCGATGAGTTTGATCCGCGGGGGATCCGCTTCGTGGGGGTGGTCTGCGAGTTTGACGACGTCGAGGAGATCACCGGCTATCGCGACGAGTATGCGATCCACTTTCCGTTTGTCACCGACGGCGACTTCCGGCTGGCCGAGGCCCTCGATGCCACGATCACGCCCGAGGTGGTGCTCGTCGATACCAGCGGCCGCACACGGTATCAGGGCCGGATCGACGATCGCTACAAGGTGCGGGGCGAGAAATCGCCGGGCGTCCCGGAGCCTGATCTCAAGAACGCGATCGTCGATCTCCTCGCCGGCCGCGAGGTGAAGCTGCCCGTCACCGAAGCGGTCGGCTGCCCGCTCGATCGGCCGGAGGTGCCGACCACGCCGAGCCAGGCCGATCATGTGGTGACCTACTCCGAAGATGTGCTGCCCTTCCTGCATGCCCAGTGTCAGCGGTGCCACAGCCCGGGGCAGGTCGGGCCCTTCACGCTCACCTCCTACGACGACGCGGTCGATTGGATGGAGCAGGCGATCGAGGAGATTGAGGCCCGGCGGATGCCGCCGGCCCAGGCCGAGAGCGACTTTGATCTGCGTGGGACCAGGCCGCCGACGGCCGAGCAGCTGGCGATGCTGCGGGAATGGGTGAAGACCGACATGCCGGCAGGAGATCCGGCGCTCACCCCCGAGCTCCCGCCGCTTCCCGACTACGGAGCCTTTGAGGAGGATCTCGGGCCGCCCGACCTCGTGCTTGAGCAGCAGAGCCCCACGCAGCTGGGCGCTCACGGCGAAGACCTCTACCGCAACGTGATCTTTCCGCTGGGCAATGAAGAGGATCTTGCGGTCCGGGCGATGCAGTTTCTGCCGGGCAACCGGAGCATCGTGCACCATGCCCTGACGGGCTATCTGCCGCGGGAGTCGGGCCAGGAGGCCGTCGCCGACTGGGGCGGGCGGGCCGGCATGAGCCACCCCGACGATCAGGCGGGAGGCTGGTTCGACCCGCATGGCCTCGGCTTTCGGCCGCCACCGCTGCGGGACGACGGCTTCCCCCGGACGAGTTTTATCGGCGGCTATGTGCCCGGGGTGCGGGCGGCGCTTGCGCCGCCCGACGCGGTGTATCTCATTCCGGCCGGCTCCGACCTGACAGCGCAGGTGCACTATGTCCGCAATGGAAAGACCGAGACCGATGCCAGCCGGATTGGCATCTGGCTGGCTGATCGGGGGAACGCAGCAGCACCGATCCGGAAGACGATGAACATCATCTATGTCTCCGGCAAGTTCAGCGTGGTGCCGCCCGGCGTGACCGCGTTTCGGGTCACGGGAAACTACACGCTGCCTCATGCAGCGGAACTGACGGAAATCACACCCCACGCCCATCTGCTCGCTCGCTGGATGGAAGTCCGGGCCTGGCTGCCGGGCCAGGAGAAGCCGCAGTTGGTCATCCGGGTGCCCAAGTGGGACTACAACTGGCAGAGTCCGTATTTCTTTGAGCGGCCGCAGCCCTTCCCCGCGGGCACGCGGTTCGAGGTGGAGTGTCTCTACGACAACTCGGAGGCAAACCCGCAAAACCCCTTCAGCCCGCCG
>CAMDDJ010000055.1 GCA_945891385.1 Candidatus Kuenenia stuttgartensis | reverse complement strand
ACGCGAAGCGTTTCGCCCTGGAAAACAAGGCAAAAAGGGGCGAAGAATTTCCCGGGAGGCCGCGATTCACCAGGCCGGGTGACTCACCGTTTCGCGTGGTGAGAACCGGGGAACACCGGCCCAAAACCGGCAAAAAACCCGCGAATTCGCCGGTTTTCGGGCCTTCTCACCGCTGTGAGGAGCCGCTCACCGCCGCTGGGAGCGGGAAACGCCGGTTGTGCCGAAGAAATCGGGCCGCCGCGTCTCAGGGCCTGAAGGGGCGGGTTGGGATTGCCACTCCGCGTGCCACAGTTCTCGTTCACCCCGGCTTGGGCCCGGCCGGTCGGCGACGCTTGCCCGACTCGGCAAGTTCCCAGGCATCCGTCGGCGTGATCCGACGCGGGATCGCGTGGGGCTCGACGTGCTTGCCGCAGAGTTCCTTGAGCGACGCGAGATCGAAGGTCGCACCGGGCTTCATGGCGATGTCGGCCACGGGAACGAGGCCGAGCAGCGGATGGCTCTCCGGCTGGCAGACGGCGTCGAGCACGTCGGGGTGTGAGGCCAGCACCCGTTCGACCGCCTCGGGATTCACAAGCCGGCCGCCGCTGCGAAAGATTCGGTCGAGCCGGCCGCGGAAGTGGAGCCGCCCCTGATCGCCGACGCTCAGCAGGTCGTTGCTGTGGAAGAAGCCTTCCGGATCCAGACCCTCATACCCACCGTCGGCCGTGATGTAGCCCAGAAAGAGCGACGGACCGCGGAGCACGAACCGCCCCGCCTCGCTGCCCAGAACCGGATCGAGCCGCCACTCGAAGTGCGGATACGGCACGCCCACACAGGCGTCGCTGCCGCCTCCTTGGCCGATCTCGAGATCGGAAATCCGTGGGCCTGCCTCGGTCATACCGTAGAGAAAGAGTTTGCGAGCCGTCGGAAAGGCCCGGTCGAGGTCGTGCGCGAGGTCCTCGCCCAAGGGCTCCCCGCCCGTCGTCACCATCCGTACTCCAGGAAACGGCTCACCGTTCCAGTAAGCCAGGAACATGCGGAACAGCGACGGCGGCCCCTGAACCACCGTGATGCCCCGCTTGCGAATCGCGGCCTGGAGTTGCGTCAGCGGGTCGCGAGGCGAGAAGAGATGGCACGCCGCCCCGGCGATCAGCCCGGCCGTGCACCCGCCCATGAGGCCATACATGTAGCCGAGCGGCGTGTTGACCGCGATCCGGTCGGTCGGCTCGAGGCCGAGCGCCCGGCCGATCGCCCGGGCGGTGATCACCACCGATTCCGCTGGCAACGCGACGAGCTTCGGCCGACCGGTCGTGCCTGAGGTGCAGATCACGAGGCCCTCGTCGCGCGGACCGAGGGGAGTCGCCCGGACCACCGGCTTGCCATCAGCATCTTCTGGAAGGGGGCCATCGATCACGGCGACTGGCCTGAGCCACTCGGCCATCTCGGCCACCTGCAGGTCGGTCATGCCCTCGCGGAGCACCACCGGCACGAGCCCGCGATACCAGCAGGCAAGCGTGCTCACGAGGATCGCCAACGGCTCCCTCTGCCGCACGAGCGCCCGCGCCGGCCGGGCCGCAGGCTCGGGCAGGGTCGCCGCCGCCGCCGCTACCCGCTGCCCCAGGCCGCTGTACGAGATCCGTTCGTCGCCGACCACGACGGCGTCGCTCGCAGCCGCAGTCTCGATCCGCTCGGCAATCTGCTGCCAGATCATGTCCCCAGCTCCCGACGGAAGCGGCCCGCGTCGATGCCACGGAGGAACCGCAGGTTTTCCGGGGATGAGACTACGACATCCTCCACGCCGCCCCAATAACGATCGAGCCACGCGTCCTCCCAGGCCTCTTCGGCCATGTCTGTGGCCGGAGCCTCGATCCGCTCGCAACTGATCCGCACGCGATTACCCCGCCAGAGGGCCAACACCAAAAAGGCCGGCGCTCCGAGCCGGCGGGCCAGCGCCGGGAGGCCGGGCGAGAGATGCCACTGGCGGCCGAGGCTGTCCCGTTCGCGGCTCCGACCTCCCGTCTGCATGTCGGCGGCGCCGAGCAGCACGCCGCCGCGGCGAAGATGGAGCGCGGTCTTCACCATCAGCACCGACCGCTCGGCGGGCAGGAGCGGGTCGAGGAAGGTCGCCTCCGTGGTCGCGGGAAGCCAGGCAGGCAGATCGGCGGCGTTCGTCCAGACGAGGAGCGGCAGCCGCCGCTCGAGCAAGACGTGCATCAGAAATTTGGGAGGGCCGAGATGGGCGGTCGCCACGATCACGCCGCCCGCCTGCCGAGCAGCGTCAAACTCACTCCAATCAGGCTCATCGAGGAGTCGCAGCGCGGCGAGCCGGCGCCGAGGATCAGCCAGGTGCCGCTGCACGACTCCGCCGGCCGCAACTCCCCACCAAGCCCGGCGGCACCACGGGCGGCCGCGGGCGATCTGCGGATGCTCCTTGGCCCACTGCCGCAGCCGCCGTTGCCGCCAGCCGGTCGCAGCGAGGCCACGAAGCAGACCGAGTTGCCACGCCAGCGGCAGACCGGAGGCGGCGACCGCCGGCACGATGCCCGTCATCTCAGTTCTGCCCTGCCTGCTCGAGGAGCCGCACGAGGCCCGCAGGCGTGGCGAGCGCCTCGGCCGTCAGGTGCTCGTCGCGCAGCGCGAGCCCCGTTCGCCGTTCGAGTTCCAGCACGAGTTCCAGGCATCCCACCGAGTCGATGCCGAGTCCGTCGGCTCCCAGCGGCGTGTCGGGCGTGATCACCGCATCGGGTGCGGTGAGCTGCTCGCGAATGACCGCCGCAACCGTCTCTGCAAGGCTCATCGCATGCATGGGCATCGCTCCGCGCCGCCAGGCCGATCTCCACTGCGAAACAATGTACCCGTCAGCGGGACGGCTGCCGACATGAACGGGTATGCTTTCGACGAACGCTTCACGGCTCGCCACCCCATGCACGCTCCCGCACTCTCCGTCATCGTCGCCTTTCGCAACATGGCCCGGGAGGCTCCGCGGACGCTCTTCACGCTCTCTCCTGCCTACCAGCGGGGAGTGACCGCGGCCGACTATGAGGTGATAGCCGTCGACGCCGGCTCGACGATCCCGCTCGATGAAGGAATGGTGCGGCAGCACGGCCCAAACTTTCGGCTCCTGCGAGCCGCCGACGCCCCGTCGCCGGCCGGGGCCATCAACGCCGCCGCCCGGGCCTCGGCCGGCTCGGCCGTCGCAGTCTGCATCGACGGCGCCCGGATGCTTTCCCCTGGAGTCCTCCGACACACGCTCGCCGCGCTTCGCAGCCACGATGATCCAGTGGTCGCCACGCTGGCCTGGCACCTTGGCCCGAAGATGCAAAACATCTCCATGCTCGAGGGCTACGACCAGGCCGCCGAAGACGCCCTCCTCGGCTCGGTTGATTGGCGGGCCGACGGCTACGAGCTCTTTCGGATCGCCTGCCTCGCCGGCAGCAGTGCCGGCGGCTGGTTTCGGCCGCTCGCCGAGAGCAACTTCCTCACCGTGCGGCGGGCCTCATGGGAACGGCTCGGCGGCCTCGACGAACGGTTTCAATCGGCCGGCGGCGGCTTCGTCAATCTCGACTACTACCGTGAGGCCTGCGAGCGGCTCGGCCAACTCGTAATCCTGCTGGGCGAAGGCACATTTCATCAGTTCCACGGCGGGGTGGCGACGAACGTGCCTTTAGCCGAGCATCCCGGCCTGCGATTTCAGGATGAATACGTCGCGATCAGGGGCCGCGATTTCGCTCCGCCCGCAAACGCGGCTATCTATCTCGGTGGGCTGCCGCCTCAGGCCCTGCCCTTCCTGACGAGCTCCGTCGCGCAGGCGGTCGCAGCGACCGGGAGCGGCGCATGACTGGTCGGCCGCGGCGGGCGGTGGTGGTGCTGGGCATGCACCGCAGCGGCACCTCGGCCGTCACTCGGCTGCTCACGCTGGCTGGTGCGACACCGCCGCGGGAACTCATGCCCGCCAATGCCGACAATCCCCAGGGCTACTGGGAATCCCGCCGGATCGCCCGGTTCAACAACCGGCTGCTCGAATCGGCAGGCACGCGGTGGAACGACGACGCCGCGATCCCGGAAGCCTGGTTCACCGCGGCGGATCGGCAGGCCGATCGCGAGGAGGCGGAGACAATCCTGGCCGAAGAATTCGGGTCCGCAGCGGAGCTCGTGCTCAAGGATCCGCGGATCTGCCGGCTCCTCCCCTTCTGGCGCACCGTATTCGACGCCGCCTTGATCGAGCCCTTCGGGCTGATAGTCGCCCGGGATCCGCTGGAGGTGGCCCGATCGCTCGCAGCTCGGGTTCATGTGCCTGAATTTCGTCCGGCCGCCATTCCGGCGACGAGCCGCGGGCTCTTACTCTGGCTGCGGTACGTGCTCGACGCCGATCGCGTGTCGCAGGATCTGCCCAGGCATGTCGTTCAGTACGCCGACCTCATCACCGACTGGCGGCAGGCCCTGGCGGCCCCCTTCGCCGCCGGCGCCGTCCCGGCTCCTGATGCCGAGGCGGAGGCTGCCATCGATGCCCTCCTCGACCCATCCCTCCGCCGACAACAGGCGAACGAGCTGCTGCCGACCGACGTGTCCGCCGGCAGCCTCGAACTGCTCCGCGAGATCGGTGTCCGCCTGGGAGGCGATGCCCCGGGCTGGCAGCACTTGCGGGATGACACAGCCGCAGCGCTGGGCCGGCTCCAGGCTGCCTATCGCGATCTCCGCCAGCAGCATGATCCCTTCGCCGACCGCGACCCCTGGTCGGAGCGGATCCTGGCCGGGCTCGTTGGCCCCCCGCGGCAGCGAACGACCGCAAGCCACGGCCGCTCCGCTGTCTTCTTCTCGGCGGCGCCGCGCAGCATCGGTCACGTCTACCGGGTCGAACATCCCGCTGCCGCCCTCACGACGGCTGGCTGGCAGACCACCGTGCTCCCGCTCGATGATCCGACGGCCGCCGACGCCGCGTCTGCGGCCGATCTCGTCGTGGTGTTTCGCGGCCAGTGGGGCGAACCCTTCGCCCGGATTCGATCGGCCTGCACCGCCAGCGGCAGCCCGCTGGTGTATGACATCGACGACTTGCTCTTCGACCCGCATGTGACGGCAGGCGGTTGGGTCGCCTTTCTCGACGTCCTCCCGCCGGAGGAGCGGGAGCGTTGGATTGCCACCGCCGCCGACTACCGGCGAGCCCTGGCACAGGCTGACGCGGCCGTGCTCACAACACCGGCGCTCGCGGCGGCGGCGGCCGAGGTCTGCCGCTCGACGCACGTGCTCCCCAACGCGCTCGACCTGCGGATGGAGGCAGCGGCCGCGGCGGCTGGCGGAATTCCCAAAGCCTCCGCCACCGACGGCCGACCGCGGCTCGTCTTCGCCAGCGGCACCCCCACTCACCATCGCGACTTCGCCGTGGCAGCCGAGGCTGTCGCCCACGTTTTTGCCAGGAGGCCCGAGCCGGTGCTCGTCATCCTCGGCCATCTCGACCCGACCATCTATCCCGCGCTCGCCCCCTATGCCGACCGGATCGAGGTCCGGCCCCCAGTGCCGCTGCTCGATCTGTTCGCTGAACTGGCCCGCTGCGATCTGAACCTCTGCCCGCTCGAAATCGGCAGCCCCTTCAACGAAGCCAAGAGCGGCGTGCGCTGGCTGGCGGCGGCGGCCGTCGGCCTTCCTTCGATCGTTTCTCCGACCGGGCCCCTGCTCGATGTGGTGATCGAGGGAATCTCAGGGCTCGTGGCGGCCGACGTCTCTGCCTGGGAAACCGCGATTGATACGCTACTCGATGATCAGGCTCGCGCGGTCCACATGGGCGCCGCAGCCCGAATCGACGCCTTGGCCCGGTTTGGCTTCGAGGCCTGGTCAGCCCGGGCGTTGGAGACGTATGCGTCGATCCTCGAACACCACCGCCACGACCGCCGTGGAGCCGCTGCATCATGACCGACGACAACGCCACGTCCCCCGCACTGCTGCCCGACCTGCGGTGCTTCGTGTTGATCGTGGGCAACGCCCGGAGTGGATCGACCCTCCTCGGCGCGGCCCTCGACGGCCATCCGCGGGCGATCGTCGCCAACGAGATGGCTGATTCGATGACGCTCTGGAAGGGCCTCGCCCGCGACGAGGTGCTGGCCCGGGTGATCGGCCATGCGGGCTACAACGCATCCAAGGACCGGGCCTCGGCGGGATACCAGTATCAGATCGGGCCGCCTCCGGGTGAGAAGCAGGGCGTGCTCGTCGCCGGCGACAAGACCTGGAATCCGACGCTCCTCCTGCTCCATGGCAACCCCGCCTTCCTGACCTCGCTCGAAGACCGCATGGGTGTGCCGGTTCGGCTCGTATACGCGGTCCGCGATCCCTTCGACGTGATTGCAACCATGCACCGGCGGACAGGGCTTCCAGTGCGAGACCGAATCCGCTGGTACTTCATGCACTGCGACGCCGCCGAGGCCCTCCGCGAGCGGCTACCTGCCGACCGATTCCTGGAGAGCCACCACGCCGAGTTGCTCGCCGACCCCGCGGCCGAACTCGGCCGCCTCAGTCGCTTCCTCGGCCTGCCCGACGATCCCGACCATGTGGCGGCCGTGCGGGGGATGCTGTTTACCGAGCCGCGGAAGACCTCCGCCGCCCTGGACTGGACCGCCGCCGATCGCGCCGACATCGAGGCCCGGATGGCGGGCTTCGAGTGCCTCACGCGCTACCGCGCAACACGCCCGGCCGATAAGGCACACGACCCGGAAACCCGCTAGAGCGCGTCTGAGATAGCTGGAGCGACGATTTGCATATTGAGCAGGGGAGGCGAGGGGTCGGCGAACGCTCGAGGAGCATAGGGGCGTATCCTCGCCCGCGACGAGACTTTTGCCGACCCCGAGCCGGTGGAGTTGAGTTGATCCTGCTCACGTTGCACCGGTGTTGACCAGAGGCTCGGGGGTCGGTGACCGCTCGAGGAGCATAGGGGCGTATCCTCGCCCGCGACGAGACTTTTGCCGTCCCCAAGCCGGTGGAGTTGAGTTGATCCAGCTCCCGTTGCACCTGTGTTGTCCGGAGGCTCGGGGGTCGGTGACCGCTGAAACAGGGTAAGGCCGGCAAGCAGGGAACGTGAGGCGGTCGCGGGTGGAACTACCGATTCCCCGGGTTGTCATCATGCCGCTGGCTCTGCGTTCACGATCACACGATCGGACGCGTCCCAAGGGATCGAGGCTGACCGGGAGGGGCTCGTGGATCTGCGGAGGGTGATGCTGACCGTGCTCCTGGCGGCGACGGCCGGGTCGGGCCGAATGCGCTGCGCCGCCCAGGCTCCGCCGGCATCCGACGTGCCGCCGGCGGTGACGCGGCTGGCCTGGGAGGAGACGGGCTATGCCAGCGGTCCCGATCGCCGGCTTCACGTGCCCTTCCTGGAACGCCGCGACTTCTACACCTACGGCTGGCTCGAGGCGGGAATCGGAGCCAACAACTGGGGCTCGCCCTTCAACGGCCCGGTCACGCTGGCCGACCGGGCCTGGCAGGGTCAACTCAACCAGTTCTACTTTGTCACGGAGCGACAGGCCGACGGTTCCGACGGCTGGGACTGGGGCGGGCGGGTCGATCTCCTGTTCGGCACCGACTACCTGTTCACGACGGCCCGCGGCCTCGATGCCTACCGCTTTCGGGAGACGGGAGTCGAGAACGTGGCGTCCTGGAATTTCTCCAAGGACTACGGTCTGGCGATGCCGCAGCTCTACGCCGACTTCGCCCGGGCCGGCTTCAACCTGCGCTTCGGCCACTTCTACAGCATCCTCGGCTACGAGCAGGTGCCCGCCGTCGGCAACTTCTTCTATACCCACTCCTTCTCGATGCAGTTCTCCCCCTTCACCTTCACCGGCTTCCTCGGCTCCTGGCAGCCGAACGACCAGATCTCGATCTATGCCGGCATCCACAATGGCTGGAACAACTTCTCCGACCCGATGCGAACCGACGCCCCGTGGGCGGTGCGGAACATGAGTTATCCCGGCGCCGGCAGCACGGCGGGCTTCCTCGGCGGGGTGGACTTCTCCAGCTCCGACGCCCGCCAGACCCTCTCGATCATGACGACGACGGGCAACGAGCGGACGATCCTCGGACTGCGGCCGGAGGACGGGTCACTCGTGGGTAACCGCTCGCTGATCAGCACGGTCTACACCAACAAGCTGACCGATCGGCTCACCTACGTCTTCCAAAACGACAACGCCTGGCAGTTCAACGCCGATGTCTCCCCCGGCAACGCGGGCCAGCCGACCGACCTCGCCCAGTGGTATTCGTTTGTGAATTACCTGTTCTGGAAGTTCAACGACCAGTGGGTCGGGGGCATGCGGCTGGAATACTTCCGCGACAACAACGGCTACATCGTCTCGGCGCCGATCCGCAACGAGAGCGTGCGCGGCAACTTCGGCTACTGGGCGGGAGACTTCGCCGGTAACTTCTGGGAGTTGACCTTCGGGCTCAACTATTACCGGAGCAAAAACCTCGTCATCCGACCGGAACTCCGCTACGACTGGTTTGCGCCCAACACACCGACCACGAACCGACCCTACGGAAAGCCGCTCGGCCAGCGGATCGGCGCCGCCGGCGACCAGCTCGGCCAGTTCTACGCCGGCTGCGACATGATCCTGCACTGGTGATGTGCGGCCCCGCCCGCCACCACCGCTGCACCGGCTCGGGGGCGGCAAAAGGCGTGTCACGGGCGAGGATACACCTGACGTGCTCCGCGAGCGTTCGCCGACCCCCTCGCCTCAACGTCGACGGTGCGTCAGCCCGTCACCGGCTCGATCACGTATGGCCCGCGGAAATCACGCGGCCCGAGGTAGGCGTTGGCCGCCTCGGCCCCACTGCCGACGAAGGCTTCCGCCGCGGGATCGATTGCCAGCGAGCCGCTCAGCCGCAGGCCGTTCGCCGCGGCGGCGCCGTAGGCCTGCACGTGCTTCTCCATCAGCCCGCGGACGGCTGCGAGTGGGCCGGCCGTGGGGGCGTCGACCGTTGACATCAGGCCGCGGGCTTCGGCCGACCGCCAGGCAGCGTTGATGACGTGGCTCCAATTCGTGGAGTCATGGCCAACGACCGTTTCGGCGTTGAGGGATTGGGGATCGCGGCTGCGCACCGCCGTGAAGAAGTTCTGGTAGTGCTCGCGGCCGCCGGTCGTGCCCTTGAATTCACGAACCGTCTTGCCATCTCGATCAACAGCCACGCCCCCGCCGCGGCGGCCGTGATACGAGCCGCCGGCGCAATGGATGATGTAGCCGCTCTGGGTGTCCTCGAATTGGAGCGGGTCCTTTCCGCCGGGCGCCTTGGGGAGATTACTCAACGCGAACACGACGGGCACGCCCGCCGCCTCGAGCTGAGCGACCATCAGATTCGGCGTCTGCCCGGCGTCGTCCCAGACCACGCGACCGCCGCCGCAGGTCACGCTGGTGGGGAGCGAGCAGGCGTCTTGGAAGGCGACGTTGCGGACGTCGTCGAGCACGTGCACGCCCCAGTTGGCGGATTCACCGTTGCCGGTGTTCCAGTCCCAGTGCCAGTCGTAGTTGATCTTGTCACGGTAGATCGGCTGATCAGCCGCCGGGCCGAGCCAGAGGTCGTAGTCGAGCGTCGCCGGGGGTGCGAGCGGGGTGGCCCGCTTGCCGATCCCCGCCCGGATCCCAAACCGCGTCACCACGACCGACTCGAGCGGCCCGAGGGCCTTTTCGGCGTGAAGAAACCGGCGGATCTCCGCCTGCATCGGGTCGCTCCGCTGCTGGGTGCCAACCTGGACGATCCGGCCGTGCTTGCGAGCGGCGTTGATCAACTGCCGGCCCTCCCAGAGCGTGTAGGAGAGCGGCTTCTCCACGTACACATCCTTGCCCGCCTCGCAGGCCCAGATCGCGGCCAGACAGTGCCAGTGGTTGCAGGTGGAAATCACGACTGCGTCGACCGCGTCGTCGTCGAGCAGCTTCCGCATGTCGGCGTAGGTCTTCGCCTGCGGCGCCTTCGCGCCGGCCGGTCCGAGGAAGGCGGCTTCCGGATCGCAGAGAGCCACCACCTCGCAGCCCTCGGTCTTCAAAAGCGCGTCGAGGTGCTGCCCTCCCCGCCAGCCCACGCCGATCAGGCCCAGTCGAATCCGGTCATTCGGGCCGGGGGCGGCGGCTGCCGACCGACCGAGGGCCACGCCGCCGACCATCGCCGCGGCGGTCGTCAGGCCCTGCCCCAGAAAGTCTCGTCGATGCAGCCCGATGTTCGCCATGCCTCGATCCCCCTCGTGGTCCTGAGCCGCCCGCTGCGGCCACTCGCTGTCCGGCACCGATCGCCGAACCGGACAGAGTGTAGCAGCCGGTTCCGTCGCCCGGGCCAAGCCGTGGCTCAGGGTCGCCGCCCACCGTGCCAGGTCGATCGCCTCCACCTGCGGACGAGCAGGATCGCCGCGACACCGATGCCGCTCATGAGCGGCGCGGCCGCAGGCTCCGGAACTGCCATCGTCGCGGCTACGGAGCCGGCCGGGAGATACTCGCCTTGTCCATACACTGCGGCCCCGCCGACGGCGACCAGATCAAAGACGTTGGTCATGCCGTCGTAGTTGAAGTCGCCCTGGCTCCAATCGGCCGCCCCGCCCGTTCCGTATCGGCCGGCGCCGTTGATACCCACGAGGTCGAAGACGTTCACGACGCCGCTGAGGTTCGCCGAGGTGTGTGAGGAGCTGACTTCACGCGGGCGAAGCCATCCTGGCCTTCTTCCGCATGCGAACCTCCAGTTCGAAGTAGGCCGGCTCCTGCCGGCCGTCTGCTCTCAGCCGGATGTCGCCGCCGCAGTTCGGGCACTCGAGCGGAAACTCCTCCCCCACCCGCGCCATCAGTTTCGCCCACGCAATCCGTGAGGTGTCGTGTGAGCGGGGGCTTGCGGTCGCGGCACAGCATCCTTCCGTGGCATAACCGTCGCCCCGATGCCCGCCGGTCGCGGCCTCTTGCCGCTTGCCGACGTTCCCGATCGCGAGCGAAGTGACGGCGGGCCTGAGCTTGTGATTTGGCGCAAAGACGCCGTGATAGCGATGCCGGTGCTTCCGCGGTGGGGGCACGAGATCGGCCAGCCGGTATTAATCAGCATGCCGCGAATCTCTTCTTCGACGCCCAGCACCCGCCCCTGAACGCTCGCCGCTGGGCTGTTCAGGAAGGCCGTGAGCATCTTCGAGGCCAGAACGTCCAGCGTAGCCCGTGTCTCTTTGCTGCCGAACGAGATCGCGTCCGGGTCGTGCGGCAGCCATGCGGAGCGATAGGCGAACAGCAGGGCATCGAGGTCGGGCTTGGAGGCGCCGGACAGGATCGCTTGGTAGTGCTGCTCGACGGCCGTGTGAATCCCGGTGCCGAAGATGAGGGCACTGGAGACGGATTCTTCGGGCAGGCCATCCACGTACCGGAACCTGTACTTCAGCGGGCAGGTCCGGAACGTTGAGAGAGCCGACCGACTCACGTAGTCCCGCCCTGTGAGCCTCTTGGCGATCTCGTTGGCGGGGTTGGTGCTGGCCGGCGTGAGCACCGGGAGCAGGCTTTCAGCAGCCCCGGCGATCATCGAGCACCCCCAGTCGTCGCGTAGGCTCCGTTGCCGTTCGTGGGGCTGCTGGTTCCCTCCTCGCTCTTCAGTTCGTCGATGAGGTTGCTGGCCTGCCGAATGCCCAGTTCGTCTGCGGTGGTCAGGCCGAATCTCTCCCGGAGCAGGCCGAGCAGATCGATCTTGCGGCGAGCAGCGATGGCCCGGATGGCTTTCACCTGCGAAGCCGTGGCGGGACGGGGGCTGGGCTGATTCGTGAACTGGGCCGCCGGGAGCCTGTTCACGCTGGCCCCTTGGATGGCTGGACTGGTGCGCACCTCGATCACTTCCTGCGGCTGGCTGGGGTCGTGCTGGTCCTCGCTGGTCAGCCGCGCGATCTGGTCCTGCACGGCCTTCTCGCAGGATTGGTAGGCCCGCTGCACGACGATCTGGAAGCCTTCGTGGTCTTGAAGGAGGCTGGAATCGAGTTCGGCCTCAATGGTGCAGGAGGCCGAGGCGCTGGAGAAGCCGGGCAAGCCGACTTTCTTGGAGACGCCGGCATGGAGTTTCAACATGGGGGTGAAGTTCCTGTTGGGTTGGTGGGTCGGGGATGGATGGCGGATGCAAATTCGTTTCCGCCATCCACGAAAAGGGTGATCCGGACGGCGGCGTTGATTTCACCGCCGCCATGAAATGCCTGAGGTACGTGAAAAAAGCGACGGGCGTGGGTGCAGGGAGGCTTGGGCACCTCCACCACACTCCACGCCCGTCACTTGAAAGGGGTCGCTGGAATCTTCGAGCCGCTCAGCAGGTCACGCCGCTCGGGCCACCTGCTTCTTGGTCTTCTTCTTCCGAGCCCTCAGCGTGCTCTTGTAGAACGGCTCGCGGCACCCGAATCCGAGGGCGTCCCAGTCGACGGTCTGCAGGTCATCGAGATCGACCAGCATCACGTCGAGCAGGCACTCCGGCTGAGGGCTGGCATCATCCGGTCCCGCGAGCATGAAGCCCCGGCGACGAATCTCATGGAAATCCTCGCCGGTCTTGCGGGCCACGGCGTCGAACAGGTCAGAGTCACTCATGGGTTCTCGATCTCCTGAAAATGGGAATGGAACGGGAAACGGGAAACACACAGGGACACCGGCCGCCAACGCAGCGAGCCGGAAGAAGGGAAACACGCCCGGCAGCCAGAGGGGCGGGCGGGAAGAAGGGGGAGCCAACCGCAGGGATGGCCAGAGGGCGGCACGGACCAGATGCGCGTAGCGTTGTGGCGATGAGCCGTAGTGGCTTATACGGTATTCTCAGGCCACGTCATTGCGACGACACCGCATCTCGCGCGACTGATGGGCAACTGCATCATGCGTCCTCGGATCTACGTCGATACATCAGTGTTTGGTGGCTGCGAGGACGTCGAGTTCATCGGGCATTCCCGCCGCTTGGTCGCCGCCATGACCAACGGTGACTATGCAATGGTGATCTCCGAGGTGACGCTGCTCGAACTGGAGAGGGCTCCGGCGGCCGTTCGGGCACATCTGGAGGGCGTCCCTGAGTCCCTCGTGGAGGTGTTGGCACTGGACCCCGAGGCTGAAGAATTAGCGGCCCAATACATCCGTGACGGAGCAGTGGGGAAGAATGAGCGGGCCGACGCGCTTCATATTGCACTCGCTACGGCGGCCCGGGTTGACGTCCTCGTGAGTTGGAACTTCAAACACATCGTGAACCTGCGTCGCATCCACGCCTTCAACGCGGTAAACTTGAAGCACGGGTATCCGGTCCTTGAAATCCGGAATCCTCGGGAGGTGATCGGCGATGAGTGAGACGCATCAGCATCAGGGGACCGCGGTCGAGCAGGTCCGCCGCGTCCGTGATCATCTGAACCGCGAGATCGAGGCGACGACCGGAAAGGCGTTGCTCGATCGGATCCACGGGCATCGATACACGAGCCCCTTCTTGCAGCGTCTGGCATCAAAGGCCGTATCGAAGGCTGACGCGACAGGAACAGCGTCTGCCAGCCATTGACCGGTGGCGATTACGGCATCCTCGCGTCCAGCCACCCCCGCTCCGCCTGCAACGCCTCCGTCCTACTGCCATAAGGCCCCAAAACCGGCCCCTCAACAGGCCCCATATCAGCCCACCAGTAGCCGTCCCTATCTGGCTCGACGTGGCTCGCCCGGGTGATCTGCAACTACCCGAGCTCCCGCAGGTCCAGTGCCTCGTCGTAGATGCACCGGGCCGAACCATCCAAGCCGACGACCAACTCCATCTCGGTGGTCATGCGGCACCTCCAACACCCCCGCGCCTGAGAATATTCCTGCGGGGCCGATCCACGAGCAGGTCACCGACGCTGGCCTGAATCTGCTCGAAGTCACGGGCCACCATCTGCCGGAGCCTGTTGGAATCGCGAAGCGTCTGCGGCTCGATGCCCGTGATCGTCTGCTGGGCCTGTTCAACGAGGGCATCCAACTCAGGACTAGACCGAATGTTCAGCCGCCGGAACCGCTCGAAGAATTCACGAAGATTCTCGACTGCAGAATCACGGAAAACTTTTGGCTGGCCGTCATGAAGACCAGTCAGGCGTTCAGCAAGGTGGGCCGTGAGCCGCTGGAGTTCCGTGGCGAAAGCCTGTTCAGCCAGCCCGACGGCGCTCTCGAACCGCTCACGGACCCGGGCTTGCTCCTGCCTGAATACCTCGGGGTTCAGGGCGACGAGGTACTGCGGCGGCTCGATCGGCACGACGCTCCACTCCATATCAAACAGGCCGTCGAGCGTGGAGGGATAGTCGGCTTGGTTGAAGAGCGTGCCGAGGCGCCGCTGGGCTTCTGACTTGATCTGGTCGTACTGGCTGCTGAGTTCACGGGCGGCCTCTTGGAGCCTCACGCGGTACGTCTGCATGGTGCTGGCGAATGTGCTGAGCGAAGTCTGCGGAAGGAGCCGAATGCCAGCCTCAGGGAACGGCAGCGTGACCGTCCGCCAGTAGGAAGAAGCCTCGGACCTGACGGCAGCAACTGATCTGTAGGCGGGGTTCTTGGTGTCGAGGATGAGTTTGCTGGCCGAGAGCAGTTCCCGGTCGGCATGGAACGCTCGGGCCGCTGTAGTTCGCTGGTCTGGGGCGAGGGTCTTACGGACGCCCAGCCACGTGAAGGAGAGGCGAACGGCGGCCATCGTGGTTCGGAGCCTGTTGGCGGCGTTCGGGGCTGTCTGGCTGGTCGGGGTGTTGATGGGTGGTGTTGTCGTCCGGCGAGAACTGGTTTGGCCGGTGTCGTGGGAAGTGGTGGTTGCTGTGGACATCGGTACGTGCGATCTCCTTAAAGGTTGGATGGAAAGCCCGGCCGCGCATGCTGGTGGCGGCACGGGCTTGGAAATCCCTCTGGCTGGTGACGGTTTTGGGGCGCTGGGAAGCCCGATCAGCCACCGAGGCGACCGTGGAGCCGTCTGACACCATGGGCCGGAATCGGGAGGCGAAAATCCCGGACAAAGGGGCGGGCTTCTATCGGGCTGATGTGGGTCGGCATGGGTGCTGAACTGGGGTCGGCGTGGGTGCGGAGGTTGGTGGGTTGCTGCTCCGTTCGTGCGACCCAAACGAGCAATCCTTTCGGGGGGTCTGGGTGGAGCGATTCGCCCCAGTGGGTAGCGCGATTCGCACCACCCCACTTACGGCGCGACCGAATCCCCGTCTTCGATCGGCGGGGAAAATATACGAGAAATCCAGCACTTTTCGGATGATTACTCGGGGCCGGGCGAATTTTGTTGAGTTTGGCATCGTTTTTGCATTTCCTGCGTTGGGCTGTTGCCCACTGTATCGCCGTGCGCCAGCACCGGCGCAGGCTTTTTCATTACCACCCCCCCCCCCCCCCCCCAGCGCTCGAACGGATCGCTCATGAACCTAACTCGCCCCCTCGCGACCGCTGCTCTGGTCGCCTTGATGCTCACCAGTCTTGTCCTGCCGAATGCCCACGCCGTTACGATCGACTGGGTGACGGTGGGTGATCCGGGGAACGCGGCTGACACAACCGGCAGCCCGAATCCCGCCGGTGCCGTGGCCGACTCCTTCCGGATCATGAAGTTTGAGTTCACAAACTCACAGTACGCGGACTTTCTGAATGCCGTGGCGGTGACCGACACCTATTCGCTCTACAGCGCAAACATGGGCAGCGACGCCCGTGGCGGCATCACCCGAAGCGGCTCCTCGGGGTCGTTCACGTACGCCGTCAAGGCAAACATGGGCGACAAGCCGGTGAACTATGTGAGTTGGTTCGACGCGGCGCGGGTTGCCAACTGGCTCCAGAACGGTCAGGGCTCAAGCAGCACAGAGACAGGTGCTTACACGCTCAACGGCGCAACGAGCGGCACTGCCCCGGCGGTAAACTCCGGAGCGTCGTATTTTCTGCCGACGGAAGACCAGTGGTACAAGGCGGCGTACTACAAGGGCGGCGGCACAAACGCGGGCTACTGGGACTATGCGACGCAGAGCGACACGGCCCCCACGGCTGTGACGGCGGATGGGGTCGGAAACGGCTCCGCTGCCGGCACGGGCAACTTCGCGAACTACAACCGAGCAGCCGACTGGAACGGCCAAAACGGCAACGTGACAACGGTGGGCACCAATGGCGGAGCGAGCGCGTATGGGGCCTTCGACATGAGCGGCAACGTGCTTGAGTGGAACGACCTCACAGGTGCTGCCGGCTCGGTTCGTGGGTTTCGGGGCGGCTACTGGTTCCACGGCGACCCGTTCGAGTTGTCGTCCTCCCTCAGGTTCACGCTCGCCCCGTCGTACGAGGACAGCGGCAGCTGTTTTCGTCTCGCAAGTCCGGTTCCCGTGCCCGAGCCATCGACGTGGGTGATGGCAGCGGGTGGGCTTGCCTGTGGAGGTTGGCAGATGTGGCGGCGTCGCCGGGCACGGTAACCTGGTCCCTTTGGCCTTTATCCCTTTATTCCTTTGAATGTGGGATAGAAGTGTTACAGGCGTGTGCCCCGGCAGGAGTCTGTCTTCCTGCCGGGGCGTCGCCGTCGCTCTCTAGCGGCGGCGATGCTTCGCGATTATTTTTTGGGGTCTGCCATGGTGGCAGGCTGGTTGCATGGCCCGAGCGGTGAAACAGCCGGTCATGCTCATGAAGTGGTACCGGGTGGTGTCGTGGATGTAGGCCAGCGACGCCCAAGGCCGACCTACTCCGCCCGCACCACCCTCCGCACCCGCCCGCCAACACCTCCCTTCCGACCGCGAATACACCCCCGCCCGATCCGCCGACAGGCATCGACCGGAAGCCCACTGGCGTAACCCTTCGATCTTGTCGCCCGCAGTGACCGCCACGGGTACGACGTTCTGCGCGGCCTGAACGAGCGGGACATCGAGCAGCGACGCCAGCCGACAGCACGACTTGATCTCGGCCCCGGTCCAGTTGGTGTCCTCGGGTCGGGCCTGCTTCGCGTCCAGTCCGTAGTGCCGCGTGTAGATGCCCCAGATCGCGTCCTTCTGGTCACGGCTGGGCAGGTCCACGAAAAACACGCCGTCGAAGCGTTCAGCACGGGCGAACTCGGGCGGCAACTTCGAGGCGTCGTTGCAGGTGCCGACAAAGAAGACGTCGCTCTCGTGGTCATTCAGCCACGTGAGCAAACTGCCGAACACCCGGGCCGTCACACCAGAATCTGTTTGGCCCGAACTCGTAGCCCCGGCGAGTGCTTTCTCGATCTCGTCGGCAAACAAGACGCACGGAGCCATCGCGTCGGCCAACTTGAGGGCCGCCCGGACGTTGCTCTCCGACTGGCCGATAAGCGAGCCGAGCAGGGCGCCGACATCGAGCACCACAGTCGGGCGGCCAGTCTCGTCAAGGTCAAGGATAGCCCGGTCAATGGCACTTCCGCAACGGTCTTCCGGGCTGATGAGCGACCCATGAGCCTCGGGGAGAACGGCCTGGGAGTCTGGAAGCGGTTTCCCGATAAGCCGAAACACCGCTCACGCCCCGCTGCGATGGCGTTTTTTTCGCCTTGGCGCAGACCGACTCCCAGTCGGCCCGTCCCGGGGCTTTGGTGCCTCGCGTCCGACGCCGCTCAGAGGCTGTGAATGTCGATCACGGGCAGCTCGTCGGGTGAGGCCTGAAAGATTGCCCGGTCGTCATGGATCTGCACGAGTTCGCCCCAGTCGGGACTTGCGGTCGCGGCACAGCATCCTTCCGTGGCATAACCGTCGCCCCGATGCCCGCCGGTCGCGGCCTCTTGCCGCTTGCCGACGTTCCCGATCGCGAGCGAAGTGACGGCGGGCCTGAGCTTGTGATTGGGCGCAAAGACGCCGTGACAGCGATGCCGGTGCTTCCGCGGTGGGGGCACGAGATCGGCCAGTAGACAACGGCCCAGAATTCATCTCGAGGAGCTTGGATATGTGGGCCTACTTCAATGGCGTGAAGCTCGACTTCAGCAGGCCAGGAAAGCCCACGGATAGCGCAGTGATCGAGTCGTTCAACGGTCGGCTTCGCGACGGGTGCTTGAACCAGCACTGGTTCTTGTCGCTCGACGAAGCACGAGCCGTGACAGAAGCGTGGAGGGAGGACTACAATCGCGTCCGTCCGCATGGTGCTCTGGGCAACCGGACACCGTCGGAGTTCGCGCGGCCGGTAGCTGGGCATGCCCAGCTACCGGCCCTGCATGGCTAACACTTCGGTTGGTACCAAGATGGGGGCGGCGTCAGGCACGAGGATTCTCTCACGAGACCTGGCTCAAGATTTGGGGAGGGGGTCAACCAAGGGATTATGAGTCTCTTGCTCGTGGGTCTGGGTCTTCGCGAACGCCCATGGACTGACGGGCAACGAGCCTGATTCGTCGACACCGCTTCACGGCGTCGCGAGCCTGCTCTCTCGAGGAGGACTCGCCGGGGTAGCGATAGGCCACGGCGAAGTCGGACAGGTACGCACAGTCGGCCCGAAAGACTTCCCAAAGCGGCTCACACGCGAGGACGCGGTCCAGCAGAGCGACCAGATCGTGCAGCCTTCCCGCCTCAAAGTCAGCCTCACACAGTCGTGCCTTGAGATACTTCTCGATGCACTGCTGTGCATGAAAGCACACTACATCGAATGCCGGATGCTTTCGCACGCGCGATTCCCGCGTCATGACGGCGAAGTCGCTCTCAGCTTTGTCGATCCACTCAGCGGTCAGCGGCTTCATACAGCAGCTTTCCGTGTTGCAAGATGCCATCGATGAAGGGATCGCCGATCGCGAGCCGTCGCTCGATCGACTCGGGCGTGCGGACAAGCAAATCAACCGGGAAAGGCGGACGGATCGCAAGTCGGATCGCCACCGACTCGTCCACAGGATTCCGCTTCGTCGGCATGATCACGAGCAGGTCGACATCGGAATCCACGCCCGCGCGGCCCTCGGCATGCGAACCGAAGAGGATGACGCGTTCGGGATTGAACTGCCGTCCAATACGAAGGCCAACCTCTTCAATCGTGTCCATGGAAACCATGACGCTATTCTCCGAGGATTGACACTGGCGATCAACCGACAATCAAAGTAGGCCCGGTGTGATTCGAACACACGACCAAGGGATTATGAGTGCAGACGATGGCGTTGGGTAGGGTTCGGTTGATATGCGATTGTTGCTGGTACTCGGGCAGAAAGCGGGTGGCGTGAATCCGCGAACCCCGAGACGGACACGATTCTTCTGACTTTTCTTCTGACTCATCGGCACCCAGTCCACGAGATCGGCTGACCAAACACAGAGGGGAGCAAGCCCGTGATGGAACCTGCTCCCCTCGCGTTGGAAAAAGGATAGCCCGGTCAATGGCACTTCCGCAACGGTCTTCCGGGCTGATGAGCGACCCATGAGCCTCGGGGAGAACGGCCTGGGAGTCTGGAAACGGTTTCCCGATAAGCCGAAACACCGCTCACGCCCCGCTGCGATGGCGTTTTTCTCGCCTTGGCGCAGACCGACTCCCAGTCGGCCCGTCCCGGGGCTTTGGTGCCTCGCGTCCGACGCCGCTCAGAGGCTGTGAATGTCGATCGCGGGCAGCTCGTCGGGTGAGGCCTGAAAGATTGCCCGGTCGTCATGGATCTGCACGAGTTCGCCCAGTCGGTGGGCGGGCCGCGGGCGGGCGAGACGGGAGGCGGCTCGAGCGGTTCGCCGAGGTGTGTGAGGGGCTGACTTCACGCGGGCGAAGCCATCCTGGCCTTCTTCTGCGTGCGAACCTCCGGTTCGAAGTAGGCCGGCTCCTGCCGGCCGTCTGCTTTCAGCCGGATGTCGCCGCCGCAGTTCAGGCACTCGAGCGGAAACTCCTCCCCCACCCGCGCCATCAGTTTGGCCCACGCAATCCGTGAGGTGTCGTGTGAGCGGGGCCTTGCGGCCGCGGCCGGGCCCGACCCAGTTGGCCGCCTTATGCCGCGGCAGCGCGTAGCGGATGCGAGCGATCCGGCCGCCAGCACCGCGGCTCACGGAGAGCCGCTCGAGCGCAAAGGGCGGACGTGCG
>CAMDDJ010000054.1 GCA_945891385.1 Candidatus Kuenenia stuttgartensis | reverse complement strand
TGGGGAACAGTCCGCGTGGTGTGTCGGAGGGAGGGGCGTAGCCCCGACCGGAGACACACCACGCGACGCCGCCGGGAACGCCCCGGAGGCCATATCGTCCAGCCCGGCAACGAAGGCCGCCGGGGTCATCCACTTGAGGCCGCCATGCGGCCGCCTGTGGTTGTAGTCCATCCGCCACTGGTCGAGAACGACCCGAGCCTCAGGCAGGCTCAGGAACAGCTCCCGGTCGAGCAGCTCGTCGCGGAGCCTGCCGTTGAAGCTCTCCACGTAGCCGTTCTCCCACGGGCTTGCCTTCTGGATGTAGAGCGTGCGAACGCACGCCCTCGCCAGCCACTCCTGGATCTCCTTGGCAACGAACTCCGGGCCGTTGTCACTGCGTAGATGCTCGGGCGCACCCCGCACGGCGAACAGGTACTGAAGCGTCATGATCACGTCCCGAGCGGTGAACGATCGGGCCACCTCGATGGCAAGACACTCCCGCGTGAACTCGTCGATCACCACGAGGATCCGCAGCTGCCTGCCATCCTCCGTTCGCTCTGTGAGGAAGTCGTAGCTCCACACATGATTGCGATGCGTCGCCCGATGCCGCACGCACCCATTGGCACTCGACCCCGGTAATCTGCGGCGTTTTCGCTGCTTTTGCGGCACTTGCATGTGCTCCTCCTTCCAGATCCGATGCACTCGCTTGAAGTTCACTTTCCAGCCCCCGAACGCTTCCGGGCCTGTCAGCACACGATGCGTGCGCTCGCTCCCATGCCTCGGGAACGTCTCCACGATCTTCCGCATCACCCCGAGCAACTCACGGTCGCCGTCTACCTTCCTGGGACGGTGACGCTGAGTGCCCCGGTTCTGGCCGAGCACCCGACAGACCCTTCTTTCCGAGACCTTTTCCTGCCCCAAGGTCCGCCGGACGGATTCCACCGTCCGACGGCGACGCTCGGGGCAAGTCAGTTTGGGCGGGCGGCCTCCTTAAGGATCAGCATGTCCAGGGCCTGGTCCGCCACCAGCTTCTTCAGCCTCGAGTTCTCCTTCTGGAGCTCCTGAAGCTGCTTCGCCATCTTCGGATCCATGCCCCCGAACTTCGTTCGCCACCGATAGTACGTCTGCTGGCTGATACCCAGCCGTCGGCAGACATCGGGTACGGTCGAGCCCTTTCCAAGGTCCACATCAGCCTGCCTCAGCAGGCCCACGATCTGCTCTGCACTGCGTCGCTTCTTCATCTGAGAACCCTTTCCAGCCCCACAAGGGGCACGAGGATTCTCTCACAAGACATGGCTCAAGATTTGGGAAGGGGGTCACTGAACGATGGCCAGGAATAAGATTCTCGACGAGCTCCACGCAGCCCGGGCCAAGCTGCTCGAGGACGCGGGTGGCGATCTGAATCGCTATATCCGCGAGGCGGATGAACGCCTGAAGGCGTCGGGCCGTCCGATTGCCAAGCTCCCCAAGAAGACCAAGCAGCGCCGGAAAAAGACGGGCTGATTCGCGGCAAGGCACTGGACCATGACCGACAATCCGCGACCAGCCGAAGAAGACAACGACCCGATCGTGGCCGAGGTGCATGCCGCGAGACAGAAACTACTGGAACAATACGGCGGGATCGAGGGCTATCTTCTTCACGTACGGGAACTGGACGCTCAGCGTCATGCTCGAGCACGCGATCTCGCCGAGCAACGCGAAGCCGACGAGGCCCAAGCGAGCAAAAGTGTCACGATGCGGACACCTGGAAAACGCGTGAAGCGAATTCGCTACATCCAAACCGCAAAGCTGATCGTCGCCGTTGACACGGAGATGGTGATCCCGCCGTCTGATTCATCGGAGCCTTGCCTGGAGCCAGAAACGGTTGCGTTGCTACGCGACATTCGTCAGCACGCCGAGGCTGGTGACATCCCTTGGCTCCAATCGCGAGGCAAGGTGTATCAACTGATCGAGGCGACCAGTTGACATCATGAAGCTCCCCGTCCAATTGAGCGGGAAGCCTCAAACCGTCGTGATTCCGAGATCGGCAAGTCTGCCCAAAGCTGCGGCACGCCGAGGTCAGGGCTCGGGGCGAGAAACTCCTCCACCGGCGCGGCGTAGAAGGCGGCATTAGTGCGTGGGCCCGACATGGGCGACGAGCCTACCAAACCGGGGGGACAACCTTGGTTCGGGGCGGGGCTATGCCGCAGAATCCTGGGCGACAGGCTTGACGCAAAAATGTACGGGCGTATACTTTGCCTCACTGGTGGCGGACTGCGGACAATCCAAGTCGTGCTAAACCCCACACCGAGCCTTAAGCCATGAGCATCGTCGTCAACCTCCCCGCCGACCTCGAAAAGACCATCGCCGCCGAGGCAGCCAAGGCGGGCATGACGGTTTCCGACTACGTGGCCGGCCGGCTTGCCCAAGGGATCACCACGAACGGCTCGCACGGATCGAAGCGCCGGCTTACCGGCCCCGAGCTCGTGCAGCGTTGGAAGGAGCTCGGGCTGATCGGCTATCGGTCTGACATCACCGATCCCGAAGCCCACTCCCGCCGTCTCCGTGAGGCAGCCCAACGCCGCACGGCCGGCTGAAAGTCGAGCCCATGGAACTCATCGACACGGATGTGCTGATCGATGTTCAGCGCGGCTTCGGCGCGGCGGCGGATTGGTTCGCGACAGATCCCGACGTCGGCGTGCCGGGATTCATGGTGATGGAGCTCGTACAGGACGCCCGCAACTCGGACGAGGTGCAGAAGGCTCTCGCGCTTGTTGATGGCCTCGAGGTCGTGTGGCCATCCGAGGCGGAATGCCAGACGGCACTCGAAGAGTTCTCCACGCTTCATCTTTCGCACGGCCTCGGCCTACTCGACGCGTTGATCGCAGCGACGGCCGTCGGCCATGGCGGCGTCCTCAACACGTTCAACGAGCGGCACTACCGCATGTTCCCCGGACTGACGACCGTGCGGCCTTATGGACGGTGATGCACTTCCACAGGCCAATCATGAAGCTCGAATACTTCGCCGACACCGACTCGCTCTACGTCGACTTTCGCGACCAGCCGAGCGTCGAGAGTGCGGAAATTTCGACCGGGATCGTCGTTGATTACGACGCAGATGGCCGCGTTGCGGGCATCGACATCGACAACGCCAGTCACAAGCTCGATCTGACGCGTGTTGTACTCAGCAAGCTACCGGGGGTAGTCGAGACTCATTCAAGCTGACGCGATGAGCCTGCGGCTCAAGGCTTGCTGCAAAATCCTCCGGCCGCTCCTCAGGGTTGCCTGGAATACACAGCCAAGCAGCTCGAAATGACCCTCGGGGCAACTCCCGAGGATTCCTCGGTAGTTCACCGTCATCGCTTTGGTGCTTAGCGGGCTTCAATGGCACGGAGGCTTGGGAAGGCCGCCGCGGATTGACGCAGGACGGTACAGGCGTACACTGTTTGCCTTGTGGCGTCGCGGGCGCCGGCATTTTTCTTGCCTTTTCAGGAAATAGCCCGTAGGCTATAAATGCTCATGTGGACGGCGGCCACGACCGATGTCTTCGATGAGTGGTTCCAGACGCTGGGCGACGAGGAACGGGCGGAGATCGAGGCCAAGGTGAATCTGCTCGAGTTGTTCGGGCCCGCTCTGGGACGCCCGCACGCCGACACCCTCAACGGTTCGAAATACCCCAACATGAAGGAACCCCGGGCCGACGTAGCCGACCACACGCTGCGGATCGCGTTTGCCTTCGACCCTTCGCGGGCGGCGATCCTGCTGGTGGGCGGAGACAAGCGCGGCAGGCCGCAGCGGCCGTTTTACCGCCAACTGATCGCCAAGGCCGACATCCTGTATGCCGAACACCTTTCGACGATGAAGAAGCCGACCAACAAACGCGGAGCAGAGTGACGTGGCAAAGACATTCCGGGAACTCGTCGCTCGAACGAGCAACGCCAAGACCAAGCGGATCGCCTCGCGCCGCACGCAGGAATTGCTGGCGGAGATGGTGCTGAGCGAGATCCGCGCGGCTCTCGGCAAGACGCAGACTCAGATGGCCCGCGCTGCGGGCATGAAGCAGCCGAGCTGGGCCAAGCTCGAAGGGCAGTCCGACATGCTGATCTCGACGCTGCGAAAGGTGATGAAGGCGATGGGCGGCGAGCTCGAGCTGACGGTGCGATTCCCCCAGGGCCGCGTTCGCTTGAAGCAGTTCGCATTTGAGACCGCAGCCACGAAATGACCATGCCGCCCATGGAATCAATCAATCCGATGAGCGACGCGGCCATGCGGAGGGAACTAAGCCATGCCCCGGAATGCGGGATCCGAAGCGACGAAGACTTGAGCGCGGAGGGCCTGCTTCGTGGGGCTCCTCAGCCGAGCGGGAGGTGAACCGATGAAGAAGGGTGCCAAATACACGAAATTCGTGGAGTGGTCGGACGAAGACAACTGCTTCATCGGTAGCTGTCCGGAGCTGATGTACGGCGGATCCTATGGCGACGATGCCACCAAGGTGTCCGGTCGCCTGGCAGACAGCCTACGCCGACAAGGTCAAGGAACTCGGCGGCAGCGTCGCGATCAAGGACTACCCGAACGACGATCACTTCTCGCTGCCCGAGCGCGGCGTTCCCGACTCGCGGAAGGGGTTGAACGACTTGTTTTCATCTTGGTCCCCCGGCGTATCGCTTCCATGAACACCCCCGCCGTTGCTGAATATGTCCTGAATCGCCTCTCGCAGCTTGGCATCGACCGGATCTTCGGTGTCCCGGGCGACTACGCGTTTTCGATCGACGACGCGGCCGAGCGGGTGCCCGGCCTCTCGTGGGTGGGCTGTGCCAACGAGCTCAATGCTGCCTACGCGGCCGACGGCTACGCCCGCATCCGCGGAGCCGCGCTGCTCTCGACCACCTACGGCGTGGGCGAACTCTCGGCCATCAACGGCGTGATGGGCAGCAAGGCGCACCGGCTGCCGGTGTTTCACCTGGTGGGCATGCCCAGCGAGCGCATCCAGCGGCTCGGGCTGGTCACCCACCACAACCTGGGCGACACGGTCTATGACCGCTTCCAGTCGATCTCAGCCGCGGCCTGCTGTGTGACCGCGGTGCTGACCCCGGACAACTGCGTCGATGAGCTCGAGCGCGTGATCCGCGAGGCGCTCCGCCAGAGCATGCCGGCCTACATCGTGATCTCCGAACTGCACGGGAACATGCCGATTGCCGGAACACCCGTCGTTGGCAAGCCGATCGGGTCGATCAAGCGGCAGCAGAGCGTGCAGGCCGAGCTGGACGCGGCGGTCGGCACCGTGCTCGCGCGGCTGGCCGCCGCGAAGAACCCGGTGGCGGTGGTCACGTCGCTCGTCTCGCGCTACGGCGTGCGCGACCGCGCGGCCGAATTCGTGCGGCGGGCGAACATTCCCGTCGTGACCACGCCGAACGACAAGGGCACGCTCGACGAGTCGATGCCGCAGTTCATGGGGCTCTACGCGGGCGTCTGGTCGAGCTCGAAGGAGATCTGCGACGCGGTGGCCGCGGCCGACCTGGTGCTCGACATCGGCGGCATGGTGACGAGCGAGCTGAACACGGGCCTGTGGACCGCCAGGCTCGATCCCGCAAAGGTAGTCAGCATCCAGGACAATTGGGTGCGGGCGGGAAGTAAGGTCTTTATCGGCACGGCGATCGACGACGTGCTCGAGGCGCTGGTCGCCAGTGCGGCGCCACGGCCCGCGGTGAAGATGCCGCGCGTCGAACAGGCGCCGCTCGTCGGAGCCGCCGCCGACGCGATCTCGTCGGTTTCGTTCTACCCGCGGCTGCAGCGGCAGTTGCGTAGCGGCGACACGCTGGTGATCGAGACCGGCACGTGCATGCTGCATGCGAACCGGATGCTGCTACCCGCAGGAGTGAGCGTGGAAGAGCAGGGCCTCTGGGGATCGATCGGCTGGGCCACGCCCGCCTGCCTGGGCGTGGCGATGGCGAAGACGTCTGGCCGCACCTGGCTGGTGACGGGCGACGGCTCGCACCAGTTGACGCTGAACGAACTGGCGGTCATGGGCCGCTACGGCGTCACGCCGCGGATCTTCGTCCTCAATAACGGCCTGTACGGCGTCGAGGACGTGATCAGCGAGCGAGGCCACCCGTACGACGACCTGCCGCAGGTGAACTACCACCTGCTGCCCGAGGCCTTCGGATGCAAGGGCTGGATCGTGGCGAAGGTGGGCACGAACGCCGAACTCGACGCGGTCCTCACGAAGATCGCGGCGGAGGATGCTGCCGCCTACGTCGAAGTGATGATCCCGAACGAAGAAAGCCAGCCCATGCCCGAGGCGGTCGTCGACCTTGGGTACAAGCTGCGGACGCCACCGATCGGCTGAGCGACAAGCGGGCCTACGCGGCAAACCATGACGGCCCGGCGGGCTCTCCCCGGGGCTACACTCGGCGACCATGGAGACCCTCCGCCTGCTCTTCTTCACGACCCTCTGGACCGCGATCTGGGCGGCGCCGCTGCCGAAGCTCACCCGCCGCGTGGAACTCGTGGCCGGGCTGATCCCGTTTGCAGCCTTCGGCCTGCGGGTGTTCGGAGCCTGCTTCATCGGCGTGCCCGCCGACGATCCCGTACGGATGACGGTGGCGCCGCTCGTCGACTGGATCAACGGCGCGGCTGGTGCGGTGCCGTTTCAGTGGGTGCTCGACGTCACCGTGGCGATCGGGCTCGTGTGGTTCGCGTCGATCGCGAACATCCCACGCCGCTGGCGGCTGGCTACGATCTGGGTCATGCCTGCCGTCGCCCTGCAAGCCTCGCAATCGGGCGGCACTAGACGGGTTCACAGTCGGAACCAAGGCCGTGGCCGATCGCCTTGATCACATCGCGGGACCGTGCCGGATCGAGCCTGCCGCATCGGCGGTGACCCCGACAGCCCGCGAAAAACCGCGGGTCGGCCGAAGAGCGGCCATGAACCAAATACCCTCGACAGGGATCGAACCTGTAACCTTCAGCTCCGGAGGCTGACGCTCTATCCAATTGAGCTACGAGGGCATCCGCGGGATCGACGATCGCGGCTCGGGTGTCGACCGCATGGTCGCGGCCACCGAGCAGCGTGCGACGTCACGTTGCGAGAGAAAAGTCTATCAGCGGTAACCAGGCCAGTACAGCAGCCTCGTTTCCGCCGCGGCGAGGCCGCGGCTGCATTCTCCCCGATCGGCGGCTCCAGGCCCGGCGCTCAGGCCGAGCGGCGGAGTGGTTGCTCCACGCCATCGGCCACTTCGGCAGCCCGCCGACCGGGCCGACGGCCAGGCAGCGAGTGGCCCGTGTCGATCCGCAGCGTGCGGCCATCGTCGTCGCCGATCTGCTGCCGGCCAGCCTTCGACTTGAGCGCTTCGAGTTCGCGGGTGCGGCGCATGCACGATCCAAACTGCACGAGGGCCGTCAGCCGTCCAGCCAGCATCGAGAGCGTGCCGAACGGAGCCGTCGCCACCGCATGCCGGGCGATCTCCGCCACGTGGGCGACGAGCGCCCCAACGACCGGCTCCGCCGCCAAGGATCGCCAGAAGAGTCGCTCGGCCCGCAGCCCTTCCTGATACCGCGAGCCATGCGTGGCGGCCGGTCCGGCCACCACCCGCGACTCGGGCTCGAGCACCACGCGATCGTCGGCACACGCAAGCGCCGCCGACATGTCGGCCGCGGCCAGCGGGTCACCACAGGCCGTCGAGAAGCCAACACCATTCAAGACATCCGCTCGCCAGAAGCCGGCTTCAAGCTCCGGCGCCGAGGGCTGATGGACGCCGATGCTCTCCGAGGCATTGAGTCGGTCGCGACCGCGACCTGGCAGATTGCGGCAGCAGCGGCCACCGCGTGTCCGCCGTATGCCCGCGGCCACCACGCGGCTGCGGTCGTCCGCCGCCACCGCCATGGGCACGACCGCGCCCACCGCCGGATCATCGAACCGGGCCACGGCCGCATCGGCCCAGCCCTCCGTCGCCCGCCAGCCGGCGGCCAACACATGCACCACCTCGCCGCCACTGAGCGCCACGCCGAGATTCGCGCAGGCTGCCAGGCCCGTGCCGGCCGGCGCATGCACAAACCGCACCTCGTCGCCGATGCTCCACGGGTCGGCGTAGGGCACGGCCAAGGCCGCGATGATCTCGCTGTCGGCAGGCCGGTTCTCGAGCACGCTCACGAGCGTGTCTTCGAGCGCCGAAACGTCGGTGGCCGGAATCACGATCGAGAGCCGTGGCGACGACCCAGTGCGCGGAGTCATGATCGAAATCTCCCCTTCCGGCCAAACCACGAGGCCGGCGCGCGGCATCCCCCCTCAGGAAGCCGCACGAATGCGTCTGGAAACTCTGCTGCAGCCGAGGCGGCCGGCAGTTCAGGCGGCGGCCCGGGTGGGCTGCAACTCGGTGAACAGGTTCACGGTGTGCAGCATCTCGCCGTCGGCGTCGTAGAACTGCAGCACGCCGACGTCGATCAGCCACATCGCGAACATCTCGGTCGCTCGGTAGCACCGTGCCACGCAGCGGCCGCGATCGATCCGGATGTTTTCCTGCACGTCGGCGACATCGCCGGCGTCGGCACCCAGCTTGAGAAAGTGGCTCGCGACCAGACCGCGGACATCCGCGGCGTTCATGTGCAGGCGCATGACGTGCAACCTCCTGTTGCGGGCTTTCGAATCGACCTCGTGTCGATCGGGCCGGGGAACCTACCGGGGAAGGCCCGGTGAAGAAAGGCTGGTTTGCGAACCCATCCGTTCTCTTCAGGTTTCCGTACCCGCCGCTCCAGGAGTAAGCATCGACCGCGATTCCCTCCGCCAATCACAACGGGTTCGTCCCACTCCCCAAACCACAAGGTCGGCACGGTCTGCCCAGCCTGCCAACTCACTCCGGGCTGCACGGGTGAGCCCGGTCAGCCGAGCCGCTCGGTCCAGCCGGGGCTCGCATACCGTTCCTGCACGAGCGCAGCCACGCGATCGGCCGGCCAATCGACGCGATGCTCCGCGGCCGCGAAGGCCAGCCGCACCGCCGCCTCGAGGGCGGGCCGGCCGAGGTCGAGGTTGGCGAGGAAGGCTGCGTGGTCTCGGCGACCCCGGTAGGCAGGCTCTCTCGGCGGATGCCGCAGCACCCGGCCCACGATCGCGAGGTCGAAGGCATCGAGGAGCGTGCCGTGGTAGAGCACGCCCCCCCGCCGCACCCGCAGGGCGTTCCCCGACACCTTCTTCTCACCGCTGTCGGTCACGAGGGCGAGGTCGCTCGAGCCACGCCGCACGACCGGCCGGCCCGTGGCGACGAGGGCCGCAGCCAGCGGATCGAGCACGGCCGAGTGAATTCGATCGATCGCCGGCGTGGCCGTCGCCAGCGGCGCGATCACCGACCACATCAGGCACCCGGGGCCGAGCACGACGGTCAGCCCGCCGCTCGGTCGCCGCAGAATCCTCACACCCTCCCCGCGGCAGGCATCGCGATCGACCTCCTCGTCGATCCGGCTCGACGAGCCCACCACCACGGTCGGCTCGGCGGCCATCCAGGTGCGAACGACGGGCCGGCGAAGCCTTTCTTCGTGGGCCGCCTCCAGGAGCGCCTCGTCGAGGGCGAGGTTTTCCGCTACGGTCGGCAGGACCACGTCGAGCCAGTCTGCCGGAACGCTCGGGCCGAGCACGATCGGGGCCGCCGCGGCGGCACCTCCGGCCGCCGCTCGGGCGACAGAAGGCTCGATCGCGGCCCCCTTCGGCAGCGGTTCGGCGGCAGGCAGGGCGGGGGTGGTGGTTTGACGCACGATCCTGTGCTCCTAGACTTCAGACACGCGTCGGCCGTCGTCGCCAGCGTGTCCACCACCGGTATTTCTTGATGGCCGACTCGCCCCGCCGCACGTATTCGCCCGACTCGCTGCCTCCGGTCGAGCCTCCCAGCGCGAGCTTTCTCGTGCAACTCTTCCTCGTGCCGGCGCTGATCGTGGGGATCATCGTAAGCGTGTGGCTGGCCTTCCATTGGCTCGCCCAGCTCGGCAACGATCCCCAGGCCTACGTGCGGACGCTGCGCCGCAACACGGAAGGCCGCTGGCAGGCGGCCCTGAATCTCGCCAACGACCTCCGCGGTCCCGGCGGCGCGGCCCTCAAGGCCGATGCCGGGCTTGCGGCCGAACTGGCTTCGATCCTCGCCGACGAGGTGAAGAGCGGCCGGCCCGTGGGCGGTGGTCACTCGGCCGAGCAGTCGCGAACCCTCTGTGTCTATCTCTGCCGCGCCCTCGGCGAATTCACCGTTCCCGAAGCCGCCCCGCCGCTCGTCTCCCAGGCCACGGGCGACGCCCAGCCCGAGATCGCCCGGGCGGCCGTCGAGGCCTTGGCGGTGCTGGCCACAAACCTCGCCTCCGTCAACGCGAGGTTCACCGATTCGGCCGCGGTCACCGCGGCGATTCTCGGCGAGACCCGCAGTTCCGACGACGGCCTGCGGTCGAGCGCCACCTACGCGCTCGGCGTTGTCGGCGGTGAAGGTGTGCAGGAGCGGCTGGAGGTGCTCTGCGGCGATGCAGCTGACGACGTGCGGTACAACGCCGCCCTCGGCCTGGCCCGCCTGGGTGATCCGGCTGCCTACGACACGCTTGCCGAGATGCTCGCCCTGCCCGACGTGGCCGCCCCGGCCGGTGATCCGGAGTCACAGGCCGAGCGGTACAAGCGAGCGATGGTGGTCGTCAACGCGCTCAAGGGCGTGGGGCTTCTCGTGGACCACGCAGCCGAACCTCCCCCCGGCGACATCATGACGGCCATCGCCGCCCTCCGCGACGACGGCATCGCCGATGTGCGGCAGGGCTCCGCGGCGCTTCTGCGGCGGGTCGAGCGGCTCGGTACGGAATCGATCGCGCCGTAGCCGAGCTCAAGAACATCGCGGGCAGAGCCGCCGTCGGCTCACGAGAGAAACTCGTCGAGCGCTTCCCGGAGCATGTCGGGGTCGGCGGCGTGGCCTGTGAGCGACTGAAAGTCGATCGCCGCCTGCACCGAGCGGATCTCGAGCCCGTCGACAAAGCAGCAGCCGGCCGCGGTCGCTTCCGGCGGTGGTCCGGCTTCAGGATCGAGATCGGCCATCACGATCTCGGCTCGCAGGCCGTCGAGCGGCAGCGTCGCGTCGGCGGCGCGGACCACGATCCCGGCGTCGGCCGGCACGGCGATCCGCTCGCTCCAGGCGAGTAGGTCGACCGGGTGCGCATGCACCGCGGCGAGGTCTGTCACGAGTTGAACTGCCCGATCGGCCTGGGGGCCGGCAACCGCGATCGGTCCGGCGCCTGCCAGGGCCAATTCAAGGGCCGCGGCCCGGGCCGTCGCCCCCGCTCCCAGCACCAGCACGCCCCGGCCCGCCGGGTCGATGTGGGAACGCAG
Organism: Candidatus Kuenenia stuttgartensis; assembly: GCA_945891385.1. Taxonomy (GTDB): domain Bacteria; phylum Planctomycetota; class Planctomycetia; order Pirellulales; family UBA1268; genus QWPN01. The sequence continues at coordinate 8,793 of CAMDDJ010000054.1, read as the reverse complement.
GGCCTCGACAACGCCGCGGCCATCGGTCATGTGGCCGACGAAGCCGCTCTCCGACCGCTCGAACAGGCCGGCACCGCCGGCAAAGGTGGCCGTGGGACTCGCCGAGGAAGCCAACGGCAAGGCCAGGCGGCGGAGCGGCCCGGAGAAGATGCAGCCGCGAAACCCCATCGCGGCCGCGCCGGCGACGGCTTCGGCCAGCCGCTCGGGGGCCACGTCGCAGGTGATGATCTGCCAGTCGAGGCCCGCGGCCTGAAACGCCCGCTCGAAGAGATACTGGGCAGGATTGCCGGCCGCCGGAGCGCCGAGCACGGCGATGATCTCTTCGAGGGCGGAACTCGTCATGGGGCCATCCCTCCTTGGACGTCGCCCACCGGCCCGTCCTGTGCCGGTCAGACGATGACGTGCGTCGCCGCCACGAACCGAGGATCGGATCGGATCGGATCGAAATCTCGCTCCGCCCCCGTCAGATCCCGGAATCGGCTGTCGAGCGAAATCGCCCGAGTCAGGTGGTCGATCGCCGCGGCCACGTCGCCGGCCAGCGAATGATAGCAGGCGAGGTTGTAGAGCAGAATCGGCTGATCGGGCGACGCGACGAGCCCCGATCGCAGGGCGTTGATCGCGTCATCCAGCCGGTCTAGCCGCTTGTAGCACCAGCCCAGGCCGAGCCACACCTCCACCCGCTCCGGCCCGACTTCGGAGGCCCGGGTGAGTGGATCGATCGCCTCCTGCCAGGAGCCCATCGCCCGCAACGCTTCGCCTTCGATCAGGCTCGCCAGGCCACCCCGGCGGGCCTCATCGGGCAACTGCCTAAGTTCCTCGAGCGATCGCTCCAGCAGCCGGCGGGCCTTCGGCGGCGTCTCCGAGTCGGGGCCGACCAGGAGTTCGCCGAGTTCGAGATAGCCTGCCGCCCGTCGCAGCAGCAACTGCTTGGGCACAACGCCAGCGGCGTCGCCCGAGGAAAGTTCAGGATGCGTGGCATCGGCAGACATGCAGATGGCTCCGGTGCAGAGCGGATGTGGCCCGCTTGCCAAGACGATTCTAGAACGGAGACCGCCCCCGGCCCAGTTCCGGGAACGCCTCGCCCCAAACCCTCTACGCAGCCCAGGCTGCGGTGGATCGCTCGCGTTTCCCTGGGGTCGAGAGGATTTTTCCGGCGCGCTGCACGAAAACCCCTGGCACCACGCACTAATAAGGAGGGCCGGCGAGGAAGCCGCGCCCCGTGCCTCGTGGCCGCCTTCGGAGTCTTCCCATGCGTCTGACCCTCAGGACACTCCTGGCCTGGATCGACGGTGTCTTGCCCCCGGCCGAGCGGGAGGAACTGGCAGGCAAGGTGGCGGAGAGCCCGGTCGCTCCCAAACTGATCGAGCGGATTCGCCAGGCCGTGGAGGAGGCGCCGCCGCCGGTCGACGGAGGGAGCGAACACGACGCCCCGAATGCCGTCGCGGAGTATCTCGATAACGTCCTGCCGATCGAGCAGCTTGAACCCTTCGAACGTCACTGCCTCGAGTCGCCGGCGGCTCTGGGCGAGGTGGCGGCCTGCCACCGCATCCTCGCCGACGTGGCCCGGCATCCTGAGTCCGTCGAGCCGCTTGCTGGCGATCCACGGCGGAGGCTGATCCGACGAGTGGCCGAGGGGCTCGCCCCAACGGCACCAGACCGCTGCCCAGCCACGCTCGAGTCCGAGGCGGCTGCGGCCGCTGCCGCCATCGCATCGACGACGGACAAGGCAACCAGGAAGAAGGCAGTTTCACCCCGGGGCCCCGACGAGCCGCGGGCTTCGCTCTGGGCCTGGCTCTCCGCCGCGGCAGCCATCGCGCTCCTCACCATCCTCGGCGGACTGCTCGCGCGATCGATATGGCCTTCCCGGCCGGATGCAAACCGGGAGGTTGCGGCTGTTCCCGGGAAGGCTCGCCCGGAAGCTGAAGGACCGGTTGGCGATGACCTGGCCGTGACGCCGCCGACCGAGCCGGCCGCTCCGCCAGTCGTCGCCGACGAGAGCGAGCCCCCGCCGGCGATCGCATCGGCAAGCGAGCCCCCGCCTCCGAGAGCCGCGGTCGCAGTGCCTCCGGCCGCGCCGCCAGACGCGGAGCCGCTGCCTTCCGCTCCGCCGGTAGCAGTGCCGCTGCCAGACATGGCAGCCGCGGTCGAGGCCGAGCCACCGCCAGCAGAACCGGAAGTCGCGCCGCCGGCGCCGCCGCCCGGGCGGGTGGCGGCCGGAGATCCTGTCCTCAGGCGTTCGAGCGAGGCGGGCCCATCCCGCTGGCAGGCGTGCGGCGCAGGCGCTGCGCTCGCAGCCAGCGAGGAACTACTCGCGCCTGCCCTCTCCTACCCGGTGCTCGAACGAGGCGACCTCCGGATCCGGCTCCTGCCTGGCACCCAGGCGCTCGTGTCGACCGATGGCGACGGCACGCCCCGGATCGAGATCCTGTTTGGCCGCGGCGTGGTCTGGACCGATGCCGCGGCCGGCGTGCATGTCGGCGTGACCGCCGGCGGTCTGTCGGGGCGCGGATCGCTCGGCCCGCGGCAACCGCTCGGCATCGACGTGCGGCTGACGCACGAGCCTGGCGATGACCCGGCCGTCGTCGCCCCGGGCCAAGTCGCGGAGGTGTTTGCGTCGGGGGGCGTCGAGTGGGAGCAGATGGCTGCCGATGGCCGCCGTCCCGAACCCGCGCTCGCTGGCATCGAGCCCACCCAGCCGATCCCACCGAGCAGCAGCCTCCGCTGGAATTCTGCGGCCCCGGCTGAGGCCCGACTCGAACGCGATCAGGTGGAACCCGGCTGGCTGCGGCAGCAGTCGCCGTCGAGCCGAACGGAGCGGGCTGCAGCCGCGGCCATCGCCCGCTGCCTCGCGGCCGTGTCGGACGATGCGGCGATCACAACGGTGCTGAGTGAACTCGCCCACGACCGCCGAGCCGAGAATCGGATAGCAGCAGCGAGCACGCTGGCGCTCGTGGGCGAATTCGACGATCTCGTGAGGCTGCTCTGTGCCGACGCCGAAGCCCTGAGACTCCGCGAGGCCCAGTGGAACACGCTCGTAGCCGACACGATTCCGCTCGCGCTCGGCCGCGGCGCAAACGCCGCAGCCCGGCTCAAAAACGCCTTCCTCAGCCAGGCACCCGACGGCCGAGGCGAGGAGCTCTTCGGCCTGGCATGCGGGCTCTCCGCCGCCGAACGCGGATCGGGCGAGGCGGCGGTCGTCGTCGATGCCCTCGCCGATCCGCTGCTGGTCGTCCGCCGGTTTGCGGCGGCCGCCTTGTCGCCCATGGCAGATGGTGCGGTCGACGCGCACGCGTTCTACCGGCCAGACCGGGCGGCCAGCCTCAACCAGCAGGGTATTTCCTGGTGGCGGGGTCGACTCAAGGCCCTGGAGGAGGAGAGAACTGCCGGGCCATAACGGCTTGATCCCCGCCCGAATCGCGTCAGACGCGAGGATTGAGGCCCTTGAATTGCCGCGGGCTCATGGGCGGTGATATGCTCCACCGGTTCGCCGCCGGGAGTCCGGCGGCGGCTGCCCGTCACCCCCAGGGGATGTCCCGGTGCAAGTCAACGTCTCAACCCGGCACGGGCACCTGAGCCCGGCCTCGCAGTCCAAGATCGCGAACAAAGTGTCGCGTCTGAAGCGGTATTTCGATCGGATCACGGCCCTCAATGTGACCGTCGACCTGGGCAATCAGGCCCTCCCGGCGGTTGAAATCGTGGCCTCCGCCGAGCACTTCCACGACATGGTCAGCCATGAGCGGGCCGCCCAGCTCTGGCGGAGCATCGACGGGGCCGTGCAGAAGCTGGAACAGCAGCTGCGGAAGCACAAGGAAAAGGTCCGCGATCACAAGCACGTTCAGTCGGGTCGGCGAGTCTGAAATCGCCCTCCCCAACCCTCCTCGCGCCCCGTCCGGGGACACCACCCAGCATGAAGTTTTCCGATTTTGTCGCCACGGAAGCGATTCGTTCCCACGTTGATGCGGGCACCAAGGAGGGAGTGATTCGCGAGATGGCGCGAGCTCTCGTCGATGCCGGCAAGATCGCCGCGGCGGACGAAGAGAGCATCATCAAGGCGATCATGAAACGCGAGGATCTCGGCAGTACCGGCATCGGCCGGGGCGTGGCCGTGCCCCACACGAAGCATCCCGGCGTGAACCGGCTCGTCGGCACGGTGGCCGTAAGCCCCGAGGGCATCGACTTCGAGAGCCTCGACGGCGAGCCCGTGCAGCTCTTCTTCCTGTTGGTGTCGCCTCCCGACCGGCCGGGCGATCACCTCCGGGCGCTCGAGAGCATTTCGCGGCAGTTGCGAGACGAGTCGTTTTGCAAGTTGCTCAAGGCGGCGAAGGAACCGGTGGACATCCAGCACTTGCTGGAGGAGGCAGACAGCCACGGGGTAGTGTCCTGAGATGGCCGCCGAAAGCTCTGAATCACTGCACGACGCCAACGCGGCGCCGCCGCGGGAGGAGACCGTCTCCCGCGAAGTGGTCGTTGCGATCAGCCAGGGTCTGCATGCCCGACCGGCCGACCTGCTCGCGCGGGAGGCCCGCCGGTGGCAGTCGCGGATCGAACTGGTGGGCAACTCGCAGCGGGCTGATGGGAAGAGCATTCTGGATCTGCTTACGCTCGCCGCCGAAGCGGGCACGCGGCTGGTGGTGGAGGCGACCGGGCCGGATGCCCGCGAAGCCCTCGAGGCGATCGGCAGCCTCTTCGACCGCAACTTCAACGAACCCGCGGGCAGCCAGAACACCTGATGGCTGCCGGCGGCCGCGGCGCCCGCCATGCTGAAACTCCAGGGAATCGCCGTCTCGCCCGGCGTCACGATCGGCGAGGCGCTCGTGCTCGATGCGGAAGGCTTCCGCATCCCGCGGCGGTTCGTCGAGCGGAGTGCCGTCGACACGGAACTCGCCCGGCTGGCCCATGCCGTGGCCGACACAGCCCGCGAAATGGAGCAGAACCGCGACCGGATTCACGAGGAGCTCGGCGAGCAATACGCGGCGATCTTCGACGCCCATCTGGCCATGCTCCACGACCCGCGGCTCCAGCAGGAACTGACCGCAGCCGTCCGGGATCGGAACTGGTGGCCGGAATACGCCGTCAGCCGCACGCTCCGCCGGTATGCGAAGGTCTTTCAGAGCCTCGACAACCACATCGCGCAGCGGGCCCACGACATCTACGACATCGAGAAGAGCCTGCTGCGAAACCTGCTCGGCCAGCGGCGGGAGACGCTCGCCGCGATCTCGCAGCCCGTGATCGTGCTCGCCCACAACCTCACCCCGAGCGAGACGGCCAACCTCGACCGCCGGTTCGTCAAGGGCTTCGCCACCGAACTCGGCGGCCCCGGTAGCCACACGGCGATCGTGGCCGAGGGGCTCGAGATTCCGGCCGTGGTGGGCATCGGCCCGTTCCTGGCCGACGTCTCGGGCGGCGAGCCGGTGATTCTCGACGGCAACGAAGGGCTCGTGATCCTCCAGCCCGACGAGGAGACGATCGCCCGCTACCGGCTCGAGGAAGAGGCCGCCAAGACCGTGGCGGCCCGGCTCGATCGGCTTCGCGACCTGCCGGCCGAAACCACCGACGGTGTCCGCATCCAGATCATGGGCAACATCGAGTTTCCCAGCGAGGTGGAGCAGTGCATCAGCCGCAACAGCGACGGCATCGGGCTCTACCGCACGGAATTCCTCTATCTGACGAGCCGGCGGGAGCCGACCGAAGAAGACCACTTCGAAGCCTATGCGGCGGTAGTCAACGCCATGCAGGGCAAGCCGGTCGTGATCCGCACGCTCGATCTCGGGGCCGACAAGATGCTCACCGAGACCACGCCCGAGGAGGAGCGGAACCCCTGCCTTGGCCTGCGGAGCATCCGGCTCTCGCTCCGGCAGTTGCCGATGTTTCGCACGCAGCTGCGGGCCATCTGTCGGGCCAGCGCCCTGGGTGACGTGCGGGTGATGTTTCCGCTCGTCTCCACGATCGTCGAACTACGGCAGGCGCGGATGGTGCTTGCCGATGTGATGGAAGATCTCGCCGAGCACGGCATCGCGTTCAATCCCAAGATGCCTGTGGGCATGATGGTGGAGACGCCGGCCGCCGCGTTGATGCTCGACGCGTTCATCAAGGAGGTCGATTTTGTCTCGGTCGGCACCAACGACCTGATCCAGTACACACTGGCGGTCGACCGGGGCAACAAGGAGGTTGCGGAACTGTACAACGCCTGTGATCCGGCGGTGCTGCGGCTGTTGCGCCGCTCGCTGGACGTGGCGGCCGAGGCCGGCGTACCGGCCAATGTGTGCGGTCAGATGAGTGGCAGCGTGATGTTCACGCAGCTGCTTCTGGGGATGGGCCTGCGGCAGCTCAGCGTGCCGGCCAGCGCCATTCCGGAAGTGAAGCAGGCGTGCCGAAGCGTTTCGGTCGCCGACTGCCGCGTGATCGCCGAGAAGGCGCTGGCGATGGATGGAGCGCGGGAGGTGAAGGCCTACCTGCGGGACCAGCTCCGTCGCCTACTCGCCCAGACGGTGGCCTAGCGCCACGCCGCCCCAGCGGGGCGGAAGACTACGGAAGGAAAACGGAATCATGAAGCAGGAGATGCTGATCAACGTGTCGCAGCCGGAGGAATGCCGGATCGCGATCATGGAAGACGGGGTGCTCGAGGAGCTGTATGTCGAGCGGACCAGCCAGGACAACTACGTCGGCAACATTTACAAGGGTCGGATCGTCAACATCGAGCCCTCGATCCAGGCGGCGTTCGTCGATTTCGGCGTGGGCCGCAACGGGTTTCTCCACATCAGCGACGTCGAGCCGCAGTATTACCGGCAGGGCGGCCTCGACCCCGACAAGGCCTTCGACGCCGAGCCGGGCAAAGCGGGCGAGGCCGAGGCGGAGGGGGGCGGCCCACGCACCGCCACCCGCCGCAAGCCTCGGATCGGCGACCGGCCGCGGGTGAAACCGCCGATCCAGGACATCCTCAAGCGGGGCGACGAGGTGCTCGTGCAGGTGATCAAGGAGGGCTTCGGCACCAAGGGGCCGACCCTCTCCACCTACATCTCGATTCCCGGCCGCTACCTCGTGCTGATGCCGCCGCTTGGGAGGGTGGGGATCTCGAAGAAGATCGATGACGAGCGGGATCGCCGTGTGCTCCGCGACATCATGCTCGACCTCAAGCCGCCGAAGGGCGTCGGGTTCGTGGTGCGGACGGCCGGCACCGAGCGGACGAAGTCGGAGATGGCCCGCGACATGGCCTACCTGCTCCGGCTCTGGAAGAGCATCGTTCGCCGGATGCGGAAGTATTCGGCACCGATCGACATCTACCAGGAAAGCGACATGATCATCCGCACGATCCGTGACATGTTCACGGAAGACGTGGGACGGATCCTGATCGACGAGCCGGCCGCCTACGAGCGGGCCCGCGAGTTCCTCGAAATGGTGATGCCGAAGTATGTCGAGCGGCTGCAGCTCTACGAAGGCAAGGAGCCGCTCTTCCACCGCTACGGCCTGGAAGAGGAGATCGGCCGGATCCACCAGCGGAAGGTGCCGCTCAAGGGCGGCGGCTCGATCGTGATCGACCAGACCGAGGCTCTCGTGGCGATCGACGTCAATTCGGGCAGCTTCCGCACCGAGAAGAGCGCCGAGGAAAACGCCTATCAGATGAACCTGATCGCAGCCAAGGAGATCGCCCGCCAGCTGCGGCTGCGGGACCTCGGCGGCGTGATCGTCAACGACTTCATCGACATGCGGAAGGAGAAGTATCGCCGCGGGGTCGAGAAGGCGCTCCACGAGGCGATGAAGCGGGACCGGGCCCGGACGAAGATTCTCCGGACGAGCCCCTTCGGTCTGGTGGAAATGACGCGGCAGCGGATTCGGCCTTCGCTTCGCAAGAGCATCTTCCGCGACTGCCCCACCTGCCAGGGCACGGGCACCGTCAAGACGGCCGAGAGCATGGCGATCGAGGTGATGCGGACGCTTCAACTCTCCGCCACGCGGGACGAGGTGACCCGCGTGAACATCACGGTCCACGACGAGGTGGCGACATGGCTCAACAACCGGAAGCGTCGGGAGATCACCCAGTTCGAGGACGAGACCCACATCCAGTTGCACGTCGACGGCAAGGAAGACGTCTCGCCGGAGCACATGGTCTTCGAGGCCTGGGACGCGACGGGACGCTCCGTTCGCTTTCCCTGACGGGCATCCGGACCGGCTCGGGGGCGGCACAAGTCGCGTCGCGGACGAGGATACGCCCCTCTGCTCCGCGAGCGTTCGCCGACCCCCGAGCCTCCCCGTCGGCGGTGGCTCTTCGTGGCCAGCGTTGGCTGATCTGCATGCTGGCGTGGATCGTGGCGCTCGCGGCGGCCTGGTCGGCTGCCGCGGACGCCACGCGGCCGTTCGGCGACGACTTCCCCGAGCTCGATTCCTGGGCGGTGGGCGAGTGGTGGGCCAGGCATAGAGCCTTCCCGGATCCAGACGCGAAGCCGGGCCAGCGGCTGCCGTTTCGGCTCGACGTGCCTCGCGATGAGGTCGTGGCCTTTGCCCTCTACACGGTCGACGTAAAGCCTGCCGGCGGGCCGGCCGTGCTGAAGCTCACGGCCCAGCTTTTTCCTCTGAAGCCGAACGAGCCCCGTGTCGTGCAGCTGGAGCTCGAGCGGGCAGGCCGGTGGGAGGAGGTGGCGACAGCCGAGGTGCTCGTTCCCGGCTGGGACGCCCACTTCCGGATCGAAGGCTGGGATCCGAGCCGGGCGGTACCCTACCGCGTGCGGCATGGCGAGGAGGCGATGTTCGAGGGGCTCGTGCGGGCCGATCCCGCTGACGACGACGCGATCACGGTGG
>CAMDDJ010000053.1 GCA_945891385.1 Candidatus Kuenenia stuttgartensis | reverse complement strand
TCCGGGCCGACCGAGCACGCCACGCGCTCCTGCCCGGAGCATCGACTTCACCCGCTCGACCCGGGGAAACGACTCCAACACGATGACCCGGCGCTGGGGTCGCTGGGCCGCGAGCATCCCCAGCCAGGGAACATCCTCGTCATGCGGCGTGGCGATGTCCCAGAGGATCGCATCGGCTGCGACCGTCAGCTCCGGTCGACCCCGGGTTCCATCGATCACACTTCCACCGGCGGCTGAAACCAGGTCGGCGACCGCGTCGAGTTCGACTGGCCCACGGGCCGCCACCGCCACGCGGGGCGGCGGGTCTCCTCGCACGGCCCGCAGGCCGTTGAGAAACCGATCTTCGCGGCGGATGGTGGCGGGAAGACCGAGTGTTCCCGGCCGACCCGCGGCCCGGTCGGCCAGCCACCATGACAGCCGGCCGGCCAGGTCGTGCCACACGACCTCCTCGATGCCTGGAAGCGGAGGGCCGCTGCGGCGACGTCCATCAACCAGCCCCGCGGCCACCGACACGACCGGCGCCAGTGGCCAGGCAACCTTCAGGGCGACAAGATCGCCGCGACTCCACGCAGCAGGAGTCGCCGAGGCGAGGAGAATGGCAGCCGGAGACCTGCCTCGGAAGCATGCCGGAGGATTCCGCGTCGCCTCCAACGGCGAATCGACCTCAGTCACATCGGCGACCGTGTCAATCTGCCATCGGGCCACACTCAGTTCCCCAGCGACGCTGGTACCGATCCAGAGAACCTGGTGCCGCGGGCAGGGAACGCTGCTCCCGAATATCACCGGCTGGAACGCTGATACGACGGGTTTGACCATAGCGTGCAGAGGGATATCGGCCGGGTGTCACAGTAGCGTGGAAGAGCGCGGCACGGCAAGCCAGGCTGCCTGGGCGGTCGCGGCAAGCCGACTGGGGCGCGTTTGATCTCCATTCGGGCATTGGGATTGACCGCCTGCGGCGGCCGTTGAGAATCGGCTCCTGCGGATGGTCACGGACGACCACCGCAGGCTGAAGGGCCCCTGGGTTCGGTCCGGGGGCAGACCCGAATGGCAGGAGGCCGTCATGGCTCGGAAACCGTCGTCCCGGAAGAACTCGTCCCGCGATGCCCGGATTCGCCGCGGATCCGAGTGCCTGCCCGGTCCGCAGCCGGTGGCCCTCTCGAACGTATTGCCACACGTTGAGTTCATCGCCTGCGACGAGATCGTGACCACGGTGGTCCGAGACGATGCTGACAGCTGCCAGCCAGGCGACCTGTTCGTGGCCCGGAACACTCCGGCCGGCGATGGACACGAGCTGGTGAGCCGAGCGATCCGCCGGGGGGCAGCGGGCGTGGTGGCGGAGCGGCTCGTGCCGACGGACGGTGTGCCCTTGGCCGTGGTGCCCGACAGCAACGAGGCCTTTGCCCGACTCGGCCAGGCACTCGCGGGACATCCTTCGATCGGAATGCGGGTGATCGCCGTTACGGGCACGAGCGGGAAGACCACGACCGTCTGGCTCACGGCTGCCGTCCTGGCCGAGGCCGGTCTGCGGGTTGGGGTGCTCTCGGATCTCGGCTGCCTGGGACCCGACGATCCTCTTCCCTGCCCCGGCGACTGCACCCGTCCCGACGAGCTTGCGGCATGGCTGGCCAGACTCAAGGCCAGTGGCTGCACCCACGCAGTCATCGAGGTGTCGAGCAGAATGCTGGCCGCGCACGCCTTGGCAGGCGTCTGCTGCGACACCGTGGTCGTCACGAACCTCGGCGTCGCCCATCTCGATGCCCACGGGACGACGCGGGCATACCATGCCGTCAAGGCCCGGGCGGTCACCTCGCTCGTGCCGGATGGCTGCCTTGTCAGCGGCGTGGAGTCCGAACAGCTGTCCTTCCTCCAGCGTCGCCTGCCGGCCAACGCCTCGTGCATCCAGGCTGGCCTTGCGGACGGGTGTGACGTGACGGCGACGCCCGTCGATGGCAGTCTCTCCGGCCGCACGGTGCTCGTGTCGTGGGGCGGCCAGACGATGCCCCTTTCGCTCGATACGCCCGTCGTGCCGTTTGTGCGGGACAGCCTCCTGGCCATTGCGGTCGGTGCCCGGTACCGAATTCCCTTGGCAACCTGCGTTCGCGGAATCGAAGCGGCTGGCTGCGTGCCGGGACGGGCGGAACGCCTCGACCGGGGGCAGGACACTCCGATCTTTCTCGACACCCCTACCAGCGGCCACGCCTTGGCTGCCACCCTCGCGAGTCTCCGCAGGCTGACTCGCGGCCGGTTGGCGGTCATTGCCGAGGAGACGACGGTTTCGAGGATCGGTGGCGGACGCTTTGGCCCGCTCGTTGCCCGCCACTGCGACGCCTGCGTGGTCGCCCCCGCCAGCGTGCTCGACGACGACGCGGGTCATGAGGAACTCGAGGCCTACGCCCGGATCGACCGGCTGCTCGAATCGCTCGGCCCCGACGACTGCCTCCTCGCGCTCGGCGGCCTGCCGGCTGGGAGGCGTGGTCCCCGGCCTCCGGCTGGTCGTTTTCCGCTCGCGATGCTCGTGGACGGCTGGTTGCAACTGGTGGCTGCTTCCCCGGTGGCGGCGCGTCGAGCCGCCTGAGTCGACGCGTGGCCGACGCCTGAGAACCAGGCTGGGCGATTCGGCGTGGACGAGCCCGACGGTGATCCGCCACAATCCAGACAACGATCTCCAGCCGGTCCGCCGGGCGTTTCGGCTGGGGTGGACGGCAGCATTGGATTCGGGGTGGCACGAGGGCGAAAGGTTCCCATGACGAAGCGTGTGGAAGGCACAGGAGCAGATGAGGCGAAGGCCGCTGCCATCGATGAACTCGGGGTGGCAGTGTCGCGGGGCGAACCGCTGGCCCATCACACCTGGCTGGCAATCGGTGGTGAGGCCGCCTGGTTCTGTGAACCGGTCGATGTCGAGGCGCTTGCCCGGGTTGTCCGCCGTTGCCAACAGCAGTCGATCCCGGTGCGAGTGATCGGGGGCGGCTCGAATGTGCTCGTACCGACGGGCGGCTTTCCAGGCATGGTGATCCGGCTCTCCGCTCCGGCATTCTGCGGGATTTCGGTCGAGCAGCCGCTCGTCAGGGCCGGCGCCGGGGCGAAACTCGTACACGTCGTCTCGGCTGCCGTGCAGGCCGGCTTGGCCGGGCTCGAAATGCTCGTCGATATTCCCGGCACGGTGGGAGGCGCGGTGGTCGGCAACGCCGGGGGACACGGGGGTGACATCGGGCAGCGGGTGCGGGAGGTGACCGTCATGCTCTCCGACGGCACGGTCGAGACTCGTGGCCGGCCAAAACTCGCCTTCGAGTCGCGATGGAGCAACCTCGACGACGGCCTCGTGATCGGCTGTTGTTTCGAACTTGACGAGGAGGATCCTGCACTCCTCACCAAGCGGATGCAGAAGCAATGGATCGTGGGCCGCGGTGGGCAGCCGAGTGGCACGCGGAACGTCGCGATGATGTTCAAGGATCCCCTCGGTACCACCGCCGAGGCCCTGATCGAGCAGGCGGGTGGCCGCGACCTGCGGGCTGGCGAGGCGGCGGTTCACCCGCCCCATGCCAATTACGTGGTGGCCGGGCCGGGCTGCTCCGCCGACGACGTGCGCAGGCTTGTGGAACTGGTGCGAGATCGCGTTCGGCAACGCCTGGGCGTGGAGCTGACACCGCTGATCCAGGTGTGGTAGCGAGCCTGGAGTGCCATGAAGCCGTTTCGCGAGTCCAAGCAACCGCCGCCGGCCGCTCCGCCGCCGCCCGCGCCTGGGCTGCTCACGTTCGCCCGCGAGCATGCGGCCGGGCTGGGAGCGGTGGCCGTCCTCGGGGCGGCCGTGATGGGTGGCTGGATTCTCGTGAGCCAGTCGCCCGTTTCCCCCGATCGAACGAGCATCGTGTTGCCGGAGAACGTCGAGCTTATCGGCAGGGCGGAATGGGTCCGTGGCGACCTCAAGGGGGAAGCGCTGCGAGACGCGAGCCTCGACGGGGGCATGCCGCTCGACGATCCGGAACTCGCCAGGCGGCTGGCCCGCGCGTTCGCCATCCATCCCTGGGTGCGCGAGGTCGTGAGCGTGTCTCTCAGCCACCCCGCCGCGGCCCGCGTCGAAATCATCTGCCGGGAGCCGGTGGCCATGGTCAGCGTGCCCGGCGGTCTACTCGCCGTCGATGCGGAGGGCATCGTGCTGCCGAGTGAGGACTTCACTGCCGAGTCGGCCGCCCGCTATCCCAAACTGACGGGCATCGAATCGGGCCCACGAGGGGCGGCCGGCTTCGCCTGGGGGGATCCGAGGGTTGAGGAGGGAGCCGCGATCGCGGCGGTCATCGGCCCCGAGTGGGGACCGCTTGGCCTCGTGGAATGCCGGCCGGCAGCCCTCGCCACGCCGCCCCGCCCCTGGGAACTGGTCGGCCCCGGTGATCGCGTGATCCGGTTCGGCTCAGCGCCCGGCCAGGAACTTCCCGGCGAGCCGACCGCCGCGATGAAGGTGGCCCGGCTTCGCGGTCTGGCGACTGCCCCGGAACCGACCACGAGTCTCGTCGATCTCACGCTCGGCGATCCAAACTCGCCGGACTCCAGCGCCGGGGCACCGATCCCGGCTTCGGACCCCTGAAGCCGGTGGCCCGGCATTCAGCGGACGAGCTGGCGGATGGCCTGAAACTGCGGATGCGCAGCCGTGCGGCACCATTCGAAGAGGAGGGCCTCACTCGTGACGGGCACGGCGCCGGCGGCCTCGAGCCGCCGGAGCGCCGTCTCGTGATCGATGGCATGCCGTGAGGCGATTGCATCCACGACGAGAAAAACCCGTCGCCCCGCGGCCAGGAGGTCGAGCGTGGTCTGGGCCACGCAGATGTGCGTCTCGAGGCCCGCGACGATGACGGCCGTCGCCTCCGACGCAACCGCGGCGTCGAATGCGTCGCAGCCGACACAGCTGAAGGACACCTTCTCCGCCGCGCTCGGCAGCACCGCAGCCAGGCCTGGGGCCGTCGGCCCCAGGCCGCGGGGGTACTGCTCCGTGAGCACGCAGGGAACGCCCAGCAGTCGGGCGGCCTCGGCGAGCCGGACGCATCGCTCCACCACCCGGGCGGCAGCGGGCATCACGGCCAAGAGCCGCTCCTGGACGTCGATGACACAGAGCACGGAATTGTCCGGCGCAAGTCGCATGGCAGGAAGGTTAGCAGACGCCGGCCGTGCCGGCCCTCGGCTCAAGCATACGGACGGCCGCGCCGGCGGCGGGCCCGTGGCCGGTGAAGCGGAGCCGACGGGCCGTCGTTGACTCAATCTCGATCGTCAGGTCAATCCGCTCGGACGGCAAGGCCGCCGCGATCCGCTCGGGCCACTCCAGAAACGTCCAGGTGTCGCCCGCGATCGCATCCCCCCAGCCTGTCTCGGCAAGCTCGTCGCTGCCGGAGAGGCGGTAGAGGTCGGCATGCACGAACCGGGCGGGCAGATCCGGCCGCTCAGGCAGGGCATAGTCGTGGATCAGGCCGAAGGTGGGGCTGATCACGTCGGCCGGGTCGAGGCCGCAGGCCGCGGCGACGGCCTTGACGAGCGTGGTCTTGCCGGCCCCGAGATCGCCAGACAGGGTGACCAGCATTGGCCGCGGCAGCACCGCCACGAGCCGGGCCGCGAGCGGCGGGAGATCCGCCTCGCTCGCCACGTGCACGACGGCCGTCGACGGGAACTCAGGCGTTGGGTGTGTCGAGTGCATGGATGAACCCTCGGACTTCGAGCGGCACGCGCTCACCGGTGGCCGTGCCGGCAAAGAGCCCTGCGCCTTCAACCACCTCCCCGATGATCGTGAATGCCGCGCCGTCCGCGAGGCTCGGGCTCTCGACCACGAGTCGCCGTGCCTCGTCAGGAGGCAGGGCCAGCACGAGTTCGAAATCCTCGCCGTCGCCGAGTGCGTGCTCGAGGGCGGAGCGGCCGTCGCCGGGCAGCGTTGCCATCCGCACCGCATCGGCGTGAATCGGAATCGCGGCGAGGTCGAGGACCGCCGCCAGCCCGCTGGAGGCCATCATCCGGGCGGTGTCCAGCGATAGCCCGTCACTCACGTCGATGGCCGCATGCACCCGGTATGCAGCGGCGATCGCAGCGGCCTCGCGACACCTTGGCCGCACGGCCAGGTGCCGGCCGAGCAGGCTTCCGCCACACGGACCCGTGACGACAAGCAGATCGCCAACCTTCGCCCCGTCGCGCCGCCAGGCGGCACCGGGTGCCACGCTGCCGAGTGCGGTCACGCTCACCACGAGCGGGCCGTCCCAGGAATTGGTATCGCCCCCCGCCAGCGCCACGCCGAACTCCGCTGCCAGGGCGGCGATGCCTCGCTGAATGCCGTGCCCGAGGGTGTCGCCATGCTGCCGCGGCAGGGCCACGGCGACGACCGCCGCCTCCGGACGGGCGGCCATGGCGGCCAGATCACTGAGGTTCACCGCCAGCGACTTGCGCCCGACCGCCTCCGGCGGGCAGTCGTGGCCGAGGATAAAATCGACGCCCTCCATGAGCATGTCGACGGTGACCACCGTCCGCCGACCGGCCGGCGGCCGCAGCACGGCGGCATCATCTCCGGCCGGCACCTCCAGCCGGGGATCGCTCGGAATGCTGGCGAGCAGGGCGGCGACGAACTCGGCTTCAGAGGTCATGGTGGCGAATCCGGGGCAGCCCACCCGAGCCGACCATGCTCGAAGCCCGCTGCGGTCACCGACGGATCGTATCGGAGACGAGGTGACCAAACAGGGTTTCCCGGCCCCGGAGCACGTAAAACTTGATGGGATTGAGGTGCTCCTGCTCCGCCCTCTCGAGGATGTAGGCGATGTTATCGGGAGCGATCGTCTCCCACACATGGAGACCGACGAGGATGTCGCCCTTGCGAATTCCCTGCTCCGCGGCCGGCCCATCCTCGCGCACCTCCTCCACGAGCAGACCCCCACGATACCGGGCCTGGAGCTTCTGGACGGCCGCCGCCTGCACCGGCTCGAGCCGGACGCCGAATTCTCGCCAGCACCGGTCATTCAGGCTCGACGAGTCCTTTCGGACGGCGACCAGCGGCAGCTCGATCCGCTCCTGCGCCCCGGCCCGCATCACGGTGACCGGCACCCGCTCGCCCGGCTTGTGGCCGAGCAGGGCCCGCTCCAGGTCGAGCTGACAGCCCACTGGCATGTCGCCCACCTGCGTGATGAGATCACCAGCCCGCATGCCGACGCCCTCGGCGGGGCTCTGGCGAAGCACGCCTTCGACGATGGCCCCGCCATCTCGATCGCCCCGCACCACCAGTCCGTGCCAGGTATGGGAGACCCGCTCCACGGAGAGCAGCCGCGCCACGACGTCGAGCACCTTGTCGATCGGAATCGCGAAGCCGATGCCCTGGGCCCCTGCCCGGACCGCCACGTTGATGCCGATCACCTCCCCGTCGACGTTGAGGAGCGGCCCACCGGAGTTCCCCGGATTGATGCTAGCGTCAGTCTGGATCAGGTCGTCATACCGTTGGGTACGGCTGACTTCGACATTGCGATGAAGCGCCGAAATAATGCCCCGGGTGACCGTGTGCTCATAGCCGTACGCGTTCCCGAGTGCCAGCACGGTCTCGCCGATCATCAGGTCGCTCGACGTGCCGATCCGAGCGACGGGAAGCGTTTGGTCCGAGTCGAGCTTGATGACGGCCAGGTCGGTCCGCGGATCGTGCGACACGAGGGTGGCGGCCACCGTGCGACCGCTGGCCATGGTAACCTCGATCCGCTTGACGCCATCCACCACGTGGAAGTTCGTCACGACGTACCCACGGGGATCGATCACCACTCCGGTGCCCATCCCGTTGACCCGACGGAGCTCACCCGAAGCGTCGTCGCCCGACGGCACGAGTTTCTGGCCGTGAATATTGACGACCGAATCCCGCTGGCTCTCGATCGCGATCACGATCGCCGACCGCCGGGCCTCAGACGCACGCCCGCCCGAAGGGAGCGCGATCGCGCAGACCAGAATGGCCACGAGGCTTCGCACGTCCCGCATTGGCACCTACTCCCCGGCCAGGCCGGGGACGGCCGCTCGGCGGCAGCCTCACCCGTCCCCATGGGGATTGGCATCGGCCGTTCCCCAGGAGGCGTCCACTTCGACGGCGGTTCCCCGGCAGAGTTTCCCAGGAAAACGGCCGGAAAACCGGCCCGTGCGGGCCGCGAGAAAATCATTCATGCCGCCGGCCGGCCGTCACCAGCAGCGGCAGCAGCTGCAGGACCAGGAACCCACCCAACGCGACGAGCACCACGACCGGCCAGGCCCCGGCAATCCTGCCCCCCTGGTCCCAGCCGAATTCGTGCGCGATTCCACCCACCAAGGTGGCGACCAGCAGCAGGCCAAGCGCCAGCAGGATCAGGCCGCACCCCGCGGATGCCATCGTGCCCCGGAAGGTTCCCAGCTCGCTGAATTCCTCCTGATGCAAATCCACGGCTCGCCCCTTGGCGAGACTCCGCGGCACCGCCTCGGCCACCTCGATCGCGCGGGCTGCATCGGCCCAGCGGGCCGGGGCCACGGCCTCCGCGGCGGTGTCCTCCGGCCTCCCCGGCAGCACGGTCAGCGAAGGCAGCATCGCGGCTGCCAGGTCGAACGAACATTCCTCGGCAGGCCGATCGGAGTCGGTCCACCGCCAGGGCCTCGACCAATCGTCGGGAATCATCAATTCGATTCGCCCCAGCTCGCAATGAAGCGTGAGTTCGAGCCGTCCCTCGCCCCCTCCAGTCACCTGCCAGCGGACCGGCACGCTCGTCGGACTGGTCAGCCCTACGGTCAGCGAGTTCCAGGCGGTCGGCTCAGCGTCGGGGGCGACCCCGAGCGCGGCGATCCGCGCCGGCTCGCCGACGATCGCACGCACGAGATCGGCATCGCGGGCGAGCCAGGTAAGCACTCGATCGCGATGCCGCTCGGCGCGTCGCCGCTCGAACACGAGCGACTCGACCGTCCCCAGCGGGCTGGCGCCGGCGAGCGCCGCCTCGAGCGTGGTTCGCAGTCGCTGGACGAAGGGATGGAGCCGCTCGGGCAGGAGTGGGACAAGCGGGCCGCCCGCGTCTTGTCGGATCATTTCGAGCTCCCAGGCCCAGAGCATCGACAATTCCGCTGGGTGTGACACCAGCAGCGGTCGCCCTGCCTGAACGAGCGCCCGGACGGCCTCGGCCCGGACCTCGGTCCACGACCGGCGGCCGACCAACACGGCGTCGCACACCGCTGCGTCGAGGAGATCCTGCCAGGGGACGATCGGCCGCCACGGCCCGCCGCCCGGCAGGTCGGCGGCAGCGACCACCTCGTGGCCCGCCTGGAGGGCGGCCGCAGCCACTTGATCGATTCGATCGTCCGTTCCGAGCAGTGCGAGTTTCATCGGCCCCATTGTCACCGGAGAGGCCGCCGCCCGCCAGGGCTGCGGCTGTGCAGGGCCGACCAGGGAGGCTATAGATGAGGCGTCGCCGGAGTCTCCGGTGAGCCTTCGGTACCGGAATCCATGTCCATGCACGCGGAAGTCGTCGCCATCGGCGACGAGCTCGTCTCGGGCCAGCGGCTCGACACCAACAGCCGTTGGCTCTCCGCCGAACTGGGAGTGCTCGGCATACCGGTCGCCTTTCATGTCACCGCCGCCGATACGCTCGAGGCGGGGCTGGACGCGTTTCGGATCGCAGCGAGCCGGGCCGACATCATCGTGGCGACGGGCGGCCTCGGGCCGACGGCCGACGACCTCACCCGCGACGTGCTTGCCGCGCTGGCTGGCGTGCCGCTGGAGCAATCGCCGGAGGCCGTCGTCGTGATCGAATCGCGGTTCGCCCGCCGGGGGATGCCGATGCCGGAATCGAATCTCCGCCAAGCCCTGTTCCCGGCCGGCAGCCGTGAAATCGCCAATCCCTACGGCACGGCGCCCGGCATCGACCTCGACCTGAAGGTCGCCGGCCGCCCGGTGCGGATCTTCGCGCTCCCAGGCGTGCCGTCCGAGATGAAACTCATGTGGGAGACCACCGTCGCGCCAACGCTCGCGAGGCTCCTGCCCGAGCAGGCCACGATCATCCAGCGTCGGATCAAGTGCTTCGGTGCCGGCGAGAGCGCGATCGAGGCGATGCTTCCGGATCTGATTCGCCGTGGCCGCGACCCGCTCGTGGGCATCACAGCACACGAGGCCACGATCACGCTGCGAATCGCGGCCCGGGGTCGAGACGAAGCCGACTGCCACGCGAAGATCGCCGCAACCGAAGCGGTGATTCGCGCCGGCCTCGGGCGGCTTGTCTTCGGCGTCGAAGACGACGAGCTCGAGGACGCGACGCTGGCCGCCCTGGCTGCCTCCGGCGAGACGCTTGCGGTCGGAGAAGCCGGCACCGGCGGGCGGGTGACGAGCCTCGCCGCTCAGGCCAACCACCGCCGGATCGCCGTGGGCACGAGCGGCGTCTTCCGCGGGGGCCTCGTTGCCGCCGATGACGGAGCGACCGATGCCATGGCCCTCGCGGAGCAGGCTCGGACGACGTTTGGCGGTTCGGTTGGCCTGGGAATCGGCTCTGCCTTCCCGACGGCGGATGGCAGAACCGCCCTCAGGTTCGGCGTCGCGACCTCGACGGGCACCCGAATCGCCGAGCATGTGCTCGGTGGCGGCCCCGACCTCGCAGCCAGCCGGGCTGCGAAGGCGGCTCTCGACCTGGTGAGAACATTCGCCCTCGCGGCACGAGCTCCCACATGAAGGCCTCGTTTTTCGACCAGACCGCGTCGGCCGCCGCGGCCCGCTGGCGGACGACCTTTCTCTTCATCGGCTTCGTCGTGCTCGTCGGCCTGATTGCGTGGCCCTCGTTCATGGGCCGCATCCAGTATGCCCGAACGCGGGCGGAATTGGCCGCGATAGCCGACGCCGCAGCCGGTGCGAGGCTGGCGCCGGTCGCCAAACTCTTCACCACGCTCGCCCGCCTGATCGGCCCGGCCGTCGTCAACGTGACGGCCGATCGCCGGCTCCGGAGTGTCGCGGACGAGATCGCGGCCCTCCACGGTCTTCCACCAGCCGGTATCAACGACGAGTCGATCGGCTCGGGAGTGATCATCGAGTCGAACGGGGTGATCCTCACGAACTACCATGTCGTGGCCCGTGCCGACCGGATCACCGTCACCCTCGCCGATGGCCGTCGCTTTACGGCCCGACTCGTCGGCGCCGATGCCGGAACCGACCTGGCGGTGCTCGCGATCGACGCCGAGAACCTGCCGGCCGCGGCCTGGGGCGACAGCGACGCGGTCGAAGTCGGCGAAATGGTGTGGGCGATCGGCAACCCCTTCGGCCTCGATCGAACGCTCACCTACGGCATCCTGAGCGGAGTTGGCCGTCGCGGCGTCGTGAACGATCCCTTCCAGGAGTTTCTCCAGACCGACGCCGCGATCAACCCGGGAAACTCGGGCGGTCCACTGATCGACGTCAATGGGCGAATCATCGGGATCACCACGGCGATCGCGGGCGGTGACGCCCGCGGGATCGGCTTCGCCATCCCGAGCAACACCGCGCGGGAGGTGGCGGAGGCCATCCTTCGGCTTGGCCACGTGGAGCGGGGCTACCTGGGGTTGGCCCTCCGCGGCACAGTCGATGGCTCGCAGGGCGTGCTCGTGATGGCAACCGAACCCGGCGCTCCTGGCGACCTGGCCGGGATCAAGCCCCGTGACGTGATCGTGCGGTTCGACGACCAGCCGATCTCGTCGCCGGCCGAACTTGTGCTGATGCTCACTCGAGCCGAGGTCGGTGCCGAATTGCCGATCGAAGTCATACGCGAAGGCACACCGATGATGCTCACCGTCGAGATTGGCCGCCGCCCCCGCTGACTCCTCCGGGTCGTCGCCCGCGGCCCGTCAGGCGTACTTCACTGCCTCGGGGGAGGCAAAAGTCGCGTCGCGGGCGAGGATACGCCCCTATGCTCCTCGAGCATTCGCCGCCCCCCGAGACAGCTCTGCCGCACCGGCTCGGGGTCGGCAAAAGTCGCGTCGCGGGCGACGATACGCCCCTATGCTCCTCAAGCATTCGCCGACCCCCGAGACAGCTCTGCCGCACCGGCTCGGGGTCGGCAAAAGTCTCGTCGCGGGCGAGGATACGCCCCTATGCTCCTCGAGCGTTCGCCGACCCCCGAGCCTCTTGAGTGCGCCAGGGTGTCGCTGCAGCATCCGAGATGTGCTCTAGCCGCCCGCGGCGGGTGGCTCGTCGAGGCCGTCGTCGAGGAGTTTCGTGAAATTGAAGTCGCCACCCCCGCCGAAGGAGAAGCCGCTCTTCTTCTCGTCGGTCGGCGGAGCAGACGCGGCAGCCGCGGGCCGGGGACGATCCACCGGGGTGCCCTGAGGCCGAGCCCGCATCTGGGCTGCGATCGTGGTGAGCCACTCGGGCGAGGGAAACGAGTAGGGGCGGAACTTCTCCACCGTGCCCGTCTCCTCGTGCACGAATAGCCCGCGCTGTGGCCCGAGTTTGCCGGCCGCAGGGCTATCGATCAGCGTGCTCGAATCGTTGCTGCTCATCTGGAAGAGCACCCGCAACTCAAATTCCTTGATCGCGCTTCGGTCGAAGGTCCGCTGGAGGTTCATCAGCGAGTCGCACCAGCAGATCACGTGGATGCCAACCGTCGGCCCATCACGGAGCACGCTCAGGAGGTTGTCGGCCGGAGAGGCCTTCTTCTCCTCGCCGCCGAAGCCTCCGAAGCCGAAATCACCCTCCGACTTCCGCAACTCGCGAAACCGACCCAGGTCGCGGATCACGAGGTACACAGACTCGCCGTCGAGCACCTGCTCGTCGAGCCGCCGCTTGACCTCGGCGGCGAGGGCCGCCATGGCCTCGGTCACTCCCAGCCGGCCTGCGAGTTCCATCTCGTGCGGGAGGTGCATGGCCAGATTCGCGAGCATCAGGTCGGGCTTCTCCTCGGCGATCGCCGGCTCGAGTACCACGAACCGGGCGGCCTTGCCCAGCCCGCCGCCCGGATGGGGATCGTGCTCGGCCGCGAGGCTCACGATCGACAGGGCCAACAGGCTCGTGCCCAGGTCTTCCCGCTGCCCCACGATCAACAGATTCGCACCCGCCTGCCGGCGGAAGATCGCCGCCGTCGGATCCTTGATCGCGATGGCGTCGCCCAGCCAGGCCAGGGGCGCGACCAGGTCGCGGCCCCCCGCCGTGCCCGAGGCCAGCATCTCCGTCAGCAGCGGATTGAGGGCTGGGTCGGCCGCCTGGTTGCCGTCGAACACGATCCGCTGGAGGTGGGGAATGTCGGTCCGCCGGTCGGCCAGCTTCCGCAGGTCGCCGAGATACTGCTCCCGCTGCTCGTCGGTGAGAAAGACGACCTGGAAGGGATTGTTGCCCTCCACCATGCCGTTGGCGTCGTTGTAGATCGCCTCACCCGGCCGGGTCAGCAGCCGCGCGGCCGTGTTGTCGTCGCTGAGGATCAGGCTCGAGTCGGCCTCGTTGCACTGCAGCGCGATCCGCACGGCCATCTGCCCCATCGTGGCCCGCGGGAGGCTGTAGGAGCCGCCCAACGTCTGCGACCCGAGCAGCACGTGGATGCCGAAGGCTCGGCCCTGCCGCACGAGCCGGTCGAGGATCAGCGAGGCGTCCTGCGCGATCTTGTCGTCCTCGACGAAGATCTCTTGAAACTCGTCGATCAGCAGGAGGATCCGGGGCATCGGATCGGAATGGCCCGTCTGGCGGAAGCCGGCCACGTTCTGAACCGACAACTCCCTGAACAGGTCGCCCCGCCGCTTGAGCTCGCGATCGAGCTGTTCCATCACCGACAGGCCGAACTCCCGCTCGCTCTCGATCGCGATCACCCGCGCATGGGGCAGCGCGTAGTGGTCGTAGAGCTTGAACTCGACCCCCTTCTTGAAGTCGATGAGATAGAACTGGATTTCGTTGGGGCTGTATTGCAGCGCGAGGCTCGTGATCATCGCGTGCATCAGGGTCGATTTGCCGGAGCCCGTCTTGCCGGCGATCAGCAGGTGTTGGCTGGTGCCCTTGCCGAGCTTGAGATACTGCAGCTTCTTGGCGCCGGCGGGACCGAGCGGGGCGATGACCTCGTTGGCCGTGCTGCCATGCCACCAGTCCTCCTCCTTGGGGGCGACGCGGTCGAACGGCACCACGACTCGCTTGGCTGCCTTGGCCGCCGACCCCACTCGCTGGATGATCGTGGTGAAGAGATCGTCGGGCGGAGCCTGCTCCACCATGAGCGGCCACTTGGAAAACTCCGGGTCAGACCAGG
This sequence comes from Candidatus Kuenenia stuttgartensis, assembly GCA_945891385.1. Classification (GTDB taxonomy): domain Bacteria; phylum Planctomycetota; class Planctomycetia; order Pirellulales; family UBA1268; genus QWPN01. The sequence continues at coordinate 6,088 of CAMDDJ010000053.1, read as the reverse complement.
TGAAGGTGCCGTTCTTGAGCTCGAGCACCGTGGCGTGCTGCTCGAGTTCGGCCCGGCTGAAGCCCGAAGGCATCTGGAGCGAGGGGTCGATCGACACGATCACATACACCCCGCACCGCGGCCCGGACGCGGCAATGCTGGCCAGCCGCCGGGCACTCGTCTCGTTGAAGTTGGCCGGGAAGTTGGCCACCGCCACGAACCGGTAGGGCTCGGGCACTTCGGCGTCAGCGTTGTAGGCACCGATCGACTCATATTCGTTCCGCAGATACTTCTGGATCACCACCTCCATCTGCTCGGTGATGTCGGCGAGTTTCTGCTCGATCAGTTGCGGCTCCGTCCAGATCCGGCTGGTGACAAGCAGTTCGTCGTGGTCGGCAAGGTGCATGAAGCCGGCGAACTGCTTTCCCAGGCCGAGCGGGTCGATGATCGTGAACCGGCTCTGGCCCGCCGGGATCCCGGTGGCAATTCGGAGCATCAGGGCTTGGATCAGGGCAGAGGCCGTCTCCTTCTCGCCGGCCGACGTCTTGATCACGAGCGAGGCGTCGACCGGCCAGGCGACGGTGGCCGGCTGCGACCAGGCGATCGGCCCAAAGGAGTTGAGCTCTGCGACGTTCGACACGCCCCCGGGCACCCGCTCGAGCGACAGGGCCAGATCGCCGAACCGCAGCCCCGGCGGGGCATCGGCCGGCAGCGGAACCGTGGGATCGGCGAGGGCTGCCCAGGGCCTGAACGATTCGGCATCGAGCCGAGCCGCCTCGGCATACACCGCGGCCGTCTCCTCCCGGGCCTGCCGCCAGGTGGCGGTCATCGCAGCCACGGCATCGTCCCGCGTCCGATCCGCAGCAGCGAGCTGCTCGGCCCGCTCCCGCTCGAGCCGCTCCACGTCAGCCGCGAGGGCGGCCTCGAGCGCGGCCACGCGAGCCGGATACTTCTCCTCGGCTCCCCGCAGATGCTCGGCCACCTTGGCGGCGAGTTTGGCCGAGCCTTCCGCTACCTTCGCCTCCAGGTCGACCAAAGCGGTGTCGCGGGCCGCCTCGGCAGAGGCGAGCGCCTGCCTCAGGGCCGCCTTCCGGGCGGCGTCCTCCTCGCGAAACTGCGTCTCGAGCCGACGGCTGTGCTCTTCCTTCTTCGCGGTGATCCACTGTCGCGCCGTCGGTTCGAGGCTGTTGGCTCGCGCGAGGTGGCCTTCCAACTCGGTGAGTCGCGCGGCGAGTTCCGTCCGCTTCTCGGCCTTGTTGCCGCTCAACAGCCCGCGAATTCCGCCCGAAAGGGCCGCCTTCGCGGCCTCGTCACTTTTGATCGCCTGATGGATTGCCACCACCGCATCGCGGGCCGCGAGGATCGATTCGACCGGGCCTTTCGGTTCGGTGTTGGTGGTCGCCCCCCCGCCGTCGGCCCCCTTCACGCCCCACGAGGCAAGGAGTTTGGTCGCGGCGCCTGCCGCCTCCCGGAGCTGGGCCAGCGCGGCTGAGAGCTTCTGGTCGAGCGCGACGGCCGCCTGCTGCGGCTCCGGCGCCTTCGACTTCACGACCTCCTTGAACCGAATCTGCTCGAAGGTCTCGGTCTCGTTGAGGTCGTCGACCCGTTGGGCACACTCCCCCTTGATCGCCTTGGTCCTCGCCTGGCGGACATCGTCGAGCTTCTTCTGCTCGGCGGCCCGATACTCCTCCGCCTGCCGCTCCACCTCGGCGTGCTTCCTCCGCGTAGCCTCGATCTCGGCGGCATGCTTCTGCCGGGTGGCGGCCAGCGACCGCTCAGCCGTCTCGCGGGCGGCCGCCGTCGCGGCCTCGTAGGCCGCGGCGATGTCCGCCTCGGCCTTGGCTCTGGCGGCTGACTCGCGCCGGAGGATCGCCATCTGCTGCCGCAGCACATCGGGGCGATACGCCGTGCGGGGCTCGGCGCGGGCCGCTGGCGATGCGGCAGTCTCGGACGCGGCAGTCTCGGGGGCGGTCGCACTCACGCTCGAACCTCGGGGAATGGGGCTGGGCAACGGGGAGGAATCGGACCGCCGGGCTCATGCCCCGTCGCTGTCGCTCACGTCGCGGGCAGCGCGGTCGAGCACCTCGGCGAGCCGACCTAAGGCGTCGAGCGTCTCCTTGACGCTCGGAAGAAGCGGCTCCACGTTCTCCTTGTGGAACGCCTTTGCCCGCGCGTCGTTCCAGGTCTCGGTGGCGGCGTCCCACTTGAGATTCATCTGTTTGAGGGCGTTGGCGAGCTTCGATGCGCCGCTCGAAAGGTCACACACTCTCATGACGCAGCCTCTTCTGAGTCAGCCCTGGCCGGCCCGGCGGCAGCGGGTGGTGGCTCCTCCAGCTGCCGGGTGACGCTCGATGCGGTCGAGCCGACGGATCCCTCAGCACCGCCGGTCGGAGACGAGAGCTGCCGGTAGGCGTCCAGCGCCCGAAGCATCTTCTCGAGTTGGGACATCGCCCGCGGGCAATCGACGTCGATCACATCCCGAAACCGCACCAGCCGCACGCCGGTCTCGCGAAACTGTTGCTGCACGATCGGCGTCCAGCGCCGCACGGCCTCCGCCTTGGCCTCGGCCCGGGCGAGCTTCTGGCGGGCCTTCTCCAGCGCCTTCTTTTCTTCGATGCATGACGGCGTCGTGTCGCCAACCTTCTTGAATGTCCGACAATGCTCCAGGTCCTTGATCGCCTTGTTGACGACCTCGTTAGCCTTGCGGATTTCGGTCTTCCAATAGGCCGCCTGGTCGACGCAGATCCAGTCGACGGCCCGCTGCCCCTGAATTTCGATCTCGGCCAGAGCCTGGCCCGTTTCGTGGGCGAACGAAGCGAATGCCGTCCGCACGAACGCTAGCGTGTCGATCGATTTGACGTCGGCCTGATCGGCCATGAATCGCTCTCCTCCGGGCCGCCCCTGGGTGGCACGCCTCGATGTCCTCGGGGCGTGGTCGCTTACCGCTGCTGCAGATACTCCTCGACCCGCTCCGCCTTGCGAATCAGGTACGGCACGTACTCGCCCGTTGACTCGGCAAATCGTTTAAAGGTCGTGAGCTGGGCCTCGAACTCCTCGGCGAACTTCTGCTGCTCCTGATCCCGCCAGGTGGCGCCGAGTGCGGCCAGTTGCCGCTGCACCATCTGCATGTGGGCGAGGACTTCTTCGCTGAACGTCCGCAGGCTGCCCGCGAAGCGGCGGAGTTCAGCTGGATCGACGATTGCCTGTCCCATGGTGAGCTGCCCCTCATGGCCCGGTTGGATGCGAGCCGCTATCCTACCGCGAAACCGGATGCCGTGGACATGGGGCGGCTCGCCGCCCCGCGACCGCGAGTCGCCGCCGCTCCCACGCCCCGCCCGCCCCGTCTCCCGTCACGAGTATTCTCATGTCACGGCCCGCGCCCGCTCACGGTCATCACCCTTCCCCGCACGACACGGTCGAGACCTCCATCGAGCCGACGACGGGCTGGCATGTGACCCACTCCTTCTACCGGTTCGATCGGGCGGTGCTCGCCTCACTGTCGCAGGTGGTGCGGGCGGCCGGCCGTGAGGCCTTCGCCGCCGCCCTCGATCCGACCGGGCCGGACGCGCCCACCAGGCTTCAGACCTGGATCGTGTCCGGCCACAAGGCCGACTTCGGACTGATGGTGCTCGACCCCTCGCCGCTCGCGGTGGACGCCGTCCACCAGCGGCTGCTTGCGAGTCCGCTCGGCGCGGCGATCGTGCCCACGTACTCGTTCGTGGGCCTCACCGAGGTGAGCGAATACGTGCCGACCGTCGAGCAATACGGCCAACGGCTGATCGTGGAGGGTGAGACGGCGGACAGCCCCGCCTGGAAGGCGAAGGTTCAGGGCTACGCGGCTCGGGAAGACATGATGCGAAAGGCGCGGCTCGAGCCCGATTTCCCTGCCTGGCCCAATGCCTGCTTCTATCCGATGAACAAGAAGCGGGAGGTGGGGGAGAACTGGTTCACGCTCCCGTTCGCCGAGCGAAGCCGGCTGATGGCCGAACACGGCCGCACGGGCATGTCGTTTGGTGGCCGCGTCAGCCAACTGATCACGGTGTCGGTGGGCCTCGACGACTGGGAGTGGGGCGTGACCCTCTGGGCCCGGCGGCCCGAATTTCTCAAGGAGATCGTCTACACGATGCGATTCGACGAGGCGAGCGCCCGCTACGCCGAGTTCGGGCCCTTCTACGCCGGCTCCATCTCGACCCCGGCCGAGATCCTGGCCCACTGCCATGTCTGAGGGGCCGCACGCGGGGCTGCGTCACTCGGCGGCGGAAAGCACGAGTTCCACGTCCGTACCGCGGGCCGGCACCCGGCCGGCAAAGACTTCGAACAGCAACGCCTCGTTGGACTCGCTGCTTTCGAGCGGCAGGTCGAGCAACGCCGTGGGAAAGTTCGAGACGCAGATCATGTCGCCGCCGTCGGCCTGGTAGTGCTCACCGCCATCGGCAGGGTCGCGCCAGAAGCCGCTCCCGGCAAACACCCACTCCGCCTCGAGCTGACGGCCCGTCTTCGTGTTGCGAACCCATTCCTGGGCGGTGGACTCTTGGGCTCTGCCCGCCGCGTCGAGCCAGCGGACGCGAATCGCCACGGCTGGTCCTCGGGCCGCTGCGTACTCGGGGTGAAACGAGACGGGATTCCCCGGCTCCAGGCCGATCGCAAGGAGACCGGCATGCAGGAGCCGCGCGGGGCAGCGGGTCGCCACCACCGCCTCGTGCTCCTTGGTCCGCTCCGGGCAGGCAAAGACCTCGATCGGCCCTTCCGCGAGGGCGACCACGCCCCCGACGAGGACCTGCCGGCGGGCGGGATCGATCCAGATCGCATGGTCGGGCGAGAGCCGGCGGAGGTCAGGGTGGGCATCCGCTGGCGGTCCGGGCTCGACGGCGACCGAGGGTTCCGCCCGCGAGACCGGCGGCAGGGCGATCACCCCGGCGGCAACGGTCAAAGCGGCCCCAGCGAGCGGAAGCCACCGGCGGGGAGCGGCGGGGATTGGCATGGCTCGTGATCCTCTCGGAAGACGACGTCGGCTGGACGGGCACGGCTGCGGGCCGCGGTTCATGGATGCTGCACCGTGCCTCCGGTACGATACCGCGGCGGGGGTTCCCGCGCCACCTCCGCCCGGCGGACTCGCACCACGGGCTCGGCCCCTTCCTTCCACACGACCCGCCACTCCAGCATGCCTACCGAGACCCGCGGCCCCCAGGATTCGTCCCGCATCAGCAGCAACGGGAAGCGGCGGCCTCCGGCCAGCCGGACTGAGGAGTGCGAAGCGGCCTCCCAACCTGCAGCAGCGTGGTTGCGGGATCCTGCCGGTGCAAACGCTCCGTCGGACACCCCCACGCCTCCGCGGGTGCGCCGCACCCAATCCGCGCGGCGGATCACCATGATCGCCGAGTGGACCGAGACGCCCGCCTGTCGCGACCGGCTGATGCGGCTGGCCGGCCAGGTGAAAGAGGGCGCGGGCAATCCCCACCGGGCCCGGTTCGTGGAAGCGGCCATCTCCGACTGCCTCGACGACGTCGGATCGGGATGTCCAGGGGATCGTTGGCTCGCCGCGGAGGGAGCGGCCTGGGCTCTGGGATGGATGGCCCGGGCCCGTCGCGCCGGCGGCTCGGCTGGGGGTCTCTTGGAACGGCTCGTGCAGGAAGCCCGCGCTGCCCAGGAGTTCCTCGCGCGGGGCGACACCGGTTCTGCCCGGTTCTTGCTCACCCTCGCTCGGCTGTTCGCCGACATCGAAGCCTGTCGCTGCCTGGAGGCAACCGCCACCGACGCGCTCACCGCCGAGATCGATCGGCTCGTCTCACCAGGCGGAGTCGTGAACGTCGCAAGCGGTGGAGACATGGTGCGGCGAGTCGTTCGCTGGACGACCTGTCGCCAGTTAGCCGAGGCGACCGGAGCCGCGATCTGGGGCGGGCCGACTGAACGGCGGTGGCGAGAGGCTGCGACCACATCGATTCGCCTGCTGGGCCGGCACGGCCGCCAGATCGAGGGCGCAGGCCTGATGCCCCTGCCCTTTACGGCCCCGCTGCTCGCGGCGGTTGCAGCGTTGGAAGGCCGCCGAGCCCGCACCGTCAAGACGCTCCGGGCCGCAGGTCGCGGGTCCAAACCGACCGCCCGGTGCCTT
>CAMDDJ010000052.1 GCA_945891385.1 Candidatus Kuenenia stuttgartensis | reverse complement strand
ATTCACGGCTCCGCTGGTTTCCTAGGCCGGCTCTCGGGGCACGGGCAACCCCGACCTGGCAACCCGGCTTGAAGTGCAGAAAGAGGGCGTAGGGCTGCACGGCCCGTGGCCGCAGGCGTGCAGAGCCTCGCGCCGCGTACCATCCGAGTCGCCCCGCCTCGCCAGCGATCCTCGCAGACAGCGCCGCCACCCCGGGCAGGACGCACGAAATCGGCCGGCCGGAAGGCGGCCGGCGGGGCGGAGGCCCGGCTAACTTGGCGGGGCCAGGCATGGCCCGCCGAGCGCTGAAATCAGTAACTGTACTTGCCGAGGGCCGCGGCGATGCGAGCGGTGTCAGCGGTGGCCAATACGCCGGTGCCTCGCAGGTCGCGCTTCCGCTTGCTCGTCAGACGGACCTGAAGGTGGCTCGTGCCGGCGCGGCGGTGCTTCACCTTCCCGGTGGCGGTCAGGCGGAATCGCTTCTTGGTTCCCTTGTGGGTCTTTTGCTTGGGCATGAGAAACACTCCTCTGGATGGCGTCGCTGTTGTTTTTGGTGGGTGTGCGGGAATTCGTTCGTCAGGTTATCGAGGGGCGAGTGTGCAAGTCAGTCGCCGGCCCATTTGCTGCGGATTGGCTTCGACTTTGGCGATGTCCTCGAGTTGGGTCACGATCGACTGCATTACGCGTTGGCCTTCCTCAATGTGGGCCATTTCGCGTCCGCGGAACACGACGGAAACGACCACCTTGTCCTTGTGGAGGAGGAAGTTCCGAGCCTGGTGGACCTTGAATTCGATGTCGTGATCGCCCGTCTTGGGCCGGAGCCGGATTTCCTTGATCTTGGTGTGGTGAACGTGGGTCTTGTGGTGTTTCTTCTTTTGCTGGTACTTGAACTTGCCGAAGTCCATGATCCGGCAGACGGGCGGTTTTTCGTTGGGGGCGACCTCGACGAGATCGAGCCCCGACTCGCGGGCGATTCCCATCGCCTCGTCGGTCGGGATGATTCCCAACTGCCCACCATCGGCACCGATCACGCGGATCGGGCTGATCCGGATCTGCTCGTTGATGCGATGCTGCTTCTCGATGGCTCGCGGCTCCGGCCCGGGAACGGGTACCCACCGGCCGGGGGAAGTCGCGGTCTTCGCACCTCGGTTCGGCGGATCTCCTCGGATTGTGCAGAGCCGGGGGAAGCAGCCCACCTGAAAGCAGGTCGCTCGCTCCGACTCACGAATCCCAGAGTGTCGCGACTCAAAAGGTCAGCGTCAAGGAGCGATCCGGGAAAGTCGGCGGTTTCCTCAATCGCGGGGAACCTCCGGAGACGAGCTGCGATTTCTGGCCTCGCGGAGTGGTTCGTCCGGCCGATCGGCCATGAGAACCAGGCCGGCGACGAGTTCCCGGTCGGCGATGCCGAATCGGTCGGCCATCGCCGGTTCGTGCATGCACGTGACGGCGGCCCGATACCCGGCCGGGTCGGTCAGAACCTGATGGATCCAGCGAAAGGGTCGATCTTCCGCTGTGCCCTCCGCCACGACCCGTACCACGCGGGTGCCGTCACCCCGGGTCGTGGATTCCGCGGACGCAATCTGGCCGAACTGATCTCCGAGGGAGCGTTCCACATCGCGGCGGACGGTCTCTAATTCCGGCGGCTTTTCGGCGGCCGTGCGGGGCAACGGGAGGATAGAGCACTGGGCAATGAGCGCCCCGCGGTCGAGCAGCCTCATCACGAGTCCTTCCGAGCTGTCTTCGACCACCCGCCAGCGCTCGTCGAGAACGAGCGAATATCTGCCTTGACGGTGGCGTTCCCAGACGATTCCGGGGCGGCCTGGACCGCTGGGACGGTCGGCAACGGGTGGCGCGAGCTGGTCGGCGGACTCGATCGCCTCGCCTCGGGTTCTCTCGGTCGGAGCTCTTCTCAGTGTGAGAGTGGCAGTGACGTCGAGCCCGGGGGCTACCCAGCCCGCCTCGCGGCGTTCCGCCACGTCGACGGAAAGGTCTTCGATCGGCGCTCGGAGCAGCCAGCGGTCGGCGTCAGGAGTGGCAGAACAGCGATAGCTGCCGGTGATTTCGATCCGCGTGGCCGCCCCGTCGATCGCGCCCGTGACGGTGCCTTCAAGGGCGACCTCGGCCACCCCGTCCCTGACGGCGACCAGCCGGGCGTCGATGCCACCGGATTCTATGGTGTCGATGGCGAGCAGGCCTGCCGAGAGGTCGGCCGCCACCCGCCAGGTTTCCGCTACCCGCACGGCCGCGGTCGGTCGCATCTGGTCGACGAGCGCGGCGTCGAACGGAACGTCCAAGAGATCCGCCTCCTCACGGGAGAGGAAGCCATCGGCCAGGTACGGGATGGGCGTCGTGCCGCGAACCGAGACCAGCAGGTCGGCGGCGTCGGCGGCGAGTGTGGTCTGGCTGCGTCGTCCGTCCGTGGCGAATTCTGCCATCGCCGCGTGATACCGACGGCAGAGCGGAGCCCTTTGATCGCCCTCGCCGCCACCCGCCGGGTCGGTCGGCTCCGCCGCCGCCGGCTCGGTGAAGCGAAACCGGGCATCGAGTTCAATCGGCTGGCTCACGGGCGATCGCTCGGGACTGGCCTCCGCAAACAGGCTGCCGCGGACCGCCAGGCTGACTTCGACCAGTCGCTCCACCGCCGCGGTGGCAGGCTCGGTCGCCACGACAGAGCGAGTCGGCACGCCGGCAAACGTCCAGGACGCGGCGACAAGGAGGCACGCGGCACAGAGGCGTTCCGCCGGTTTCTTCCTCGCCACAGGGGCATTATCAGGGGTCATATACCAAGTGTCCGTTATGAGAACTGAAGGAATATGGGGGCTTTGGGCTGCTTCTGGGTGCTTTCCCGCACGGTGGGGAATTACCCGGGGCGGCTTCTCAAGGTGCCCGTGCCGAGTCGGTGCCGCATGTTCAGAGGTGTTTTTCGGTCCGAATGCACCGCCCGGACCAAAAAAATTGGAGCCGGCCGGTTTGAACGCGAACCTTTTCAGGTCCCCGGTCGTATAACTATGGCGTCCACGGCACCGGAACGGAGGGGTCAGGAAGATCCCCGACGCGTGCGACGCTTGATTGCGATTGGCCCGAGGATTTGGGCGGACGGATGCGTCAGGGGCATTCGTTCGTCAGGACCTCGAATACCGCCGGCATGGACCAGCCGGCTTGGAGGTGGACCATGCGTTCCCATATTGCAGCGGATGATTTCGTGCGCCTGTACCTCGATGGGCTCGAGAACCCCGGCACCGAACTTCACGCATCCAGCGACTGCCGGGCCGATGCCGACTCGCAAACCGTGACGTCGGGCGAGGAGGTGCTCTCCATCGAGGATCTCGCCCAGCGGTTCAACGTTTCCACGAAGACGATCTCCCGGTGGCGAGACCACGGGCTCGTTGCCCAGAGGTATGTCGTCGACGGACGGCGGCGGGTTGGGTTCCTCGCCAGTGCCGTCGAGCGGTTTGTCCGGAGTAATCCGCTCCGCGTTGAGCGTGGCAGCCGATTCAGCCAGCTTTCGTCCGAGGAGCACGACAAGATCATTGCCTGGGCTCGCCGGCTCTCGCTCGCCGGGGCGTGTCCCGCCGACGTCCATCGTCGGATCGCGAAGCGGCTCGATCGCAGCGTGGAGACGATCCGCTACACCGTCAAGCGGCACGACCAGGAGCATCCCGATCAGGCGGTCTTCGCAGCCGCAGACGGCCGGTTGCGTCCGGAGAGTTGCGATCGGATCTACCAGCTTCACCTGGGAGGGGAGTCGGTCGAGTCGATCGCCCAGCGGTATCACCGGTCAAAGGCGAGTATCTATCGCGTGATCCTGGCCCAGCGGGCGGAGCACGTGAAGGAACTCCCGCTCGACTTCATGCCCAACGCCCTCTTCGCGCGGAAGAGTGCCGAGAAGGTTGTGAACCAGCCCTATCCCGGACAGGACGAGCCGACGAAGCGGGTCCGGCGGCCGAGTGGCCTGCCAGCCTATTTGGCGAGCCTGTACGAAGTGCCGCTGCTCACTCGGGAGCAGGAGGTCTGGCTGTTCCGCAAGTTCAACTACCTCAAGTACCGTGCCTCCAAACTGCGGGAGCAACTCGATCCGGAGAAGCCGAGCGCGCGGCTGATGGATCAGATCGACAAGCTCTACGAGGAGATCGTGACGATCAAGAATCGGATCGTCCGGGCGAACCTTCGGCTCGTGGTCTCGATCGCCAAGCGGCGGGTCTCTCCCGGCGACGGGTTCTTCGACCTGGTCAGCGACGGCAACATGTCGCTGATCCGGGCCGTCGAGAAGTTCGACTATGCCCGGGGCAACAAGTTCAGCACCTACGCCTCATGGGCGATCATGAAGAACTACGCCCGGACAATTCCCGACGAGCACAAGCGGCGGGATCGGTTTCGGGCTGCCGATATGGAGTTGCTTCAGGCGGCAGTGGATCGTCGAGAAGATGAATACCAACAGCGGCTGGCCGCCAATGATCGGCTGCAGCAGGTCGGCCGGTTCCTCGACCGGCTGGACTCCCGCGAGCAGACCATCATCATCCGCCGCTACGGACTCGACCACGAGCACGAGCCCCAGACGCTCAAGGAGGTCGGCTCGGCCCTCGGGGTCACCAAGGAACGGGTTCGGCAGATCGAGGCCAAAGCCCTCGAGAAATTGAGGGAAGCGGCTTGCGAAGAAGAGATTCTTCCGGAACTCGAGTAGCCGGGAGCCTGCGGCGGCCGCCGCTCATGGCGGCCGCCCTTCGGGCCAGGTATCCTTTTCGTCATGGCTTCAGCCACTCCTTCGGCCGTCTGGCGATCCTCCCTCCGACTCGGCTGTATCGCCGCCGGGCTCGGCGGGGTTTGTGCCGTCGCAGCCGGTTTCGACGGCTGGCAGGGGATGCGGGTGGTCGAACTCGACGGCCGAGCGGAACGGCTGGCGATCGCCGATCTTGGTGGCGACGGCCGTGACGACGTGATTGTGGTCAACCCCCGTCAGGCGCGACTCGATCTCTACCGCTGGTTGCCGCCAGCCGACCGGGAGCGAGACGATCTCGCTGATCCCGAGCGACCGAACGAACTGCCCCTCGCGGCCGAATGGTCGCGGGGCGAGGTGGCGATCGACGAGATGCCGCTCGACGCAGTGGTCCACGATCTCGACGAGGACGGCCGGCCCGAACTGCTCGTGCTCACGAGTCCGTCGAACCGGGTTTCGATCTACACACAGCAGCATGGCATGGCGGTCGACGCCCGCAACGCCTGGCAGAAGACGGGCGGGTGGAATCTGCTGGCGGGTACGCCCACCGGCCGCCGCGGCAGCCTGCTCGTTCGCGATCTGCCCGGCGGCCGGCACGAGCTGTTGATCAACGAGGAAGAAGGCATTCAGCGGCTGCCGCTGGAGCGGAATGCCCGTGCCGTGTGGCTCGCGCCCCGCGAGGTCCGCGGCCGGGTCGACTGGTCGCTCGCCGATCTCGATGGCGACGGTGACAAGGACCTTGTGGAATGGTCGAGCGTGGCACGGCAGGTGGTACGGTGGCATCCCTGCGACGCCGACGGCAGTCTGCTGCCGCCCCAGACGCTCCACGAACAGCCGATCGACGGGTTCGCGACAGCCGCGGGCCCGGGCGGGCCCGCGGATCTCTTGCTGCTCGGAGGCAGCGACAAGGGCGTGTTGCGGCAGTACCGGCTCGTGCGGGGAGCTGCCTCGGCCGTGGGCCGCCAGGATGCCCTCCCGCTGGCCGTGCCAGCCGGGCTGGGCTGGTGCGGAATGCTCGTCGATGATCAGCCGGCGATCGTGGCGGTCGACAACGCTCAGCCGCGGCTGCGGATGCATCGGCTCACCGAGGCCGGCTGGTCTGCCGAGGAGACATTTCCGGCCGTCAGTGGGATCAAGGCGGTCGCCGCCCCCGCGGCCGCCCGCGGGCTGTTGCTCGTCTGGTCGAAAGACGCGGCCGATCTGCACCGCTGCCGCTGGGAAAACGGCCGGCTCGGCTACCCCCAGCCCTGGGAGCAGGAGGGGAAAGACCGGCGGATTCTGGCCCTCGATCTCGTTGGCTCGACCGTCTGGTGGGCGCAGCGGGTGGGGGGCGACGTCGATTTGTTCGTCTGGCCGGCCGACGCTGCCGAACCCCGGAAGACCCGCTTCGAGGGTCTGGGCGACAAGGTGGAGAAGGTCGTCTGGCTCGGCGACGACACGCTGCTCGTGCAGGACGCCTACGCCAAGAATGCCAAGCTCGTGCGGCTTGCCGATGGCAAGCCGGTCGTCTCGTCCCCAGCCTTGTTGGCGAAGGTCGACCTCGATGAATACCGGTTGGTCGCCGCGGCACGTGGCCAACGGATCTGCCGGCTGACCGACGGGGTGTTTCAGTGGCTCGGCACCGACCTCCATCCGGTCGATCAGGTGATGCTCGGAGAGGGCCAGAAGATCGCCGCTTACCTGCCCTTGGTCGCTGGTGCCGAAGACGAGTCGGAGCAGGCTTGGGCGCTCGAACGCGGAGGTGGATTCCTTCACCGGCTCGCAGCGGACGAGGCGGGTGTGATGCGGTCGGTGGAGACGATCAAGATGCCGGCTGGCACGGGCCTCCGGCATGATCCGGTGCTCGGACTCGTGCTGGTCGACCAGGAGCGGGTCGTTCGCCTGGCATCCGGCGAACCCTGGGAGCTCGACCTGGTGGAGAGCGTGGATGGTCGGGTCGGCCGGCGGAGCGGCGTGCGGGAATCGACGATCCATCGGATTCTCACCACCGACGTCGACGGCGACGGGGGCGAGGACGTGCTCCTCTGCGATGACCGCCGGCACCAGCTCACCGCGCTCCTCCGGCACCTCGAGGCCGACGGCCAGACGGCCAAGCTCGAACGCAGCGTCAGTTGGCAGGTATTCGAGGACCGCAAATACCCGTATGACGGCGGCGACTCCAAGGAACTCGTCGCCGAGCCCCGTCGCGTCGCCGGGCTCGATGCCGACGGCGACGGCTTCCGCGACCTGGTGCTGATCAGCCAGGACAGGCTCGTGATCTACCTCGGCCGCGATGCGAGTCGGGCTGGCAATCCGTCGGAACCTCCGGCGGAGACCTCGCGCGACACAGCCAGGAGCCACCCATGAACGAATGTGGTGTCGTCGGGGACAGTCGTCGCCGCTGCTGGGCGATGGCGACCGCCGCAGTGGCATGCTTGGCGGGCTGGCCAGCGGTCGCTGCGGCGGCCGACGTGGTCACCGTCACGCTCGTGGGTGGCGGCAGGCTGACCGCGCCGCTCCTGCGGCAGTCCGACGACGGCGTGGTTCTCGACCTGGGCTTCGAAGTGCTGCGGATCCCGGCCAAGCGGGTTCTCGATGTGCGAGCCGAGACGGCCGGAGAGGATGGGGCTGTGCGGGCCGCCACCGAGACAGACATCTTCCGCACCGGCCGGCTCGAGGCCCGTGAGGTTCCCGAACTCGTGAAGCGGTTCGGTGAGGCGGTGGTGATGATTCGAAGTCCGGGTGGCCTCGGCACGGGCTTCCTGATCAGCGGGCAGGGGCATGTCGTCACCAACTACCACGTCGTCGAAAACCAGACCCGCCTCCGGGCCACCATGTTTCGGGCGGTGGCCGGTGCCGGTGCGGATGTGAAGGGGTTTGAGAAGGTGGAGTTTCGCAAGGTCAAGATCATCGCGCTCCAGCCGCTGCGGGATCTTGCGCTCCTCCAACTCGATGCTGACGAGGCCGCCGGCCGCCTTCCTGAGCCGGTCGTGATCGACGATCGTGACGACCTGCGGGTGGGCGACATGGTGTTCGCGATCGGGAACCCCCTGGGCATGGAACGGACGGTCACGCAGGGCATTGTCAGCAGCACCACCCGCACGATCGACCAGATGCGGCTCATTCAGACCGACGCTGCGATCAATCCGGGCAACAGCGGCGGGCCGATCTTCAACGCCCGTGGCGAGGTCGTGGCGGTGGCCTGCGCCGGGGCGACGGCGTTCGACGGCCTTGCCTTTGGCATCCCCGCCTGTGATCTGATCGACTTCCTTGTCCACCGTGACACGTATCTGTTCGACGATTCCCAGCCTCAGAATGGCGCGACGTATCTCGAACCCCCTTTTCGGCCCGAGATGGAGCGGCCGGTGGCCGAGCCGGGCGGCTGATCGGGGCCGGCTGCCATTGGGCACGAGTCCGGCCTGTGTACCTTTGTCGGGCGACCGGCAATCCAGGGAGGAACTGACGATGCCGAGTTGGCGACATGCGATCGTGTCCGTGGTGATCTGCGTGGCCGGTGGGGTTGGGCTGGCTGACGAAGTTCGGCCGTCGTGGGAGTGCCTCCCTGAAGACACCGTGCTGATGCTTCGACTTCCGAACGCTGCGGCCTTTGCTGAGGAGCTTCAGACGCGGACCAAGCTGGGCAGCTACCTGATGCGGACCGATCGGCTCGAGAGCATCTGGAAGTTGCTGTCGGGCCCGGCCGGAGTTTCGGGCGATGGCTCCGGAGTACCGGCCGATCTCGCGGAGACACTCGAAGAGTACGGGCTCCAATTCTCCGACCTGACCGGCGCCGGCCGGCATGACCTCGGAGCTGCGATCCTCGTCCGCCGCCGTGAGGGACTGCCGCCTCTGGCGATGCTCCTGGCCTGGGCAGAGCCTGGGCTGGACCCAGCCGCACGGATGCTCGAGGCCGCCAAGCGGAGGATCGAGGAACTCGGCGACGGCCCGGGCCCGCGGCTCGAACGGATCGATCTGACACTCGCCGGCCGGGAGGTGATCTCCGTGGCAGAGCCGGTGATGGGACTCGACCTTCGCGGCCTGGGGCTCGATGACGTGGCAGCGGAAACGGGAGAGGACGAGGCCGCACTCTCCGCTCGGCTCGAGTCGATGCGGGAGAAGCTCCGCTCGGCCAAACCGGTGCAGACGGGTCAGACCCATTCCTACCTGACCGTCGTCGACGGCAGGCTCCTCGTGGGGTCGACGATCCAGGCCGCCAGTCCGCTCACCCAGGGGCAGGACGACCCCGATGCCTTCGAGCCTCGCTGCGGGGCGGAGGAGTCGCGCGAGATCTTCGAGGCGTTTCTCGCAGAGCACGTGCAGGAGGGAGAGCCCTCGCTCCAAGCGGTGCTGTCAGAGCCCGCGATCGCGTCCACGGCCACACCGGCCGGAACACCCCTGATGGAGGTTGTGTTGCAGCCGCAGCCACTCCTCGTCGCTGCCGGTGACGACGAGACCGTGGCCGCCCAGCTCGCCCAGGCCGGTCTCGACGACCTGGGGGGCATCGTCTGGCGGCATGCCTTCGGCGATGGCTGCTGGCGGTCTGTCCTGGCAGCGACGCTCCCTGCACCGCGGCACGGGCTTCTGGCCATGCTCGATCAGCAGTGTGATGCCTGTGATGTTCCTTCGTTCGTGACGAGCGAAACCGTAGGCTTTACGCAGATCTCGCTCGATCTGGGCGCGGCGTTTCGGAGTATCCGCGAACTCCTCCTCGCCGCCCCTGAAGCAGAGCAGGTGGCGAACATGTTCGCGGTGGCCGACGTCCAGTCGCAGACCTGGCTGGGGGCCGACGTGGCCACGGTGCTCACGGGCCTCGGAAGCCGGCATTGGGTGCTGACGTTTCCGCCGCGGATCGCGGCAGCCCTCGCCCAAGCTCGTGCAGCCGGCGGTGGAGCCGCCGGGGGCGAGCCTGTCACGGCCGACGCCTTGGCGGTGGTCTGGGCGATCCCAGACGAGACACCGTTCGTAAAGCTCCTCGGTCGGCTCGCGCCGCTCGCCGGGGGCGAACTTCAGGAGGAACAAGGCTTTCGCGGACTCCGGGTGCCCGGCGGGGCTGCTGCCTTCGTAGGCCGCGGTCACCTGGTCGTGGCGGTCGGCGAGGGCACGCTTGAGAAGACACTCTCCGCGATTCGCAATCCCCCCTCCGGGCAAGCATCGCTCCGGGAGGGTGGCGTTCTCCGCCGCGCCCGCGAACTCGTGCCCCTCCCGCCGGCTCGGATGTTCGGCGTTACCGATGCGACCCGCACTGGGGGCACGCTCGGGATGCTTCGCGAACTCGCCGTCAGCCTCGAGCCCGACGATGTCGAGGACGTCTATCGCGATCTGCTGACCGCAGGCCAAGAACTCCTGCCGACGGCCCGCGAAATGGAGGGCATGTTTGGGGTCGGAGGCACCGTGCTGCGGATGACCGACGAGGGCCTGGTGTTTGAAACGGCCTGGGAATTGCCGCCGCCGTGAACGAGAACGGGAGCGGGTTTCGCGTGGTCTCGCTCGGCACGATCCAATTGTGAATCCGAATCCAGCTCCCGGCCCGGTTTTTCAGTGAATTCGCCATCCCAACCCGTCCCCGCTGCTCCCGAATTGCTCGCGCCCGCCGGCGATCTCGAATGCGCGCGGGCCGCGATCGAGAATGGGGCTGATGCCGTCTACTTTGGGCTCCAGACCGGATTCAATGCCCGGGCCCGCGCGACGAACCTCTCGGCCGCCGACCTTCCGGATCTGATGCGGCTTCTCCACCGCCATGGCCTGCGGGGCTACGCCACGCTCAATACGCTCGTCTTTGATGACGAACTGCCGGATTTCGCCGAGGTCGTGCGGCAGGTGGCCGGGGCGGGCGTCGATGCGGTGCTCGTGCAGGACGTGGGTGCAGCCCGGCTCGCTCGGGAGATCGCTCCCGGGCTGTCGCTCCACGCCTCCACTCAGATGACCCTCACGAGCGCCGAAACGATGCGCCTCGCTGAGCAGCTGGGGATGGAGCGGGTGGTCGTGGCCCGGGAATTGTCCCTCGAAGAGATCAGGGCGATTCGCCGGGAGACACCCCTGCCCCTGGAGGTGTTCATCCATGGGGCCCTCTGCGTGGCCTATTCTGGCCAGTGTCTGACGAGCGAGTCGCTCGGCGGCCGCAGCGCCAACCGGGGCCAATGCGCCCAGGCCTGCCGCCTCCCGTATGAACTCGTCTGCGACGGCCAGGACGTCGATCTCGGGGAGCAGCGGTACCTGCTCTCGCCCCAGGACCTGGCCGCCTACGCCCTGACCCCAGAGCTCCTCGCGGCGGGAGTGGCCGCCTTCAAGATCGAGGGGCGGCTCAAGACGCCCGAGTATGTCGCCAACATCACCCGCCACTACCGCCGCGCGATCGATGCAGCCGTGGCGGGCCGGCCGGTCGAGTTCACGCCCCGTGAGGTCGAGGCAATGGAACTCTCCTTCTCCCGGGGCTTCTCTCCCGGCTGGCTCGAGGGCTGCGATCACAAGCGGCTGGTGCCTGCCACGTCGAGCGCGAAGCGTGGGGTGAGACTGGGTACGGTCGTCGCCGTCGAGCGGGAGCGGATCGTGGTCGAGCTTGCGGCTGGTCTCGCGGGCGGGATCAAGCGGGGCGACGGGCTGGCCTTCAACTGCGGCACCACCTCCGACGAGGCGGTCGGTGGCAGAGTCTACGAGGTGTTGCAGGCGGGCGTTTCCCGGACGGACGCGGTCGTGGCAGGCCGAGTGGAACTGGCCTTTGCCCGATCGGGCTTCGACATGGCGGCGATCCGTCCGGGCCAGGCGGTCTGGAAGACCGACGACCCCGTCCTTGCGGCGGACCTGCGAAAGTCTTTCTCCGGTGATTCGCTCCGCCGGCGGCAGCCGATCGACCTGGAGGTGCTCGCCACCGTGGGCGAGCCGTTGATCGTGACCGCCGAGCTGGGCTCCGGACGGCGATGCGTGGTTGTTTCAGCCGAGCCCGCCCGGGAGGCCGCCAAGCACCCGCTCGACGAGTCGGTGCTGCGGGAGCAACTGGGCCGTCTGGGCCAAACCCCGTTCGAGCTCCGCCGGCTGACGGCCTCGATCAGCGGCCGGCCGATGCTTCCCTTTAGTCTGCTCGGACGGTTGCGGCAGGATCTTGTTGCAGCGCTCGAGGAATCTGCCACCTCGCGGGAGGTGCCGGCATTCCGGCCGGCGACGCTCCTCGAGCGGATTCCGCGCGAGACGTTCCCGGCCGAAATGTGCACGGCGGGTGATCGGCTTCGGATCCTCGTCCGCTCGCTGTCCCAGCTCGAAGCAGTCCTCGATGTCGGCGAGCGTTCGCTGGCGGCCGATTTCGCCGATATCCGCGACTACCGCGAGGCCGTCGCCGCCTGCCGTCGTTGGGAGGCGGAAATCCTCTTGGCCACCCCGCGGATCCAGAAGCCCGGTGAGGCTGGGATCTTCAGCCTCATCGCCAAGCAGCAGCCCGATGGTGTGCTGGCTCGCAACTGGGCTGCGGTCGAGTTCTTCCGCGACCGTGGGCTCCCGGTCGTCGGTGATTACTCGCTCAACGTTGCCAACCGGATCACGGCTCGATTCTTCCTCGAGGGGGGCTGTGAACGGGTGACGGCGTCGTACGACCTCAATCGTGAGCAGCTCGGAGAGCTCGTCGCGGCACTTCCCGGCGACCTCCTCGAGGTGGTGATTCACCAGCACATGCCGATGTTTCACATGGAGCATTGCGTGTTCTGCGCGGTGCTCTCGCCGGGCACCGACAAGACCAACTGCGGACGGCCGTGTGACGAGCATGCGGTGCTGTTGCGGGACCGGATCGGCATGGAGCATCCACTCACGGCTGACGTAGGCTGTCGGAACACGCTGTTCAACGCCGTGCCGCAGACCGCCGCCGAGGCGGTGCCCGCGCTCCGGACGGCCGGCGTGCGGCACTTCCGGATCGAGTTTCTCACCGAAGAGCAGGCCGAGATCCGGCGGGTCGTGCGGGCCTACCGCGACCTCCTCGCCGGCACGATGACGGGCCGTGACGTCTGGCAGACGCTGCGGGCCACCAACCGTGTCGGAGTGACCCGTGGCACGCTCGAGGAACGGCGAAACCCGCTCGCCATTCTCTGAGGGCGTCGGAGGCTTGATGGGCTGGTGCTACGTTGCATAGAAGCCCTGGCCGCGATTGCCGCTCTGATCACTGGATCCGCTGCCTTGCCCGGACTCAGGGAGGCTCGGGGGTCGGCGAACGCTCGCGGAGCATGGGGGCGTATCCTCGCCCGCGACGCGACTTTTGCCGCCCCCGAGCCGGTGAACCAGAGTTGACCCAAGGCACTGGAGTCCACGAACGCTCGCAACGCAATCGCGGCGTATCCTCGCCCGGAACGCGGCTTGTGCCAACCCGAGCCGGTGCAGCACGCTGTACGGCGAGCCGAGCCCGGCGTGAAAAAGCACCGGCCCGGGCCGACATGGTCGACCCGGGCCGGGGGAACGGTTATTGAGCGTCGGACGCGGCTTACTTTGCCATCTTGGCGAGTGTCTCGATCATCGGGGCGACGACCGGTCCCAGCAGATCCTTGACTCCGGGGAGGGCCATCACGGTGTCGATGACCTTCTGGAGCATGCCCAGGTTCTTGCCGACAAAATCAGCGAAGGCGGGCTTCTCCTCGGCGGGCAGGTTTCCCACCTCTGTTTCAAGCGAGCCGAGCATCGGAGCAAGCTTCTCAAGCTCGGGGATCGCCAGCCGGGCGGTGTCTTCGTTCGTCACGCCCTTGAGAACACTGGTCAGGCCACCGAAGAGTTCGGTGGCGTTCTTGCCCACGCGAATTGCCTCGACGAACTTGGGGTCGATCGAGAGCACTTCTTGCACGGTGTCGACGAGGGTGTTGCCCTGCTCCTCGATGACCTCGGTGCGGTCGATCGTGAGCGGACCTTCCTGCTTTTCTTCGCGGATGACGACCGCTGCGCCACCCTCGACGTCGGCCTCCTTCTGCCGGTTTTGGTTCCAGAGGTAGGCCCCGACACCGATGGCCGCGAGGGCCAAGAGCGGCAGCAGCCAGCCGGGAACGCCCGACTCAGCCTGCTGGTGCGAGTGACCGTGGCCCTGCGAGCTCGACGGAGTCGTCGAGGCCGAGCCGAAGTCGGCCAGCGAAAGGCCTCGGGGCAGGGCCGACGAGATGTTGCTCGCCTGCTCCGAGAACAGCCGCGACACGCCCGACGCATCGGGGCGGCCGGTGAACTGCTTGGCGACCATGCCGAGCACGATCGGGGCCAGGTAGGGGAGGAGTTTTTTCATCAGATCGGGCTGCGAGCCGACGAAAGAGGCCAAGGCACCGATCAGCTTCGTGAGGTTGCCGTTGCCGAGCAGCGAGGTGAGGAGGCTGCCACCGATGGTGCCGAGGCTCGAGGCATTGCCTCCGCCGAGCAGGCTCGCGAGGTTGCCGAGCATCGAGAGGTCGAGGCCGCCCATCGCGTTGGCCAACTGGTCGGCACCGCTGCGGGACGAAGCCATCTTGGAGAAGATCTGAAGCAGGGCCGGCACCGCGGCCGAGGTGGCCGAGGAGGTCTGCTGCTCGGAGGCACCGATCAGGCCGCCGAGTTTGCCGAGGACGTCTCCGGAGAGCTGGCTGGAAATCAAATCGACGATGTTCATGGTCTTGTTCTCGAAAGGGATCCGGTCAGAAAAAGTTTCGATACCATAAGAGGGTCCGCCGCCCGCCTTCCCTGACGAGCTGCCGGTTCCCTGGGGAGGGCCTCCGGCGAGGGAGACTCGTTCTAGTGGCGCTACCAGCCGTATGCAAGCGTTTTCCAGGCCCATCCTGGGGTGGCACGCGACTGGTTGTGCCGGAGCCGTCGGTTCGGCGGATTCGTGGGAGAAACGAGACTCAACCTATCGAGCCGACTCTGCCGATAATGCCAGTTGTGCCGGGGCGGGGAAGGTGTCCCCTCCGGCGGTGAGCCATTCCTGAGCAAGGAGATGGGGCGATGACCGCGACCAAGTTGCCCGCCGGAATCCGTGACGACATCACCCAGTGCATCGGCCGGACGCCTCTGGTTCGGCTCCGGCGCGTCACTGACGGCTGCGTAGCCACCGTCGTCGGCAAGATCGAGAATATGAACCCTCTCTGGAGCGTGAAGGACCGGATCGCCTGCGCGATGATCGACGCGGCGGAGCGGGATGGCCGACTCGGGCCCGACACGATCGTGATCGAGCCCACCAGCGGCAATACCGGCATCGGCTTGGCGTACGTCTGCGCTGCCCGCGGCTACAAACTTCGTGTCACGATGCCGGAGAGCATGAGCCTCGAGCGGCGACGGATGCTCAAGGCGCTCGGGGCCGAATTGGTGCTTACGCCGGCCGCCGAGGGAATGCCGGGAGCCGTCCGTCACGCCGAGGAGATCTCCGTCTCGGGTAGTCAGTACTTCATGCCGCAGCAGTTCAAGAACCCCGCCAATCCCGAGGTCCATCGGCGGACGACGGCCGAGGAGATCTGGCAGGACACGGAGGGCCAGGTCGATGTCGTCGTGTGTGGCGTGGGCACCGGCGGCACGATCACCGGTGTGGGCGAGAAACTCAAGAGCCACAAGCCGAGCGTGCGGGTGGTGGCGGTCGAGCCAGCCAACAGTCCGGTCATTTCGCAGAGGCTCGCCGGCGAGCCGATCAAGCCCGGCCGCCACACGATCCAGGGCATTGGGGCCGGCTTCATTCCCGACATCCTCAACCTCGACATCATCGACGAGGTGGTCAAGGTCGACGATGAGGACGCGATGGAGACGGCTCGCCAGATGGCCAAGCGGGAAGGGCTGATGTGTGGCATCAGTTGCGGCGCCGCAGCCTGGGGCGCGCTCGAGGTCGCCCGGCGGCCCGAGATGGCCGGCAAACTCGTGGTCGTGGTGCTGCCCGACCTTGGCGAGCGGTATCTCTCGACCCGGCTGTTCCCCGAGTGAGGCGGGCCACGACCGAATCCCGCGGAGCAGCCGACAACGGCATAGCCTTGGTCGAAGCAGTTGCCCCAGGCTCTCGGTGATCAAAACGTCCCCGATTCGGAGGCTCGGATGCCCAACTGCGTGTGGTTCCTTCCGTGGCTCATGTCACAGGGTCCCCGACTCGACGGGGGGATCCGGCTCGGGCTGGCGGTGCTCAGCCTATCGCTGGCCGCCCTGGCCACCGCCGACGATCGGGATGCGTCGGCCACCAGTCCCCTGGCGGAACTGGCTACTCTCGAATATCGGCCCGCAGCGCCCGTCGACGGCCGGCTGCGACTCTCCGGTTCGAGCACGCTGGAGCAGGCCGCCGCTTTCTGGGCTGAGAGCTTCATGCGGATCCACCCGGCGGCCACCGTGACACTC
Organism: Candidatus Kuenenia stuttgartensis; assembly: GCA_945891385.1. Taxonomy (GTDB): domain Bacteria; phylum Planctomycetota; class Planctomycetia; order Pirellulales; family UBA1268; genus QWPN01. The sequence goes on along the minus strand of CAMDDJ010000052.1, from coordinate 4,531 downwards.
GACCGGACAAGCACCGCCGCCGGCTGGCAGGCACTGCTCGACGGCACGGCCGATGTCGCCCTCGTGAGCCGGCCGTTCTCCGTGGCCGAGATTCAAGCGGCCGCCAAGGATGGGCGGAAACCGGTCGTGATTCCAGTCGGCTTCGACCAGTTGTTTTGGGTCGTTCACGCGTCGAACCCGGTCGGTGCATTGCCCTGGTCGCCGGCGACAGGCATCCTGCCCGGGCCGCATGGCACCACAGCCGAAGGGCCGCCGCGGTGGGGCAACTGGCTTGCGGAGGCCGACTGGGCTGACGTGCCGGTGACCGTGCACGGCCCGGGCGTAGGTTCCGGTTCCCGCTGGCACCTCGAGAAACTGCTGAGCGGCAGGTCGACCTGGACGGGGTCGATTCAGGACCAGGATTCGATCGCCAATGTGGCCGCGGCGGTTGCCGCCGATCGTGGAGGCCTCGGTCTCGTAGAATGTGGGCATCGAGGCGGGTGACACGATCATCTGCGTCGCGGGCTACCAGGTTGGGTATGTCGGCGACCGGCTCTTCGACCTGGGCGACGAGATCGCCCGGCGGGTCGACGCCTCCCAGGCGGTCACCTTGCTGGTCCGCGACGGCCGCAGCGGAAGCCTCGAGAATACGCCGGTCCGATTCGGTGCCACGAGCCGCGCGGTCACAGGTCGGGTCTTCTCGGCCGACAACCAGCGGCTGCCAGGCTCGGCGGTGACGCTGATCCGGGTGCTCGACGTCACCTATCCCCAGTGGCAGAACGTCGTCGTCGCCCAGGGCCAGCTTCCAGCCGGCTTTCCCGCGGTCTACCGCGTCGATCTGCCCTTGCTCGCGGCAGGCCATCGCTACGCTGTCGATGCCCGGGTCGATCACGGCGGCCGGATTCTGATGCAGACGGGCCAGTCCACGCCGCTGGCGGCCGTCGATCGCGACCAGCAGGTCGATCTCGTACTCGTCGGCCAGCAGCAGCCCGCCCAGCCACAGGCCACGATCCAGCCCCGCGACCAGATCGACCAGTGGATCCGCGGCTACCTCGGGCGGCCGCCGCGAAACTTCGAGACCGAGGTCTGGATCGCCGAGCTCTCCCGTGGGCGGTCGCTGACCGACGTGCAGGCCGGCATTCTCAGTAGCTCGGAACTCTTCGAGCGGTGTGGCCGCAGCCGCGACATCTATGTGAGCGAGGTCTCCCGCCTGCTGTTCGGCGTACCCCCTGGTCCCACGGACCTGGCAAACCTCCAGGCCCGCTACGATCAGTCGCTCGGCGTCCGCCTGCGGTTCGTCGAGGGCCTGCTCCAACAGCCCCGGTGATCCACGTTTGGGGAAGGCGAGGGGTCGGCGAACGCTCGCGGAGCATGGGGGCGTATCCTCGGCCGCGACGCGACTTTTGCCGCCCCCGAGCCGGCGGTGCTTCTACCCGTCCCCGAGTTCGAGCTTCACCCGGCGGGGCATGCCCAGCCGGGCGAGCATGCCCAACGAGCCTTTGGGGAGGCCGAGGAATTCCAGCCGCTCGAACCATCCCGGGATCTCGCCGGCCAGTTTGCTGGTGACCTGCGTGCCTCGCAGATCGAGATGGCGAAGGCTCGTCAGCGGCTTGAGCTGGAGGAGGCCCTCATCGGTAAGGGAGCCGCCGGCGAGATCGAGTACGGCCAGATCCTTGAGCGACTCGGCCCGGAAGCCGAGCAGAATGCAAAACACGTCGTCGGCAGTGGGCCCGTTGAGCCGCACGGCCGTCAACTTGTCGGCCACGTGCCCGAAGTCGTCGCCGAACGACTTCCGCAGCCAGTCGGTCTCCTCCATCTCGGCGCTGCCGCCGCGCTCGATCGTTTCCGTCACCACCTCCTGCTGCTGGGCGTAGGCATCGATCTTGGAAGCCAGCCACTCGAGCTTGTTGGCCTTGAACTTCACAAACTCCGTGGCCTCTTCGAAGGCCTGCTGCACCCGGACGAAGTCCTCGGGACTGCCGCCCCGGTCGGGGTGGGCCTCGCGTGCCTTCACGAGATAGGCCTGCTTGACGTCCTCGAGCGTCACCGGCGGCATCAGGCCGAGAATCACCAGACACTGGGGGCGTTGGGCCGATGAGGGTGACGGCTGCGACATGGGAAACCAAGGGGAATGCGGAAGCCAGGGGAAATTCGCCGCTCATCATAGCCTGTTCGGCGGCCGGATCTCGCCGCGGGCAACGCCCTGGGCTGCCGATCCTTCGACATCTCCCTTGCCTCGCGGTGGTGGATCCCCTATTTCCCCAAGACCAAGGAGGGTAACCATGGCACACGCGTCGATCGGTCGGCAGGGATATGGTCGGGAACTCATCGCAGCCGGGCTGATCGTCGGCTTTGCGGTCGTCTGGCGGGGATGGACCGGTCCGTCACCCTCGACCGCCGCGCCGCCAGCCGCTCCCACCGGCACCGCTGACCCTGCCGACCCCGCCGCTCCGGCGGGCCTGAAGCCGATCGCCCTGGTCAACGGCGCTGAGATCTCGGCCGATGACCTGGCTGCCGAGTGCCTGGCCCGACACGGCCAAAGCGTGCTCGAGACCCTCGTCAACCGCCGGATCATCGAGCAGGCCTGCCGCAAGCAGGGGCTCACGATCACGAAGCAAGACGTCGATGCCGAGATCGATGCGCTCGCCAAGCGGTTTAGCGTGCCCCGTGACCAGTGGCTCGAACTGATTCAGAAGGAGCGGGGCATCGCACCCGATCAATACGCCTCCGACATTGTCTGGCCGATGCTGGCATTGCGGGCCCTGGCTCAGGGGGCTGGTGAGCCGACCGAGGCCGAACTCCAGCAGGCCTTCGAGAACCGATTCGGTCCCGCCGTGAAGGCAAGAATTCTCGTCTCCCGCACTCGCGGGGAGGCCGAGTCGCTCCGGGAGAAGGCGATCGCGTCCCCCGGTGAGTTCGGGGCGATCGCCCGGCAGCACTCCGTCGATGTCGGCAGCGCGAGCGCCAACGGCTGGGTGCAGCCGATCCGCCTCCATTCTGGCGACCCGGCCTTTGATCGGGCCGCCTTCGCCCTGGAACCGGACGAGATCTCGCCCGTCGTGCAGGTGGCCGACCAGTTCATCGTGATCAAGTGCGAGGGCCGGCTCCCAGCCGCCGACGCCAAACCCGAAGACGTGCGACCCCACCTTGCCGCTGAGATTCGGGAACGGAAGAGCCGGCAGGCCTCCAACGACGTCTTCCGGGCGATCCAGGATGCCAGCCGGATCGAGAACGTGATGAACGATCCGGCCCGCGCGGCCGCCCAACCCGGCATCGCGGCGGTCGTCAATGGCGAGCCCTTGTTGATCGACGAGGTCCGCGGCGTGGCCGTGGAGCGGCATGGGACCGAGGTGCTCGAGATCCTGATCACCCGGGCCCTGGTCCGTCAGGCGCTCTCCAAGCAGCAGGTACACATCGGTCAGGCAGACCTCGACGCCGAGGTGGCCCGCGCGGCGGTCCAGATGGGCTTCCAGCGGCCCGACGGCTCGGCCGACGTCGATGCCTGGCTGGCCCGCGTGACCAAGGAGGAGAAGATTCCCCTCCAACACTACTTCGAAGACGTCGTCTGGCCCACCGTCGCCCTCAAGAAACTCATCGGCGGCGTGCCCGTGAACAAGGAGGACCTCGACAAGGCCTTCACCGCCACCTTCGGGCCGCGGGCCCGCTGCCGAATCATCGTGCTCGACAGCCAGCGGCGGGCTCAGGAGGTCTGGCAACTGGCCCGGCAGAATCCCACCGCCGAGGCGATCGGAGCGCTCGCCGAGACCTATTCGGTCGATCCGACCACCCGGTCTCTCCGGGGCGAGGTGCCGCCGATCCAGCGGTACGGCGGACAGCCGACGCTCGAGCGCGAGGTGTTTGGACTCCAGCCGGGCGAACTCTCGGGCGTGGTGCAGATCGCCGATCGGTTCATGGTGATCTTCTGCGAGGGCTTCACCGAGCCGGCCAAGGTCTCCTTCGAGGAGGTGCGCAGCGAACTCTACGACGACATTCTCGAAAAGAAGCAGCGGGTCGAGATGGCCCGCTACTTCACACACCTGCGTGGCTCGGCCGCGATCGACAACTTTCTGGCCGGCACGAGCCAGGCCCCGCCGAAGGGCGGCCCGGGTCGGGGCATGCCCGATCTGACCCCGGGGGCGACCATGCCCCAGTCCGTGGCCGACGACCTCGTCAAACCGCGGGCTGGCAGCCGCCGCCCCGCGGCGTCGCAGGGCGTCGTCCCTGCAACGCATCTCGCGCCGTGACGAGTGCCTGAGGCCGCGGTCGGTCCGCGGGGCTCGTCGAGGCGACGTCAACGGGTAGGTCGGGGTTGCCCATGCCCCGTCGCCGGACGTGGAGGGTTTTCGCGCCGTCGCCGCCGACCCGCGTCGGCTCCGGCTTACGGTCGCCGAGCGGAGACTCGGCTCCCGGGGGCTGAAGCAGCCTCAACTCCAGGGTCGGGGTTGCCCATGCCCCGTCGCCGGACGTGCGCTGCGGGCATCCATGCCCTCCGCTCACTCGATGGCGGCTGCGCTCTCGGCATCCTGCCTTCGCTTGCCGCCAACGCCGGCTC
>CAMDDJ010000051.1 GCA_945891385.1 Candidatus Kuenenia stuttgartensis | reverse complement strand
TGGTTGGCAGTCTTTCTCATCGGTGTCGCTTCATCCTGCGGAGGCCGGCCGCCCGGGGGAGCCCCGGACCGGAGATTCGGCATGATCGTCAGGAGTGATCGACTCACTGCCACCGGCGCGTTGAGACTTTTCCGGAAAGGCTCCGAAACCAGCAGCCATGCCGGCAGTTGCCCGGCTTGCCCGGCTTGCCTGAGCAGTAGCCGGCCTCTCTGGTTCACCGGCTCGGGGGCGGCAAAAGTCGCGTCGCGGGCGAGGATACGCCCCGATTGCTCCGCGAGCGTTCGCCGGCCGCCGAGACTCCCGCTGTATGAGCCGCAGGAAGCGGCGACTGGCGACCCAGGAAACCCTTGGCGTTTCCTGCGGTCGCTGGAGTGGACAACGGCCATGGAAGGCTTTGTCCACGGGACAGCAAGGTTCACCGGCTCGGGGGCGGCAAAAGTCGCGTCGCGGGCGAAGATACGCCCCAGTTGCTCCGCGAGCGTTCGCCGACCCCCGAGCCTCCCTCTGGTGAGCCGCAGGAAGCGGCGACTGGCGACCCAGGAAACCCTTGGCGTTTCCTGCGGTCGCCGGAGTGGACAAAGGCCATGGAAGGCTTTGTCCACGGGACAGCAAGCTATGCCGGCTCGGAGGCGGCGTCGGGAACGGTGTAGCCGTAGCGGTCGATGAAGCCGCCCCAGCGGTCAGCGACCGCGGCGACGATGCGCGGGTCGTGGCGATAGGTGTTGGTGCGGTATCGCTTCATCGATTGGGCTTGGGCCTCGAGCGCGGGGCGAGCGGCCGTGAAGCCCTCGAGACCGAGGCGATCGTAGGCTGCCTCCAGCACGGCCACGGGATCGGCTACGAGGTCTTCATACTTCACCTCGTAGAGTCGATCCGGCCCGAGCGCGACGCGATCGCGTTCGAAGGCCGTGTACATCTCTTCGAAACAGGCGAACACATACCGTTCGAGCGACTGGCCGGAATCCACCTGGAGGCCCTGCACCTCGTCGAGCGACCGCCAGAGCCGGATGGTCGACGGGAAGACGACGAACGGATCCCGCACGACGTGCAGGAACTTGGCCTCGGGAAACATTTCCGCCAGCACCCCGATCCGGGCCGTGTGCGGCGGGCTTTTGAGCACCGGCCGGCGGGCATCCCGCACGGCCAGCCGGGCCAGAAACTGGCGGAGCGTCTGCTGCCAGCGGGCGAACTCGGGCGGGGGGAGCTTCGTCACGTCGAGGGCAACAGGCTGGTCGGAACTGGTGGCGGGAAAGGCCATGCGTCGATAAGGCGATGGCCCGCCCATGTTGGCCAGCGCAAACTCATCCTCCTGCGGGCGGTCCCAGCCCGCAGCCACGTTGTCCATCGGTCGCTTTCGCGGCATCATCCAGGCGAGCAGCCTTGTCAGCACCGCCTCGGTGAGCAGGAAATGTCCAGGCGCGAAGCATTGGTAGGTCGATGGGCAACAGAATCTCGGGTCGAGCATCAGAAGTTCGTGCAGAAGCGTCGTGCCGCTCCGCCAGTGGCCCACGATGAACAGCGGCGGAGGCGTCTGCGGCGGTTGCCTGAGTTGGCGACGAAAGCGGGCCTCGGAGAGCGGTTCGGCCAGCGAATTGAAGGCGGAGGCGGCTGAGATCGTGGCCAGTAACCCCAGGCGGGAGGGCGAGACGCGGCAGCCGTGTTCGGCTACGAGCGGCAGCCAGACGCCCAGCGGCATGCCGTGCCAGAACCGCGGACTCCACCAGGGGTACGCGTGAAAGGCATCACTGCCTGGGGGCTTGGACGGACGAGACTGTGCCGCTGGCGTCATACGGGCTCCGTCAGGGTGTAGGCCGGGATGCTGGCCGCGGGAACACTCATCGTAGCGAACGGGCGGGGCAACTCACCGATGGCTGGCCGGTCGGTCGCCCGCCAACCGGGGCGGTTGGTCGGCGATCATGGCGGCCAGCGCCGTCGGCAGGCGCTCGCGGGCCGCTGCACCGGTGGCTCGGAACCGCTCCCGTCGGGTCGCATCGAGGGCCACGATCGTAGGGAAGGCCTGCACGCCGAACGACCGGCAGGTGGCCGCGTCGCGATCGGCATCGACCGATGCGCAGACGAAGCGATCGGCAGCGTCGACAAGACCGGTATCAGCAACCGCCGTTGCCAGCAGTTGGTCGCTCCAGGGGCACCAGGAGGCACGGAAGATCAAGAGCAGCGGGAGTCCCGCGTCGGCAGCCCGGCGCGAGCCAGCGGCGAAGCCTTCGACGCATTCGAGCCGATCGCTCATGGCGGTCTGCGGATCCCGAGAGCGGGCCGCGGCCGTGAACCGCTCGGCGACTGCAGGAGCCCAGGCTGCCGAACCGCCAGGCGCCACTTCGTCGCGGACCTCGCACCCGCCGATCGCGATCGTCACCGCGAGCGGCAGAAGTTTCAGGAGCGGCGGACGCTGGCGAAGCATCGGGCGGGCGTCCTGGTAAAGACGAGACGAGGATGGGCCGGAATTCGAAGGATCGTGCGGGGCTTGTACGGCTGCGTACGTCGACCAGCAAGGCCGAGGCTGGTAACTCGATCGCATCGTCGTGCCCCGGAGCGACGAGTAGGCAAACTGGGAGGGCTCGGACGAGTTCGTTCCGTCTGTCATCGCACAACCCGGCCCGCTATCGTCCGGGCGGTGCCCCGCAGCCCCTCCATCGCCGTGCTTGCCCTCGGTGTCGCGATCGTGGTCGTGGCCGGCGGATCAGGGTGCAGACTCGTGAATCGGCGCGGACCGGTGCCTCCGGAACTCGCCGACGCCCGCCGGCTCTGCAACGAGGGTCTGGCGGCCGCAGATCGGGCGGACTTGGACAGGGCGGAAGGCCTTCTTGAAGAGGCGGTCAGGAACTGTCCGGTCGACGTCGACGCCCGGCGGCACTACGCCGATGTGCTCTGGCAGCGGGGCGATCGAACCGAGGCCATCGCCCAGGTCGCCAAGGCGCTGGAACTCTCCCCCGCCGATCCCGGGCTGTGCGTCACGGCGGGCGACATGTATCTCGATCTTGGCCTCTTCAACGAAGCCGACCGGCTCGCTGCGGAGGCGGTGCACCTCGCGCCGAAGTCGGCGGAGGCCTGGCGTCTCCATGGCCGCGTGGCCCTCGCCCGCGGGCAGCCAGATCCCGCCCTCGCCGATTTTCATCGGGCGTTGTCCCTGATGCCCGAACACCGCGCGACCCTCCTCGACACGGCCGAGGCCTACCGTCGGCTCGACAGGCCTCAGCGGGCGCTCGCCACGCTGGCGGTGCTCGGCGAGACCTACGGGCCAGACGATCTCCCAGGCGAGGTGCTCGTGCTCGAAGGACTCGCGCAGGAAGCGCTCGGCCGTCGCGGCGATGCGGTTGAGAGTTACCGAAGGGCCGTGGCCTCGCAGCGACCTCCTGCGGAGGCCGCTGCCCGGCTGGCAGCCCTGGAACAACAGGCCGTCGAGGTCATGGCGGCCGGCGGCGAGGCCTCCCGCCGCTGAGTCACCGCACACGATCGATGGATCGCACTCAATCGCTTCGACCCGTGAGCAGGTCGAAGGCGGCGATCGAGGGAATGAGGAGCGCCAGTGTGGCGAACCCATAGGCGACGAGCACCACCAGGAAGACCTGAAGGGGGCTGCCCTGGAGAAAGCCGGTGATCGCCACGAACGTGAGCGCCGGCAGCAGGGCGGAGGCCCAGCCGACCGCCGGCGACGGGTTCCGGGCCGAGAGCGCCGCGTAGAGCCCCACGCCGCCGCCGACGATGGCGGCGAGAAACGGGGCCAGTTGCAGTTCGAAACTGCCGCCGAACGCAACCATGATCCGCATGGCCGTGGCCACCCCGACCGATAGAAAGGCCACGATTCCCAACGTGACCGCGATCGCCTGCCGTGAGACGGCGTGCGACAGCCCGGCGTAGACCCCGAGTACGGTCACGAAGAAGGTCACGACCGCGAGCCCCGTCACGAGATAGAAGCCATGTTCGGCTGACGTGATGCCGAGGGGCACGAGTGCCATGCACAACAATAAAGGGAGCAGAACCATCTCTCGGGCGGCCGCAATCACCCCCAGGAGTTTGCCCTGGACGAATTCCGCCGGCTCGAGATCGCTCACCAAGACAAGGTCGAGCGTGCCGCGGTCGCGTTCCACCGTCACGCTGGTCACGGCGAGGGCGGCAACGGCCAGCAGGCTGGCAAGCACCACGGGCACGACCGCCGCGGCCACAGCGAACCGATCGGGTCGCTCCTTGCCCGCCTCGATCACCAGACCGGTCGCGGCGGCCATGAACACCGCCAGCCAGGCGACCCGCACAAGCGTCATGGCGCGGCCCTGAGCTCGCGTGCAGACCTCACGCCAGAGAATGGGATTGGCCCAGACCTCACGGCGGCGGCCGGCGATCGCGGCGCTGGTCTTGGGCCGGGGCTCGCTGGCAGTGTTCCAGCGGCGGACGCCCGCCACCGCGATGCCGCTGGTCAGACCGGTAATCGCCAGGCTCACCGCCAGGAATCCCGGCAGCGTCCGACCGCCGTCGGGAGCGAGCGCCGCGAACGCGGCCCGGGCGGGGGAGATCGTCGCCGCCCACTCCGGCCTGTCGGCGAGCGTCGCCACCTCTCCGGCTGCCAGCCAGGCAAGCAGCACGGCGGCGGTGATCGCCAAGGCCTGGAAGGTCGTGTCTCGCCAGAAGGCGGCCGCATTGCCGACGGCCGCCGCAGCCACTGCCGCCGCCGCGGTGACCACGAGCAGCCGCGTCAGCTGCGGGGGAGTGACGCCGCCAAACAGTGATGCGAGAGCGAACAGCGGTGCCGCTGCCACCAGCAGCAGCCCCACCCGCAGCAGGCTGCCGGCCAGCTTGCCAAGCACGAGTTGCGGGTCGCCGAGCCGGCTGACCAGCAGGAGTTCGAGGGTGCGGCGGTCCTTTTCGATGCCGACGGCCAGCACGGCCGTGAGCGCCGCGGCCAGGACGGCCAAGACCAACTGCAGCGGAGCCAGAATTCGCAGGAGGGTCGCTCCGAACCGGGCCGCGTCGCCGATCGTCGTGATCGACTGCGAGCCGGTCACCACCAGCCAGCATGTGGCGATGATGCCGAGGAGCGAGGCCGCGGCCAGGCAGCGTGCCACATAGAGCCCCCGCGTCCGCGGGGCCACCATCGCCTCCCGTTCCCAGACTGCGCCCAGGATCATCGTTTGCCCCGGAATCTGCCGATTGTTCGAATCCTGCGGGCCGGTGGAAACACGGTCGCCGCCCCGGTAGAGTAACGAATCTCGTCTCGGTTCAGGATCGTCTCGTCTTTTCCAGGGAGTTCATCCGTCATGCGTAAGTGTCCGTCGGCCCGTTTTGTCGGGCGCATCCTTCTTCTCGTCGTCGCCGTCGGCTTTCTTGGCCGTGGCCAGGCTGCCTTGGCGCAGGTGACGGCGAAGACGCTGATCGGCAAGGCCGTTTCCGACGACAAGGAGTATGCAGAGATCGACAACGCGATCGCGCGTTTCAAGGACCGTGACATCGACGGCTGCCGTGCGATCCTCGAGCGGGCCCGCAACAATAATGCGAAGCTGCCGCCTCCGGGTGTGATGATGGCGATGCTCTGGCTGAGCGTAAACCAATTGAGTCCGGCCCGCGCGGAACTTGAGCAGACGGTCGTGAAGTTTCCGGCCGATCCCGAGCCCTATCTGATGCTCGCCGACCTGGCCTTTCAGGATCGTCGGGTGACCGACTCCTCGGTGCTCTTTGACCGCGCCACGCAACTGACTGGCAGCTACGCCGAAAACCCCAAGCGGAAGCGAGACTTCGACATTCGCTGCAACGCCGGCACCGCCGCCGTGGCCGAGGCACGGCGGCAGTGGGAGACGGCGCAGAAGCATCTCGCCACCTGGATCGGCCTCGATCCGGACAACGCCGGGGCCCACTTCCGCCTTGGCAACGTGCTCTTCCACATGGGCAAGGAGTCGGAAGCGGTCGAGCAATTCCGCGAGGCCCGCAAGCTCGACGCCAAGGCGCTCCAGCCCGAACTCGCCCTGGCCCGCCTCTACGACGAAGAGGGCAAGAAGGACGTCGCGAAGAAGTGGATCGAGGCGGCCATGAAGGCGGCCCCGCAGGATTCTGCGGTGCTCCTGGCCGCGGCCCAGTGGTATCTCGGTCAAAATGACCTCACCACCGCCCAGTCGATCGCCGACAAGGCGTTGGTCCTCGACGCCAAGAGCCTCGAGGCCAAGATCGTGCGGGGTGTGGTCGCCCGCGTGGCCCGCGACTACGCCGCGGCCGAGAAGTTTTTCAACGAGGCCCACGTGCAGTCGCCGGGCAGTTTCCCGGCCAGCAACTCGCTGGCGCTGGTGCTGATCGAGTCTGACAGCAAGGAGAACCAGCAGCGGGCCTTGGAGATGGCGGAGGCCAACGTGGCCCGCTACCGCGAGAACTCGCCCCAACAGGTCAGCGCCCTGACCACGCTGGCCTGGGTCTACTACAAGCTCGGCCGGCGGGAAGACGCCGAGAAGATCCTCGACCAGATCGCCCGTAACAACGCGCTCTCGAGCGACGGCGCCTACTACGTCGCCAAACTGCTCAACGACCGGGGCGAGAAGGACCGGGCCAAGGACATCCTGGAGCGGGTGCTCACCAACGAGGCGGTATTTGCCACCCGCCCCGATGCGGTCGACCTGTTCGAGCAGCTGAAGAAAAACTGAACCGGGGCGCCGAGATGGCTCGCGGGTTCACGACGCCGGGGCGGGTGCCGGGATCTTCTCGGCCTCGCCCCGGGCTTTTTCTGCCGGCTGGGAGTCGGTTTCCGCCTCCGGTTCGTCGTCGAATAGGAACGGTTCCGGAGGGATCGGCGAGGCCGGCGTCTGGGGATCGCTGCTTCGGGGCAGCGGGGTGGCCTGTTCGGTCGTGGGCATCGCTCGGATCGTGATCCCTCGGGCGTATCCGGGCGGGCCGATGCGGGTCGCGGCGTTGGGGCCCATCCGCTGGGCCCGGCGGCGGGCTCGGATCCGATCACTTCGCAGCGGAATCCCGGGGTAGGCCTCGATCGGCACTTCCAGGCTCGGCAGCCCGATTCGGCTGCCGTCGCCGAAATAGGTGAACATCTCGATGCCCGGGGAATCGGCGGCGGCTAGTGCCAGAGCGAAGGCGACGGCGGCGGCTGGCCAGCGATGGTGGCGGGCGGAGGAGCGCATGGTTGATCCCGGGCGGGCGACGGACGTCAGGCCATTGAGAATGTCGGCCCGCGACCAGCCAGCCGCCGAGAGCCTTTTCGCGATCCTTCGAAACCGCTACGACCGGTTCTGTCGGCCAAACTCGTTCCGGCTTGGGGGCGGCAAAAGTCGCGTCGCGGGCGAAGATACGCCCCGGTGCTCCGCGCGCGTTCGCCGACCCCCGAGCCTCGTGTCAACTCTGGGGTACCGGCTTGGGGGCGGCAAAAGTCGCGTCGCGGGCGAAGATACGCCCCGGTGCTCCGCGCGCGTTCGCCGACCCCCCGAGCCTCGTGTCAACTCTGGGGTACCGGCTCGGGGGCGGCAAAAGTCGCGTCGCGGGCGAGGATACGCCCCGGTGCTCCGCGCGCGTTCGCCGACCCCCGAGCCTCCTTTCTCCATCTGACGAACGACTATTCGAACTCCGAGGATGAGCGTCTTCATCATGAATGCTGATGCGATGCTCGCGGTGGCGGCGGCGGTGGCCCTGGCGGCGACTGGTTGGGGCCTCTATCTGGTGCGGGGCTCGACGGCCGTGCCGGCGGCGGCCTGGGGCGTCGCGGCGGCTGCCGCGTTTCTCGGCGAGGCGGTCGGCCGGGCGAGGGGGCAACTGGAGGATCCCGCGACGGCGGCGGTGGTGCGGCTGGCGGTGGCGGCGCTGGTGGTCTGTCCCGCGATGTCGCTCTTGGGTGCCAAGCGGCCGCAGCATGGCGTCTGGCAGTTCATCGTGGGCACGCTCGCGTTCGTGCTTGCGCTTCCGGCGGTGTCGGCCGTGCTCGTGCGGCCCGGCAGCATGCCAGACGTGCATCTGTTGGAGCGCGGGTTCTTTGCGGTGCTCGTCGGCGTCGGCTGGATGAACTTCGTGGGCACGCGGCATGGGGTGGCGGCCACGCTCGCGTCGGCCGGCATGGCTGGACTCGTGCGGGACTTTCTGCCAGGGGGCGATCCTGGGCAGGAGGGCGGTGGTGGCCTCGATCTGGTGGCGGCCGCTCTCGTGGCGGTGGGAGCGGTCCTGGCCGCGTGGCAATCCACCAGGTCGCCCGCGCAGAACCCCGGCTTGGTAGGGCTCGCGGCGGCGATCGACCGGCCCTTTCTCGCGCTCAGGGAGACGTTCGGGGCGGCCTGGACCCTCCGGATCGCGGAGCGTTTCAATGCCGTTGCCGCAGAGCGGTCCTGGCCGTGTCGGCTGCAGTTTTCGGGGGTGGCGTTGGACACCGGGCGGAACAGCCCTGCCGCCTGGGAGCGTGAGGCAAACCGGTGCTTCCGGGCATTGGCGCGGCGGTTCGTTTCGGAAGCCTGGCTCGCTCGGCACGGACCGGCGTTCCCGGCAGAAGTTCGGACGTCGCCCACATCAAAAACTCATTGAGCCAGCTTTCTCAGCCTCGGACCGACCCGCGGGTGGCCCCTACTGGGGCGGGGCGGTACACTTCGTACTTCCGGCCGCCAAGCCACGTGTGCTGGTGCGGTGTTCGTGCCGGAGAGTCCGCATGCAATTTCCTAGGGAGTTTTTCATGGCCGAAGAATCGCAGTCCGCCCGCTCCGAGCCCGTTCATGTGCCCGTCGACGAGTCGCACATCCTCGCCACGTACGCGAACTTCTGTCGCGTGACGGGCACTCCCGAGGAACTCATCGTTGACTTCGGCCTCAACAAGCAGGTTGGCGGGACGTCGCAGGAGACGATCCAGTTGACGCAGCGGATCATCGTCAACTTCTTCACGGCCAAGCGGCTCGCCTACGCCCTGGGGCATGCGGTTGCCCGGCATGAGCAGGCCTTCGGCACGCTCGAGACCGACGTGCAGAAGCGGGTCGTGCACCAGCAGTCGGCCCGGGCCTGAGAACCAGTCGAGTGATGCGGGGCGGGCCAGCGTCGGCTGGCCCGCCTCGCCCTGACGGATTACAGAGCGACCCATGAGCATCGACGAAAAGCAGGAGGTCTACCGGGCCCGCGAGCAGATCCGGTCACTCGTCGACGAGATTGCCGGCTTTGCCCGCAGCGACATGGGCGAGGCCGATTTCTACGCCGCTATGCTCGACCGGATCCTCCAGGCGATGGAGGCGGTCGGTGGCCTGGTCTGGCTCATCGGGGAAGGCGGACGGGTCGAACCGATCTGTCATCTCGGACTGGATGGCACCGGCATCGGGGCGTCGAAGGAGGCGGAGCAGAGCCACCTCAAGTTGGTGCAGGGGCTGCTTGCCGCTCCGACGAGTCTCGTGCTGCCGCCCCAGGCGACCCTCAATGGGCCGAACGGGCAGCCGGTCGCCAGCAACGAAACGTCGCTTTCGGTCATCTCGGTGCCGATCGAGCAGAAGGGCAGTCGTGCCGGCCTGATCGAAGTCTTTCAGTATCCCCAAGACCAGCAGGTCGAGCGTGGCTACCTGATCTTCATCGAGCAGATCGCAGCCGTGGCTGCTGATTATCTGCAGCGGCGGCAGGTGGTGGTCCTCGACGCCCAGCAGTCAGCCCTCGCGCAGGTGGAGCGGTTCAGCCGGGCCGTGCATGAATCGCTCGATCCTTTGGCAACCGCCTTCGTGTTGGCGAACGAGGGCCGGCGGATCATCGGGTGCGACCGGGTCGGCGTGCTCGTGAGGCATGGCAAGCGACTCCGGCTCGACGCGGTCAGCGGCCAGGACAATGTCGAACGCCGAGCGTCGTCCGTGCAGGCGCTGGAGGCGCTCGTGCGGGTGGTCGCTCGGGCAGGCGAACCGCTCTGGCACCCCGATCCGATGCAGGAACTCCCGCCTCAGATCGAGGAGGAACTCGAAAATTACATCGACGAGGCCCACTCCACCGCCTTGGCGATCATTCCGCTCGAGAAGCCGAGGCCCACTGCGGTGGTCAAGCCGGGAGGCGTCGATGCGGTGGCCGTGGCGAAGGCGGAAGCCGCCCCGCGGGTGGCCCCGGATCCGATCGGAGCGCTCGTCGTCGAGTGGTTTTCGGCTTCGATTGTCGATCCGGCCCAGAAGGCCCGGGTGCGGCTCGTTGCCGATCATGGCAATGTCGCGATCGCCAACGCGCTCGAGCACACGAGCCTGCCGCTGTTTCGCGTGCTCGATCTCATCGGGAAGTCCCGAGTGCTGGTCAACGCCCGCAATCTGCCCCGCACGGTGCTCGTGTCGCTGGGGATCCTGGCCGGCCTTCTGACGCTCTGGCTGGTGCCCGCTGAGCTTCGGCTCGAGGGTAAGGGCACGCTCGAACCGGTGCATCGCCGCGATGTGTTCGCCGGAATCGACGGGGTGGTCGAATCGGTCGAGGCCGGGATGGAGCATGGCGCCGAGGTGAAGACCGGGCAGCTGCTCGCCCGGCTGCGAAACACCGAGGTCGATGTGTCCCTCGCCGACGTGCTCGGCCGCAAGGCTTCAAGCGAGGAGCAGTTGCGGGCAACTCGGCGGTCGCTGCTCGAGGATGCGGAGATTTCGGCGGATGAGAAGGTTCGGTTGGCGGGCCGGGCGGCCCAGCTCGAGCGAGAGATCGAGAGCCTCGCCGACCAGCAGCGGCTCTGGGAGGCGCGGCGTAGGGACCTCGAGATTCGCAGCCCAATCGACGGCGTGATCGTGACCTGGCAGGTCCGTGACCGACTCCTTCTCCGGCCCGTCGAGAAGGGACAGGTGTTGATGAACGTGGCCGACAAGACGGGGCCGTGGGAACTCGAGGTGCGGATGCCCGACAATCGGCTCGGGCACGTCAATCGGGCTGCCATCGCGGCCAAGGAAGCCGGGCGTGATCTCCGCGTGGACTACATCCTGGCGACCGACCCTGGCACGCGTCACCAGGGCTTTGTTCGCGAGATTCACGAGCAGGCCGAGGTTCGCGACGAGAAGGGGGAGAAGACCAACTCGGTGCTGGTGCGGGTGATGATCGATCCGAGCCGACATGAAAAAGAGGAGCTCGGCGCGGGCGCGAGTGTCACCGCCCGGATCTTCTGTGGCAAGCGCTCGCTCGGATACGTCTGGTTCCACGACGTCCTCTCCTTTATCCAGACGCAGATTCTGTTTCGGCTTTGGTAGGGTCTGTCGGCGACACCCATGTGTTCGCCGGGCATGCTTCAAAGGACTTCAATCGCATGGATTGGCTTGTGTGTTTCAGGCGCCGAATCTCGTCTCTGGCCATCGGCCTCGTGGTGGCGGCGTCCGTCGGCGGGGCTCCGAGCTCTGTTGCGATCGCGCAGCCGGCGGTGGGCGGGCTGGTCGAGCCCGTGATCGAAGGCTGCCTCGTCTCGTTGATCGACGAGGTCAAGGTGCCGGCCCGCGAGGCCGGCGTGATCGTAGAACTCGCTGTCCGGCAGGGGGCCGTCGTCTCCAAGGGCGAGGTGCTCGCCCGGATCGACGACGACCAGCCCGAGATGGAGAAGCGGCGGGCCCAGGCCCAGCATGATCAGGCGATCGCCAAGGCTGAGAGCGACGTCGACGTCCGCTATTCGCAGAAGGCTCAGGGCGTGGCCGAGATGGCCTATCGCAAGGCCGAAGATTCACACGAGCGGGTGGTGAACGCCGTCACGGAGGTCGAGCGTGAGCGGCTGAAACTCGAATGGGAGAAGGCAGGCCTCCAAATCGAGCAAGCAACCCTCGAACGCCAGCTTTCGGCCCTCGAGGCGACGAGCAAGGGGGTCGAGGTCGAGGCCGCTGCGAAGGCGATCGAGCGGCGGGAGATTCGCTCTCCGATCGACGGTGAGGTCGAGGAGGTTTACCCGCACATCGGCGAGTGGCTCCAGCCGGGAGATCCGCTGGCCACCGTGATCCGCACCGATCGGCTCTACGTCGAGGGCTATATCGACGCAGCCCGCTGGAATCCGAGCGACGTTCGGGACCGTCCGGTCACGGTGGCGGCGCGGCTGGCCGGCGATCGCACGGAAGCCTTCCAGGGCCGGATCTTCAACGTGAAGCCACGGATGGAGAGCGGCAGTTACCGGGTGGTTGCCGAGGTGGACAATCGCCAGGTCGAGGGCGAATGGCTGCTTCGGACCGGGCAGTTTGTGACGATGACGATCCACTCCACGAAGCCGCCGCTGCCTCCGGCTCCCAAGAAGTAGGACCCGCGTTTCCGTGGCCATTGCCGACGCGTTCCGTTCGAGCACGACGAGGCCGATTGGCCTGCGAAAGCGGGCCGATCTGGTCGTCAACCGCCAGATCTACCAGGGCAAGGCGTGGTTCGTCGTCAAGGATCCGATTTCGCTCCGCTATTTCCGGTTTCGCCCGGAGGAATATGCGCTGCTGGAGATGATCGACGGGGAAGCCAGCCTCGAGTCGCTCAAGGAGGATTTCGACGCCCGGTTTCCACCCCGCAGAATCGCGGTCGATGAATTGGCCCGGTTCGTTTCGATGCTCCACCGATCCGGGCTCGTGTTCGGCGACCGGCCGGGGCAGGGGCCCCAGCTGTTCGAGCGGCGCCGGCAGCAGAAGCGCAAGGAGTTCGTGGCCTGGATCTCGAACGTGATGGCCCTGCGGTTTCGCGGGGTCGACCCCGACCGGGTGCTCGAATGGCTGGATCGGTGGCTGGGCTGGATCTTCTCGCCGCCGGCCATGATCGTCGGTCTGGCGTTCGCCGCCAGCGCGCTTTTGCTCGTGCTCGTGAACTTCGACACCTTCCGGTCAAAGTTGCCGGAGTTCCAGCAGTTCTTCGCCTCGGGCAATTGGCTGTATCTGACGATCGCCCTGGCGGTGACGAAGGTCATCCACGAGTTTGGGCACGGCCTCTCCTGCAAGCACTTCGGCGGCGAGTGTCACGAGATGGGGGTGATGCTGCTCTGTTTCACGCCCTGCCTCTATTGCGATGTTTCCGATAGCTGGATGCTGCCGAACAAGTGGAAGCGGGCGGCGATCGGAGCGGCCGGGATGTATGTGGAGGTGGTGATGGCGGCCTTCGCCACCTACCTCTGGTGGAACACCCATCCTGGAGTATTCAATCAGCTCTGTCTCGACGTGATGTTCGTCTCGAGCGTTTCCACGCTGATGTTCAACGCCAATCCGCTGATGCGATTCGACGGCTACTACATTCTTTCCGACATCCTCGAGATTCCCAACCTGCGGCAGAAGGCGACAACCGTACTCGGTCGGACAGCCAGCCGCTGGTGCCTCGGGATCAAGCAATCGGAGGATCCGTTTCTGCCGCAGCGGGGGCTGGCCTGGTTCGCCACCTATGCCGTGGCCTCGAGCGTGTATGGCTGGTTCATCACGGCCTCCATCCTGCTGTTCGCCTGGAATGCGTTCAAGCCGTATGGGCTGGGGGCGATCAGTCAGATGCTGGCTTGGATGGCCGTCTGGGGGTTGGTCGTTCGACCCATGCAGGGGGTCTTCAAGTTTCTCCGAGTTCCAGGGAGACGAGACGAGATGAAGATGGTCAACCTCGCCGTGACGATCGCGGTGGCGTCCCTCCTGGCTGCGGCGATCGCCCTGATGCCACTTCCGCAGCGGGTCTGGTGCCCGGCCGAACTCCGGCCCCGGGGTGAGGAGACGGTGTACGTGTCGGTGCCGGGCAAGGTGGAGGAGATTCTCGTCAAGCCCGACGAGGAGGTACGGCGGGGCCAGAAACTGGCCGTGCTGTCGAGCCTCGAACTCGAGCTCGAAATCGCCGAACTCGAGGGCCGGCGGCAGCAGTCGGAGAGTCGGCTCGCGAGCCTGCAGCGGGAGCGCTACAACGACCCCGCCGCCGCGCTCGAGATCGGCACGGTGCAGGAGACGCTCAAGAGCCTGGCCGATCAGCTCGCCCGCAGGCGGAAGGATCGCGAGGAACTCGTGCTCGTGGCGCCCCGCGACGGTGTCGTCCTGCCCGCTCCCGGCGTGCCCAAACGGACCGATCCGAGCGGGCGGCTGCCTTCGTGGACCGGCCATACGCTCAGTAAGAAAAATATCGGGGCCACCTTCGCGCCTGGCACCGTCTTCTGCATGGTGGGCGACCGCCATCTGTTCGAGGCTGTGATGGTGATCGACCAGTCGGAGGTCGAGTTCGTGAAGCCGGGCCAGCCGGTCGACCTCAAACTCGACGCCTTCCCCTACCAGACCTTCCGTGGCACGGTCGAGCAGATCGCCGAGACCCACATCGAGGACGGGTCGGAGCGGCTGAGCGTGAAGTCGGGGGGGCAGGTGCCCACCACGACCGATGAGAGCGGCCGTGAGACTCCGATCTCGACGAGTTACGAGGCTCTGATGACGCTCGATGACCCCGACGGCACCTTTACGCCGGGCATGCGGGGCACTTCCCGGATCAAGGTCGGCAGCCGGACGGTGGGCCAGTGGCTCCTCCGGCTCCTCTGGCAGACCTTCAATTTCCGGATGTAGGCCCGAGCGGCGGCGGCCTCCATTTCATGCCCACGCTCGACCGGATCACGATCTATCCCGTGAAGAGCCTCGATGGACTCGAGGTTGCGCGGGCCCGCGTGGTGCCCGGGGCGGGGCTCGAGCACGATCGCCGCTGGCAGTTCGTCGACCTCGAGGGCCGCGTGATCAACGCGAAGCGTTTGGCGATCCTGCATGCGATCCGGGCGGAGTTCGAGCTTGCGGGGATCGAGACGGCGGGATGCGAGGCAGGGGGGAGGAGGAGAGCGGGCGGCGGGCGAGAGGCCGACGCCGGGAACCTCATCACGCTCTCGGTCGATCCGGCGGCCCTCGCGGGCAGGGCCGGGCCGGGCAGCGAGCGGCTGGCGGCCTTGCGGCGGGAGACGTTTCCACTGATCGCGGGAGGGGCGGGGCCGAGCGGCTGGCTGGCCGAGGCCGTCGGCTTCGGGGTGCTGCTCGTCGAACGGGCCGAGGGGGGCTTTCCCGACGACCGCGAGGCGGCGGGGCCGACTGTGATCGCCACGGCCACGCTCGTGGAGGTGGCGAGGTGGTTTGGCTTCTCGCTCGACGAATGCCGGCGGCGGTTTCGCGTCAATCTCGAGTTCGGCGACTGCGACGCCTTCTGGGAAGACACGCTCGCGATCCCAGCCCGGCCGGAGCTCGCCCCGCCGCTCGCCGACTTGGCTGCTGATCTCCCAGCCGATCCCTACGCCGCGCTGCCGCCCCCGGAGCCGCGGGCGTTTGCGATCGGCGAGGTGGGATTTCGGGCGATGAACGTCTGCCGCCGCTGCGTGGTGCCGAGCCGCGATAGCCGCACCGGGGCGGTCACGGATCTCTTTCGCGACGCCTTCGAGGCCCGGCGCACCCGAGGCATGCGGGCCGACGTGGATCCGGCAGCCTGGAGCCACGCCTACCGGCTGGCGGTGAACACGGTCGGGGCCAACGCCGGTGGATTCGTGGCGGCGGGCGAGCGAGTGGCCACCGCCCCCGCTCTTGGATGACGGCCTACGGAGTCGGAAGCGACAAGATCACGCCCGTCGTGTTCGTCACGTCGTTGGCCTCGCTGCCGGGCACGGTGGCAGGCGGCGGCGTCGGATTGGCCACGCGGAACCGATCGGTGATAGTGAAGGTGCCCGTCGAGGCTCCATTCAGTACGATCGCGCCGTTGAGTCCCGAGTCAACCGCCGATTCAAGTGAGACCAGTTGGACGTTGAGCGTAGCATTGTCATTGCTCTCAAAGGCGGCGAAGGCGTCGGAGATCGACGACAGCGTGCTGAATCCATTGATCGTGACCGTGGACGCGGCCTCATTACCTTGGGTCGTGAACGCTTGATTGACGGCGTCGGTGACCAGGAGGTCGGTGAATGTGACGGCGCTGGTGCCGGTGTTGCCATCAACCAGCACACCCGCGGCACCGGGACGGGTGATCGCCAATCCATCCACGCTGACCGATGTGGCAGCGTTGCTCGTGACCGCGACCCCATCGGTGCCAGCCTGGTTGATCGCAATATCTCGCAGGACCACGGTTCCGCCGGTGTTGCCATTGATCTGGACACCATTCTGGACGCTCTCAGTGATCTGAGCTTGGCCAACCCTGATGGTTGTGTCGGTGGTGCCAGTGATCAGGATCGGTGCCCCGGCCTGCGACTGGGTGTCGGTGATGCTGTACGCCGCGGTGATCACCCCATTGCGGGCGATCGGAGTCTCGAGGGTATGCGTCGTGGTGTTGACGTCGATCGTGCCGCCGGTGGTGTTGGTTACCGAGACGCTCGGAGAGGCTGAATCACGATTGGCGATCCGGCCCTGAAACACGACGTCAGCCGCACCACCGTCGATCGAGAGGGGGGCATCGACGTTCGTGAGGCTCATGTTGTAGAAGTTCACCCGGCCGGATGGCACGTTGGTGAGCACGACCCCGGAGTCGGCGGCCAGATTCCCCGTCATGGCGACCGCGTTGACGTTGGCCGGCTGTGTCAGGCTGGCGTCGGCGGCGATCCCGACCGGGGCGGAGCGAATCAGGAAGTTGTCGACGATCGCACCATTGCGGAGTGTGATCGCAGTGCCGGTCGAGTCGAGCACGGGCCGGCTGCCCGCAGGCAGATTGAAGAACTGCCGGTATCCGCAGGTGGACGTGTTGAGTTCCAAGGTCGACCCTTGGCCCACGAGGATCTGGTTGTCGGCCTGGAATTGCCAGAGGCTTTCGTAGGGTGTGACCGCGCTTGAACCGGCATGGACGTAGACGATGTCGTAGGGCCGCGTGGCCAGGCCCTGGGCCGTGGCCAGGGTCTGAACCGGTGCGGCCGCGGTACCATTGCCGCCGAACGTGGCCGTGTTGTCGACATGGATCACGTTCCAGGCCTGGCCGGTGGCGGGATTGGTCGCCACGATCGGCGTCTGGTGGCCGCGGACGATGTGCTCGTTCCGCATCATCGGCTGCTCGACCTGGTCGGGCACGTTCCGTCGCCTGCTCCCTCCCATCCGGTACGTGAGCCGGGCAAATCCGGTCCAGTCGAAGTAGCTGTCGTTGTTGGCCTGGAGGGAAAAGTCCCAGTTTTGGATGAAGGTCATGTCGAGTCGGGTATACACACCGCCGAACCAGGGCACCACCGCCTGGCCGATCTGCGAGCCCTCCTGCCACTGATAGCGGTCGTTGCCGTAGGCATAGCCGCCTACGCTGATCATCCCCGCCCAGTCAGCCAGGCCGGGGATATACGCGCCAACTTCCAGATCCGCCCCGCCGAGGGCGGTGTCGATGCCCGTTTGGCAAAGGAGGTAGTTGCCGGTGAAGGGATTGCCCGGCGCTCCGAGCGTGTAGGCCGTGGAGCCGACTGGGATATAGCCGTTGCTGCGAAGATTGCCGTAGTCGGTCAGCCACTCACCGGAAATACCCACCTGGTTGTAGACATGCCCGAACTGGCCGAACTCACTCGTGCCGGGCTGACCCCAGACTGGGTACTGATTCAGGTCGCCGTCATAGTCCCAATAGACACCGACACCGAGGAGCGTGCCGCCAATGAACTGCTTTCGCACGGCACCGACGTTCGAGAAGAAGCCACCGTTGACGGAAAGATGGCTGCGAAGGTCGGCCGCCCAGAGGCCGCCAAGGTCATCCTCGCCGTACGGAATGAACCCGCCCAGGGTCATGTAACTGCCGTTGTAGCCGAGGCCACGGTCGGCCGCATTGATCCCGTAGTACATCCAGCCGGGCAGCCCGGCGCTGCCGAGGCCCTGCATCGCCTGATTCACTACTCCGCCGCCCGGGGCCATCGCCGATTGGCCGAACTGGGCGAACGCGGCAGGGCCGGCACAGACCAGGAGGAGCGTCAGTGCGACAACCGGGCGCGGCAATGTGTAGTTGGTTCGCATGGTTCGGTGTGCAGGGCGATGGCGTAGGTGTCAGAACGGGGGGCCGCGTGGGTGATCAGGGAGGCGGCAAGGGTGTCGGCGGAGTCGGCGGCGGCAGGGCGACCACCGGGGCGGGTGGTGCCGGGACAAACCGATCCTGATAGGCGACGAGGCCAGGCCGATTCGCCGGATCCTGCACCACGGTCGCCCCGATGTTGAAGGCCCCGAGTTGGAAGGCGTTGCCGGCGTTCTGGATTCCGATCGGCTGGAAGAGGATCGGCTCGTCGTCTGCCGGCGGTTCGGTGGTCGTCAGCACGATGTCGGCGGCGCCCCCGGACGTGATCCGGTTTGCCGAGATGTTGGCATTGGTGTAGGTGGTCGGATTGTTGTCCGGTGGTGGCCCATGGTTGGCCGTGATGTCGATGCCGACATCAGTCGCTGAAATCGTGTTTCCAATCGCGATCAGATTCGAGAACTCCGTCCCGGCCGCGGTTCCGGTGACGTTGATCCCGTCCGTCACACCGCTGATCGTGCTATTGGTGACACGGACCCGCGAGACGCCGTTCATTGCGATGCCAAATCCACCGGTGTTCGTGATCGTAGTGCCGGGGCTGCCCGGCGTGTTCGGGTCGCGGCCGATGTCGAAGTTGCTCGCGTTGGCGAGCACGCCCCCTGACAGAGCGTTGTTGATCTCGGAGGCGAAGATTTGAACGACGCCGCCGACGTTCGGATTCACCGGATCGACGGCGTTCACGCCATCAGCCCAGACGCCGACCCCGTTGGCGGCCGAGATCTCCGTTCGAAGGACGGTGACCTGGGTCGTGCCACTGTCGCCCGCCTCGAATCGGCCGTTGACGTAGATGGCATTGCGATTCGAATTCAGGATGCTCGAGTCCTGCACCAGCACTTTGGCGGCGTCGCCCAGGATGTGCAGGCTGTCGGACTCGGCATTCGTGATCGTGGTCTGTTCGGTCAGGTAGAGTCCGGCATTGTCTCCGGTCAGCAACGCTCCGAAGCCGCTCACGCGTGAGATTGTGGATGAGGCGAGCGAGACATTCGCGTTGTCGCCGCTCACCTGGATGGCATCGGAGCCTGTGTCGCTGATCGTGAAGCCGGTGCCTTGAACGATCGAGCCGGCCCCGGAGGCGATGATTCCAGAGCCGAGCGGGTCGGTAATCGTCACGCCGGAGCCGACGATAGCCGCGCCGAGGCCCGAGGCCACCAGCGCGTCGCCGACCGTGTCGGAGATCGTCGAATTGGTGATTCCGACACTGGCGTTCACGCCGTTGACCAGCACAGCCGTTCCCACGGTTTCGACGAACGCCGTGTTGGTGACGGCGACGGAGGCGTTGGCTCCCGTAACCCGCAGGGCCGCGTTGCCGACTCCCGTGAAGGTCGAGTTGGTGATCGTGGCGTTGCCGCCGGCGGCGTTCATCACGAAGCCGTCGTTGTTGAGACCGGTGAGCTGGATGCGATCGAAGTCGAAGCGGCCGGTCGAGTTGCCGATTTCGATGCCCCGCTGAAGGAGGCCGGGTGTCGCCGCAACAATCACGTCGGAGACAGATGCCACGCCCGGTGCCGCCAGGCCCGAGCCGTCGGTGATGGCGACAGGCGCACCGGTGATCTGGAAGTGTTCCACGCGGCTGCCGGGTTGATCGATCGTGATCGCCGGCCCGGCCGGATTGGTCAGCAGGGGGTAGAGGCCGGGGTTCGAGCCGGCGAACACGGCCTTGTCACCGCAGGTGATCGTGGGGAGCGTGCTTGTGCTGCCTTCGCCTACCAGGAGTTGATTGGGTGCTGAGAAGGAGTAGCCGGCGGCGGGCGTCACGTAAGGCTGCGTCGCGCTGTTGCCGACGGCGACATACACCACGTCGTAGGCGGCGGTGGCGGCGGACTCCGCCTGGCTGAGGGTCGTAAAGGGTGATTCGGCCGTGCCAGCCCCGCCCGCCGTGGCCGAGTTGTCCACGAAGTAGACGTTCCAGGGCAGTCCGTTGGCCGGGTTGGTGGCCACGACCGGGGCCTGGTGGGCTCGCACGATGTGCTCGTTGCGCATCATCGGCTGCTCGACCTGGTCGGGCACGTTCCGCCGCCGACTGCCGCCCATCCGGTAGGTGAGCCGGGCGAAGCCGGTCGACTCGAAGTAGCTGTCGTTGTTGTACTGGAGGGAGAAGTCCCAGTTCTGGATGAACGTCATGTCAAGGCGGGTGTAGACGCCGCCGAACCATGGCACGGCCGCCTGACCTCCGGCAAATTCGTAGCCGGTGTTGCCCAGGGCATAGCCGCCGACGCTGACCATGCCCGCCCAGTCGGCCAGCCCTGGGATGTAGGCGCCCACCTCGAGGTCGGCCCCGCCGAGGGCCGCGTTGATGCCGTTGACGCAGAGGATCGAGTTGCCCAGGAAGGGACCGGTGATCTGGCCTGTGGAGCCGACCGGGATGTAGCCGTTGCTCCGAAGATTGCCGTAGTCGGTTAACCACTCACCCGACACACCCACCTGGTTGTAGACCTGGCCGCCAGGAAACACGTAGTTCTGACCGCCGCTGGCGATCGTCGTGTCGGAATACTGGTTGAGGTCGCCGTCGTAGTCCCAGTAGACACCCACGCCCAGGAGCGTGCCGCCGATGAACTGCTTGCGGACAGCGCCGACGTTCGAGAAGAAGCCGCCGTAGACGGAGAGATGGCTGCGGAGGTCCGCCGACCAGAAGCCGCCGAGGTCGTCCTCACCCATCGGGATGAAACCGCCCAGCGTCATGTAGCTGCCGAGGTAGCCCAGGCCCCGGTCGGCTGCGTTGACGCCATAGTAGAGGTAGCCCGGCCCGTTGAGGTTCAATTCCTGAAACCCGGCCACGGCCCGATTGACGATGCCGCCCGCTGGGGCCATCGCCGTCTGGCCCATCTGGCACTGTCCCGGGGTCGATCCCAAGGCGAGGCCGGCGGTGACGAGGCCTAGCGTGACGGCCCGGCGGACCCGCTGCCGGATCGACCGCAGCCGCGCCGTCGCGTGCCGAGAGCGGCGGTGGTTGGCAGTCTTTCTCATCGGTGTCGCTTCATCCTGCGGAGGCCGGCCGCCCGGGGGAGCCCCGGACCGGAGATTCGGCATGATCGTCAGGAGTGATCGACTCACTGCCACCGGCGCGTTGAGACTTTTCCGGAAAGGCTCCGAAAC
>CAMDDJ010000050.1 GCA_945891385.1 Candidatus Kuenenia stuttgartensis | reverse complement strand
TCGATCAGTGCTGCCGCTTCGACCATCGCGGATGACTTTCCCGTGGCGGACTTCAGATCCTCTATGCCGATCATACCCGTACAAAGACCGCACAGGCAAAGCTCCATCACCTGGCGGCCCGGCGTGCGCTCACTGAGGAGTCGGTGCGCCCCGCGATGGCGGGCGAAACCAGCGGCCGAGCGGAGTCGAGAGCAGGGCGGGCAGGACGACCAGATCGCCGACGAGCGCCATGCCCACCAACAGCGACAGCATCCAGGCGAATCGCCGCGTAGGGGCGAAGGGGCTGGCGGCGAAGGCGAGGATGCCAACGCCGCAGACGAGACCGCTCTGGAGGAGCGCGGTCGCCGAGTGGCGAAAGGCCGAGTGGACGGCGGCATGCCGGCCGGCCGGCCAAGCCCCACCCCCCTTTACCGCTGCCAGGGCATGACGAAAGCAGGTGAGGAAGTGGAAGGTGCCGTCGACGGCCATGCCGAGGGCGACCGACGCGGTCATCACGCTGCCGATGTCGAGCGCTGCCCGGCCCCAGCCGAGCAGGCCGAAGAGCACGATCATCGGAAATACGTTGGGCACCATCCCCACGAGGCCGGCCCCGACGCCCCGCTCGACCATGATCATCACGAGGGTGATCACGCCGCAGGCCGAGAGGAAGCTGACGAACAGGTCGCGAAGGAGCGTCTTCTGGATCGCATTGATCAGCGGCATGGCGCCGGTGTAGGCGGCGGAAACGCCCCGGTCGGCACCGCCGTGCCGGGCGACCTCGGGCTCGACCACGCCGCGGACCTTCGAGAGGAAGTCGCCGTAGTCGAGCCCGGCGAGTGCGGAGGTGCGGGCGGTGACCCGCCAGAGCTGCCCCCCGTCGACGTCGCGGATCAGCTTCATGTCGGCCAGCTGGGTGAGGCTGTCCTCGAGCCGCCGGGCGAGGATCGCGTTGCGGGCGGCGGCCCGCAGCCCGCCGGCCTCCGGCAGTGCGGGCACGAAGACCGCGGCCGAAAGCACACTCGAAACCTCGGGCAGTTCGGCGAGCGCCGCGGCCACGGCCCGCACGGTCGCCAGTCGCTCCGCCGGACGCACGGCCTCGTCATCGGTGAACCGCAGGGCCACCTCGACCGGCACGAGCGGCCCGATCTCCCGTTCGAGCCATGCGTAGTCGCGGATCACTTCGCTTCCCGGCGTAAACAGCGTGTCGATGCCCACCGACGTGCGGATGCCCGACACGCCCGCTCCCGCTGCCGCAAGCAGGACGAGCGTGCCGCCGGTCAGCCAGCCGGCGTGGCGGGTGACGAACCCGGCCCAGGGAATGACCGCGTGTGAGTCATGGTCATGATCCACGCGGTTTCGAATCGGCCAGCGGGCGAAGATCCCGGGCAGCACGAGGAAGATCACCACGAGCGTGCCGATCACCCCCACGGCGGCGTGAAACCCGAACACGCGGATCGGCTCGAGTTCGCTCACACCGAGCGACGCCAGCCCGAGGGCCGTGGTGCCGGCCGAGAGGCTGCAAGGCATCCAGCCCAGCTTCACCGCCCGCCAGGCGGCCCCACGGGCGGGGCCTCGCCGATACTCCTCCACCAGGTAGTTCACCAGATGGATGCCCCCCGAGACACCGAGCGTGAGCACCAACAGCGGCATCACGATCAGCACCGGGTTCATCCGGTCGCCCCAGAACTCGAGCGACGCAAAGCACAGGCCGACGCACCCCAGCGCCAACAGGAACACCACCACGGCATAGCGAAAGGACCGCAGCGCCAGCCAGGTGAGCCCAAACACGATCACCGCCGCCGGGCCGCCATACACCCGCAGGCTCTCGTCGCTGGCCGCATCGACCGCCACGTTGTCGATCACCGGGCCGGCCAGGTGGAGGTCGTCGGCCGCTGCTCCCGTGATCGCCAGGAGGGTGTCGCGAATCCAGGCCACCGCCCGGCGGCGATCCGTGAGCCCCGCGGGCGTGAGGCCGAGGATCACGCAGGTCTGCCGACCGTCGGGGCCGACGACCACACCCCCCAGCCGGTCCACCGCCTCGTCGTGCGTGAGCGACAGGGGCGGCGCCGTGAGCCGTTCAACCGCCTCCCGCCCGGTCACCACCGACTCGAACCAGGCTCGTCCCGCCCGGTCTCGCGGTGCATCGGCCCCGGTCGCCGCCGCCACGACCCGCGGCAGCGACTCCGCGTCGAGCGTGCATTCCGGCCACGACGCCACCACGACGTCACCGCTCTCGAAGTCCGCCGTGAAGCGTGCGTAGGCCTGCCGGGCCGGAAACGAGGCCGGCACCCACTCGATCGGTGTGGTCGATTCGACTCCCAGCATCGTGATCGCGGCCCGGGCGATCCAGGGGCCGGCCACCGCGAAGATCACGAGCGACACCAGACTGAGCCGGAAGAGCCGCGCGGCGGAAGGATCCGACCACCTTCGGCCGCGGACCGTCTCACGACCGGATGGTTCTGCGGCAGATGGATCGGGGCCGGGGGTGGGCATGGAGGCCGATACGATACGGTATCCGCCGGCAGCGGACGACTCGCAGCCGCATTCCGCAGCCAGCAAGCCTGCGGCCACGTCCCGACTACAACCTACGCCCGCTAGAATCGGGGGCTTCCGCAATCCTCACGGATTGGAGGCGTTGCCCGTGTCACTCGAGCGGCGTGGGAAACCGAACGGAGCGCGGTTCGGGGTTACCGCACGAGGCCGGTGCGGGCGGTGACGCCGAGCATGGAGTAGTTTTCCCGCGACGTGCCGGGCAGCATCCACCAGGTCGATTCGGCCGAGTGGATCGCCTGGGCTTCCGCCTGTCCGTCGATGAAAAACAGCGTTCCCTTGCCCAGCCGCCGCTCCACCCGTGGCCCGACCGCGATCCCCACGAGGCTCTGCTCGAACCCCGGAGCCAGCATCGTGCGGACTTCGAGCGATTCCCGTCCGGCCGAACCATCTCGGGCGAGTCCGATCCGGCCGGTCCATTGCGACGGGCCGTAGTGGATCACGGTCGGATCGGCGAGCAGCCCGGCCGCGACCTCGATCCGATCGATCCGGCTGCGGAGTTCCGCCGTGAGGGGTGCGGGCGCGGCAGTCGCTCCGTTCGGACCGCGGACGTCGATGCCCTGAAACACGAGCGGGCTCTGTGGCGGTGCCACAGGGGTAGGCGCGACCTGCCGGAGGGCCGCTGCGACCGAGCCTGTGCCGGCGAATTCGCCCAGCCCAAGCCCCTCGAACACGACGGGCGGCGGATCAACCGCATGCACGCTTCCCGCAACCGCCACCATCGACACCGCGGCGACAGCAGTCAAAACGGCGACAGGAGAACAGCAGCGGAGTCGAGTCATGGCACGCAACAATGAACGAAACGAAAGCCCAAGGGTGCTATCGGCTCAGCCGGAAGCCAGGATCCAGCCTGGCCGGGAGGGTGAGGCAAGCCCTGCCGATCAACCGGTTTTGCGGTGGGGAAACAGGGGGATCGTGACGGGTCGGGTCTGCCCTGCAGGCCTGCCGCCTCCGAATGGCGTGCACTCGAGCACCTCGAGGACACGAGCCGCGACCTCCACGGCGGCCGCGCCGGCTGTGGCCGACACAAGCGGCTCTGCGCCATCGCGGATCGCGGCCAGCAGGTCGTCGTGCTCGGCGGCGATCGCGTTAGCGTCGGGCACCTGGACCGTCTCATGGGGCAGGATCTCAGCGAAGAATCGGTCTTTGAGGGAGGCTCGCTCGCCGGCCGGCACAGCCCCGGCGACGAACGCCCCACTGCGCACGGCTTCCGACGGGGTGACGATCTCGACGGTCTTGGTCGTGAGGTCGGCGGAGACCGCGCCCCCGGTGGACCACATGGATACGGTTCGCTCCAGGCGGGGACTGATCCGCGAGGCGATGAGTTCGGCGACGAAACCCGTCTCGAAGACGAGCCGAGCCCGGACGGCGTCTTCATGGCCACCGGCCGCCACCAGCCCCCGCGCCTCGACCCGCTCGAGCCGGCCCGGCGCGAGCGACAGAGCCAGGTCGATGTCGTGGATCATCAGGTCCTGGACCACACCGACGTCGAGCGATCGAAACGTGAACGGGGCGAGCCGCCGCGCCTCGAAGAAGGTCACCTCGCCGGCCCGTTCGGCAGCAGCCCGCCAGGCGGGATTGAATCGCTCGACGTGGCCGACCGTGACGACACGGCCTGTCCGGCGGGCGGCCATCGCGATCTCGCGGGCCTGGTCGAGGGTCGCAGCCAGCGGTTTCTCCACCAGGAGATCGAGGCCGGCCTCCACGAGCGGCAGCACGACGGCCGCATGCAGACCGGTAGGGGCCGCCACCACGGCGGCGTCGACGAGCCCGATCAGGTCGGTCGGCTCGGCGAGCGCCCGGCAGCCGTGGGCCGCCGCCGCGCGATCGCGCGATTCCGCCACCGGATCGACCACGGCCACGAGTTCCGCATCTTCACGGCCGGCCAGAAGCCGGGCATGGATCGTGCCGAGATGCCCGCATCCAATCACCGCCACTCGCAACCGGTTCATGCCGCTCTCCTTCGTTCTCGGGACCGCCCATGACGGCCCTCGTGCTGCCGCGCCAGAAATCCAAGCAGTTCGGCCACCTCGGCCGGCAGGGGCCTTCCCGCCTCCAGAATCTCCCTGGCCTTCTCCAGGCCCACCTTGGCCCGAAACAGGAGCCGATGCGCCTCGCCGATGGCTTCAATGACCGACTGCTCGAAGCCTCCCCGCGACAGCGCCACCAGATTGATGCACCGCGGCCGGGCCGGAGCCCCCTCGCAGAGCATGAAGGGCGGGACATCCTGGAGCACACGGGAGAGCCCCGCCACGAACGCCCAACTTCCGA
Organism: Candidatus Kuenenia stuttgartensis; assembly: GCA_945891385.1. Classification (GTDB taxonomy): domain Bacteria; phylum Planctomycetota; class Planctomycetia; order Pirellulales; family UBA1268; genus QWPN01. The sequence goes on along the minus strand of CAMDDJ010000050.1, from coordinate 17,396 downwards.
TCGTGGTCCAGTGATGCACCGCGACGGCTCCCGAGAGCGAGGCCCGCGAATCGACGCGAACATGCCCGCCGAGCAGCGTGCCGTTTGCGATCGTCACGTGGTCCCCGATCCGGCAATCGTGAGCGATATGGCAGCAGGCCATCAGGAAGTTTCCGTTGCCGATCGAGGTCAGGCCGTCTTCCTTCTCCGTGGCGCGATTGATCGTCACGCCCTCGCGGATCAGATTGCCGTCGCCGATCGCCACCCGGGTGGCGGTGCCGCGGTAGCTCACGTCTTGTGGCTCGCCCCCGATCACGCAATTGGGATAGATCCGGTTCCGCTCGCCGATCGCAACCTGCCCCATCGTGGTGACGTGATTCTCGAGCACGGTCCCCCGGCCGATGACGGTTCCGGACGAGATCACGCAATACGGTCCCACCCTGACGTCGGCCGCCAGTTCGGCGCCCGGCTCGACCACCGCCGTGGGATGCACCTCCGGCGGCAGGCCCGCCAGAGACAGAACATGATCGGGGGCGGCCTCTTCCATGAGCATCCGTCAGGCCGAGGCCCGCCTCCGGGAGAGGTTTCGCAGCCGGGCGGCGAGCGCCGCATTGAGCCGATGGCCGCTCCGGCACGCCCGCACCCGGGCCTGGATCGGCCGGCCGGCGAGGGCCAGATCGCCCACGAGGTCGAGCACCTTGTGCCGCACACATTCGTCAGGCCAGCGGAGTTGGTTGTCGATCGGTCCATCGGGCCCGAACACCACCAACTCGCTCGTGGTCACGTCGCGGGCCAGACCCGCAGCCCGGAGCCGCTCGGCCTCGGACTGCATGATGAAGGTGCGGGCCGCCGCCAATTCGGTCCGGTAGGCGTCGGGCGTGATCCCCAGCGAGAGCACCTGCCGCCCGATCGGCCCACAGCCGTAATCCAGTTCATATTCGACGGCGAGCCCGGGCCCGTCGGCCGGCAGGGCCTCGATCCAGGCATCGCCATCGACCACGCGGCATGGCTCTTTCACCACCAGCGGCTCCACCGGGGCACCCAGCCGCTCGATGCCAGCCTGCTCCAACGCCGCGACGAACGGCTGGGCCGAGCCGTCGAGGCCCGGCAACTCCTCGGCCGAAACCCGGATCAGACAGCAGTCGATCCCGAGTCCCGCCAGGGCGCTCACGGCATGCTCCACCATCTGGACCCGAACGCCCGCCGCAGCCAGGTTCGTTCGCGCGGTCGCCTCGACCCGGCTCTCGACGGCCACGGGAATCCGCACCGGCACGCCACCGACGGCTCGCTCGAAGACCAGGCCGACTCCGGCCGCTGCGGGTAGAAACTCAACCCGGCAGGGAGCGCCGCTCCAGTAGCCGACACCCTCGACCGTCACCGCCCGCCGGATGGTCTGCTGTGACCGCGACTCGATCAAGACGGCACCGCCCACTCGGAGAGGAGAAAGAGGAGGCGGGCGGAACCGACTCCGCCCGCCTCCACAGAACAACCAACCGAAGTCTCAACGCACCGGCTGCTGGGGCTGCCCGGCGACGGGCGTGCCATTGAGCATCCGGAGAATGTCGGGGGTGATGTCGATCTGGGGATCGTAGTAGACGATCGGCTTGGTGATGCTGCCGAGGATCCGGTTGCGGTCGCTGTTGTCGACCGGCTCACCGTCGAAGCGATGCACCACGGCAATGCCGTTTTCACGGGCGAACTGGCTCACTGCCCGCTCGATCTCGGTGTAGACCTGGAGATACACCTTGGCCTCACGGTCCATGAAGTCCTTCTTCTGGAGCTGGGCGTTGACGTTGAAATCGCCCTGGGCCTTCGCCACCTCGCCCTCGAGCTTGCGATACTCGGGCGTGCCCACGTTGAAGCCCTTGAGCTGCTCCATCAGACCGTTGATCCGGTCCCGCTCCGCCTTGAGGCCGTTCTCGGCAGCGAGCACCTCGTCCTTCATCTTGTCCATGGCGACCTTGAACCGCGAGTGGTTCTTGAAGATGTAGCCCACGTCGATCACCGCCGTGTGGGTGGCGGGCTGACCGGATGCGGCCGGCACCATCGGCCGAACGGCCGGCTGACCGGGGGCCTGGCCCCGGGCTGCGGGTGCTGCCAGGACGGCGACGAGTGCGACGAAAGCCAGATGCCTGTTCACGGAATGCTCTCCTTGGCTGACGGGATGCGGGCCGGGGATCCCGCCCGACAGCCATCCGTGGCTGTCCCTGGATCCCGAAGCGGGCGGGATGATGGCGGCAGGAGCCCCGCAACTCAAGGGCATTTTTTCGCTTGAATCCCCGGTCGTGCGTGCGGCTTCTGGCGGCGACGACAACGCCAAACCGGCCTCCGAGAAGGCCACGCTTTCCGCGGCCGAGAAGGCGTGCCACACTGCCGGAAGCATGCTTCGCTCCTCAGGGACCCTCCAGCCTTGCCAGTCCTCTTCGTGATCCAGGGCTTCAATCGCGGCCTGCGATTGAACCTCGACTCCCAGACGGCGGCGGTGAGCATCGGCCGCGAGGCCGGCAACGCCATCAAACTCGACGACCAGGAGGTGTCGCGGCGTCACGCCGAGATCCGCCGGGTGGGCGAGGGCTACGTGGTGGGCGACCTCGACAGTTCCAACGGCACCTTCGTCAACGAGGCTCGCGTGGAGCGGGCCGACCTGAAGGTGGGCGATCGGATTCGGATCGGCCGCTCGGTGCTCCTCTTCGCCCGAGACGGTGCCGAGCTTCCGCCCCCGGGCGACGTCGACATCGTGCCCACGACCGGCGCCGTGGAAGGCTCGCGGATCGTTCGGAGCATCCGGGAAGAAGACTCGATCGTGCTCGCTGCGCCGGAGCCCGCTGACGGCCAGAATCGCTGGCTTGCCCGGGCCCGCAGCAACCTCCAGGTGATGTATCGCACCGCCCTGGCCGTGAGCCACACCCTCGATATCGACGAACTGCTCGGCCGAGTCCTGGAACTCGTGTTCGAGTGGGTGGAGGCCGATCGGGGCTGCATCATGCTGCTCGATCCCGAGAGCCGCGAGTTTCGGCCCAAGGCCCGCCGCGACCGGCGGACCGGGGCCGCCGACACCATGGCGATCAGTCGTACGATCCTCGATTACGTGATCGACCGCGGCGAGGGCGTGCTCACCAGCGACGCCCAGGACGACGACCGCTTCTCCAGCGGCAACAGCGTGATCCGGGCCGGTGTCCGCGAGGCGATCTGCGTGCCGATGCGGGGCCGCTACGGCGTGGTCGGGGCGATCTACGTCGACACCCTCGTGCCGCTGGTGGAGTCGCTCGATCGCCGCCGGTTCAGCGACGACCACCTCAAACTGATGATCGCGATCGGCCATCAGGCGGCCCTCGCCGTCGAAGACACCACCTACTACTCGGCGATGGTCCAGTCGGAGCGGCTGGCGGCCGTGGGGCAGACGATCGCCACCCTGTCCCATCACATCAAGAACATCCTCCAAGGGATCCGTGGAGGCAGTTATCTGGTGGAGATGGGGCTCGAAAACGACGACGCGGCGGTCGTCCGCAAGGGCTGGGACATCGTCCGCCGCAACCAGAACAAGATCGCCTCGCTCGTGATGGACATGCTCTCATTCAGCAAGGAGCGGGAGCCCGACCCGGTGCCCTGCGACCTCGGGGCGGTGATCGACGACGTGGTGGAGACGGTCTCCCAACGGGCGACCGAATCCGGGGCCACGATCCACTGGGCGCGGCCCGTCGACCTGCCCCGGCTGCTCTTCGATCCGGAGGGCATGTCACGGGCGGTGCTCAACGTGGTCACCAACGCCGTCGATGCCGTGGAAGGTCGTCCCGACGGGCAGGTGACGATCACCGCCAGCATCGATGCGGCCGTCGAGCAGGCTCAGATCACCGTCACCGACAACGGTGCCGGCATGGCCCCCGAGCAGCTCGCCGAGATCTTCACGCTCTTCGTGTCAACGAAAGGCGCGCGGGGCACGGGCCTGGGCCTGACCGTGAGCCGCAAGATCCTGCGGGAACACGGCGGCGACATCCGGGCCACGAGCCAGCCGGGCCGCGGCAGCAGCTTCACGCTCGAATTCCCGCTCCGGCTCCCGGCCGCCGAGGGCGGCCCCGACCTGCCCGCGGGCAGCCCCACGGCCGCCGGCCCGGCCGTTTCCGACGAACCGTCATGACACCGTCCTCGCTGTCGGCACCGATCTCGGCCGTGATCATCACACGGGACGCCAGCGCCCACCTGGTCGCCGTGCTCCGGGCCCTCGACTTCTGCGCCGAGCGGCTCGTCGTCGACTCGGGCTCGACCGACGAAACGGTCGCGCTCGCCCGCCGGCTCGGCGCGCGGGTCGAACACCAGCCCTTTCTCGGCTACGGCCCGCAGAAGCGGCACGCCGTGTCCCTGGCCCACCACGACTGGATCCTCGCGATCGACGCCGACGAGGTTCTCGACGAGGAAGCCCGCGCGGCCATCTGCCGGCTCGACCTCTCCGATCCCGCCAGCTGCTGGACGGTGCGGCGACAGACCTTCATCGGCAGCCGGCCAGTGCGGCACGGAGCCTGGAGCAACGACCGCGTGCTGCGGCTCTTCAATCGCACGACCGCACACTTCAAGCCGCTGCCGGTGCACGAGGAGGTCGAGGCCAGCCGGCCGCCGACGCTCCTGCCCGGCCTGCTCCTCCACTACAGCTACACCGACGCCGCCGCCGTGCTGGCCCGGTCGATCCGCTACGCGCCGCTCAAGGCCTCGATCATGCGGCAGAAGGGCCAGCAGGCGACTCCCTGGCTGCTGCCCCTCCGCGGACTCTCCGCTTTTCTGAGCAGTTATCTCGTCCGCGGCGGCTGGCGGGACGGCGCGGCCGGCTTCGTGGTGGCCCTGTCGCGGGTGATCGACTCCACCCTGCCGCGGGCGCTGCTCCTCCTCGAACAAGAGCCTCCGCCGCGCCGGCCCTGACCAGCGGCCGTCAATGGCTCCGCAGCGCGGCCAGCATCCGCTCGATGTCGGCTGGCAGCGGCGCTTCGAACCGCAGCCGCTCGCCCGACACCGGATGGTCGAGTTCGAGCGCGGCGGCGTGGAGCGCCTGCCGCTCGAGGAGCGGCGGTCCCGGCGGCAGGCCGAGCAGCCCGGGCTCGATCACGCCCCTTCCGGAGTAGAGGCTGTCGCCGAGCACCGGGGCGCCGATCGCAGCGAGGTGCACCCGAATCTGATGGGTGCGGCCCGTCCGCGGCGCGAGCCGCACCAACGCTCCGGCCCGAAACCGCTCCAGCACCTCGTAGCGGGTGACGGCCGGGCGGCTGGTGGCATGATCGCTCCGCACCGCCATCTTCTCCCGCTGGTAGGGGTGGATGCCGATCGGCAGGTCGATCTCGTCGGCGTCGAACCGCGGCTGCCCCTGGGTGACGGCCAGGTAGGTCTTGGTCACCGAACGCTGCTCGAATTGCCGGGCCAGGGCATGGTGCGCGACTTCCGAACGGGCCACCACGATCACGCCGCTGGTGTCGCGGTCGAGCCGGTGCACGATGCCCGGCCGCACGGCTCCGCCCGCGGTCGACAGCCCGCCGCCGTCGGCGGCGGCTTCGAGATGCCACTTGAGGGCGCCGGCGAGCGTGCCCTTCCAGTTGCCCTTGGCGGGGTGAACGACCATCCCGGCCGGTTTGTTGACGACGGCGATCGCCTCGTCGACATGGAGAAACTCGAGCGGGATCTCCTCGGCCTCGGGCCCGGCGCGCGGCGGGGCGGGCACCGTAAGCACCACCACCGCACCATCCCGGAGCTTGGCGGAGCCCTTCACCACCACGCCGTCGACCCGCACGCCGCCCGCCTCGATGGTGCGGGCCAGATAGGAACGGCTGTAGTCGGGGAACGCCCGAGCCAGAAACACGTCCAGCCGACTGCCGGCTGCGGCAGAGTCGACCGTGAACGACGCCTGGTCACCCGGCTGGGGCGGCGGCGTCGGTTGAGGCTGGCTGGGCTGTTGGGTCACTGGACTCGGAGGCCGGCGTGGATTCGGCTCCGGAAACGGGCCGCTGCTCGAACCATTTGTACCACTCCTTGGTCGCCGGGCGGGAAAGGGCGGCCACCCGCTCCGCGGCCATCGGCACAAACGGGCTCTCGGGATACTCGGCCACGAGGGCCTGATAGCCGCGGGCAGCCTCGTCAAGCTGCCCCAGACTCTCCCGGGCCCGCGCCAGGCCGAACACAGCCCGCTGGGCGGCGAGGCCGCTCGGCCGCTCGGCCGCGACGGCGGCATAACGGTCGGCCGCTGCTTCGAGCCGGCCTCGAGCTTGCGCGGGGTTGGTGAGCAGCAGCCGGTTGCCATCGGAAAGGGCGGCGTCGCCCTGGACGATCGCGGCCCACTGGGCGGCCGGCGACCCCGCGTAGCGAGTCATCACCGTGTCGAGCCCGCCGGCATCGCCTTCGGCAAACGCGGTGATGAAGCCATCCCAAGCAGCCGCCTGCTCTGACGTCCGCTGCGACCCCAAGAGCGTCCAGGCGGCCAGAGCGGCGAAGGCCGCCGCCGCGACCAAGAGCAAGGTGCCCAGGTGCGGCCGAACCCTATCCCAGACCGCCTGGGAGGAGACGGCGAGGTCGTTGTCGTGGAGTTCGCCCAACGCGATCGGTTGCGCGGCCGGCTGTTCTGAATCCATCGCCACCATCTCCCGCGTGTGTCGCACCGGGTCGCGAACGAGCGGCCACGAAACGGCCGTCGCTGCCCGGGGGTGCAAAGAACAAGCCGCCAATAGAAGAATCCGCCAGGTGGGCGTCAAGGCGGGCCAGCGGCCCCCGGTCGTCGATCGGGAGCGGAGGCGGTAGATTCCGAAGGTTCTTCTCCCCCGGGATCCCGCCGCCCGTGTCTCCCTCCGCCGATCAGCCCGTCGCCGCCCCCCGCCCCGCCCCGCCCCGCCGCGTGGGCGTGCCCGGCCTCAACCCCGCCCAGTCGGAGGCTGTGCTGGCCACCCCTGGGCCGCTGCTGGTGTTGGCCGGCGCCGGCACCGGCAAGACCCGCGTGGTGATCACCCGGATCGCGCACCTCGTGCGAAAGGGCACGCGGCCGTCGCGGATCCTGGCGGTCACGTTCACCAACAAGGCCGCCCGCGAGATGCTCTCCCGGGCGACGGCGATGCTCGGCGGCCCGCGCCGCAAGCCAATGCCTGGCGGCGACCCTGCCGAACGTCCCGAAATCTCCACGATCCACTCACTCTGCGTGCGGATCCTGCGGCGGCATGCCGCCCGGCTCGGCTATCCCGAGAAGTTCGCGATCATCGACCGCGGCGAACAGGAGACGGCGGCGCGGCAGGCGCTCAAGGCGATCAAGGTGGCCGACACGGTGCTCTCGCCAGGTGACCTGATCGACCGCGTGAGCCGGTGGAAGAGCCGGGCGATCCGCCCCGCCGACGCGACCGCCTCCATCGACGCCGATGCCGACGACTCCTGGACGCTCGCCGCGGTCGCCTACCGGCGGTATCAAGAGGCGCTCAAGGCAGCCGGGGCCGTCGACTTCGACGACCTGCTGCTTTTGGTCGACGAACTCTTCTCGACCGACGAGGAGGTCCGCCGGGCGGAAGCCGGTCGCTTCGACCATGTGTTGATCGACGAATATCAGGACACCAGCGGCATCCAGGAACGGATCCTGTCGGCCCTGGCCCGCGACCACAAGAGCATCTGCGTCGTCGGTGACGACGACCAGTCGATCTACGCCTGGCGTGGTGCCGAGATCAGCCACATTCTCGACTTCGCCCGTCGCTGGCCCGGCGCCCGGATCGTGAAGCTCGAAGAGAATTACCGCTCCACGCCCGAGATCATCCGCGCGGCCAACCTCCTGATCGAGCAAAACTCCCGCCGCCACGGCAAGACGCTCGTCGCCGCCTCGCCGTCGGGCGTTCCCCCGGCGATCGTCCAGGCTCAGGACGAACTCGACGAGGCCCGCCGCGTGGTGGGCGACGTGGAGAGTCTGTTCCGCGAGCGGCAATGCGACCCGAGCGAGGCGGCGATCCTCGTCCGCACCGGCGAGCAGACGCGGGTGTTCGAGCAGGAACTCCGGCGGAAGCAGATCCCCTACGAGCTTGTCGGTAGCCGCTCGTTCTTCGATCGCCGCGAGGTTAAGGACGTGATGGGCTTCCTCAGGCTCCTGGTCGATCCCGACGACGATCTGGCGATGGTCCGCGTGGCCAACGTTCCTCCCCGCGGCCTCTCGGGCCCGGCGGTGCAGGCGGCCCGAGCGACCGCCGCCGAGGCGGGAACGAGCATCTGGCGGGAACTCCACGCACTCCGCGACGCCGGCAAGCTTTCAGCCGCCGCGATCGGCGGCCTGGCAGCGCTCGAACGGCTCGTCGCCCTGCGGCAGGCGGGCCCAGCCCCGGCCCCGGGCCAGTCTCGCGGTGCGGCCGTGCTGCGGCAGCTCCTCGAAGAGACGGGCTACCGGCGGTATCTCGACAAGGAGTATGCCGACGACCCGGCCGAGGCCGAGACCCGCTGGGCCTGCTGCGAGGAAGTGGCCGCGGCCCTCGATCAGCATGAGCGGGCCCGCGGCGGCCAAGCGGCCGACCTGGGGCTGGTGATCCGCGGCTTCCTCGACGACTTCGTGCTCCAGGTCGAGGAGCAGGAGGACCGCTTCAAAGACGACAAGCCCAAGGGAGCGGTGCTCCGCCTGATGACGCTCCACGCCGCCAAGGGGCTGGAGTTCGACTGTGTCTGGATGGTGGGCCTGGAAGAGGGCATCCTGCCTCATCATCGCTCCCTCGACGCCGGCCTCCAGGCGATCGATGAGGAGCGCCGACTCTGCTACGTGGGTGTGACGCGGGCCCGGAAGCGGCTCGTGCTCTCGCTCTGCCTGACCCGCACGAAATGGGGCAAGCCCAAGCCCTGCCGACCGAGCCGGTTCCTCTACGAACTCACCGGCCAGCCGGAAAAGTTCCAGGAGCGTCAGGCGGAGGCGGAGACCAAGCGGCCGTCTTCCAGCGGACGGCGGCCCGGCCGCCGCCGCTGAAGACGGGAGCCCGGGGTCAGGCCAGATCGACCCAGGAGCGACAGCCGGCGAAGGAATCCCGCCAGGGGAGCAGGAGCGGTTCCGCGAGCGGCCGCACCGCGACGGTGAGGACGTGAAGTTCGTCTCGCCAGCGGTGAAACCGCTCGGCCACGACCGCGTCGGCCCAGACATGCCGGTGGCGAAAGGCGGCGAGGTCGTCGATCGAACGCACCTGCACCGCGTCGCAGACCGTGGCCGCGTGGGTGAACCGCACGCTCCCGTCGGGCGGGCGATCGGCCTCGATCCCGTCGAGCAGGTCGCGGGCCTCCGGGATCAGCTGGTCCGGTGACTGATGGAGGAAGGTGGGCAGCAGGAGAAACTCCGAGTGCTCCACCCGGAAGCGTCCGTCGGGCTCGAGGATGCCGCCCTTGCGGAGAATCACGTCCTGCCGGCCGCCGGCCAGCGCGCGGCAGATCGCGGCCCATTCCTTGAACGCGGTTCGGGGGAGCGGCGGCGTCATGGCAGGCTATCCCGCGAGCACGGTGGGAATCATTCGAAGGAGTGGTCCGACGCCGCTGCGGCCCCGGGCGACGGCGGCGTAGACAGCGAGCAGCCCGCGGGCCAGGGTCGCGCCGCCCGCGTGCCAGGGAAGCCAGGGAGGCGTGAGCCGGCTCGCGAGGGGCGCCCGCAGGATCGTGTTGTGCACCAGCGGCAAGAGGAGCGGATCGTGGACATGGCCGATGCCGCTTGCAGGATCGCGGAGCGTCGCCCCGGGATAGCCGCCCCAGGGCACGCTCCCGAATGCGTAGGCGAGGGCCGACCAGGTGTTGACCGCCACCACGCCGGCGCGGAGATGCTCGACGAGCAATTCGGCTCGCGCCGAGTCAACCGCCGGGAGGGAGGCTGGCAGCGTGACGCTCGCCGCGAGGGAGCCGGGCAGCGCGTGGACGAACTCGGCCGCGCGGCCGCAGAAGGCCTCGATGTCGTCGGCGTCGAGGGGCACTTCCGTCGCCACCGGCACAAACCATTCCCGGTCGAGAAGCCGGCGATCCCGCGCGGCGTCGATGCCGGTGAGGAAGGTCCAGGGCAGGCACCCGTCGTCCGGCAGTCGCAGGCCCGTCGCCTCCTCCCAGGCGGCGGCGGCCCCGGGAAACCAGCCCGGCCGGGCCGCGAGGCTTCCCAGCCGACTGGCCACGAGGCGGAGAAACTCATCCCGCTGCGGCCAGCCCCGGCAGGTGACGAGGCACTTCGTGGCGATGCAATTGAACGAGGTGTTGTTGGCGATCGAACCGGCGACGAGATCGGCCTGAAACCGGAGCTGCTGCGGCGTGTAGCGGCCCGGCACGACGATCCAGGGTGTGACGTTTCCGAGTTCGCAGGTGATCGTTTTGCGGAGCACTGGTTCGCGGGCGGCCTCTGCGGGTCCACCCCACACGATCGCGTCGAAGGCACCGCGGCCTCCCGTGAGGTGCACGTGGCTGACCGCCGACGCGGCCACGGCGGCCGCGGCGATCTCCGTGCCTCCCACCACCACCTCCACAAGCCCCGCCTCGCAGAGCGGGGCGAGTGCCTTCCGATAGACGGGCTGCAAGGCCGCGTGCACAGGATGGAGTTTCAGGAGCACCGCCCGCCCGTGGGCGAAGATCTGGTCGATGGCATCGGCGGGGGACAGGCCCGTCACGTTCCCCGCCCCGAGGACCGCCGCCACGCCGCCGCTGGTGGGCCGCGATTCGGCCTCGGCCTGCCAGGCCGCTGCAAACGCCGCGAGGCTGCCTGGATTCCCGCACCGCACGGTGGCGACGTGGCCTGCGAAAATGGCGCGGTCGAACAGCCGCGGCTCGGGAATCACGTCGACCGCCACGAACGAGCCGGGGCCGGGAGCATGCTGCATCCGCGGACGAGCCGCCGCCCGGGGACTGCCGTGGCGGCCGATCTCCTCCCAGGCCCGAGCGGTCGTGAGCAGCAATCGGAGCGTGGCGAGCGGGCCGGTGGCCGTCTCCTCCGCCACGGCCGTGGATGGTGCGTGCCGGTCGATCGACGAGTCCGCCGACCGGGCCGACTTGATGGCCACCGCCGCGGCCACCCAGGCCTCGGCCTGCTCGGCGACCGTGCACGCGGCAGCCCGCGCGACGGCGGCCCGCGCCGCCGGGTCGGCCTGCTGCCACCGTCCGGCCCCAACGGTCAACCGGCTCAGGATCTCGTCGAGTGCCAGCGGCACGAAAGCCTCACTTCCCGATGCAATGCCGGGAGAATATCCGGTCGAGCAGGTCCGTGCCGATCGCGGCCCCGGTGATTTCGGCCAGCGCTTCGACGGCCTGCCGCAGGTACCCCGCGATCAGGGCCTCGTCGCCGCCTCCGGCCACCGCCTCGTGTGCTGCTGTGAGCGACTCCCGGGCGGCCCGGCAGCCGAGGGCCAGCCGCAGGGTGGCGGGCGTGCCGGCCGGCGGCAGGCCCGCGACCGTCTCGAGGATGCGGCAGCGAAGCTGCTCGATGCCGATTCCGCTGACGACGCTCGTGGCCACCGCGGCGCACCCGCCGCCCAGCTGTTCGGCGCGATCGCAGCGGGTGCGGACCTCGATCACAACGGCGGCCGGCGGGATGCGGCCCGCCGGCTGGTCTCGGGCGGCGTCGGCGGCCGCATCGTGGCAGTGGACGATCACGGCCGCCCGCTCGAGTTCCGCTCGGCCGCGGGCGACGGCGGCAGCCTGGAGGGGATCGACCGCGATCTCGTCGGCGGCACGTTCCCCAGGAAGGTCGACCAGCACGCAGGCGACCTCGTCGGAGCCGAGCCGCAGTTCGAGCCAGTCACGGGTGGTGCCCCGTTCATCGGCGACGATCGCGGCCTCACGGCCACCCAATGCGTTGAACAGGCTGCTCTTGCCGACGTTGGCCGGCCCACTCAAGACCACCCGCGGCAGGTCGGTCGCCGACGCATCCCGTTCGGCGAGCCCGCGGGCGACCGCGGCGATCGCCTGGTCACAGGCTCGGATCCGCGCGGCCACGTCGGCCCAGACGGGTGCCGCAGGCACCGCATCGGGGGCGGTCTCATCGGCGAAGTCGATCGCGGCCTCGACGTCGGCCACGAGATCGAGGAGCGTCTCCCGCGCCGCATGCAACGCCTGCCCCGCGGCCCCGGCCAGACGATCGAGGCCGCGGGCCAGTTCCGCGGGCGAGCGGGCATCGACGACGGCGAGCACGGCCTCGGCCTGCACGAGGTCGAGCCTCCCGGCCAGAAACGCCCGCAGCGTGAATTCGCCGCCCCGCGCCAGTCGTCCACCAGCGGCGCACGCCGCGGCCACGACATCGGCCAGGAGCGGCTGCGACGCGGGCAGTTGCAACTCGGCCAGAGGCCCGCCCACGGGGCCCCCCGGTCCGGGCCAGACGAGGATCTCGATCGGCAGCAGCCCCCAGGTCTCGGCCAGGCCACCGGCCAGCCACGCCCGCACGAGCCGTGGCGGCGAACCCGGTGGCGGCAAGCCGTCGGCGGCTACGGTGACCAGCCTACCCAGCAGGTCGGTCAGCCCTTCACCGGCCAGCCGCACGATGCCCCGCAGCCCCGCCCCGGCCACCGTCGCAGGAGCCACGATCAGGTCGGTGGGCGAAAGCATGGCTCGGCTACCGCGGCCGCTTCCGCGCAATCCGCTTCTCGCGCACCGCCTCCGCCTTCCCGTTGGAAGCAACCGGTTGCGAGGCCGCATCGACGACGCGGGATCCCCCGGCCACGGCCACGCCCGTTTTCGGCAGCCAGAGGAGCCGTTCGGCGATGCCCCACAGGCTCGACGCGATGAAGTAGAGGCAGAGGCCGGAGGGCACCTTGAAGAACATCAGGGCCATGAACCACATCATGTAGTTCATGACCTGCTGCTGCACCTTCTGCTGCTCGTCGACGGCCGGCGGCATGAAGAGCTTCTGCTGCCAGAGGAACAGCCCGATCGTGATCAGCGGCAGCACGTTGAGGAACGGCCCGAGCCAGCCCTCGGGCGCCGAGAAAAACGCCGGGAGATACCGGCTCCAATCCCAGAGCATGTCTGGGGCGGCCAGGTTCGAGCACCAGTGGATCGCCGACGAGAAGAGCGGCGCCTCGCGGAGTTCCACGTCGGTCGCAAGCGACCGGTAGAGGCCCATGAAGATCGGAATCTGGATGAACACCGGCAGGCAGCCGCTCGCGGGGTTCACACCATGCTTCTTCCAGAGCTCCTGGGTGGCCCGCGTCCGCTTCTCGGCGTCGTTCTTGTATTTCTCGTTGATCACCTTCATTTCGGGCTGGAGGGCCTGCATCTTCTGCGACGAGAGGGCCTGCTTCCGGCTGATCGGAAACATCGCCCCGCGGACGAGCACCGTCAGGAGGATGATCGCGATTCCGTAATTCCGCACGATCGCATGGAGGCCGTGGAGCAAGGCGATCAGCGGCCGCGCGACCCAGGCGAACCAGCCGTAGTAGATGAGGTCGTCCATCCTGGCGGTGGCGGCGCCGAACTGCCGAAGCAGGTCGGGCCGCTTCGGGCCGGCGAAGATCTGGTAGCGGTGCCGCAGGGTCTCGCCGGGCTTCAGCGTCAGGTCGCGGGATACGAGCCGGGGTGTCACGTTGACGAGCTTCTTGCGGGCCGGCGGCGGCGGATCGCCCACCACGATCGGCTGCACCTCGGCGAGGTCGGGCACATCGCCCTCGGTGGCGGGAATCAAGGTCGAGGCGAAGTAGAGGGCATCGACGCCGGCGAAGGAGAGCGGCTTGCCCGGCGGCACGGTCGTGGCGGCCCGCTCGAGCGAGCCGTCGAGCGTCTTCAGCCCGCTGACAAGCGCACTCTCTTCGCCCACGAACCGCAGCGCCACGTCGCGGACCGCCAGCGAACCCCAGAGGTCGTGCCAGACCCGCTGGGTGTACCACCAGCCCTCGGTCGGCAGGCCGGTCGGTCCGTCGAGCGCGTAGGCGACCGTCGCCTCCTCGGCGGACGACTCGATCGCGATCAGAAGTTCCAGGCTGTAGCCGGGGGCATCGTCGGTCGGCGGAGTCAGCCGATATTCCTTCGTCAGCCGCAGGCCACCCGGCAGCTGCCGCATGAACCGCACCCCGGCGCCGTCGTCCGTGGCGGCGGATTCCCAGTCGACGTCGGCGAGCTCCCCGCCGATGATTTCAGTCAGCGGCTTCGTGGGGTCGGTCGGTCGGGGCCGCTGCCGCCCGTCCCGTGATTCGAGCGAGAGACGAAACGAAAGCGGATCATGCAGGTCGCCCTCGAGATCGTCCACCGGTTCACCCCGGAACTCCGGCCGCACGACCTCCAGTGGGCGGCGACCGAGCCTGGCCTCGAGCGACTGCCTGCCGCCGTCCCGCAGGATCTCGAGCGTCACCTTCCGGCCCGGCCGCGTGCCCCGGAGCACGTCGAGATAGGCATTCGGCCCCTGCGTGGCCTCGCCGCCGACAGCCGTGATGACGTCGCCGGGTCGGAGTCCGGCCAGTTCCGCGGGCGTGCCGGGGCCGACGACGCCGACCCGGCAGCCTTCGGCGACGGCCTGGAGCGCGAGGTGGCCCAGATAGCCGGTCCAATCATCCTGGTCGTGAAATCGTTCGTCGGCCAGTTCGATCCGCTCGACGGCAGCACCCCGGCTCGTCAGGGTCACAAGCATCCGGGCCGGCCCTGCCGGATCGAGCGAGCCGAGCGTGAACCGCCGCCGCTCGGCCGGGGGCTGGGCGGCCCCGAGTTCGAGCTCTTCCGCCGCCCCCGAGCCGGTCGCCGCCGTGAGCCCCTGCTGCTCGGCCGCGGGATCGGATCCTTCGGCCGCTCCGGCGGCATCGGCCTCGGCGGCCATGCCGCCGGCCTCAGCGACATGCGGCTGGTCCGGCTGAGGATACAGCCACGCCTGGAGCATCTGGCTGGAGATGACGATCGCCAGCGCGATGGCGAAGAACAGGACGTAGCGGCGTTCCACGAGAGGCTCCGAAGGGAAGATCGAGCAGTATACCGCCCGTCACCCAGCCCGTCCGCTCCCCGCCCTACCGCCCCTGGGCGAGCCGGTCGCCCAGGAAATTGTCGAGGTCTGGGATCGCGTGGATCTTGCGGCGGGTCGTCTCGAAGGGATAGGCGATCCGGCGGAACCTCACGCGAGACTCGCCTTCGAGGATCACGTAGCACGACCGCGGATCCTCGTCCCGCGGCTGGCCCACGGAGCCGACGTTCACCAAGGCCTTGCCCGGCGGTAGATCGATGGCCCATTCCTTGTCGGCGGCGGGCACCTTCGGCGAAATGAACTCCGGCGAGGTGGTGAACACGCCGGGGATGTGGGTGTGCCCCTGGAAGCAATAGCGGGGCACGAGTTCGAAGATGTGTTCCATCTTCAAGGGGTTGTAGATGTCCTCGGGAAAGACATATTCGTCGAGCGGGCGGCGAGCCGACCCGTGCACGAACATCAGCGGCCCCTCGGAATGGGTCCGTTGCAGTTCCCCGAGGTAGTCGTAGAGCCGGTCCGACGCATTCCGCGGCATCCGATCGTGCCGCTCGAGCTGGTCGCGGGTCCAGCGGATGGCCCGCTCCGCTCCCGAATTGAAGCCGTCGGGGTCGATGAGCGCCCCCTGGTCGTGATTCCCCAGGATCACCACGCTGCACCGATCCTGGACGAGCCGGATGCACTCGCACGGATTCGGGCCGTAGCCCACGATGTCACCCAGGCAGGCGATCGAATCGACGCCCTGGGCATCGATGTCCTCCAGAACCGCCTGGAGGGCCTCGATGTTGCCGTGGATATCGCTGAGAATGGCCCGCTTCACGAGAGGATTCGGCCCCTGCGGGCGCCCTGGCGGCTTGTCAAAAGGATTCCCGGAGGCTACGACCCCCGCGGACGTCGGTCAAGAATCCACCATCCGTTCGGCCCCGCAAACCCGCCATGCGAACGCTTGCCATCGATACGAGCCACGCCGCCGGAACCGTTGCGGCGGCGGCGGGCGAGCGGGTCGCGGTGCGGCCGCTGGGGGCCGCCGGTGAACACGCCGCCGTGCTCGCCTGCCGGCTCACCGAGGTTGCCGACACGCTCGGTTTTCGACTGGCGGAGGCCGAGACCCTCTGCGTGGTCCGTGGGCCGGGCTCGTTCACCGGGCTGCGGGTGGGCGTCGCGACCGCCAAGGCGATCGCCTGGGCAGCTGGCATGCGGCTTGTCGGCCTCTCGGGCTTCGAACTCGTCGCCTGGGAAACGGCCCGGATCACAGGCTGGAACGATGCGGCCTTGCAGATCGCCTTCGATGCCGGCCGCGGCGACGTCTACGCCGCCGAGGTCTGCCCCGATCGAGCCCGCCCCGGCGGCTGGCTCGCGGGGCCGGCGACTCTCCAGCCGGCGGCCGAGTGGATCGAGCGGCTGCCCGCCGACTTCCGCGTGAGCGGCCCTGCCGCGGCCATCCATGCCGGGGCGATCGAGGCCGCCGGCCTGCGGCTGGCCCCGCCGGCAGGCTGGTTTCCGACGGCGCTGGCGGCGGCGGTCGTCGGGCAACTCCGGGTGACCGCCGGTGAGGCCGACGACCCGCACGCGCTCGTGCCCGACTACCTCCGGCCCAGCTACGCCGACGAGCGGCGGACCGCCGGCCCCTGAGCCGCCCGGGAAGCCGAGCCACCGCGGGTGTTGGATGCGGCCGCGGCCGGTACATTGTGCGGCCGGAACCCTGTGCGGCCAGCAATGGCCGGTTTGTCTCGCATCGCCCCAGGTCTCGTCATGCGCCCGATCACCAAGCTCCTCGTCGCCAACCGCAGCGAGATCGCCACCCGCGTTTTCCGCTCGGCCCACGAATTGGGCATTCGCACCGTGGCGATCTACGCCCACGAAGACCGCTTCGCCCTCCACCGCTTCAAGGCCGACGAGTCGTATTTGGTGGGCAAGCCGGGTGAGCCGATCCGTTCCTATCTCGATATCGAAGGGATCGTGGGCCTGGCCAAGACCCACGGCGTGGATGCGATCCACCCCGGCTACGGCTTCCTCTCCGAGAATCCCGACTTCGCCCAGGCCTGTGCCGACGCTGGGATCGTGTTCGTCGGCCCTCGGGTGGAACTCCTCCGCACGCTCGGCGACAAGACAGCCGCCCGCGATCTGGCCCACCGGGCCGGTGTGCCGATCCTGGCCGGGAGCTCCAAGCCCGTCAGCAGCCTCGCCGACGCCAAGCAGATCGCCAGGGAGCTCGGCTACCCGGTGATCCTCAAGGCCGCCCACGGCGGCGGCGGCCGGGGCATGCGGGTGGTCCACGGCGAGGAAGAACTCGCGGTGGCGCTCGAGAGCGCCCAGCGGGAGAGCAAGACCGCCTTCGGCTCGGCCAGCGTGTTCGTGGAGAAGTTCATCCAGCGGGCCCGCCACATCGAGGTGCAACTGCTCGGCGATCTCCACGGCAACCTCGTGCACCTCTTCGAGCGGGACTGCTCCGTGCAGCGGCGGCATCAGAAGGTCGTGGAAGTGGCTCCGGCCCCGAACCTCGACTCCGCCACGCGGGACGCGATCTGCGACGCGGCCCTCGCGATCGGCCGCACCG
>CAMDDJ010000049.1 GCA_945891385.1 Candidatus Kuenenia stuttgartensis | reverse complement strand
TGCCCGACTGGCTCAGGCTGCCGCTGCCTGAAAGGCTCGCGGCAAGCGTCTGATCCGTGCTGCTCACATAGGCGACGACCGCGTTGTTCACCATGCTCGAACCCGACAGCGTGCCGGCCCCCGTGACGGCGAGCGTGCCTGCCTGAACGGCAATGGCTGTGGCCGTGGTCGCGCTGGAAAGCTCGAGCGTCCCGGCGGCCGACTTCGTCAGCGAGACGGCGGAGAGTGGCCCGCCGGCCAGTGACGCAGTGCCCGTGGGATTGGCCACGGCGAGGCCATCGGCCTGGATGCCTTCGGCCTGAATGCTGATCGCAGCAGCCGACTCGATCCGCCCCGAGTCGCCCGAACTGAAAAAGGTTGCCGAGCCGTTCGACCAGTTGTTCGTCGAATAGTTCCAGACGTTGTCGACCGCGCCCGTCCAGACGAGATCGGCCAGAGTGCCTACCACCTGCAACTGGAGCGCCGTGGCGGTGCTCGCGAAGCTGTAGGTCGTGCGGCCCACGGTGACCGACTGACCGAGCGGAATGGTCTGGCTGCCGACCGCCGCACCGGTAAGGGCGAGGTCGCCCGTGTTCACGAGGCTGCCGCCGGAGAGGAGCGTGTAGGTGCCCGGGGCAGCGACGCCGCCGAGCTCAATCAGGTTGGAGAGCCCGCTGAAGGTCAGGGATCCGGTCGCGGTGAGGGACTGGTCCATGGTCAACCCGATCACGGCGTCGCCCCCGAGCGCAAGACTGCCGAGGCCGAGCGATCCGGTCGCCGTGGTCGTGAACCGGGCGATGTTCCCCGGCTCGCCGACAAGCCCGAGGGCGAGCGAGCCGAGTGAGCCGGAGGAAAGACTTCCTCCCGGGCCGACGGCCACCTGACCACTCCCGGCAAGATCCTTGGCCACCGCAGCCCGGACGTCGAGCGTGCCCCCGGCGTTCACCGTGACCGCTCCGGTGGAGAGCGATTGGGAGTGGTCGGCCCGGACGGTGCCGGCAGCGATCGTCAGCCCGCCCGAAAAGGTGTTGGCCGCCCCGAGGCGGATCACGCCCGGGCCGTCGGTCGTGAGCGCCCGGGGGCTCGCGTTGTCGACGACGGCGATGTTCATCTGCAACGCGTGCGTCGAACTGTTGTTCCGCCAGGTCTGATCGGCCCCGAGAATGACTCGGAAGTTATTGCCCGCCGCAGATGCGGGATTGACCTGAAAGAGCGTATCGCCCACGACGCTGTCGTTGACCAGGATGCCCACGCCGGTCGGAACATCCGCGCCGCCGGTGTTGATCGTGATCGACGGGCCTGGGTTATTGACGGAGTTTTGGATCGTGTAAGGAGAAGAGCCCGACGCATTGAAGATGATCGAGCCCGCCGCCGGATTGCCCGCCGTCGGACTGCTGCTGTTGCCCACGGTGACAGTGCCGCCCCCGCCGGGATTCTCCGGGGCCGGCCCGAAGCCGAATTGGGCCGACTTGGTGCCGTTCGACGTGGCGTAGTTGGTCGTAGCGATGTCACCGAGCGGCGAGGTTGTCCAGTAGGGATTGTTCGACGCGGTGTTGCTCATCTGCCAGTTGCGGGAGCCGTCGCCGAACGGCGTCGCGCCGTTCATGTCGAAATAGAGATCGGCACCCCGCGCATTGCCCGCTCCGAGGCTCGCGGCCAGAAGCCACGCGACAGTCACCACCCCCTTCAGCGAGCAACCGTTCGTCAACGGCAGACCGAGCGGCGTCGGCCGAGCGAGAACCAACGCACGTCCGCAGAGTTTGGCACCCATGAATTCCCCCTTGGCGCAAGCAGAAAAGAAGACGACACCACAGCCTCAGAGCCGCCACTGAAGCCTTACGGAAAAGCTCGCCGAACGATTCCCCACAGGAGAGCCCATAGGGCGAGGGCTTCTCCGAACCGAATTGGACATCCACCGGGCGGATAGCCTCGCCCAGCACTCCCTTCCCAAACCAACCGTGTCGAAAGACTAACTGTCCCGAATCAGGTGAATCAAGGGGCTTTGGGATTGTTCAACGAGTATTTTGGCCGCCGCTCAACCAAGAATTGCAGCCACCCCCCCGGAAACCACCCCTGCTCAGCGTGGCGACACTTCGACCCAGAGCAGCGGCTGGGTGATTGGCATGTTGCGGCGGACCTCGGGGTCGCTCGGATCGGCCGGAAGCCGCCGCCAGAGGGCCAGGCTTTCGGTATCCCCAAAGGCGAGGGCCGCGAATAGCAGGCTCGGCTGCCGGGCTGGCCAGCCCTCCCAGTGCTCGACGTCGGGCGGCCGGGCCCACGACGCTTTGTCGGTGAGCGCCGGCAGCAGCCAGGCGACGGCTCGGCGGATTCCCCGGCCATCGGGCCGTTCGAAGGCCCAGAGGTCGTCGCGGTCGGTCGAGAGGATCTGGCAGAGGGTCGCCATCTGGTCGAGCTGGAAGATCGAATAGCCGTAGGGCTTGGTGCGGGCGAGTTCCAAGGGAAACGAACCGTCCGCCGCCATCTGCTCGGGCAGGAACACCTCGCGAAACTGCCGGCGACACTCCGCCAGGATCGACTCGTCGCCCACGAGATCCGCGAAGGCGGCGAGTTGCACGAAGTAGGCGACGGCATGGTTGTTCCTGGCGGCTGCCTCCTTGCGGCCGTTCTCGCTCGTGACCATCCAGTCGCAGAGATCGGCGAACCAGCGTGTGACGCCCGCGACCGTGGTCGGCGGCAGCGCCTGTTCGCGATCAAGCCGCTGCACCGCCCGGGCGACCTCGATCAGATGGAGGCCGTCGATGATGCCTACGGCCCGGCCCGGTGAGACCCCGGGCACGCCCTGGGCATAGGCGAGGTGCGGGTTCATGCGAGTGGCAGGGTCGAGGAAAAACACCCGCAGGAGTTGATCGGCCTTCGTGGCATAGCGATCCTCGCCTGTGATGAGCCGGGCTGCCGCCAACGCCGCCACCGCATCCCGAAGGCTCGCGACAGCCTGGCGATGGGCGACGAAATTGTCGGGATTGGTCTCGCCGTCGCGGCGGATGTACGGCAGCCCGTCGGGCTTCGCCGGATCGGGCCACCAGTAGTCGCCGCTCGAATGAAAGTCGTTCGGCCCGCCGAACGGGTGCGGAGGCCGGGCGGCGGTGATCGTCGGCGGAGCGAGTGCGAGGGCCGCCTCGGCCGCCCGCAGAATCCGCTCGCGTTCGTGGCCGGCCAGGTCGAGGCCGAGCCGCTCCGCGGCGGCCGCTGCCGGCTTCGGCGCGGTGAGCTCGACGAAGGCCGAGGCCAGCCCGGGCGAACGAACCGCGGCCACGGCCTCTGGCCCGGTCATCACCAGATCGATCCGAGCCCGCCCGTTGGCCAGCTGCACCACCCGAGCACCACCGGGAATCCCAAGGTTGTCAAGCAGTTCGGCCGCGCCGACCACGCCAAATCGGACGACGTTCGCGGCGTCGAGGCAGACCGCCCCGGTGGCGTCGACCGCCGCGGCTTCGAGCGTCACCCGCGACGCTTCCCGAGCGACCTCCACGAGCAGAAGCTTCTCCGGCGGGCCCCAGGGCTCGGTCCGGTAGTCGAAGGCGATCTCGTCGGCGATCTCGCCCGAACCCGTATGGGCGACGGCCCGAACGACATGCCGGCCGGCCGCGAGCGGCACGCTCCAGCGGAGCCCCGCGGCTGGATAGTCGGCGATGTCCCGCTGCCTCGAGCCGACGGAGACACCATCGACGAATAATTCTACGGCCGGGCAGTTGGAGTAGACGCGGATCTCCTTGGACTCGTCGGCCTCGCCCCACCGCTCCCGCCAGCCGTGGCCAAGCACGTGCACCATCGGCCGCTCGGCCCAATAGCTCTGGAAGACGTAGTAGCTCTCCTTGGGCGTGCCGTCGCGGGTGACCACACCCTTCTGATTGACCCGGGGCAGCGGATTCTCCGGCCGCAGCGGTGTGGAAAAATCCTTGAAGATCCAGGCAGCCGAGCCGGTGAGGTTCGGCATCCGCTCCTGTTCGTGGAGATGCCAGTCGAAGAGATTGACCATGTAGCTCTCCGACCAGTCGCCATCCTTCGACATCCGCACCTTGCCGCCGCTCGACTTGTAGGCCTTGCCCACCTCGGCCGTGCCCTGGCCGACGGCCACCTGGGCGAGCATCCGCTCGGGCTCCTCGGCGAATCGGCCGGCGTGGCTGTCGCCGCCCCACTCGGCATGGAAGAAGTGCGGCGTCGCGGCGATCGCCTTCTCGGCGGCGGCCTTGTATTCGCGGTAGCGACCGGAGTACCAGCCGGCCCAGATGCTCGGGGAATAGACATCGACCACATCCCTGCAGAAGTCGCAGCGGCGGATCGCTGTCTTGCGGGTCGAGTCGAGTTCGTGGGCCAGGGCATTGAGCTCGGTCATGAACTCGCGGATCGCCTGCTTGTCGAACGTGGGAAAATCGCCCGGCCAGTCGTTCTCGTTGCCGAGCCCCCAGAGGATGACGGAGGGATGGTTGTGATGCTGGTCGATCATCGCCCGAAGCATGTCCCGGCACTGCTCGCGGTAGCCCTCGCCGCCGAGCCCGCCCCGGCACCAGGGGATCTCCTCCCAGACGAGCAGGCCGAGTTCGTCGCACAGATCGAGCACGAGCGGCGCCTGCTGGTAGTGGCCGAGCCGGACGAAGTTGGCCCCCATCTCCTTGATCTGGGTGAGCGTGCGGCGGACGACGATGTCGGGCACGGCGGCGGCCACGCCGGCGTGGTCCTCGTGGTAATGGGTGCCGCGGAGGAGCAGCCGCTGACCGTTGAGCCTGAAGGGGCCGTGCGGCACCCACTCCACGCTCCGCAGGCCGAATCGTTCCGCGACCGCGTGACGGCCGTGGGGCGACGAGACCGTGACGCTGCAGCGATAGAGCCGGGGCTTGGAGGGCGACCATGTGGCGGGTGACTCGACCACGAACGAGTCAAGCTCGTGCATGCCGTCCCAGGCAGCGACCTCAATCACCCGCCGTCGGATCGGCGTGTCGGATGGATCGCGAATCTCGATCGAAAGCGTGAGCGGGTCGGTGAGCCCGGCAGGGTTTCGCAGCCGGCCGTGAATGCTCACCCTGCCTTCGCCCTCGACGAGCACCGGCCTCACATGCACCCGCTCGAGCGATACGGCCGGCACCTGCTCGAGGTGGACGTGGCGGTAGAGCCCGCCGTAACGGTTGAAGTCGCTCAGGTCGGAGGGAATTGTCTCGGCCGAGCGGGAGTTGTCGCAGCGAATCGCCACCGGCACTCGTCCGGCAAACCGTTCGTCACCGCGGGCTCGCTCGGCCGCATCGGTGATGTCGATCGTCCACCCGTCGTAGCCGCCGCGGTGGCTCCCTGCCTCTTCCAAACCGACGAACACGGTCGTCTCCTGGCCAGCACCGTCGAAGTGGAGGAGCGTGCGGCCCCGAGGCCGCGGCGGGGCGATGTCGAGCCGGGTGCGATACCAGCCCGGCCCCTGGTAGGACCGCTCGTCGGGATCGACACAGTCCCGCGCGTTGAAGCAGTGGGGCAGCCGCACGGCCACCCAGGGCACGTTGTCGCTGGCCTGCTCGCCCCGCCAGACCTCCCAGACGCTGCCGAGTGTGCCGCGATGGTGCTCCCAGCCGTCGCGGAGCCGACGCCGGAACTGAGCATCATCCCGGGTGGCGAAGAACAGCCTGATTCGGTCGTCGTCCCTCGGGTCGTCAGCCACCTGGCCGAGGAGGCCCGGCTCACCGAAGACCATCGCCGCCCGCCACACGACGGCGGCGGCTTCATCGGGCGAGATCGGTTCGATCTGCTGGGCCGGCCAAGGCGTTGCCGCAGGGCCGAGATACGGAAGGAGATAGTCGATCGCCCGCCGAATCGACCGACCGTCGGCCGTGGTGAAGTTCCAGAGATCGATGCCGACATGGTCGCCGAGGGTGGCAAGTCGCTGGAGCCCGCGAAGATTGAACAGCGAGTAACCAAGCGACTTGGTGCGGACGAGTTCCTCAGGCTGGCTACCGTCGGGTTCGATCTGAGTGGCGATCCGGCGCGGCCCCGCCTGCTCGAGCACGTCGATCGCCAGGTCGTCACGGCCCACGGCCAGCGCCAGCCAGGCTGCCTGCAGGTCGTAGTAGGTGCCATGATTATTGAGCGACTCCCGCTCCTTGCGGCCCGGCTCGCTGGAGACCAGCCAGTCGAGATACGTCTGACCCCAGGCGTCGATGGCGTCCCACTCGGCGGCGGCGAGCACGTCGGCATCGGCGATGAGCGCGAGGGCGTCGATCGCTTGGACGATGTCTCGTCCTTCCAGGATGCCGGTCGGTCGCCCGTCGTTGGAGCCGCGAACCGCCTGGGCGTATCGCAGGTGGGGATTCATCCGCGTGTCGGCCGCGAGGAACCAGGTGCGGGCAAACTCCGCCGCCTTCGTGGCGTAGGCCTCATTGCCCGTGAAGTACCAGGCCAACGCCAGGGTCTCGGTTCCATGGCCGAGCAGCGACACCCGCTCGCGGTCGTTGGCGGCCGGGTCGCGGCACTCGGGGTTTCGCCGCCCGTCCCTTCGGACATACGGCAGCCCATCGGCCGCGTCAGGGTTGGGCCAGTAGTAGGGCGCCAGGCTGGCGTAGTCGTGGCGATCGCCGCTGGCCGCGGGAATGGCCTTGTGGGTCACGCTCGGGGGGTCCGTGTCCAGGAACGCATCGGCCTCGGCCACGAGCCGCCGAACCGCGGCCTCGAGTTGCCCATCTCCGGCGGCGATCCGCCCGCGGGCCGCCGCGAGGGCACCCGGCCGGGCGGAGTGGAAGGTTCGCTTCCTGCCGGCATCGGCCCGGACAGTGACCGGCATCATGAGAAAGACTGCGATGTGAACAAGGCAGAGGGTGACCGGCCAGAATCGCCCGCAGGAACGCATCATCAGGCCACACCTTCCCGGGAGGGTTTCAGCCGCCCTGCCACCAAGGCCGCAAGGCTCACGGTGAGGACAAGCCCGAGCAGGCCCGGCTCTGGCACGCTCGACACGGTGGCAGTGGCCGCCGCGGCCGAGGGCAGGTAGTTGCCCGCGAGGTAGGCGCCGGCGGCCGAGACGGCCACCAGATCGAAGACCGCCGCCACACCGTCGTAGTCAAAATCGCCCTGGCTCCAGACCGCCGGCAGCGGCTTGCCGAAGCTCCCGCCGGTATTGATCGCCAGCAGGTCGAACACGTTGACCTGACCGTCGAGATTGGTGTCGCCTGGAGCCGCGAAGGCCACGACCGCCGCCCCGTCGGCGGCCACGGTGTAGCCAACCGCCCGGTTACCACCAGCCGCGGCCGCAGTCGCGGAGGTGATACCCGAGCCACCGCTCCAACTGCCGCCGGCGCGGCCTGCGATGATGTCGGCCCGCAGCTTCGCGGCATCGATGCCGCCGGCAGCGACCGTGAGCCGGGTCGCGCCGAGATCGACGAGTCCCCCGTTGCTCGTACGGAGATCGAGCCGGGTCAACGCGAGGGCGACCGCTCGATCCCCCGGGAGGACGAACCGGCCGCCGGTGACCGAGAGCGGTGCCGGCACAGGCTCGGTGGCCGCCGCGACCCCGCCGGCCGTGAGTTCGAGCGTGCCCGCCGCAACGCGGGCGCCGCCGGCGACGCTCAGGCCGCCGGCCAGCACGAGCCGCCCGGCCCCGAGTTTGACCAACTCGCCCGGCCCGGCGATCGGACGTTGAATGGTGAGCGTGCCGGCATCGACACCGATCCCGACCGGCCCGGCCTCGAGGGTCACGCCACCACTTCCGCTGCCGAGGGCCGCGCTGCCGGAGAGGCTCCGGAGGCTACCGGTGCCGCCCACGCCCTGACCGGCCAACCGGAGGTCCGCGTTTTGGATCCCGAGACCGACTCCAGCCAGTTCGATCGCCCCACCCGAGGCGACCGCCACCGGGTTGTAGCTCCAGCCGAAGGCGTCGGACGATTCGATCCGCACCACGCCTTCTGTGATCTGCCAGCCGGCTTTGAATGAATTGCTGCCGCCACTCGACTCCGCGAGCACGAGCGTACCCGGCCCGGTCTTGGTCACGACATCGCCGTTGACCCCGGCCGCCCGTCCGAGCCGGGCATCGACCGTCAGGCGACTGGTGCCCCGGATCTCCCATGTCTGGGAGCCCGCCACGAGCAGGTCGCCTGGCGCCCCCGAGCCCCCCGCGTCGCCGACGATCGTGTGGCTGCCGGCGAAGCTCGTGATCCCGTGGGCGCCGAGCGTGAGCCGGCCGTCGGCGGCACCGAGCCGGAGCGTGACCGGCGCGGCGGCGGCGTCGAGCGCCAGGCCGTGGATCGCCACGTCGGTTCCCGGCCGGGTCGTCACGGCCGCCGAGCCGGCGATGTTGAACACGACGTCGTCCCGCGGGCCGGGCAACGCGGCGTTGGTGCGGCCTGCGAGCGTGCGCGACCAGTTGGTCCAGATGACCGAGTCGGTCCAGCGGCTGCCCTGGTCGCCCACCCAGAACCGCAGATCGACCCCTTCGGCCCGCCGCTCCTGAAGTTGGGCTCGATAGAGGCTGTCGTTGGGATTGCCGAGCGGATCGCCGAGGCTCACGCGGGTGCCGAGCGAATCGTAGGTTCCGGTCTTGCCCCCCTCCATCACGAGCCTGCCCTCGGAACCGATCAGCCAGTTCTGGGCCGTCGGTGGATTCTGAACGATGAAGCTGTCGGCAGCGGAGTTCCAGATCACGGTGTTGGCACCGGCCCAGCCATGACCGGTTCCCATGTTGCCCCGGTCTCGCACGTTGATCGCGTTGCCGGAAACGTCGATGGTGTCGAACAGGATCCCACTGGCCCAGCGATGATGCGGGCCGACGTCGTTCTTGGCGACGGTGGCGACGCCGTCGACGAACACCGACGGCCCCGTCACGTTCGATCCGGTCACAAAGTCGTGCCGGCCTTCGGAGGCGGTCGAGCCGGTGACGAGCGCCAGCTGGCCGTTGACGTTGTAGGTGTAGCGGCGGCTGCCCGTGACGAGACCCGCAGGCTCGACGGAGCTGGCGTTGGCCACGGTAACGAACTTCGAGTCGCTCTTGGCATCGACCGCGGCATAGACGAAGTGCCGGGCTTCAATGTCTCGGACGAAGACGTGCTCCGCCGCACCGACCCCGATGAAGCTCCAGGCGCGGTCCTCGTTGGACTCGTCACGAGTGGCGAGCGACTGGCCGACGAGATTCTCGATCCCGACGTGCGTGATCCGTCCGGGAAAGGTAGCTCGCTGGATCGTGCCGCCGCCATACACCGCGTCGATCGCCGAAGTGATCGGGGCGTCCAGAACCACCCGATTGCCCTCGATCCGGGTGATGATCCGGTCGGAGTTCTGCTGCCGCTGGCCCGGCAGCCAGGGATTGTCGAGTTGGTCCATGCCGTTGGCGTCGATCCAGGCCTGGTTGCCCGTCCAGTTGACGTTGATCGCCTGGCCGACCGCGAGGCCGGTGGTGCTCGTGACCGCGAAGCTCGTCGCGCCGACCGGCACCCGGTCGTCGGCGATCGCGATCTTCGAGCCCTGATAGCTCCGCCGCGCCGCGGCGTCGCCGATCGCGATCAGGTCGCGGGTGGAGGTGCCCGTCGCGATCAGGCGACTCTGGGAACTGCCGGCCGTGCCCGAACCGCGGAGCACGACGCCGCTGGCCACGATCCGTAGCTGGCCCGCGATCTCAAAGTCGCCCGGCGCCAACTGCACGGCCCCGCGAAAGCCGCTGGGCTGAAGCGGCAGGCGGGCGACCTGGTCGATCGCCGCCTGAATCCGCGCCGTGCTGTCGCCCGCCGCAGCGGCCACGGTGATAGCCACCGGCGGTGTCGCTGGGAGATCGCTCCAGCCAGCTCCGAAGCCCACCATCGAGAAGTCCGGAATTCGGTCGCCATCGGCCTCGACCTGATAGTCGAGCAGCCCATCGTCGCCCCGCCACACCCAACTGCTTTCAACCCCGCGGCCCGATCCGCCGCAGAGCAGCCACGCAACCGCCCCCAGCAGCCGGCAGAACGGCGCCGAACCAGACGCAGGGCGACCCCGAAACCGAGCGTTCACCGACCGTTCTCCAACAACCCTGGTTCTCGACCGACTGGAGCCTAACGACGCTGATCCGGCCGAAGCAAGGAATCCGCCGGTGCACGAACCGTTTTTCAGAGCGGCCGCCGCAGGGAGAACGCCGCCGCTTCGTCCAACGGCATGGAAAACGGGGACCCAACACCACGCGGATCGCGTCTAACGGGCGGTCGCTTCAGCCTTTCTGCTCCGCTGCATGAGCGGGGCGGCGGCCGGCCCCGGAGGCGGTAGGTGCCGCGACAGCCTGTCGATGACGGCGGCTGACTCCGGCCGGGTGGCGACGTTGACCGTTTCGTCGGGGTCGTTCGCTTCGTCGTAGAGTTCCGTCGCGACGACCCGGGCCGTTCCGTCCTCCCGCCAGACGGTGAGCCGCCACCGATCGTCGCGGAGGCTGTAACCCATCAAGGGCACGTCGGCCCCCTTGCTCTTGCCCCGTGGATACTGGCTGATCGCCACCGGCTTCACCGTTCCGCCGGGATCGGCCAGCAACGGCCGCAGGCTCACGCCCTCCACATCGGGTGCCGGCGGCAGTCCGCAGAGATCGACCAGCGTGGGATAGACGTCGACAAACTCCACGGTCGCGGCCGACGTCCGGCCCGCCCCGGCGATGCCCGGCGCCGCGACGATCAACGGGGAACGGGTCGCCAACTCGAAGTTCGTGTGCTTGTGCCAGAGGCCATGGTCGCCGAGCTGCCAGCCGTGGTCGCCCCAGAGCACAATCACCGTGTTCTCGGCCAGCCCGTGCCGGTCGAGGGCGTCGAGCAGTCGGCCCACCTGGGCGTCGATGTAGCTGATGCAGGCGTGGTAGCCGTGCCGCAGGGTACGGGCGATCTCGGGCGGAAGCGGATTGCCTGGGGGAATGCCTGCGTATTGATGGATCTCCCCGTTGACGTGGCCGGCGAACTCCGGCGCTCCGGCCGGCAGGTGGTCGATCCGCGGCTTCGGAATCGCATCCGGATCGTGGAGATCCCAGTAGGCCTTGGGTGCGACGAAGGGAAGATGTGGCTTGGAGAAGCCGACCGCGAGAAAAAATGGCGTGGCATCACCAGCGAACGCGGCGATCCGCCGCTCCGCCTCGGCGGCCGTGTAGCCATCTGGCAGCTCGTCGTCGTCCTTATCGCTTACCATGGTCGCCGGCCCCTTGCCCGCCTCCGGCTGCATCACGGAACCGTCGTAATCGGACACGCCCGGCCCGAACCGCGACACCTTCCGCTCCCGCCAATCGGCCGGATCGGTGTCGACGGTCAGGCCGCTGGGATACCAGTGGGGTTCGCTCCACGACCGACCATCCTCGAATTTGCGGTGGTAGATCTTGCCGAGCGCCGCCGCGTGGTAGCCATGGTGCTTGAAGTATTCGGGCAGCGTCACGCAGTCGGGCAGAGCCACGCGGAAGTGGGTGTTGAGATCCCAGACCTGGGTGGCGTCGGGGCGGCGGCCAGTCATCAAGGACGTGCGAGATGGGCTGCAGACGGCCTGCTGGCAGTAGGCCCGCGTGAACGCCACGCCCCGGGCGGCGAGGCGGTCGATGTTCGGCGTCTTGGCCACCGGACTGCCGAAGCAGCCGAGGTCGGGCCGCAGGTCGTCGACCGCGATCATCAAGACGTTCGGCCGATCAGCGGCCGACCCACGCTCGGCGATCGCTGCCCCGACCGAGACGAGCAGCACGAGTAGTGCTGGCGTGACACGACGCATCATGGATCGGTGTTCTCCTGGAAGCCCGACGGCGAGGTTCTTGCCTCACGGGCTGCCTCGCCTCGGCGCTCTCTCCCTCCCGCTCCAAGCGCACTCTACCACCGACAGCAACGCGGTCCAACGGCCGGCATCCAATGTGAGCTGCCGTGCGAGGTGCGGCGACAGACTGAGAGAACACCCCGCCTCAGGATCTCCCCGCCCGCGTGGTTGACGTCTGCCGTCGATCTGGGCGATCCTGTGCGGATGGAAGAAACCCCTGCCAGCGACACGCCCGCGGCGGTCGGCGGATCCGCCGACCGCATCCGGCCGCTCGAGTCGATCGAACGCCGCGTGCTCGGCGTGCTCATCGAGAAGGCCAAGACCACCCCCGACGCCTATCCGCTCTCGCTCAACGCCCTGGTGACCGGCTGCAATCAGAAGAGCAACCGCGCCCCGGTCATGACGCTCGACGAGGAACAGGTGATGCGGGCGATTCACAGCCTGCGGACCTCCGGCGCCGTGGCCGAGGTGTTCGGCAGCGGCAAGATCCCGCGCTACCGCCATCTCGCCTACGACTGGCTCGGCGTGGGCAAAGAGGAGCTCGCCATCATCGGTGAACTCCTCCTCCGCGGGGAGCAGAGCGAAGGCGACCTCCGCGGCCGCGCAAGCCGGATGGATGCGATTCCCGACCTGACCTCGCTCCGCAGCCACCTCGACCGGCTCGCCGACCGCGGTCTCGTCGTCTGGCTCTCTCCCCCGGGCCGCGGCCGGATGCTCACCCACGGCCTCCTGCCCGACGAGAAACTGGAGAAGGTTCGCCGTGAAGTCGGCGCAGCGGCGGCAGTCGCGGCAGCGAAGCCCGCCGCCCCACGATCAGGAGCCGCAGACGATTCGGAACTCATCGCCGAACTCCGCGGCCGCATCGCCGAACTCGAGGCAGAAGTCGCCGAACTCCGAAGTCGACTCGAGTAAACGGTGGAGGCGGTTTTGCAAGTCATGCGTTCTTCAGCTGCTTCGCCCGCAGCCGGACAGTGATGCAGTGAGCACGTGACGAAACGGTGCCGCACTGGGCAGGCTGCAAGCCTGCCCCCACGGGCCCGCTGGACCCCGGGCTTCCACGGCACTTCGAATCACATTGCCAGGTTGATGTCGCCTCGTGCCCTCAAAGACCGGGGAGGGGCTGCCGGTGTCGTCGAGCGTGCTGTGGGAGCAAGCGAAGCCAGGATGGCGAAGCGCAGCGGACACGCAGTGAGCGGAGGCCGGGAGGGCCGACGCGAACGTGAAGCGAGAGGATGCCGGCAGCCCCGACGTCACGCGCCCCAGCTACTGGCTGACGGCAGTTCGGCCGCGGATGCGGCCGGCCTGGATCAGCCACAGGCCGACGAGGAGGCTCACCACGGCGCCGGCGACGAGTTCCCAGGGCAGCGTGCTTGTGTCACCGGCAGCCAGCCGGCGGGCCTCACGGCCGGCAGCGAGCGAGACGAGCACCAGCGGCGTGCCGTTATGCGCCAGGTGGCCGAGCACCGCCGGCAGAATGCTGCCCGTGACCCGCGTCATCCAGCCGAGCGCGAGTCCGAGCAGGAACGTCTGTGGCATCCGCTCCGGGAGGAGGTGGAAGCCTGCAAAGACAGCGGCCTGGAGCAGGATCGCCACCCAGGCTCGGCCGCGGCCGGGCCGGTCACCCGCGAACGCCGACAGGAGCCAGCCGCGGAAGAAGAGTTCCTCGCAGACCGCCGGCAATACGGCCACGAGCAGCCAGGCCAGACCGATCGGCTGCTCCAGGATGAGGGCGACGATCCGCTCGGCGAGTTGGCGGGCGGCCGGAGAGAGATGCGTGCCCCGGATCGCGAGCGTGACCGCCGCTCCCACGAGAAACAGCCCGGCGCCCACGGCGATGCCCCCGAGGACGGCTGCCCAAGGGCGGGGGCCGCAGGGCAGCCGCAGACCGAAGGTGGCCCGTCGATTCACCCGCTGCCAGGAGGCAGCCACCGCCAGCGGAAGCATCACCGCCGCCTGCTGCAGCGGAATGGCCAGTGCCAGGCTCTCCGGCGCTGCTCCCTGGGCGTACCAGAGCGCCGCGAAGGCGGCGAGGGCCGCGGCGAAGCCTTGCATCGGGGTCGGCCGCCGCCGCGGGGCTGGCCGGGCGAGGAGGGTCGACGCAGAGTCGGGACCGCGAAACAGTACTTCTTCGTCGGCGAGAGCCGCCGCAGCAGCCCGCAGCAACACCCAGGTGATCGCTGCGGACGCGAGCAGCGAGAGGATCAGCGGCAAGAGAATCGCCGGCTCCGACTCACCCGACCCTGGCAGGGTGCCGCGGGCCACGGCGACCTGTCCGGCGAATGGCACCAGCGGCAGAAGGTTGCCGCCGGCGCCAGGCAGCAGGGCCGAGCCCGAAAGGCCGCTGACCAGCAGAATCACGGGCGTAAGGGTGTTCTGGGCCTCCTTCGTGCTCCGGGAGGCGCTCGTCACCGCCAGGCAGGTGGCCGCGGCCACGGCCGCCAGACCGACGAATGCGAGCAGCGTGATCAGAACCGCGAAACCCGCCTCGGCCGGTCCCACTCCCAGCCGGAATCCGGCCGGCAGAAACCGCAGCAGGACGACCGCCGTCAGCGCGATCGAGACCGCATTGACCAGCAGCGTCGCCAGCGCGACCGCCCAGACCGCGAGAAACTTGCCCGTCACGATGTCGGCGAGCGAAGCCGGCGCGATCAGGAGCGTCTCGATCGTGCCTCGCTCCTTCTCCCCGGCGATCGCGTCGATCGCGGGATAGAAGGCACCGGTCGCCGTCAAGAGTGCCAGGAGCACGAGCACGCCGCCGGCCGCCGTGGGCACAACGCCCGCAAGGGCCGCGGCCTCGTCTCGCTCGGCGGCGCCCACGAACCGGAGGTCGATCGGCTCGACGAACGACTCGGGTAACCCGCTGGCCCTTAGTCGGTCGCCAAGGACAGAATCGGCCATCGCCTTGATCAACGCGATCACGTGCCGCTGCTGGTGGAGGTCGGCCGGCCGCAGGGCTGAGAGCCGGGCTTCGAGCGGCACCGTTCCCGATCCTTCCAGCCCCGCGACGGTGCCCCCCGGCAGATCGATCCAGGCATCCACCTCGTCGTCGTCGAGCAGACGCTGGGCCTCGGCTCGGGTCGTGAGTTCGAGATGCACTCCTGCCGGCCAGTCCGTCCGCTCGCCCGTCACCGCATCGACGGCGGCCTCGAACCGACCGGCAAAGGCGGGTGCATCGGGGCCGGTCAGCGCGAGCGCGACTGGCCGCGGTGCCTGCCGGGCGTCGATGTCGGAGAGGGCGGTTCGCAGTCCCAGGGTGCTGGCCAGCGCCAGCACCGGATACATCGCCATCGGCATCAAGAGGGTCACGAACAGGGTCCGCCGATCGCGGACGAACTCCAACAGATCCCGCTGAGCCACCGCCCGGATCCGCCGCCATCGTTCCCGTCGCCACGTCGTTCCGCCACTCATCCCTCGGCCCCCGCGACCGCGGTGAAGAAGGCCTCTTCGAGGCTGCCAGATGCTCCTGCCAGGGAGTCCCGGGTGCCCTCGCCTACGATCCGGCCGCCGTGGATGATCACAAACCGGTCACACCGCCGTTCAATCTCGTGGAGCCGATGGGTCGAGATCAGAATCGCCCGGCCAGTGCCGCGAAGCTCGGCCAGCAGCCTGAGTAGATCGCGAGCCCCGATCACGTCGAGGGCGCTGGTGGGCTCGTCGAGAATCAAGGCCGGCGGATCGTGCACGAGCGCACGGCCCAGTGACACCCGTTGTCGCTGGCCCGAGGACAACCGCCCGCACGGACGGCCAGCACAGGATTCGAGACCGAGCGTGGCAAGCAGCCGCGACACCCTTTCCCCGAGTCCTTCCTCCGCCAGTCCGTGTAGCCGACCGTATGAACAGAGCACTTCCCGGGGCGTGAGTCGGTCGGGTACGCCAGTGGTAGCGGAGAGGTAGCCCAGGCTCCGCCGGACCCCGAGCGGATCGGTGCGGATGTCGCAGCCCGCGATCCGGGCCGTGCCGGCCGTGGGTGAAAGTAGGGTGGCGAGCATCCGCATCGTGGTCGTCTTACCTACACCATTGGCCCCGAGGAGCCCCACCATCTCACCCGGCCCGACGGAGAGCGACACGCCGTCAACCGCGCGGACGACCGAGCCGTCGACGGCGCGGAAGTGTTTCACCAAGTCGATCGCCTCGATCACGTCAGGCCTCCTCCGCCGGGGGAAACTGCCGGAAGGCGAGGATCAGGGAGGCCGCGGTGAGCAGCACCGCCGTGAGCACGAGCACGGCAGCCACCTGCACCACGGGCGGCTGGTCGTCCACGAACAAGCGAAGCGATTCCGGGAGGTTGCGCCGCCATCCCATCCATTCCACGAGCAGACTGCGGAGCCGAAGGCTGACCGTCACCTGGTTGACGACCGCCGGCAGGAAACCTGCAAGGTACTCGACGACGATCGCCGCGCCGACGCTCGCCACCAACGCCCGCTTGGGAACGATCACGGCCGGTAGGGCGAACAGAGCCGCCCGCCCGAGGCAGGAGAGGAGCACGAGCACCGCGAACATCCCGGCCAGCCGCGGCGAGTCGTCGAGTCCGGCCGCGAACAGCGTCAAGGCCAGCGACAGCAACGCCACTCCCGCCGTCCAGCCGACCGCCGCCAGAAACGTCCCCACGAGCAGCGACCGCCGCCCGCCCGGCCGCACGACCACATGCTGCCAGGTGCCTCGCTCGAGTTCGTCGGCCACGACCGGACACATGGTCACCAGGAGCCCGAGCAGGCAGAGGGCCTCGGGCACGAGCGCATAGAGCAGCACGACGCCGAAGTCACGATCGAGTCCGCCGGCGATCCGCCGCGCGGCCAGCATGACCGCGGCCGGGAAGGCGGCCCCGGCCACCGCCACCACGAGCCGCTGCGGCGAGAGCATCCGCCGAAGCTGGAAACCCGCCACGGCGAGAATGCCCCGAACGGCGTTCATCGATCTGCCTCCGCGGGCAGACGCTTCGCCCGTTCCAATCGTGCCGAACCGATTCCCCGGTGGAGCTGCACCAGGCGATCGAAGACCCCTTCGAGCGACCGATCCGCCGCGTGGAGCGTCGCCAGGGCGATGCCTTCCCTGGCCGCAGCTGCGGCCAGCGCGATCGCCAAGGGACGGGGCTGTCGCGTGCCGATCACGAGCCCATCGTCGCCCTCGAACCGCAGGCTGTCGGCCAGGCCCGAACTGCAGGCGATCTCCGCCAAACGCCGCGGTCGGTTGGCCGCGAGCCGCACCTCGGAAGGCAACGTATCGATCAGCCCACGGATCTCCTCGACCGTGCCGCTGGCCACGAGCCGGCCGCCGAGGATCACCGCCAGCCCGGCGTCGAGCGCCTCGATTTCGTGCAGCAGGTGACTGGCCACCAACAGGCTGCGAGACCGGGACCACTCGCGGACCAACTCGACGAGATCATGCCGGGCGACCGGATCGAGACCAATGAACGGCTCGTCGAGCACCAGCAGATCGGGATCATGGGCGATCGCCGCCGCGAGCTTCGCCCGCTGCCGCATCCCCTTGGAGAGCGTCTTCAATGGCCGGTGTGCCGCCTCGCCGAGACCCACCCGCTCGAGCGCCCGATCCGCTGCCCGGACCGCGGTGCCGCTGTCAGCGCCGCCGAGTCGCACGAGATAGGTCGCCCATTCGCGGGGCGTCGCCTGCTGCTCCAACAGGTCGGCCGCCGGGCAATACCCGATCCGGCCCAGCACCCGCGGATTACCGAAGGGCCGCTCACCGAACACGGTCACCCGGCCCATCGACGGCCGGAGTTGTCCGGTGACGAGTCCGAGAAGCGTCGTCTTGCCGGCACCGTTCGGACCAAGCAGCCCGTGCGCTCCGGGGCCAAGGTCGACCGTCAGGTCGTTGACGCCGATCACGGTGCCGTAGAGCTTCGTCGCGCGGTGGAGCGAAATCATGAATCCTTCTTCTCCGCCGCTTCAGGCCCGGGCGGGCGCATCGACCCGGATGAAGAGCACGACCAGGGAGCCGACCGCCACGGCCACGAGCGTCATCAGCGGCGCCAGCACGACGGCAAACCGCTTTTCGATCCCGAAGATCCAGGCCTGCACCACGCCCTGGGCATGGTAGAGCGACAACCAGGCCCACCGATCGACCGTGTCGTCGACTCCTGCGGCCCGGGCCAGCCAGCCGAGCCGATGGGACCGCCGCGGCACGAACGCGGCCGCATCGTCCGCGAATGGATCACTCTCGAAGGCGGCCGCCCCGCCCGGCCTGGTCGCTGCGGCCAGGTCGGCGCCGGTCAAAGCCCCGTGTGCGACCCAGCATGCCACCCAGGTGGCGAACCAGGCGAACGTGGCGATCCGGCTCTCAGCGGTCATTGACGAATAGGCCAGCGCCAGAAGCACCGTGGGCACCGTGACCGCCGCAGCGGCCCCGATCACCCGCAGCGGGAGATCCCAGGTGGCGAGGGCAACCGACAGGCTCGGACTGACAAGCACACCCACCAGCCAGAGCGACACGGCTGGCACGAGTGTGATCACCCCCACGATCGTCGCGAGCACCCCGACCTTGCCGAGGATGTACTCGAGGCGGGACACAGGTCGCGTGAAATAGACGAGCCAGGCGCGAGCCCGGAGATCACCGGCGATCAGCCGCGGCGCGACGAGCCCCACGACCACCGCCAGAAGCACCGCCTGCGGCGCCCGCATGAAGGCCAGAAGCAGCCTCGACCACACGATCCGTCGGGCGGCCTCCGGATCGTCAAGCGTGCCTCCCAGCGACGTAGCCACGAGTTGGCCGACCATTCCGAATCCGTCGAGCCGCCGGGCGGCCTCCCGACCGGCCGCAACCGAACCTCCCTCGATCGCCTGCTCGAAGGCGAAGAACCCGCCGGCGAACATCAACGCGGGACTCCACGCGAACAAGACGACCCGTCGCAGCCAGCGACTCTTCCACGCCAGCCGAATGCCGGTGCCGGCGATCACACCCGCGGCGGTGCCGTTTTGCAGGGTCCCGTCCCAGCCGCGGTAGCCGACGTCATGCAGGGGCATGGGCGGTCCTCCCCGTATCGGCCTCGTCGGCCGCCTCCAGCGCCGCCAGAAAAACCTCCTCGAGCGGCCGCCGCTCGGGCTCGAACGCCCAGGCCTCCACGCCCGCTGCGGCAGTTTCCTCCCAGACGGCCACAACCGCCGCGGGGTCACCAGCCTGCACGAGCAGGCCTGCGGCGTCATCGGCCAGACGGGCTGCGATGCCCCGATCCCGCAGCCGGATCGCGAGTGCCTCGAGCGGTCCGTTCGCCCGGAGCCGCAGATCGCGGTCTGCCGCGCCGGTCAGGCTCTCGATCGATCCGGCCAGCCGCACCCGGCCCCTCACGAGCAGCACCAACCGATCGCAGATCGATTGCACGTCCCGCAGCACGTGGGTCGAGACGAGGATCGCCTTCCCATGGTCGCGGGCGAGCGCCACGAGTCGGCCCAGCATCGCCCGCCGCTCCAAAGGATCGAGGCCATTGGTAGGCTCGTCGAGAATCACGAGCGCCGGGTCGTGGACGATGGCAGCCGCGAAGGCCACCTTTTGCCGCATGCCGACCGAGAGCGTCTCGATGGCCCGATACCGCTCCTGGCCGGCATCGCACCAGTCGAGCACCTCGTGCGAGCGGCGGAGCGCCTCCTTCGCCGGCAGTCCCGAGAGCCGGGCCGCATACTGCACCATCTCGACCCCGGAGAGCCCTGGAATCGATGCGTCGTCTTCCGGCACTACGCCGATCAGCCGCCGCACCTGCCGCGGCTCCCTGGCCGGGTCGTGGCCATAGACCTCCACTCGACCCGCCGCCAGCCGCACGAGGCCGAGAATGGCCTTCACGAGCGTGCTCTTGCCGGCCCCATTCGGCCCGACGAGCCCGGTGATGCCGGGAGGTACGTCGAGCGAAACCCCGTCGAGGACGAGTCGACGGCCATACCGCTTCTCGACCCGCTCGAGCCGCACCGGCAGATCATGCCGCTCGCGTTCCTGATCGCTGCCGGACTCGGTCACGCAGGAACCCTCTCGAGAGCTGGGGAAGAGCCGGCCGGCCGGGCCGCCTGGATCACTCTTCCATGACCTCGGCTTCCTTCGTCCTCGCGAGGTCACCCACGATTCCCTCGTGCTTTTTGGTGAGTTCCTGCACCTCGTCCTTGCACTTTTTGCAGTCGTCTTCCGTCATGCCACCTCCGGCCTGATCGCCGTCGGCCGCCTTATTGGCGTCACGCCGGACATTGCGGATCGCCACCCGGGCCTCTTCGGCAAGCTCCTTGATCCGGGCCGACATCTTCTTGCGGACGTCGGCAGAGAGCGCCGGAATCGCGATCCTGATCACCCGTCCGTCGCTCTGCGGATTGAACCCCAGGCCGCTGGCCTGAATCGCCTTCTCGATATCCTTGATCGTGCCGGGGTCGAACGGCCGGACCACGATCTGGTTGGGCTCGGGCGCTCCGACGCTTGCGAGCGCCTTGATCGGCGTCGGTGACCCATACACCTCCACCCGCAGCGAATCGACGATGCCGGGGTTGGCCCGGCCCGTGCGAATTCCGGTCAGGGCGTGACGAAACACGTCCGCCGCTTTTTCCATCCGTTCTTCCGCGTCGAGAAGGATGTCATCCACTGGCATCAGACAGCATCTCCGGAGTCGAGAAACCGAAACAACCCGGGGCGGTCAGCTGTTCCCGTCGTCGGTCCCGTCGGTCGGGGCCTCGGGATCATTGCCATCCCCAATCACACTGTACCACCGGAGCACGGTGAGGTCGGTCTCGAGTTCGATGGCCTGAACGTGACCGTCAAGAAACACGAAGTTCACCAAGCCGGGGTGCTCCCCGCCGAACTTCCGCTCGTTACGGTCGTCGCGAGACGAGGCCAGTCCTCGGTAGGTGTCCCGAAATTGTGTCGCAGGGGTGTCGGCCGCGAAGAAGGCGGTGTCGCCCTGGCGAAGATGGATGAGTTCAGCCGGCCATGAGCTGTCGACCGGCGGCATGTGTCGCTCGCCGACGGCGAACGTCTTGCTCAGCCCGTCGCTCACCTGGGCCGGACGGATCTTGGAGAACGTGTGGATCGGCCCGGCCCGCCGCGGGTCGCTCCGGCCTTCCTCGGGGGCGTAGTTGTAGAACGTGCCTGCATTGGCGGCATAGTCGCCGCCGGCCGCCTTGCCCAGAACGACCGGCGTCTGGTCGTTGTTGTCGAAGTTCCGATCGGCGGCCGGGGACCTCCGGCTGGGGCAGTAATAGGTCGCCACCGGCGTCCGCATCGCTCCGGCATTCTTGTCGTCCCAGACCGGCACTCCCGGAACATACGCGTCGAAGATGGTCGACCCCTCCATGTAGGGCAGCAGGCGGAACGACCAGGAATAGCCGAACGGATCACGCACAGTCCGGCCGGTCGGAAAGATCTTTCGCGCTCCTTCATGATTGGCGATCGCGGTGCCGACCTGACGGAGGTTGTTGCTGCAGGCGCTGCGGCGGGCTGCTTCCCGGGCGCTCTGAACGGCCGGAAGGAGCAGGCCGATGAGCGTGGCGATGATGGCGATCACGACGAGCAGTTCCACGAGCGTGAAACCGGCGACTGTTCGCCAACGGGCAGCCGAGCGATTCAAAGAAACCAGGCGGGCGGAGGACATGGCGGGGCTCCTTACAAGGTGGGAGCCACATTCTAACCGCCTTTACCAATCAGGCACGCGCCGGGGCGGATTCGTCGCTCACAAACCGCCGATTCCCGACAAAAGTGCCCATTTTCTCACCCGCCACCGCCCGCTCGATATTGCCCTCGCGCCGGTAGTTGAACACCAGAATCGGCATCTCGTGCTCCATGCACTGGGAAATCGCGGTGGCGTCCATCACTCGGAGATTTCGCTCCCGAACCTGTTGATAACTCAGTTCGCTGTAGAGCACGGCGTGCGGGTTTTTCTCCGGGTCGTCGGAATAGACTCCATCGACCCGGGTCGCCTTCATCAGGATGTCGGCCCCGAGTTCGAGCGCCCGCTGGGCGGCGGCCGTGTCGGTCGTGACAAAGGGGCTGCCGGTGCCGGCAGCGAGGATCACGATCCGCCCCTTCTCGAGATGCCGCCGGGCCCGCCTGCGGATGTAGGGCTCAGCCACACCGTCCATCCGAATCGCTGTCATGAGCCGGGTCTGGGCCCCGAGGCTCTCGAGTGCATCCTGCAGCGCCAGACCGTTGATGACCGTGGCGAGCATGCCCATGTAGTGAGCCGTCGCCTCCTGGATCGCCGCGTTCCCTGCCGTGAAGGAACCACCCCGGAGGATGTTGCCGCCGCCGATCACCACGGCGAGTTCAACACCCCGGGCCGAGGCCTGAACGGTCTGTTTCGCGATATGGACGACCTCGTCCATCGAGATTCCCCGCTCCCCGGCCCGGGCAAAACTCTCTCCCGAGAGCTTGAGCAACACGCGGCGGTAGGGCGCGGCGGACATCACGGTCGAAGTCTACCACCCGTTCTTCAAGTTGGGATCCCGGATCGAGTGGTCAAAGCGGCGTCACCTCGAAGGTCGGTGCAGCCCATGCCCCGTCGCCGGACGCTCGCTGCCGTTTGACGGGGCGGAGGCGACGTCATGTGGTGGGTCGGGGTCGCCCATGCCCCGTCGCCGGACGCTCGCTGCCGTTTGCAGGGGCGGAAGCGTCGTCATGTGGTGGGTCGGGGTCGCCCATTCCCCGTCGCCGGACGTTCGCTGCCGTTTGACGGGGCGGAGGCGAAGTCA
>CAMDDJ010000048.1 GCA_945891385.1 Candidatus Kuenenia stuttgartensis | reverse complement strand
TATCCTCGCCCGCGACGCGACTTTTGCCGCCCCCGAGCCGGTGCACAAGAGTCGACCAGAGGCTCGGGGGTCGGTGAACGCTCGCGGAGCAGTTGGGGCGTATCCTCGCCCCGCGACGCGACTTTTGCTGCCCCCGAGCCGGTGCGGCGTCGCGACTCGGGTGCGTTCAGCGGGCGTCCGCTAACCGCTCGTGGGCTTCGAGCAGCAGGGCCTCGGTCTCGTCCCAGCCGATGCAGGCGTCGGTCACCGAGAGCCCGTAGGCCATCTTCGTGCGATCCGGGTTCACCGGCTGGCTGCCAGGGTGGAGGT
Source organism: Candidatus Kuenenia stuttgartensis (assembly GCA_945891385.1). GTDB lineage: Bacteria > Planctomycetota > Planctomycetia > Pirellulales > UBA1268 > QWPN01. The sequence continues at coordinate 22,172 of CAMDDJ010000048.1, read as the reverse complement.
TGCTTTCGAGCATGAGCCCCACGATCGATCGGTCGCCGCCCCGCCGCTGTTCGATCACGTCGCGCCACACGGCTGCCTGGCGGGTGTGATCCTTGCCCGAGTTGGCATGGCTGCAATCGACGATGATCCGCGGGTGCAGCCCGGCCTTCTCAAGCTTCGTGCGGGCCTCCACCATTACCTCGGGGGAATAGTTGCTGCCCGAGCGGCCGCCGCGGAGGATCATGACGCCCCAGGGATTGCCAGTGGTCGAGACCACGCAGGTTCCCCCCTCGTCGTCGATCCCGAGAAAGCTGTGGGGCGTCTTCGCGGCCTGCATGGCGTCAATTGCCGCCTGGAGCGAGCCGTCGGTCGAGTTCTTGAAGCCCACCGGCATCGAGAGCCCGCTGGCCATCTGCCGGTGCGTGGGGCTCTCGGTGGTGCGGGCGCCGATCGCCCCGAGCACGATCGTGTCGGCGATGTACTGGGGCGTGATCGGCTCGAGAAACTCCGTCGCCGTCGGTAGGCCGAGGCCGGCGATCTCGATCAGCAGGTTGCGGGCGAGCCGTAGACCGGTGCTCACGTCGAAGCTGTCGTCGAGGTGCGGATCGTTGATGAGCCCCTTCCAGCCGACGGTGGTCCTCGGCTTCTCGAAGTAGACCCGCATGATCACGAGCAGCCGGTCAGCCACCCGGCCGGCCAGGGCATGCAGCCTGCGGGCGTAGTCGCGGGCGGCATCGACATCGTGGATCGAACACGGGCCCACGATCGCCATGACGCGGGAATCTTCCCCTGCCAGGATCCGCTCCACGGCCGCGCGGCCTGCGACGATCGTGGCGGTGGCTGCCGAGTCGAGTGGCAGGAGATGGAGAAGCCGGGCCGGCGGCACGAGCGGGTCGAGGCTGCGGATTCGCAGATTGGAGGTGGGCGAGGAGGCGGTGGCGGCTGGGGCGTTCATGCACTCGACTCTACCCGATGAATCCGTCGCGGTCAGGCGGTCCTGATTGACCGCCCGGGAGGCCGCTGGTTCAATCCGGATCCGGAGTCATCCCGCGGTCGGTCTCCCGACCGACCGCTGGCGATGTGGCCCCCGCCCTCCCGGGCGGCAGGATGTTCGAGGCACCGGCGGAAGGGAAGGAGCTCGCGAGCGTGACAAAACATGTGTTCGTGACCGGCGGCGTGGTGAGTTCGCTGGGCAAGGGCCTCACGAGTGCCTCGATCGGCATGCTGCTGGAATCCCGCGGACTGCGGGTGAAGATGCAGAAGCTCGATCCTTACATCAACGTCGATCCGGGCACGATGAGCCCGTACCAACACGGCGAGGTGTACGTGCTCGACGACGGCAGCGAGACCGACCTCGACCTCGGCCACTACGAGCGGTTCACGTCGACGCCGCTCACCCGGCGGAGCAACTACACAACCGGCCAGATCTACCTCTCGGTGATCAACAAGGAGCGGCGGGGAGAGTTTCTCGGCAACACGGTCCAGGTGATCCCCCACATCACCAACGAGATCAAGGAAGTCGTGAAACAACTGGCTGATGCCGACACCGACATCGTGATCACCGAGATCGGCGGCACGGTCGGCGACATCGAGAGCCTGCCTTTTCTGGAGGCGATCCGTCAGATCCCGCTTGAGGTGGGCCGCGAGAACTGCCTGTTCATTCACCTCACGCTCGTGCCGTATCTCAAGGCCGCGGGGGAACTCAAGACCAAGCCCACCCAGCACTCCGTCGGCATCCTCCGCCAGATCGGCATCCAGCCCGACGTGCTCGTCTGCCGCACCGAGCGGGGCCTCGACGTCTCCGACCGGGAGAAGATTGCGCTCTTCTGCAACGTCCCGCTCGACTGCGTGATCGAGGAACGCGACAAGGACTTTTCGATCTACGAGGTGCCGCTCTCGCTCCAGAGCAACCGGATCGACGAAATCGTCCTGCGGCGATTCGGCCTCCAGGCCGGTGCGGCCGACCTGGAGGAATGGCACGAACTCCTCCATCGGCTGCGAAACCCAGAGCACGAGATCTCGATCGCGCTCGTCGGCAAATATGCCGGCCACCGCGATGCCTACAAGAGCATCTACGAGGCGATCGACCACGGTGGGATCGCCCACAAGACGCAGGTTCGCGTCCAGCCGATCAAGAGCGAAGACATCGAGCGGGAGGGGGCCGAGCGGCTCCTGGCCGGGTTCGACGGCCTGATCGTGCCGGGCGGCTTCGGCGAGCGGGGCGTGGAGGGCAAGGTGGAGGCGATTCGCTTCGCCCGCGAGCGGGGGCTGCCCTTCCTCGGCATCTGCCTGGGCATGCAGTGCGCGGTGATCGACTTCGCCCGCAACGTCGCCGGCCTGGCCGACGCCCACTCCACCGAGTTCAACCGCGACACGCCCCATCCGGTGATCTGCCTGATGGAGGAGCAGCAGGGGGTTATCCACAAGGGAGGCACGATGCGGCTTGGCGCCCAGCCCTGCGGGCTCACCGGCGGCTCCCGGTCGGCGGCGGCCTATGGCACGGCGGCAATCTCGGAGCGGCATCGGCATCGTTACGAGTTCAACCCGCGGTATCGCGAGCGGTTGGAGGAGGCGGGCCTGGTGATCGCCGGCACGAGCCCCGACGGTACGCTCGTCGAGATCGTGGAACTCGTCGACCATCCCTGGTTCGTGGCCGTTCAGTTCCACCCCGAGTTCAAGAGCAAGCCCACGGCGGCCCACCCGCTCTTCGCCGGCCTCGTGGCCGCCGCGGTCGAGCGGCATGCCGGCAGCGCCTGGGTGGCGGAAGCCTGAGGCTGGTCCGGAACGCGAAAACGGCCCCCTTTGCCTGAAAACCCGGGGTTGAACCCCGCCGGGGGCCCGTCTACCTTCCCCGCCCAGATTCCGGCGGCTCGCCGTCCGGACCACCGCCCCAGGATTTTCGGTCCATGCACTACTTTCTCCGCGCCTTGCGGGAAGCCGCGAAGAGCTGGCCGCTGCTGGCCGCCGCGATGCTCTGCTCCGCCGGGGTGGCCGCCCTCTGGGGCGCCAACATCGCAGCACTGTTCCCGATCATCGAGGTGACGCTCCGCGGGGAGTCGCTTCAGTCGTGGAATGAAGACCGAATCGAGGTCGCACGCAGGCGAGCCGAAGAGGGACGAGCCGAGCAGAAGACGCTCGAACAGGAGATCGCCGCCGGGAGCCGCACCGGCAAAGACCTCGCCTGGGCCCGCAGCCGGATCGACACGCTCACACTCAACGTTGCTGGGGATGACGCGATCGTCTACTCCGCCGAGCGGCTCGCGCCCTGGCTGGAGCGGTTTTTTCCGACCGACGCCTTCCAGACCGTGCTCCTGGTGGTGGCGTTCGTGGTGGCCAGCACCTTCATCAAGCATGTGCTGCTCTTGGGCAGCACGCTGCTGGTGGCCTGGGTGGCGATGAACATCAGCCGCAACATCCGTCTCAAGGTGTTCGACAAGGCGCTCTCGCTCGATCGGGCGCAGTTCATGCGGCACGGCTCGGCCGGCTTCATGGCCCAGGTGACGGCCACCTCCGAGATGCTGGCCAACGGCATCACGGCGGTCTACGGCGGCATGGTCACGGAGCCCCTCAAGATCATCGCATGCCTGGGCTGCGCCCTGTTCGTCTCCTGGCGGCTCACGCTCGCCTGCCTCCTGCTGGCCCCGGTCGTCGGGTTTCTGATGGTCTGGCTCAATCGGCGGATGCGGCGCATCGCGCAGGGCGTGCTCTCCCGGTCAAAAGGCTACCACCATGTGCTGCTCGAGGCGCTCAACAACGTGCTCACGGTGCAGGCCTATACCATGGAACCGTTCGAGCGGCAGCGGTTCCGCGACTGCACCCGCGACATGATGCGGTTCGGGATGCGGAACGCCTTCTATCACGCCCTCGCCAACCCGATCACCGAGGTGCTCGGGATCGGGATGGTGGCCACCTCGATCGCCGTCGGGGCCTGGCTCGTGATCAACCAGGAAACGCAGATTTTCGGGATCACGATGACGGAACAGCCGATGACGGTGCCAGGCATCATGATCTTCTTCGGCTTTCTGATCGGAGCCAGCGATCCGGTGCGGAAGCTCTCCGGCGTGGTCACGGGCCTCAATATGGGCATCGTCGGCGCCCAGGGCATCTACCCTCTGCTCGACACCGAATCGAAGCTGGTCGAGGCCGCCGAGCCAAAGCAACTGCCCTCGCCCCACCGTGAGATCCGACTGGAAAACGTCTCCTTCTCCTACGACGGCATCGACACCGTGCTCGCGAATGTGAATCTCACGATTCCGTTCGGTGAACGGGTGGCAATCGTCGGCCCCAACGGCGGTGGCAAGAGCACGCTCGTCAACGTGATCTGCCGGTTCTACGATCCGACCGCCGGCCGGGTCCTTCTCGACGGCGTGCCGCTCACGGAACTCTCGCTTCACGACCTCCGCCGCCGGATTGCGATGGTCACCCAGCAGACCGAACTCTTCAACGAGTCGATCTACTACAACATCCGTTACGGCCGTTGGGATGCCACCCGCGAGGAGATCGAAGACGCCGCCCGCCGGGCCCATGCCCACGAGTTCATCGCCGAGTTTCCCGAGGGCTACCGCACGATGGTGGGCCCGAACGGCTTTCGGCTCTCAGGCGGCCAGCGGCAGCGAATCGCCCTGGCCCGGGCCTTCCTCCGCAACGCCGAGATCCTGGTGCTCGACGAGGCCACCAGCCAGATCGACGTCGAGAGCGAACGACTGATCCATGAGGCCCTGGCCCGGTATGTCGAGAATCGCACGGTGATCATGATCACCCACCGGGCGAGCACCCTCGCCCTGGCCGATGCGATCGTCGAGGTGGAACACGGCCAGGTGACCAAGCGGCCCGCCGACCGCAGCCGGGCGGCCTGAAGCCCTCCGCAGCGCCACTCAGCCAAGGCGAGGGGGTCGGCGAACGCTCGCGGAGTCCACTCGAAACCGGACTCGACCCGGCTTGCCGAGATTGGCTAGGCTCCCGCCATGCCGCGGCATCCCGAGTCCGCAGCACGAAGTCAGCGAAAGGATTCGCCCATGCGTCTGTTGACCGCCTCCCTGGCAGCCTGTCTTCTCGTGGCCGGCGCGGCTGGAATCGCCTCCGCCCAAACCCAACTCACGGCCGGCACGGCTGAACTTCAGACGGTCCAACTGGCCAAGCAGACGCTCGACGAGTTCGGCGGCCTGCAGATCGAGTCGATCCCACCGCGGATGTTCGGCGCGGCCGAAGGGATCGCGATCTTTCCGAACATGATCAAAGGTGGGTTCATCCTCGGGGTGAACTACGGCAAGGGTGTGTTGATGGTGCGGCGGCCCGATCGCACCTGGAGCCCTCCGGTCATGTGCACGATGGGTGGCGGAAGCCTCGGCTTCCAGGCTGGCGTGCAGGCGGCCGACATCGTGCTCGTCTTCGCCACGCCGCGGAGTCTCCAAGGCGTGCTGAATGGGCAGAAGGTCACGCTCGGAGCCGACGCCAACGTGGCCCTGGGCCCGATTGGCCGTTCGGCCGAGGCCGGCACCGACGCTCGGCTTGGGGCCGAGATCTACTCCTACGCCCGCTCCCGCGGTCTGTTTCTCGGCGTGTCGGTCAACGGTGCGAGCCTCTCGGTCGACAACAACGCCAACTCGATGCTCTACGGCCGGTTCGGTGTCACGCCAACCGACGTCTTTCAGGACCGCGGCCTCGCGTTTCATCCCGAGATCAAGGCTCTGATCGACGACCTCAACATGCGGTCGCAGCCGCCTGCCGTTCCGGTCCCGGGTCAGGTGGCGCCGATCGCCGTGCCCGCTGCGATCGTCCAGCCGGCCTCGGCGCAGCAGCCGGCGGCCATCCCGCTCCAGCCCGCCAACCCCGTGCCGCAAGCGATGCCCGTGCCGCCACCCGCGGCCATTCCCCAGCCGGCGGCTCCCGTCCCGAGCGGCACCTACGCTCCGGCTCCGGGATCACCGCCCGGCGTTGTGATCCCGCCCCTGGTGCCGGTGAAGTAGCAGCGTCATTCGGCCGCAACCGGCGGAAGTTGGATGACTTCGGCCGGCAGTGGGGCGACGAGTTCGCCTGGCTGGCGGCTGAGGCCCACGTTGTCGAGCGAGGTGTCGGCGGCCCGCAGATGGGCCTCGGCCCGCCAGTATTCCTGCCGGGCGGCGATCTCGAGCAGGTCGGCGTCAAACTTCGCCTGCTCGCGGAGCGTGACCCGCAGGATGTCGCTGCGACCCAGGCGAAACTGCTCCCGCTCGGCTTCCGCCACGAGGTCGGCGAGTTTCTCCTGCTGGACGGCCTGCTTGTGAAACTCGTAGGCCCGCTCGAGCTTCGAATAGGCGTCCTGCACCTCGGCCCGTACGGAGTCGAACATGAACTCGAGCCGGCGGTCGAGTTGCATCACTTGGGAATCGGCCGCCAGCATCCGGCCCCGGGCATTTCGGCGTTGGGCCGGCATCTGGAAGACGACCGCTGCCTGGAGCACCTGGCGGTCGAGCCCATCGATACCGGAGAGCGGGCTCTTGCCAAAGCCCGCGTCCTGATTGCCGACGAGTTGGGCGTCGATGCCGGGGAGCGTCTGGTTGGCTGCCAGCCGCCGCTCGACCACGAGTTTCTCCCGCTCGAGCGAGATCCGCTGAAACTCGGGCCGCGCGGCGAGGGCCCGCGTGAGCGACTGCTCGTAGACCTGGGCAGAGGGCTGCACAGGCTCGGGCAGCGGCTTCATCCGCCGCCGGGCGGGCAGCAACGGCTTGCCGGCGGCGTCTCGGAGAAACAGCGAGAGGTCGATCGTCGTCTGCTGGACATCGCGGTCGGCCTGCACGAGCAGGCCGCGGCGGAGCGCGATGTTCTTCTGGTTGTCCACCCGTTCGATGTTGGCCATCACGCCACGATTGACCTTGGCCTCGATCTCCGTGTCCCGCCGCACCGCCAACAGTGCCAGCCGCTCGGCCGCATTCTCCCGCTCACCGCTGCCCTGCCAGGTCCAGTAGGCCAGCGCGGCCGCCCGCATGTAGTCGAGCCGACTGCGGACGATCGTGGGCTCGGCGATGGCCTGGTCGAGCCGGGCCTTGTCCCGGCTGGCTCGGGCCGCGTCGATGTCGCGGTCCCGGGCCAGCGGCATCGTGATGCCACCGCGAACTTCACCCACATCCGCCGTCTTCTGGCCGAGGTTGTAGGTCGCAAAGTCACCGAACCCCGTCCGGTAGCCGCCGAACACCTGGATGCCTCCGCTCGACAGCAGCTGGGAGAGCCCGAAATTCGACCGGTAGTTCTCGTAGGTACCGGGCGCGATGGCGTTACCCGACATGTCGATGTTGGTGTCGAAGGCCCCCATGGCGGTGGTCATGCGGCCGGCGGCGATGCCCCGCTCCCGCTCGATGGCCAACAGCAGAGGGTAGTGACGACGGACGCTGCCGAGCACCTCGTCGAGCGTGAGCGGTTCGGGCCGATCGTCGATCGCAAGGTTGCCGGGCAGCCGGGCCTCGGCCGGAGGTTCGAGCACAGGCGCGCCCGGAGCCGCGGGCGGAATCTCGGCCGTCACCGAAAGTTCCGGCAGTCCATTCGCCGCGGCGGCGTCCTGCGGCTGCGGCAGCGGCTCGATGGCCCATGCCGAAGCCGGCAGCGCGGCGGCGAAGACCAGCGCGGCAGCGGCAGCGGCCGCGATACGAAGCGGGAGCAGTCTGAGGGTTGTCATCACCCCACCTTGATCTTGGGGGGCTTCGGCTGATCTTTCGACTTCGGGGCGGGCGCGAGCACGGGCGGAAAGCCGTTGAGCCGCCGCCAAATCTCGAACCCGAGCGGCACGCGGTTGAGAAACACCCAGCCGATCACCTGGTTGCCCTGGCGGAGGAATTCCGGGTCGGGCCAGGTGTCACCCGGCATCACCTCCTCCGGCTCGACGAGCACCCGGCACTGGCCGGCCACCCCGCTGGCAGCGTCCACCTGGCGGATCTTGCCGCCAAACGTCCCGATCGCCAGTTCCGGCCAGCCGGAAAACTGCACCGCGGGCCAGCCCTCGAACTGCAGCCGCACGTGGGGCATGGAGCCATGGCGATCGGCGTAGGCGAGCACGATCGGCGCATCGACGCCGTCGAGAAACAACTCCGCCACCCGGTCGCTCGTGTCGGGCACGATCGTGCACAGCTCGTCCCCTTCCTTCACATACTGGCCTCCCTGGATGACGTTGGCCGCCACGCGAAAGACGACCCCATCGCAGGGCGCCACCACCCGGCGGGCCTTGAACCGTTCGATCCGGTTGTCGATCTCCTGGATCTCCCGCTCGATCGTGAACAGATTCTGCTCGGCCTTGCGGAGGTTGCTGCGGGCCACGGCGATCGCCGAGAGACCGGTCGCATCGGCCTGCACGAGCAGCGCCTCCTGGGTGAGCAGGGCGGCCCGGGCCTTGGCGATCTCGGCGTCGGCCTTGTCGGTGTCGGTGACGGCTCGGTCAGCCCGCATCCGGGCCTCGTCGCGGGAGAGTTTGCTCTCGAGCCCGCCGTACCGCGGATTCGTGAACAGGTCGTCGAACATCTCGAACCGACTGAGCTCGAAGTCACGGGCGAACGTCGCGTTGGCCTTCGCCTGCTCGGCCACGTCGATCGACCGCTGGGCAGCCTCGCGGTTCGCCTCCGCCGCCTTCACGGCCGCATCGCGGGCTGCTTCCTGAGCCCCTGCGGCAGCCGTCAACTCGGAGAGTTCCTGGCGGGCCGCGGAAATGCGGCCGGAGAGAAAGGACCGCTGCGCTTCGAGCCGGGCCGCGAGTTCGGGGTCGTTGTCTTCGATGTCGACGAGCGGATCATTCGCCTTGACGCGACTTCCTTCGACCACATGCCACTTCCGCACCTGCCCCGAGACCCGGGCCGTGAGCACCTGCATCCGCTCGACCGGCGCATAGGCCATCACGGTGCCGCGGCAGGACACCGTCTGCTGCCAGGGCACGAAGGCCAGGGCGAACGGGATGGCCAAGAAGATCAGGAACACCAGGCGGGCCACCCAACGGACGGGCCGGGGTGTGAGCGCATGCCGCAGCGAAACGCGGGCATTGGCGTCGCGTTCGGGTAACAGCGGCGGTGACTTCGGGGTGGACATCGACGGGTCACTCCAACTCGACAACGCGGCCGCAGCGGCTGCGGATGTCGTCCCGGGCCGTGACGACGACGAGCGTCCATGGGGCCGCGGGATCGAACAGGGCATCGAGCAGATCGGGGCAGGCGGCGACATCGAGCGCATCGAGCGTGCCGTCGAGCAGCAGAAGCCGGGGCCGACCGGCGATCGCCCGGGCGATCGACAGCCGCACGATCTCGTTGTTCGACAGCGGCTGCCCGTCGGGGGCAAGTTCCGTCTGCATGCCATCCGTCAGCCGGGCGACCCGGTCGGCGAGCCCGACCGTGTCGAGCGCTCGGCGAACGTCGGCGGCTGTCAGGCCGGCGCGGCCGAGCCGCACGTTCTCAGCCAGCGTGCCGGCGAAGATCTCCGGCCGTCCGAGGAAGGCGATGCACTGCCGCGTCGTCGGTCGGGCGAGTGACCGCGCGTCGATGCCATCGAGTTCGAGCAACCCGCCGGGCGGCATCCGCAGCAGGGCAAGCGTCTCGAGCAGCGGAGTCTTGCCCCGCGGTCCGACCACCGCCACCCGCTCGCCCGGGCGGATGTCGAGCCGCCACTCGCCGCCATGCCCGGCTGGGAGTTCCGCGGTGACGGCAAGAGGCCCCGTCTCCGTCTCGAGCAACTCGCCCTCGGTCGATTCCGGGGGAAGACGGTCGAGGATGCCGAGCTTGTCGAGCGTCGCCTGCAGGTCGTAGAAGATCTCGACGTACTTGCCGATCTTTGAGAGCGCTACGAGCACGAGCGTCACGATCAACTCGCTGGCCACGAGCTGGCCGAGCGTCAGCTGGCGGTTGATCACCAGCCAGCCTCCGAGCCCCAGGAGCACCGTGCTCCCCACCGCCTCGAGCGTGAGGGCAAAGAGCGTCTGCCGCCAGATGATCGAGAAATGCCGCTTCCGAGCAGTGATGTACCGGTCGGCGAGCTGATCGGCCCGATCGAGGGCCAGAAACGCCCCGTCGCCGCTGCGGAAGGCGTGCGGGCAGCGGGCCACCTCTTCGAGCCAGGCGGCCACGTCGAACTTCGCATAGCTCTCGGCGATGCTCGACCGCACGCCGCCGATGCCCAGGCCCAGCAGCATGAAGACGACGAGACCCGCGAGCACCAGGGCGAAGGTCAGCAGATAGGGATGGTAGAAGGCCAGCACGATCAGGCCGACGGCCGTCATCATGATGATGCCCACCCCCTCCACCAGAAGCGTGGCGATCGATTTCTGTCCCGACGAGACCTCGAAGAATCGATTGACGATGTCCGCCCGGTTCTCGCCATCGAAGGAGGAGAGATCGGTGCGTGCCAGGCGGTCGGCGAATCCGAGGGCCGTGCGGACGAACAGCCGGCGCTGGAGGCATTCCGCCACGTACGTCTGCATGGCCCGGAGCACGGCCGAGACGACCAGCAGGGTCAGCATCACGATCGCCAGCACCACGACGGGCCAGAGCAGGATGCCAAAGGCGACCGTGTTGACGAGGGCCTCGATCGCAGCCGGCGCCACGAGGGAGAGCAGGCCCACTCCCAACGCGAAGGCCAGGAGCGTGAACACGTCGCCCCACTCGAGCCGGAGCAACTCCACGAGCCGCTGCCACGGGCCTTTGCCATGCCCGTGCAGCGGCCCGTGGCCGGAGCCGTGCGCCTCGCCGTGAGCGTGGGTGGCGACGGATGTCACCATGAAGCCACTCCGGAGGTGCGGGTGATGAAGGCAGCCCCGCCGCTGCGACGGCCGGCCCGCTGCCGCGAAAGTTCCCGGCCGGTGCTGTGGCCGATTCGCGTCGTTGCCCGGTCGACCGCGATCACCCAGTCGATGTCACTCACCTCGGCCACCACGTCGCCGCTGTCTCGCAGCCGAACCACGATCCGGCAGGTCTTGTCGATCCCGCCCCGCGGTCCGTTCTCGTCCGCCAGAAACACGTCTACCCGGCGAATCCGGCCGCTAAACCGCGACAGGGCGAACCGCAACCGCCGCTCCACGTGAGCGACGAGCGAGGCCGGCGGGGTGCAGCCGGCAGTCTTCAGATTCCAGAGCATGGATGAGCCTCCCTGAGGAAAGGCGGCAGGAACCTCCCAGCCGTCATCATCGTCATGAATAGGCCTGGCCAATGACATCGACAGACCAGATAGTTTGTATAGAATGCATAGATTTTTTCGATGGATTGGAGGGGTCGATGCAGTGGCTCAATTACCACCACCTGCTCTACTTCTGGACGGTCGCCCGCGAAGGGAGCATCGCCGCGGCCTGCCGGCGGCTGCATCTGACTCAGCCCACGATCAGCAGCCAGATCAAGCAGCTCGAACGGTCGCTCAAAGCCCAGCTCCTCGAGCGACGTGGCCGTTCGATCGGGCTGACGGAGACCGGCCGGGTCGTCTACCGCTACGCCGACGAGATCTTCTCGCTCGGCCGGGAATTGGAAGACGCCGTCGCGGGCCGGGCGGCGGGCGGCGGCTTGAGGTTCGTCGTCGGTGTGGCCGACACGCTGCCGAAGCTGATCGTCCATCGCCTGCTCGCCCCGGCCCTCGATCTCCCGCGGGAGGACGTGCGGGTGACGTGCGTCGACGGCGACCCCGACCAACTCCTCGCCCAACTCGCGTTGCATGAGCTCGACCTCTTGATCAGCGACTATCCGGCCAACCCCCGACTGGGGATGCGGGCCTTCAACCACCCCCTGGGAGACTGCGGGGTGTCGTTCCTGGCCACGCCGGACCTCGCCCGCCGCTACCGCGAAGAATTCCCTCGCTCGCTCGACGGCGCCCCGATGCTGCTCCCGGCAGGCAACGCGGCCTTGCGGACGGCGCTCGAGCAGTGGTTCGATGATGTCGGCGTGCGGCCGACGGTGCGGGGTGAGTTCAGCGACAGCGCGCTGCTGAAGGCCTTCGGCGGACAGGGCGAAGGCGTGTTTCTGGCGCCGACCGTCGTCGAGGAGGAAGTCATGCGGATGTACGGCGTGGCCGTGGTCGGCCGCGACAAACGGCTCCGCGAGCGGTTCTATGCGATCTCGGTCGAGAAGCGGATCGCCCATCCCGCCGTCCTGGCGATCACCAAGGCCGCCCGCACGAGCCTGGCCGAAGACGGGCGAGCAGCCAAAGCGCGGTGACGCGGCCCCGCGGCCGGAGCTGAAGTCCGCTCAGGCGTTGCTCGTCCACTGCCGCCACTTCCGCTTGAGCCGGTAGCCGATGCTGCGGGTGGCGTCGGGAATCCGATCGAGCCCGAGCGAACGGGCCAGTCCGCGGCGGCGCGAGACCCTGTCGATCGGCGTGGTGAAGATCCGCTCGAACTGGTCGAGGATCGCCTCGGCGGCGGCGCAGCGGGGCACTCGGTTGTGGTGATACCAGGGTCGAGCGAGCGTCTCGGCCATGACCGCTGGATCACGGTCCAAAGCGACCACCCGGTCCACCAGCGTGTCGAGCGCAGCCGAGGTCGACACTCCCGGCCCCGGCGGCGTGTCGTGAAATGAGAGAAAGCTCCGGGTGTCGAAGTCGTTGCCGATCAGCGGGTCGCCCTGGTAGATCGGCAGTGAGTTCACGAGCATCGGCTCGGCCACCTTCTCGGTCGTGTAGCCGGGGTGCGACTCGTTCTCGAAGGCGATCGTAAACCGGCACTCGGCCAGAAAGGCCTGCTTGTCGGCCACGCGGCCGCCGACGTTGTTGAACAGCTTGCCACCGGAATCGACCCGCTTGTACTTGGAAAGCCGCAGGAAGAACTCGTTGCGAAGCGTGCAGAGCGGATTGGAGACGACGAAGCCGCAGAACCGGGGCTTGGCCGCGAGGATCGCCTCCACGTCGTGGCGAGGCAACGTCCCCGCGGCGGGCTGCACGAGCCGGGGCGGGTCAATGTAAAAGGGCCAATGGGGCAGGCGGAAATGCCGCGGGTGGTCGGAGTACTCGAAGGTAAAGGCCCAGTCGGTGGAGTGCCAATCGGCCGGCACGTTTTCCCCGGTGTAGAAGATCCGCACGCAGTCGTGCTGGCGGTGGTCATGGCGGCGGCGGCCGATGCAGGAGTGGATCAGGAAGTCGGGCTCGTCCACGAGTTCGATCCGCCATCGCCGCTCGAGCAGCCGCGTGAGGAAGTTCTCCCGCGGGTCGAAGCTGTCCCAGAAGCCGGCAAAGCCGAGGCGGATCACAGGGCGATCGGCGGCGGTCATCGGAGCGGGCTCCTTTCTGGGCGGGTGAACTCCACAAGTTGAGCCTGGATTCCACAGGCGACAAGCCTGCGACCACGGGTCTGCTCGCCCGAGGCCTCGGCCGCGTCTTGGGGGAACGCACCAGCGGGACCGACGTTGCTGCGGCCAGGGGGGCGCGGTACGATAGATCGATCGGCGGAACCATAGGTATTTCGATGTCCGCACTGCGATTCCTCACCTCGCGAGGGTTGTCGCCGCGGGCTGTCGCCCTTCTGATGGCGATGGCCATGATCGCGGCCGGGATCGGATTCCCGCCGGTGACCGCCGCCGGCTCGGTGATCAATCCCGACGACCGGCAGTCCGACTCCCAGCCCTGTGAGGAATCCCCCGAGGAGTCCGCAGAAGACGAGGAATCGTCGTCTGGAAAGCACGCGGGCGTTCTCGGCATTTCGCTGCCGCTCGCTCCGCCGGCCGTCATCGGCTTCGGTGTCTTCGCCCCAGCCTGCCGTCTCCACGCAGGCCCGCTCGCATCGGCTGCGCCCATTCGCGGGCCGCCCGCGGCTGCCTGACTCGCAGCCCCTGAACCGCTCGGCCGCGGCCCGCACTCGTCGGTCCAGGCTCGAGCGTGACCGAGCGGATCGCACGCTGCGATTCGCCGAGCGATCCAGCGAGGAGGAGTGTTCGTGGTGATTTCTGCTTCCCTGTCGAGCCGCACCAGCTCGCCCCCCATACCTGATCCGAATCCCGCCCCCGCGCGACTCGCCGCCCTTCGGACGATACTCGCCGACGCGGCCCGATTCCTGCCTGCCCAGGGCCCGATTTCCTCGTTCGTCGCGCTCAACCCATTACACGGCTATGAAGACAGCCCATTCGAGCGATCCGTCGAGGATGCGGCCCGGTTGATGAACTCGCAGCCCTATCTCGAGGAAAGCGAGTATCGGGCCGCTCTGGCCTCGGGCCGGATCCGCCCTGCCGACATCGATGCCGTCTTGGCAGCCGACCTCGGCGAACGCGGCTCGGATCCGCTGGCTGGCGGCCGCGTGCGGCTCGTCGACGTTCAGCGGCTGCTGCTCATGAAGGGGTTGCGGCACGAGAGCGACACCGCCGTCCGCTGGACGCTCACTGAGGGCGACGCCACCGAGCGGCTGCGGGCCGATCTCGATCCTTCCTGTCGCAATCGCCTGCTTGCCGCCGTGGGCAGCCAGCGATCGATCCACTCCGCGGAACGACGGGCGGCCAGTGAACTCTGGCATGCCTGCGTCGAGGCCACGGCGGGCGGACGGGCCGCGGTCATGCACCGGCAGCCGCCGGCACGGCCCCGCGATCTGATCGTGGCGGTGCGGCCCGACCTCGATCCCGATGCCCTCGCCCATCCGCCGCTGATTCGGCTGTTGTCGGCCTTCCTCGACCAGGGTGTCGCCGACTGGAGCATGCCGGGCCGCGAGCGGGGCCTGCTCGAGGCCGTGGCCGACACGGCCAGCCGATTCGGGCCCGACGAGGCGTGGGCCCACGGATTACGGAACCGTCTCCGAGAAATTGCGGCCCGCTCCGCGGCCCGGACAGGGTGCGATGAGCTCGCCTTCGAAGTCATCGATGAAGAGCTCTGCGGCCTCGCCGTCGCCGATCACGATCGGCCTGCGGTCATCGCCCGATCGCTGGTCGCCCTGCGCGGCTGGGCCGGCATGGTCTGGCAACTCGAGCAGCGGCCCGATCTCGCTCCCATCGTTCGACTGCCCGCCCGGCTGGCCGATTTCCTGGCGGTGCGGCTCGTGTTCGACCGGGTGGCGGCCACCTGGGCGGCCACCCGGCTGTTCGCCGGCAACGGCACCGTGGGAACCATCGACCTTGCCGCCGTCTGGTCCGAGCTCCGCGACCGGTTTCCGCCCTGGCGCGGCCCAGGGACCGTCTCGCGTGCCTTTCTGCTCCACCAGCTCTCGCAGCTCCTGGGACTCACCGCAGCCGACGTCCGCAGTCTCGACGACGGCGAGATCGTGGCGCTCGAGCAGGCGATCTACGCCTTCGACCAGTTCACCCGCCGCCGGCTGCTTCACCTCGCCTACGAGCGGCGATTCAATGTCACGATCCTCGATGCACTGGCCGCCCTGCCCGCGGCTCAGCCGCCCGCCGCCGCTCCCCGAAAACACGCTCAGGTGGTGTTCTGCATCGATGACCGCTGCGAGTCGCTCCGCCGCCATCTCGAAGAGACCGATCCCGCGATCGAAACCTTCGGTGCTGCGGGCTTTTTTTCACTGCCAATGAGCTACCGGGGCCTCGACGATTGGCATGCCACGCCGTTGTGCCCGATCGTGGTCCGGCCCGACCACACGGTCCGAGAAGAGCCGTTGTCGGATGACCTCGAGCAACACGAGGCCCGCCAGCGGCAGCGCAGGCTGCTCGGTCGGCTCCGCGAGCAGTTGTTCACCGGCAGCCGGTCGCTGTTCCTGGGCGGTCTGCTCACGAGCGTCGGGGGCGCCATCGCGGCGGTGCCGCTGGTGTCGCGGGTGGTCTTTCCCCGACTGACGACACTTCTCACCGAGCGGTTCACGGGCCTGGGACGTGAGCGGATCCGCACGCGTCTAGCACTCTACCGCACCACCTCGGCAGCCGACTCGACCCGGCTGCCCGACGGCACACTCGCCGGCTTCACGATCGACGAGATGGCGGCCATCGTCCGCCGGCTGCTCGAAGACATCGGCCTGACCGGATCCTTCGCCCGGCTCGTCGCCCTGCTCGGCCACGGCTCGACCACGCTCAACAATCCCCACGAGAGCGCCTACGACTGCGGCGCCTGCGGTGGCGGTCGGGGCGGCCCCAACGCCCGAGCCTACGCCCTGATGGCCAACGACCCGGCTGTGCGGGCCGCGCTCGCAGCCGAGGGACTCGCGATTCCCGCCGACACGGTGTTCATCGGCGGTATGCAAGACACCTGCTCGAGTGGGATCGAGTGGTATGAGCTCGACCGCCTTCCGCCCACGCACGGCGACGACTTCGCCGCCCTCGCCCGGGCCTGCGACTCGGCCCGGGCCATCGAGGCTCAAGAGCGCTGCCGCCGGTTCGATTCGGTGCCGCTGGAAATTGATCCGCAGGCGGCGCTGCGGGCGGTGGAGGCCCGGTCCGGCGACCTGGCCCAGGTCCGCCCCGAATACGGCCATGCCAGCACGGCGATGTGCATCGTGGGGCGGCGGAGCCGCACCCGCAGTCTGTTTCTCGACCGCCGTGCGTTCCTGATGTCGTACGATCCTCAATCCGATCCCGACGATGCGATCCTGAGCCGCACCCTCGCGGCGGTCGGCCCGGTCTGCAGCGGCATCAGCCTGGCCTACACCTTCTCGCGAATCGACCCCTTGGTCTACGGAGCAGGCACGAAGCTTCCGCACAACATCACCGGTCTGATCGGCGTGATGGATGGTCATTGCAGCGATCTGCGGACAGGCCTGCCCCTCCAGGGCGTGGAGATCCACGAGCCGGTGCGGCTGCTGCTGATCGTGGAGACCACGCCGGACCGGCTCCGCCGGGCGCTGGCTCCGTTGCCTGCCGTGGAGAGGCTCGTCCGCAATGGCTGGGTGCACCTGGCCTGCTGGCGGCCCGATCGGAGCCTGCCGGAGGTCTACGACCCGAAGTACGACCGCTTCACGAGCCACGTCGTGGAGACGACGGTCCTGCCCGTGGCAGGCCAGTCGGCCGACTGGTACGGCGGCTCTCGGGAGAATCGCCCGCCAGCCGTGCTTCGCTCCTGGTCTCGAAGGCCCGTCCAAGAAGCCCTCTCCGAAGGAGCCCCGTCATGATGCTCGCCCTCCTGACGGGCCACGACCTCGCGGCCGGACTGGTCGTCGCCCAGGTGGCGACGCCCCTGGCGGCTCTCGCGGCGGTCAGTCTGCCCGGGATCGTAGGCCGCCCCCTCTCGGAGCGGCTCACGACCGGGCTCGTCGGCACCGGCTTCGGGGTCGCCTTTCTGGCGGCGATCGTAAGCCTGGCCGTGAGCGGTCTCCGTGGGTTTCCGGTGGAGGTGGTCCATCTCGGCACGCTCTTTTCGGTAGGACACCATGCCGCCACGGTGGAGCTCGTCGCCGACGCCCTGTCGCTGCCCTACGTCTGCTTCTCCACCGGCCTCTGCTCACTGGTGGCCGCCTTCGCCGGCCGCTATCTCCACCGCGAACCCGGCTTCCATCGATTCTTCACCTTGCTCGCGCTGTTCGGGTTCGGCATGAATCTCTTGGTGCTGGCGGGAAGCATCGACGTGCTGTTCGCCGGCTGGGAGTGCGTCGGCATCTCCTCCACCCTCTTGATCGGCTTCTTCCACGAGCGTCGGACCGCGGTCGATGCCGCCCTGCGGGCATTCATCACCTACCGCATCTGTGACGTGGGCCTGCTGGCGGCCGGCGTCGTGCTCCACGAGGCAGTGGGCTCGGGCGACTTTGCCCGCGTCTTCGCCGGATCCTGGCCGACCGCCTCATGCCTGGTGCCGGCGGCCACCGCCCGCGTGGCGGCGTTGTTGCTCGTGTTCGCGGCGTTGGGAAAGAGCGGTCAGATTCCGTTCACCGGCTGGCTGCCTCGGGCCATGGAGGGCCCCACTCCGTCGAGTGCCATCTTCTATGGCGCCCTGTCGATCCACGCGGGGGCGTACCTTCTCCTCCGCTGCTCGCCATTGCTCGACGCCACTCCGACCGCCGCCTGGCTGCTCGTGGCGGTCGGCCTGGCCACTGCCGTCCAGGCCGCGATCATCGGCAGCGTGCAGACCGACCTCAAGGGCATGCTGGCCTATGCCTCGATGACCCAGGCGGGGCTCATCCTCGCCGAGATCGGCCTGGGCTGGCGGGTCATTCCGCTGGTGCATGTCATCAGCCACGCGATCCTTCGTAGTCTCCAGATCCTCCGGTCTCCCTCGGCACTGCACGACCGCCACGAACTCGCTGCCGCCCTGGGCGGGCCACCGGGCCGCAGTGACGGGCCGTTGATCAGGCTGCTACCGGCCGGCCTGCGAACCGCGATCTATCGGACCGCGCTCGACCGCGGCTTCGAAGATGCGTTGATCGGACGGTTCATACTCGCGCCGGTGCTCGGCCTGCTACGAACCGCGGCCGCGTTCGAGCGCAGCATCGTGGCCCGCCTCGGGGGCAGCCATGATGTGGCTGATGAATGGCATCGCGACCGGGGGGCGGCATGAGCGACTTCGAGCAGATGCTGGTGCTCGCCACGGCCACGAGCGTGTTGGCCCCGCTGGTGGCGGCCCTCGCGGCACGGCTCGCGGCGGGCTGGATTCATCCGCGGGTACCGGCCGGCATCGGCCTGGCTGTGTCTCTGACTGCAGCCGTTGCGGTCGCCCAGGGCTGGCGGGTCGGTCCCGGGCGTGAAGTCCTCCTCGGCCCCGGACTCGTCGGGGGGAGTCTCGTCCACATCGACGGGCTGACGGCGATCCTGCTGCCGCTGGTGGCGATCATCATGCTGGCGATCGTGCTCGTAGCCCCGCGGCGGGCGCTCACGCCAGAGGCGGTGGTGCGGCTGCTCCTGGGAAGCTTTCTGACCGCGGCCATCATGACCACGTCCCACCCGGTCGCGCTCGTCGTGCTCTGGGTGCTCTCGCTCCTGCCGACCTGGGTGTCGACCAGGTCGACCCCTGGTGGCCGGCCGACGGCCCGGGCCTACGCGATCGCCATGATCTCCGGCAGCCTGGTGTTCGCGGCCGGCGTAGGTCTGATGGTGATCGACCCGCCGTGGGCGGCCAAGGCAGGCACCACCGGCGCGGTCGGGGGCTGGCTCGTGACGCTTGCGGTGATGATTCGGAAGGGGATCGCTCCTTTCCATTCCTGGTATCCAGCCGTGTTCTCGGCCTCCCCGATGTCCACGGCGCTCGCCGCCACGATGCCCCAGGTAGCCTCGTATGCCGCAATTCGGCTCCTCGTCGGCCATGCGGATGGCGTGCGGCTGGAGTTGATCGTGCTTTCTCAGGCCGCGCTCCTCACCGCCGCATACGGCGCGGCGCTGGCGGTGGTGCAGCCCGACGTCCGTGGTCTGGTGGGCATGCTGGCCTTGAGTCAGTCAGCGATGGTGCTGGCAGGGCTGTCGGGTGGCCTGGCGATGGAACTCTGCGGCGCGCTTGCGATCTGGATCTCGAGCGGGCTGGCCCTGACCGGGATCGGCCTGGTGGCATGGGCGCTCGAGAGCCGGGCGGGACGGCTCGAACTCAACACCCCCCAGGGGCGGTTTGCGGACGCGCCGGCCCTCGCCGCCTTCTTTCTGCTCTTCGGCCTCGCGAGCCTCGGCTTTCCGGGCACCCTTTCGTTCGTGGCCGACGACCTGATCGTGGCCGGCAGCCTCGGCGACCAGTCTCACGCCGGCGCACTCGTGATCCTGGCCACCGTTTTCTCAGGGATCGCCGTGGTGCGGGGCTGGTTCCGGATCTTCGGCGGTCCAGCCGCAGCCGACGCGCCGCGGCATCAGGTGCTCCGGCGTGAACGTATTCCGTTGATCGTCCTCCTGTCCGTGCTCTTCGGGCTCGGCCTCTGGCCCGGCCCGCTCGTGCAGTCGCTGGAAGGGGTCGCAGAATCCCTGCTGCTCTCCCGGCGGTCCACCGCCGCACCTATCCCCGGAGTTCATCCATGAATGGCCCCGCGTCACGTGCTCGCCGCGGCCTCGCCGACGAGGCACCCCGCGGCGACGCCGCCGGCTTTGCTCGCCACTTCCGCGTCGACGCGATCAGCGGCTTCCTCGTGTTCCTGATCGCGCTGCCGCTCTGCCTGGGCATATCCCTCGCCAGCGGGTTCCCTCCGGTGGCCGGCGTGTTCACGGCCGCGATCGGTGGGATTCTCACGACCTTCATCAGCAACTCCGAACTCACGATCAAGGGCCCGGCCGCGGGCCTGATCGTGATCGTGCTCGGAGCGATGCAGTCGTTCGGCTTCACCGGCGGATCCGATCCCGCGGCTGACCAGGCCGCCTACCGGATGACGATCGCGGTCGGCTTCATGGCGGCGCTGGTGCAGGTCGGCTTCGGCCTGCTGCGGGCGGGCCGCTTGGCCGACTTCTTTCCCACGGCCGTCGTCCACGGGATGCTCGCGGCGATCGGAATGATCATCGTGCTCAAGCAGTTGCCGGTGGTGTTCGGCCAGAAGGCCTCGGGGGAGCCGCTGGAGGTGCTCCGGGAACTCCCCGACAAGATCATGCACCTCAATCCCGCGATCACGGCGATCGGGTTGGTGAGCCTGGTGATCCTGTTCGGCTGGCCGGTGATCCGGTCACGGCTGCGGCCGGTCTGGCTGCGGTTCGTGCCCGCCCAGCTTCTGGTGCTGGCGGTAGCCGTACCGCTCGGCCTCTGGTTCGACCTGGCGCACGAGCATTATTACCGGTTCGCCGGCCACGACTATTCCCTGGGCGAATCGTTCCTGGTGAACGTGCCGGCCAATCTGCTGGCCGCCGTGACCCTGCCCGACTTCTCGGTCTTCACATCGCCGGCCACTCACGTCGCCGCGGTCTGGTGGATGATCATGTTCGCGGTCGTGGGCAGCGTCGAATCGCTACTCTCCGCCAAGGCCATCGACCTGCTCGATCCCTGGAAGCGGAAGACCGACATGAACCGTGACCTGCTCGCCGTCGGGGTGGCCAACGTGGCCGTCGCGGCAGTGGGTGGCCTGCCGCTGATCTCCGAGATCGTTCGCAGCAAAGCCAACATCGACGCCGGGGCCCGCACCCGATTCGCCGACCTCTGGCACGGCCTGTTCCTCCTGGCCTTCGTCGCCCTTGTCCCCGGGCTGATCCACATGATCCCGCTGTCGGCTCTGGCGGCGATGCTCGTCTACACCGGTTACCGGCTCGCCTCACCGCGGGAGTTCGTCAACGTGTTCCGAATCGGCTCGGAACAGCTGCTCTTGTTCCTGGTCACGATCGTCGGCGTGCTCTCCACCGACCTGCTCGTCGGCGTAGGCATCGGGATCGCCCTCAAGTTCGCGATCCACGCCCTCAACGGCGTGCCGCTGCACTCGTTCTTCAAGCCGTTCCTCGAGGTCACCACGGTCGACGACCAGACGGTGCAGATCAATGCGGCCGGCTCGGCAGTGTTCAGCAACTGGCTGCCCTTCCGCCGGCAGATCGTGCAACTCGGGCTGGTGCAGGGCAACGACGTGGTCGTCAACCTCGCGGGTACCCGACTCGTCGATCACAGCGTGATGGAGAAGCTCGAGGAACTGACCCACGACTTCGAGCAGGCCGGGCGGAAGCTGGAGGTCGTGGGACTCGACGCCCACCGCGGGCTCTCCGCCCATCGGCACGCCACCCGCCGTCGGGTGATGACCCGGCTCCGGCGGGTCACGATCGTGATCGAGGCCGCGGAGGAGGAGGCCCTCGTGCGGCGGATCCGCGACCTCGGCGGCTCGGGCTACACGGCGATCCCCTGCCACGGCGGCGGCCGCCGCGAGCACGACCACCGTGAGCCGTTCGTGCGGGTCGAGGCCATCGTGCCCGAGGCGGTCGCCGCGGCCATTCTTGACGCCGTCCGCACCGACTTCCCGCCCCCGAGGCGGGTGACCGCATGCGTGGAGACGGTCGAGGTGCTCGGACCCGACCCCTTCTGAGGCCAAGGCACGATCATCGAGGGAGATCGCGGACGGCAATCGGCCGTCAGCCAGGGGGCTCGACTCGTCATTCCGGCGTGCCGGGCCGCACGGTGCGCCAGGTCTTCGATTCCAGACCGTCGGCCGGGAAGCCGGCGGCGGTGCCGGGCACGACCCACGTGCCGCCGCTGGAGACGTCGTAGAGCAGGCCCACGATCCCCACGCGGCCTTCCTGCACGAGCCCCTCGATCACCTGGCTGCGGCGGCGGACCTCGGCAACGACCCGGGCAACGTTGCGGGCGGCCACTTCGTCGGCCACCGCCTGGCGGCGTTCGGGCGGGGCGTCGGCCGGCAGGCTGCAATCCACCGGCTCGACCGCCCGGCCGATGGACTCCATGATCGGCGCCAGGTGCACGCAGTCGGGGGCCACCTCCAGCGTGGGATCGCACGTGGCCTGCACGGCGGCGTTCACCGCGCCGCAGCG
>CAMDDJ010000047.1 GCA_945891385.1 Candidatus Kuenenia stuttgartensis | reverse complement strand
CCTCGCCTCGGGTCACCTCCGGCTCGCCGGCTCGGGGGCGGCAAAAGTCGCGTCGCGGGCGAGGATACGCCCCGATTGCTCCGCGAGCGTTCGCCGACCCCCTCGCCTCGGGTCAACTCCGGCTCACCGGCTCGGGGGCGGCAGAAGTCGCGTCGAGTCAGCTAGGCGGCCTTGGGGGCGTGGCCCCGCGGCGCGAACGCCAGCACGGTAGCTGCGCCGATGCCCACGATCAGCATGCCGGCCAGGAAGAAGGGACTCACGTCCTTGAGCGACACGCCCTGCAGCAGGCTCGAAGTGAGCGTGTTGATCACCGGAGCGCACCCGAACACGACCGGCATCACCGTGAAGGGCTTGCCCCCGAGCGTGAAGGCGAGAATCGTGCCCAGGGCCCCGCAGGCGCCGAATGCCCCCGCTGCGAGGCTCCAACTCACGCCCGAGAAACTCCACGACCCTTGGTCGCCGAGCGGGCCCAACAGCGCGAGCGGTACGAGCACCGCGATCAGGAAGTAGGCCAGGCCGATGCACAGGAGCGGTCGCAGCCGGCTGCCCCCCATCGCCGCCTGGCCCTTGTGGAGCACCGGGCCGTAGGCCCCCCAGGAGAGCATTGCCAGCGCCACCGCCAACAGCACCTCGACGAACTGCTCGGCCCGGCGCTCGATCGACTGGGCCGCGCGGCCGGCGGCCGTTTTGGCGGCAGCGTCTTGGGCTGTCGGAGGTTGCCCCTCGGCCACCGTTGTCTCGGCCGACGCCGCCGGCTCCGCGGCGTGGGCTGCTGGCTGGGGCTTGAAGACGAGCACCGTCACCGCGCCAAGGATCACGAGCAAGAGTCCCGCCAGGAACGGGGCCTTGAGCTGATTGAAGGAGCGATTCATCGTCGCCGTCAGCAACGTGTTGATTACCGGCGCACCGCCGAATACGAGCGGCATCACGTAGATCGGCCGGCCGCCAAACGAAAGGGCCATGATCACGCCGAGCGCCCCGAGCGCGCCGCAGGCTCCGGCCGCGAGGCTCCAGATCACGCCGGTCATCGTCCAGCGGCCCTTCTCGCCTCCGCGGGCGATCAGCGCGGCCGGCACGATGACCGCGATCAGGAAGTAGGCGGCGCCGACGCACATGAACGGCCGCAGGGCCGAGTGCATCGCCTCCCGGCCGATGTGGAGCACCGGTCCGTAGACGCCCCAGCAGAGGGCCGTGAGTGCGATCGCCGCCAGCATGCCGAAGAACTGCATCAGAGTCGACTCCTCGAGGACGCCAGGGCCGCTTCACAGGCTCTCCCAACCGGGCCAAGCATACTCAACCGCTCGAGTGGATTGCGGATATGTGAAGCGACGACTTGGCAGGGAGGCTGGGTAAGGCTCGGGGGTCGGCGAACGCTCGCGAAGCAGCGGGGCGTATCCTCGCCCGCGACGCGACTTTTGCCGCCCCCGAGCCGGTGCAGTTGAGTAGACCTTAGGCTCGGGGGTCGGCGAACGCTCGCGGAGCAGCGGGGCGTATCTTCGCCCGCGACGCGACTTTTGCCGCCCCCGAGCCGGCTCCCCTGAACGCCGATGCGCATCAGCCGGCTCGGCTGGCCGGCGCGTGCTGTGCGAGCAACTCGAGGGCCGTTCGTCCGACCTGTTCCACGCCGATCAGCCGCATGCAGTCGTGATGGCCGAGCGGGCACTCCTTCTGGCCACAGGGCGAGCAGGCGAGTTCGAGCCGGATTTCAACGCAGCGGGTCGGATCGGACCGGCCCAGCCGGGGATCGAGCGGACCGACGAGCGCCACGGTCGGCACGCCGAAGGCCGCCGCCAGGTGCCGCGGCCCGCTGTCGCTCGACACCGCCAGCCGGCTGCGGGCGAAGACGGCCTTGGAGAGCCCGATTGGGAGATCGGCCTCCTCGTGCATCCCGCGGACGGCTGGGTGATCAGCCTGTTCGACGACCTCCCTGGCCTGGTCGCGATCGCCCGGACCGCAGTGCACGAGCACGCGGGCGGCGGGCAGCCGCTCGAGGAACCAGGTGGCCAACTGGGCGTGCTTGGCTGTTCCCCAGGCGCGGGCACGGCCGTTCGAGCTGTTGTCGTTGAGCACCACGAGCGGGCCAGAGCGGCCCGGAAAGAGCCGCTCGAGGAGGGCGTCGCCGGCCGCGAGATCGGCGGCCGCGACGGCTAGTTCGACCTCGAGATCGCCCCGCGGAACGCCGGCCGCGGCCACCACGTCCATGAAGGCCTCTGGCGGCGGCACGATCGCGATCCGGCCGCGGTCGTCGCGGTGCTCCTTTGCCACGTCGGTCAGCAGCCAGCGTCGCCAATGGCCGGCCGCTCCGACCCGCCGCCGGCTGCCGCCCCGCCAGGCGAGCGTTGCCGCCGACAGCGAGTTGGGCAGGATCACGGCCAGGTCGGGGCGATCGGCCCGCAGGGCTCGCGCCGCCGCCGCGAAGCTCGTTTCGGTCGATCGCCGGTGCCGGTCATACAGGATCGTCGCGTCGAGCCAGGGAGTGCCTGCGAGCAGATCGGCGATCACTGGCCGCATCACGCCAGTGATCCGCGCCGCCGGTGCGAAAGCGCGGAGGCTGCGGAGCGCGGGCGTGGCCATGACGGCGTCGCCCACCCAGCGGGGCATAATGACGGCGATGTGCATGTCGTCACGGTAGCCGTTGGGAACGGCTGCTGGCGAGAGCGGTTTCGCGGCACTCAGTTCTGCGGCGGCCGGGTGGGGATCGTGCCACGGCTCGCGGCGAACGCGGCCGCCAGCGCCCCGCTGGCGAGCGTGACGGCGACCGTGATCCCGATCCAGACGAGCGGCAGCTTTGCCTGCCCGCCCGCCATCGCCGGGGCAACGGCCAGCGTCGCGGCGGCGATCCCAGTGGCGAGGCCGATGAGCACCGTCACGAGCGTCTCGAGCACGAGCATCCAGCGGACCCGGGCCAGCGTGAAGCCCACCGCCCGCAGCACGGCCAAGGGCCCGATCCGTTCGCAGACTCCCTGCAGTTGCACGGCCGCCACCCCCGCCGTGCCGAGCAGGAGCCCGAGCGTACCGAGCACCTGAAAGCCGGTCAGGAACGTGTTCTGCACGGCCTGGAGGCTCGCCAGCCGTTTCGTAGCCGCCTCGATCGCCACGCCCGCGTCGCTCCACGCGGCCCCGAGGGCCGCCGACACGCCATTGCGGTCTCTGGCCGGGAGCTTTGCGGCGTCGACGAGGGCCATGCCGTAGCCGGAGCGGTCGGGAAACATCCGCTCGAAGTTTTGCTCGGCGACGATCACCCGCCCCTGAAGAATGCCCGGTTCGAGCAGGCCGACGATCACGCAGTCGACGGGCTTCCCCTCGTCGTCGGGCACGCTGAAGTGGCTGCCGATGCCGCCAAGCTTCAAGGCCCACTGCGCCGTGGCCTGGTCGAGGATCGTGGGAATCGCGGCGTCGGTCCGAGCCGCGCCGAGCAGCAGCCAGGGATTCTCCAGCTCGGAGGATTCGGCCGGCAGGGGGGCATGGTCGAGAAACGTGAAGCCGCCGCGTGCCACGAAGTCGGGTCCGACACCGACGACCGTGGGTCGCAGCGAGGCGTAGAGGTTGGTGCAGGCGGCGTCGTCGCCGTCGCTCGTGCGGAGCCGGGCGATCGAACAGCCGGCGAGGATCGCCTCCTGTTCGGCCGAGAGTCCGAGGGTGCCGCGGGTCTCCGGATCGGCGGGATCGAGGCTCGTCGGTGTGCCGAACGTCACGATCTCGCTCCAGCCGCCGGTGGGCGAGGAGCGAGCCGTCGCGTCGGCCGGTGGCCGCTGGGCAAACGACGAGACGGCCACGATCAGGAAGGCTGCGGCAGCCACGATCGCTGCGACCGAGAAGGCCCGCGCGGGTGCGAAGGCGAGATTGCGGCGGGCCAACTGCCCGAGAGAGCGAACGCTCGCCCGGGGCGGAGCGGCCGCCAGCCAGAGTCGCACCAGCGCCAAGAGCCCGATGAGCCCGCCGAAGCCCGCGGCGAAGAAGAGGCCGAGAGCGGTCTCGGCCGATGAGGCCCGTCCGGCGGCCGTGGCCGCCGCCGCAATCGCCAGGCCGATGGCGGCCAAAGCCTGCGTCAGTCGCCGGGGCTGACGCGAGGCGTGCCCCTGAAGATCACCTCCTCGCAAGAGTCGCAGCGGGGGGATCGCGGCGGCCCGCCAGGCCGACCAGCTCAGCGTTGCCAGCGAGATCACGAGCGCGGCTGCGGCCGCGGTCGCGAGCCTACCGGCGTCGGTCGTTGCTCCGGCAAAGGCACCGCCAGCGCCAGCCTCGACGGTGGAGGTCCAGGCCGACCCGAGCCAGGCCAGCAGAGCCCTGGCCCAGAGTGGTCCGAGGAGCGTGCCGGCCACCACGCCTACGGCCGCCGCGAGCCCGCCGACGGTGAGCAGGAGCTGCGTGGTGCGGCTCGGTGGAAATCCCACCGCTGCCAGGATTCCGAGTTCCGTGCGGCGGGCCGCGACGAGCAGCGAGACGAGCAGTCCCTCGAGCAGCAGCCCGGCACCGAGCACGAAGCTGGAGAGCGCGAGAAACAGCGAGCCGAACGGGGTCGAGCCGCGGGAGGCCTGAAGGGCCTCGGCCCGCAGCGGCACCACCCGGAGCCCGGCCGACTCCGGCGGGATCTCGGCAGCCAATGCGTCAGCGATCGCGGCAGAGTCCACTTCGTCACCGCGTGGAATGAGCCAGGCCGTCGTGTTGCCGAATCGGCTTCCGGACAGACGGCGGGCAGTCGCAAGCGATACGAATGCCTTCGGGGTCGCGCGATACTGCTTCCAGTAGCGATCGTCTTCGTCGTGCGGGGGCGTGGAGCGGACCTTGCCGGCGTCGAAAGGGAAGGGGGGGTCCCAGTCGGCGATCGATGCTTCGTCGGTGATCCCCTCGACCTCGGGCACGAGTTCCCTGGCCACGGCAGCCCCGCGCATCGATGCGATCCCGGTGATGGTGAGATCGACGCTGGCTTCCACCACCCGCCCCCCCTGTGTCTCTGGCGCGAAGAACGTCACCCGCAGCGTGTCGCCGACGGCGACCGGCCGACCCTGCGCGGCGAGGTCGTCGGCCAGCCACTGGTTGATCAGGATGCCGTCATCGGGCGGACCAGGCAGCACGGCTCCCGCGTCGTCCACCAGATCACCGACCGGCAGCCTGCACGACGCGATGCCGAGCACGGTCGAGTAGGGAACGCTGGCGGAGGCGGGGCTTGAACCGTCGAGCGGAGTCAGGGCCGTCGCCAAGAAGGCGAGGGTGGGCTGGCCGCCACGTGGGCTGAGGATCGCCGCCGCCGCCTCGTCCTCGGCCCGTGAGAGCACGAGCCGGTCGGCGACCAACCGCAGGCTCGGCGGTTCCGTGGCCGTCCGTTCGAGCGCCAGGCCAAGGTCGGCGAGTGTGGGCTGCAATGCCCGCACCATCCATGCTGCTGCGTCGCCGTTGGTCGGCATGCCCACGGCAAATGCCGCGTTGGCCACAGCACCACGGCGGAGGATTTTCTGGGCTTCCGAAAGCGACATGACGAGCAGCGGGCCGGTGGACTGGACGGGCCGGAGGGAAAAACTCCCGAGCCCACGTGCCGGAAGCACCGCCGCCACCGTCAGTCGCCGGCCATCCGACTCGCCCGACCGCCGACCGAGCGGGCTGTCGGCCGGCACAAGCGAGCGACGCGGCAGGCGGACCACGATCGCTTCGCCCGCGGTCAGGCCGAGGCTGTCGGCCAACGGTCGATTGACCAGCACCCTGGCCGGGGCCAGGGGGGGCGGTGGCGGCTCGAAGCCGAGGCCGGCAGGGTCATTGCAGGCCAGGAGTGTGGCCCGGGTCGTGCTGCCGGAGGCCGACACCGTGACCGGCAGAACCAGCGCGGAGACGAGCGGGGCGGGACCGCTGGCGTTGGCCCGCGTCTGCATTCGCTCTGTCAGATTGGCGGTGAAGAATCGCTCACCCATCACAGCCGCTTCGATTCGGCCGAGTCGCCCCACGGCAAGTCGGCGGAGCCCCGCCTCCATCGAGCCACCCACGCAGAGCGCTCCGGCGATGGTGGTGGCCACGACGCCACAGGCAGCGGCCAGGGCGGCCAACTGCGGCCACCAGGCTCGCGCGAGGAGGACCGCAAGCCCGAAGAGCGACCGACTCGATCCTCTGTCGGGGGCGGTCATGACACGAGCCGCCCATCCACGAGCCGCCGCACGCTGCCGACGCGGGCGGCCAGCGGTTCGGCATGGGTGACCACCACCAGCATGCTTCCGTCGTCGCTGGCCAGGTCGACGAGCAGGTCGGCGACGCGGGTCGCCGCGTGGGAGTCGAGTTGGCCGGTTGGCTCGTCGGCCAGGATCAGCCGTGGCGAGAGCAGCAAGGCTCGGGCCACCGCAACCCGCTGCCGTTCACCGCCGGAGAGTTCACCGGGACGATGGTGCAGGCGTGCGCCGAGTCCGACCCGCTCGAGGAGCCGCTGACCCCGGGCGGCGATCTCCCGCGGCACGCGACCGGTGGCCAACGCCGGCACGAGCACGTTGTCGAGGGCCGAGCAGCCGGGCAAGAGATGATGCTCTTGAAACACGAACCCGATCCGACGATTGCGATAGGCGGCCCGGTCGGCCGCCGAGCCGGCAAACGGATCGACTCCGTCGAGCACCACCCGCCCGGTCGTCGGTGATTCGAGGCCGCCGAGGATCGCCAGGAGCGTGCTCTTGCCCGACCCGGACGGGCCCATGATCGCCAGCTGCTGGTCGGGTTCGAGTGTGAACGAGATGTCGTGGAGTACCACGAGATTTTCGCCAGCTCCTGGGTACGACTTCGAGACGCCCGTCACCTCGAGCATCGGCCACCTCCCGTCGGCTCAAACACCGCGAAAATCGGACAGTCGGGCGACGATGTCATCTGGGATCGGCACCGCTTCCGGCTTGCGACCGGGGTGCATGCGGCAGCGGACGGCCACGACCCGGCCCCGGGCAACGTCGCGGCCCGCCTGGCTGAAGGCGAAGCCGTATGTGACGCTGCTGCGACCGACCGCCTCGACCGTGACGGCGATGTCGAGTTCCTCGCCGAATCGGGCCGCTGAGACGTAGTCGCAGGCGGCCGAGACCCGCGGCCAGCTGGTATCGATTCCGTCGGCCCCGCGATCGACGACGTCGACGCGTGTCGCGCGGAGGAGTTCGTGTTCGGCCGACTCCATCCAGAAGAAGAAGGCCGAGAAGTGCACGATTCCCGCAGCATCGGTGTCGCGAAACTCCACACGACGGCGGGTGACGAGCGGTGGCATGCAGAGCGGGGGCCGGGGGGCCTTCGGGCAGCGAACTCCCGCAGCGAGCGGGTACGCCCTGAGAGTACACGGGCCAGGATGGCCGTGCAGGCGGTGGGGCCGCCGGGCTGGATGCCCGGCCCTCAGGCTCAGCCTGCACGGGCCAGGATGGCCGTGCAGGCGTAGATCAGTCCGCGACGTACGGCAGCAACGCCATGAAACGCGCCCGCTTGATGGCGCTCGTAACCGCGTGCTGGCTGGCTGCGGTGCAACCCGTCTTCCGGCGGCCAGTGATTTTGCCCTGGCGATTGATCAACTTGCCGAGCAGTTCGAGGTCCTTGTAGTCGACGTACATCGGACGCGGCCGGGCGCCGTCGATGAAAATCGGATCCCGCTTTTTGACCTTGGGCTTGGGCTTGGCCTTCTTGCGGGCCATCTTGGCGGGCTTGGAACGGGGACCAGCAAAACTCATCGTGGATTCGTCTTTTCGCTTCGGCCGGAAAATCGGCCAGGGAAATAAAAACGTTCTCGATGCAGCCATCGAAAACGAGCCAAAATAATACACGGAAAAAACGATCACGGAAGCCGGGGCTCAAAACCACCGGCTCCCGTGAATGCCAAGCACGTGTGACGCGATCTGCACAAGAAGCGGATCGCGGCAGAATTCACGCGATCAGTAGCGGTCGCCGCCGCCGCCGTAGCCACCTCGGCCGCCGCCGTAGCCACCTCGGCCACCGCCACCGCCGCCACCGTAGCCACCACCGCCGCCGCCGCCGTAGCCACGACCACCGCCGCCGCCACCGCCGCCACCGGCACGGGGCGTCCGCTCGCGGGCCTCGTTGACGGTCAGGGGCCGGCCGTTGATCTCGTGCCCGTTCAGAGCAGAGATAGCAGCCTGGAGGCCTTCGTCGGTCTCCATCTCAACGAATCCGAAACCGCGGGAGCGACCGGTCTCACGATCCGAGATCACTTCCGCGCTGCGGACCGCACCGTGAGGCGCAAACATCGCTTCAAGATCCTGCGACGTGGTGGACCAAGGGAGGTTCCCCACGTAAATCTTCCGAGCCATAAAACTCTCAACCTCGAGAAAATGGGAACTGATTCACGAACCAAATCGACTGCATCGACCTTCGCCGGAGCACAAGCCTCAGTTCCCCAGTGGACCAAAGTGCGGACGAGAGTCTGTCGAACATCTATTTTGTAGCATCTCCCCCCCGGCCCCACAACTCGGCCCGAAAGCGTGCCACAACCGATGGCGAGGCCGTTTTCACCCTTTTTGCGTTGATTTCCCGCCTCGAGGCCAAAACCTTACGAAGAACACATTCGCAGCGCGGGCAGGTTATGCCGCGGCCAGTCTCCGGGCGTCGGCCAACAGCGCGTCGACCTCGGCATCGGTGGTGGCCCAGGAACACATGAAGCGGCAGCCCCCGGAGCCGATGAAGTCGTAGAACTGCCAGCCTTCGGCCCTCAGGCTCTGGGCGAGCGCGGCCGGGAGGCGGGCAAAGACGGCGTTAGCCTGCCGCTGCCCGAGCACTTCCACGCCGGGAAGGCCGCGGAGGCCGGTTTCCAGGCGGGCGGCCGCGGCGTTGGCCCGGCGTGCATTGGCCAGCCAGCCGCCGCTCTGGAGCAGCCCCACCCAGGGAGCCGTGAGGTAGCGCATCTTGGAGGCGAGGTGGCCGGCCTGCTTGCACCGGTAGGCAAACTCTTCGGCGAGGTTCGTGTCAAAAAAGACGAGTGCTTCCCCCACGCCCATCCCGTTCTTGGTGCCACCGAGGCAGAGCACGTCGACCCCGACGTCGCGGGTGATGCGGGCCGGTGGCACGCCGAGTGCCGCGGCCGCGTTGGCGAACCGCGCTCCATCCATGTGCAATCGCAGCCCGTAGCGGCGGCAGGTCTCGCCGATCGCGGCCAGTTCCTCGATCGAGTAGACGGTGGAGAGTTCGGTGGCCTGGGTGACGCTCACCACCCGTGGCTTGGGGTAGTGGACGTCGCGGCGGCGTTCGACGGCATGGGCGATGCCCGCGGGCTCGAGCTTGGCGTGCACACCCGGCAACAGCAGCAGCTTGGTGCCGTTGGAATAAAACTCCGGAGCGCCGCACTCGTCGGTCTCGACGTGGGCCAATTCGTGGCAGAGGATCGCGTGATACGACTGGCACATGGCGGCCAGCGCCAGCGAATTGGCCGCGGTGCCGTTGAAGACGAAGAACACCTCGGCCGGGCCGCCGAACATCTCGCGGATCAGGTCGCAGGCCCGGGCGGTCCAGGGATCGTTGCCATAACTCGGCAGGCAGCCGACGTTGGCCCGCTCCACGGCCTCCCAGGCCTCGGGGCAGATCGGAGCGGTGTTGTCGCTGGCGAACTGGCAGCCGGGGATCACGGAGCGAGGCACAGGCGAGTCTCAGGATGGGAGGGCTCGGTGGCGAACCCTCCCATCATAGACAGTCGTGCGACAGGGCCGCGATGGCATCGATCTGCCGTCCCGACCCCTCAGCGCACGAGCCGGCGACGGAGCACTCCGCCGAGCACAAGGCCAGCCGCCGCGATCACCAGGCCGGTCGGCTCTGGCACGGCCGCAACGCCGCCTGCAGCCGACGGCGTGGCGGGGAAGTAGTTACCCTGGCCGTAGATGGCCGCGGTATTGATCCCGACCAGGTCGAACACGTTCGTCACGCCGTCGTAGTTGAAATCACCCTGGCTCCAGACGCTGGCCGTGCCCGCGCCGTACTTGCCGGAACTGTTGATGCTCACGAGGTCGAACACGTTCACCTGACCACTCAAATCGACGTCGCCGGCGGCGGCGAACGAAACCCGAGCCGAACCGTCGCCGGCCACCACGTAGCCCACGGCCCGCGTGCCCCCGGCGGCGGCGGCGGTGCTCGACATGATGCCGGTCGTGCCGTTCCAGCCTCCGTTGTTCCGGCCGGCGATGATGTCGGCCCGAAGATCGGCCGCCGGGATGCCGCCTGCGGCGATGGTCACCTGGCCGGCTCCGAGGTCGAGCCGTCCGCCACCTGCGGTCTGCTCCACCGTCAGCCCGCCGATGCCCACCATCACCCGGGCGTCCTGCACGAGCGACATCTGGCCACCGGCCGTCACGCTCACCGCGGGCGAACCCGAGATCGTGCCGGCGTTGATGGCCAGCGCGGCGATGCCGGTCGTGGCGTTGACCGCGAGGGCGGCGGCCGAGAGGGTGCCGCCGTCGACGATCACTGACGGAGCCTGCATCGCCATGGACGATGTGACGGACAGCGTCGCCCCCGTGTCGATCGTCACACTGCTGGCGATCAGGGCGACGGTATTGGCCACCTGGAGCGTGCCCGCCGAGACAGTCGTCGGGCCCGAGTAGGCGTTGGCCGCGTCGAAGACGAGCGTGCCGGCTCCAGTCTTGGTGACCGAGTTGGCTGCGGCGATCGTCGGGTAGCCGGCCTGGCCCTGGGTCTGGGATCCCGACGGCACGTCGATCACGATGTCGCTCGGCCCGGTACCGGGGGAGAATACAAGGTTCAGGTTGTTGCCTGAAACGGCCAGGCTGAACGTGCCACCGCCGAGGTCGTTGGCGAATCCAGCCGCGCCGTTGGTCGCCGTCGTGTTGATCACGAAGGCGTCGTTCGCGAAGCCGGAGATGCCACCCGCGGCCGAGGCGATCGTCCAGGTGTAGCTCTGGGTGGGGCTGAAGTTCGCCGCGTCGCCATTGGCGTCGGGTGCTGTCGCCGATAACGACCAGAGGTTGACCTCGAAGGGATCGGCCGAGGTCGCCGAGATCGTGAGCCCGCCGCCGACCGAGAGCAGATCCCAGCCTGGATCCGCCCCGGCCGTGCCGGTCGCGTCCACGATCTGCCAGTTGTAATTTCCGCCGCTGGCCCAGGTGACTCCCTGGGTGACGGCGAGCGTGCCGAGGTTGGAGCCGGGCGAGACCGTGCCACCCGAGGCGATCGTGACGTCGCCGGCGACCGTGCCGGCCCCGGCGATGCCCCGGCCCGTGCCCACAGTCAGGCCCCCGGCCTGCTGGGTGACGTCGAGCGTTCCGGGCGCGAGCACCACGATGCCAGGCGTCGATGTGAGGCTCGCCGTGGGCGTCGCCACGAGCGTGCCATTGTTGACGAAGAGCGGGCCGCCGCTGATGCCGCTCGAGACGACGAGCGTGCCCGCGCCAGACTTCGACATGCCGTTGGCCGCCGCGAGTGGCGCATTGATCGTCGCCGTCACAGCCGACTCGACGAACACGTTGTTGGTGGGCGCGTCAACGCCGTCGAGCGAGATCGTATCGCCGGTCAGTTCATAGCCGTCGGTGACGAACGACATCCCGCGACCGACGCTCGCGCCGCCCGTGGCGACCGTGACGACGCCGCTGATCTCGCCACCGAAGTAGGCATTCGCCTGGGGCTGCCAGGCCGACACGCCATAGGCGCCCCGCCAGGTGAGGCTGACGGCATCCCAGATGCCGCTGCCGCCTAGGGTCACGCCGTCGGCCGCCCAGCGGAGCTGGGTGTCGGGATCAGGGGCCCCGAAGCGGAAGACCGAGGCCCGGCGATTGCCGAAGTCGAGCACGGCGAGCGTCTGCGAGGCGACGTCGAAGCTGAAGTCGTAGTAGCCCGTGGATTCGAGATCGAGGTCATCGAGGAAGTTGTAGGTGACCGTCTGGGGCGTCCCCGAGGTGGTCATGATCTCATTGGCCACCGAGAAAAGTTGGCGGAAGCCACCGTCATCCCGCACGTTGTAAATCACGAGATCGCCATCGACGGTGTCGTTCATGACGGCGATGTTTTGACCGATGGCTAGACCCTGGTAGGTGTTGTAAAGGACCGACTTTGTGCCGCTCTCGTTCGGTCCGGTGCGAACCGCCTTGGTCACGGTGTTGTTGACCCGGCCGAAGATGTCGCCCGTGTCGAGGTCGAAGGCGATGTCGCGGGGCACGGTGATTGGCGCCGGTTGGATCGCCGGGTCGGCAGGATTCCAATACTGGAGTCCCGCCGGCACCGGCGCATCGGGTGCCGACGAGAAGCCATAGATCGCAGCGCCAGTCACTGGGTCGTTGACGGCCCGGCGGAGGGAAGAGCCGGCCACGCCACCGCCGAACGAGCCCCAGCCGATGCCGCCACCACCCTGGCTGACTCCTCCGACGACATAGCCGGGATCGATTGCCACGCCGGCGCTGCCGCGTCCGGCCGCCGACCAGAGCGGGGCCGGCGTGGTCGACGAGACGTCATAGGCTGAGAGGTTGCCCGGTTGCTCCGGGTCCATGTCGATGGTGGCGGCGAGCGTGTTGCCCTGGAGCGTGATCCCCGAGTAGCCGCGGCTGAGCGGCGCATTCTGGATGTTGAACGCATCGGTGAACGTGGGTTGAAAGACCACGCCGGTGTCGGTGGCGTTGAGCACCTCCGTGATCCCGACCGGTCCGGAGCCGTTGTTGAAGCCGGCAATGAACATCCTCGCGCCGTCCCAGGCGATGGCCGAGGGATTGCTGCCGATGAAGGCGGGGTTGGGGCTGCCTGCGATCGTCGCGTTGCTCGTACGATCGAGCCAGAATCGGGAGATCTCGGTGAGTTCCACCCCGTTCGCGGCTGGCTGACTGATGCCGATGGCGACCACCGCTGCGAAGGCGACGAAGCCGAGCGGGCTGCCGGCGAGCCGCGCGAAGAAGGGGAGTCCTGGCCGGTGGATCGTCATGACAATCACTCCTGAAGGTGTGTTCCCTGCTTTCAACATACTCGTGAAATGAAATCCTTGGTGCGCGGCGTGAGAGGGTGCCCTATTCAGGGTATGTTTGCGTGTCGGTCAGAAACCGGGAACGGCGGGTGAAAAAGTCGCGGAGCGATCGCGTGGCAATTGTCAGCACGCTGTCTGCGTCCTCGCCCCGGAGGATAGCGTCGAGGGTGTCAGCATCGAGCAGGAGGGTACCTAGCTTGGCTGTGTCCCAGGCGTCGTGGTGGAGCCGGCGAATCGCGACCGCGAGTTCCAGGCCCGTCCGCACCGGCTCGAAGTGCTCGCGGTCGGTGACGATGATGTTGACGCCGCCGCACTCCGCGCCGGCGAACCGGCTTGTCCTGGGCGTGAACCGGATCGGCACGAACACCACGCCCGGAATCCGTCGGGCGGTCAGGGCCGCGGCCAGGCCGCGACCGTCGAGCCAGGGTGCCCCCACGACTTCGAAGGGCGTGTCGGTGCCGCGGCCGACCGACAGGTTCGTGAATTCGAGCAGGCCGATTCCGGGATAGAGAAAGGCCTCGGTGAGGCTCCGCATGTTGGGCGACGGATCGACCCACTCCAGGCCGGTGGCGTCGAAGGCATCCCGCCGCCGCCAGCCCTCGCAGGGGATCACCACGAGTTCGAGATCGAGATCGAGTTCCGCCCGGAACATCTCCGCCAGCTCCCCCACGGTCATGCCGTGTCGCAGGGCGATCGGATGGCAGCCCACGAACGTCTCGGTGCCTGCGGCCACCACCGGGCCGGCCACGTCGATTCCGTTGATCGGATTGGGGCGATCGAGCACCACGAACCGCAGCCCATGCTCGCTGGCCGCCTTCATCGCCTCGAGCATCGTGGAGACGTAGGTGTAGAACCGCGTGCCGATGTCCTGGATGTCGAACACGAGCGTGTCGAGGTCGGCCAGCATCTCGGGCGTGGGCCGGCGGGTCGTGCCGTAGAGGCTCCGTACCGGCAGGCCGGTGTCCGCGTCGGTGGCGTCGTCGATCCGCTCCTGGTCGAGCCGGCCGGTGGGACCGTGCTCGGGGCTGAAGAGCGCCACGAGCGTCACCTCGGCCGAGTCGGCCAGGAGCCGCGTGGTGGGAACGCCCGCCCGGTCGCGACCGGTGTGGTTCGTGATCAGGCCGACGCGGCGGCCGGCGAGCTGGCGGAAGCCGTCGCGGCTGAGCACGTCGATCCCCGTGAGCACGCCGCGGGCCGGCTCGACGGCGGCCGGCTTGGCAGCCGCCACGATTGCCCCGGCGGCGACCGCCGCGATCCGACCGGCCAGCGGGTTGACCGTGCCCTTGCCGTCGGGATGGAGACGGCTGCTCAGGAAGATCACGAACAGGTCGAGGCCGGGGTCGATCCAGAGCGAGGTGCCGGTGAAGCCGCCGTGACCAAAGGCGGCCGGCGAGAGCAGGTCGCCCCGATTGCTGGAAAAGCCGCTGCGTTCATCCCAGCCGAGGCCGCGGACGGCGCCGCCGGGCAGCCGCACCGGCCGCACCATCGTGGCGAGCGTCGCCGGCGCCATCAGCCGCGCCGCCTCCAGCTGGCCCCCGCCGAGGAGACATCGGGCGTAGCGGGAGAGGTCCTCCGCGGTGCCGAACAGGCCGGCATGGCCGGCCACGCCCCCGAGCTCCCAGGCCCGCGGGTCATGCACCTCGCCCCGAAGCCACGCGCCGTCGCGTTGCTCGGTCGTCGCGCAGCGGCCGCGGTTCTCGTGCGGCGGCAGATAGCCGGTGTCGTGCATCCCGAGCGGGGCAAAGATCCGCTCGTGGGCGACCGCATCGAGTGACTCGCCTCGCAGCCGTTCGACCAGGCGGCCGAGCACGATGAAGTTGACGTCGGAGTAGATGAACTTCGTCTCGGGCGGCGCCACCAGCTCCAGGCCGCAGATCCGGCGCCACGCCTCCTCGGGGCCGTGCTCGTAGTCGGCCAGCGGGTTGTCGGCGATCAGGCCGCTCTGGTGGGTGAGCAGGTGGTGCACGGTGAGCGACTCCTTTCCGTGGCCCGTGAACTCGGGCATGTGCAGCGAGACCCGGTCGCCGAGCCGGAGGGCTCCCTCCTCGACCAGTTGCATCACCGCCGTCGCGGTGGCGACGGGCTTCGTGAGCGAGGCCAGATCGAAGATCGTGTCGGTCGTCATCGGCTCGTGGAGTGGCTCGATCTGCCGCTCGCCGGCGGCCTCGAGCCAGCCGATGCCTCCGCGGCGGCCGATGCAGACGACACAGCCCGACATCTCTCCGGCCGCGATCGCCTCGGCGACGAGTCCGTCGATCCGGGCGAGCCGGACCGGATCGAGCCCAAGGGACTCGGCGGTGGGATCAGCGAGCGCGATGCTTCCCCCGAGCACCAGGGCGAGGGTCACGCGGAACGACAGATTCATCCAGGATGCTCCTGAGATTGAGGCCAGAGAAACGAGGCGGCGACTCCTGCCACGAAGGTGGTGGAGGCGCCGATGACTGCGTACCATGGAAAGGCCACCACGATGCCGCGGCCAGGCAAGAGAAATTGCACCGTGAGCAGGGCCGCGAGCCCGCAGCCGGCGCCCGCCAGAGCGGCCGTGCCACCTACTCGCTTGGTGCCGATGCCAAGTGCAAAGACGCCGAGCAGCAACCCGGCGGCGACTCCCGCGATCGCCAAGGCCGCGCGGATCACCGTCTCGTCGAGTCGGGTGGCGGCGATCCCCACGCCCATCTGGATGAGGCCGAACACGACCGTCAGGCCGCGGGAGAGCAGCAGGAGCGATTCGGGACGCTGCCGTATGGCACCGCCGCCGGCGGGCAGCAGGAAGTCGTGCATCACCGCCGAGGCAGAGGCGTTGAGCGAACTCGAGAGGGTCGACATCGCCGCCGCCAGGATGGCCGCCAGCAGCAGCCCGATCAGGCCCACGTTGCGGGGAAAATGGTTGACGACGAACGCGGCAAACACCTCGTCAGCCCGGGCGGGAGCCGTCTCCCCCGTGCCTGCGTGATAGGCCGACAGCAGGATCCCGATGCCGAGAAACAGGCCGAATTGCAGCACCACGGCCAGGCCGCTGCCGGCCAGAGCCCGGCCTGCCGGCCGGAGTCCACCGCTCGCCAGATACCGCTGCACCATCATGTGATCGGTGCCGTGGGTGCCGATCGAGAGCACCCCGCCGCCGATCACCCCGGCCCAGAAGGTGCAGGGGTTTGCCAGGTCGAAGCGGAAGTCGAACAGCTCGAGCCTCCCGGTCGCCGCCGCGTGCTGCCAGGCCGCGGTCCAGCCGCCCGGTGTCTGCCCCACGATGATGAACACGGCGGCGATGCCGCCAAGCAGGTAGATAACGAGCTGGAGGCAGTCGTTCCAGGCCACGGAGCGGATGCCACCCAGCACCGTGTAGACGATCGTGATCGTTCCCATGATCAGGATCGCCCCGAGAAACGGCAGGCCGGTGAGCCGGGCGAGCACGATCGCCGCCAGGAACAGCCGCAGCCCGTCGCCGAGGTTGCGGGTGACGAGAAACAGCAAGGCAGCGGCCCGCTGCACGACCGTCCCGAACCGCCGGCCGAGCACCTCGTGGGCCGTGTTGAGCCGCCCTTCGAAATAGAGGGGGAGAAGCCAGCGAACGATCACCAGCCGCCCCAGCATGAATCCCAAGGGCAGCTGGAGAAACCGCAGCCCGACCGGGCCGTAGCCCTCGCCGGGAACGCTCAGCACCGTGGCCGTGCTCGTCTCGGTGGCCACGATCGAGCCCATCACGACCCACCAGGGCAGGCTGCGGTCGCCCAGGAGATAGGCGTCGAGCGAGCGGGCCCGGCCCCCGGCGAACAGGCCGACCGCGATCGCTCCGGCCAGCGAGGCCAGCAGCACCGCGGCATCGATGGGGCCGATCGCAAGCGTCATGACAGTGAAAGGCTCATCGGAGATGCAAGTGGGGCCAAGCGAACGCGCCGGAGTTGACCGCACCATCTCGCCGGACGCTCGTTCCGGCCATCCGGGCCTTCGCTCGCTCGGAGGAAACCTCGCTTCGCCTTCGTGGCTCCGCTCGGTTTCCTACGCCGCTCGATTGGTACGGGCAACTCCTCCCATACCAGGGAAACCCAGGGAGTTGAGGAGGCTCCAGAAACAACAAGCGGAGTGTATCCGTTGAGGCCGCCTGGTATCGTGGGGGCATGAACACCCTCTCTCGTTCGCTCGCCACCGAGGCGGTCAATCCGGCCTCCGCCTCGATCGACAAGCTCGACCCGCTCGGGCTCGTGCGGCTTATGAATTCAGAAGACGCTCGGGTGGCCGCCGCCGTGGCGGCCGCGGAAGCTGCGATCGCTCAGGCAATCGAGCTCATCGCCGAACGGCTGGCGAACGGCGGCAGACTCATCTACCTGGGAGCGGGTACGTCGGGCCGGCTCGGTGTGCTCGATGCCGCCGAGTGTCCGCCCACGTTCAATACCCCCCCGGGACTCGTCCTCGGCCTGATCGCCGGCGGCTCGACCGCGCTGACGACCGCCGTCGAAGGGGCCGAGGATCACCCTGAACTCGCCGCCGCCGATCTCGCGGCCGTGGCCGTGGGCCCGAAGGACGTCGTGGTCGGGATCGCCACGAGCGGCCGCACGCCCTACGTGATCGGAGGCCTCGCCCACGCCCAAAGCGTGGCCGCGACGACAATCGGATTCGCCTGCACGCCCGAGCCGGAACTGGCGGGGGTCGCCGATGTCGTGATCGTGGTCGAGGTCGGTCCCGAGATCATCGCCGGGTCGACGCGGCTTAAGGCCGGCACCGCCACGAAGATGGTGCTCAACATGCTCACGACCGGCACGATGGTCAGGCTGGGGAAGACCTACGGCAATCTGATGGTCGATCTCCGGGCCACAAACTCGAAGCTCCTGGTCCGGAGCCGACGGCTCGTGTCCCGGCTGGCGGAGGTGTCGGAGGAGGAGGCCGAGCAACTGCTCGCGGCGTGCGACGGCGAACTCAAGACGGCCGTGGTCAGCCGGGTGCGCATGGTGAATCCGACCGAGGCCCGCGGGCTGCTGACCGCCGCTGGCGGCCAGTTGCGCGGGGCGCTGGCGGGAGAGCAGGCCGATGACGGCATATCCTGAGTCGGCAGGCCACGCGGCCGGACTCGTGCTCGGCATCGATGGCGGCGGTTCGCGGTGCACGGCCGTGCTTGCGGAGGGGAACTTCGCCGGTGTCAGGGAACTCGGACGCGGGCATGGCGGCCCGGCCAACGCGGTTTCGGCGGGCTTCGACAGGGCGGCCGCGAACGTGGCTCAAGCGGTCGCTGCCGCATTCGCTGCCGCCGCACGCGTTTCCGAGCCGGTGGCATCGGCCTGCCTGGGGTTCGCCGGCGCTGGTCGGTTCGAGATTCGAGACCGCTGGGTTGCCTGGGCACGCGACCGGCACATCGCCCACCGGATCGAGGTTGTGCCAGATGGCGTGTCGGCCTTTGGCAGCAGCGGGCCCGCGGCCTGGGGGCTCGTCGTGGTGTCGGGAACCGGCTCGATCGTCTGGGGTCGCAATCCGGCCGGTGACCTCGATCGCTGCGGCGGACGCGGCGGTCTGATCGGCGACGAGGGCAGCGGCTATGCGATCGCGATCGCCGGCCTGCGGGCGGCCGTTCGCTCGGCCGACGGCTGGGGCCCAGCGACCGCCCTCGCGGAGGCCGCCACGCGGCGGTTTGAGGTTGCCGCCCCGACCGATCTCCCGGCCGCCCTCGCTGCGTCGGAGATGACCCGCGGAAGGATCGCCACCTTTGCCCCGGACGTGGTGGTGCTGGCGGAGGCTGGCGATGCCGAGGCCCGGCGGATCATCGCCGAGGCGGCAGCCGATCTCGGCGGGCAG
Organism: Candidatus Kuenenia stuttgartensis; assembly: GCA_945891385.1. Taxonomy (GTDB): domain Bacteria; phylum Planctomycetota; class Planctomycetia; order Pirellulales; family UBA1268; genus QWPN01. The sequence goes on along the minus strand of CAMDDJ010000047.1, from coordinate 5,321 downwards.
TCGCTCGCGGTCGCACGCCGCTTCGATTTGCATGCCGGCGAATACCCGCTGCGGCTCACTGGCGGGCTGCTCTGCCACGCTCCGCTCCTCAGCGATGGCCTCGTCGCCTGGCTCACGGCCGCCGGGCATGCGCCGGCATCCGTCACGCTCGTTCCCGACCTCGCCCTCGCCGCGGCCAGTGCTGCCGCTCGGTCGGTGTGACGCGGCCGCGTTCGCTGCCGTATGACGGGGCGGAGGCGACGTCACGCGGTGGGTCGGGATTGCCCATGCCCCGTCGCCGGACGTTCGCTACGGCCCTCACGGCCTTCGCTCACTCCGAGGAAACTGCGCTTCGCCATCCATGGCTTCGCTGGTTTCCTAGGCCGGCTCTCGGGGCATGGGCAACCCCGACCGAATGACGGCCACGAAGAGCGACGCGCTCGAATGTGGCGGAAGCCTGCCCCAGCCGCCTACGGGGCGATGTCGAGCTTCTTCCACTCGCGGGCTTTGATCTTCACGAGCGTCGTCGCGGGCAGATCGCCACGGTAGGTGAGCGAGTGGAGCTTGTCGTTGGCCAGGATGGCATCAATGCCCTTGGCCGTGATTCCGGTCTCGCGGATCGAGAGTTCCTCGAGGCCGGGCAGCGTCGCGATCACGGCGGCGCTCGCGTCGGTCACGAGCGGCAGCGCCCAGATGTCGAGTGCCGCGAGGTTCGCGGCGCCGGCGAGTTGGGCGATTCCGGCGTCGCCCACCGAGGCTAGTTCGTGGAGGGCGAGGCGATTGAGCTTCGGGAGCTGTGGGATCACGGCCAGGGCGTCGTCGCCCACCTGAGGCAGATCGCGAAGTGTCAGCCGGGCGAGCGGCATGCCGGCTAGGGCCAAGACCCCCTGCGAGCCGAAGCCCTGGCAGCGAAAGACCTCGAGCGACGAAAGCTTCTTGCAGCCGGCCAGGTGCGGCCCCGCCTCGCTCGTGATCGCGAAGTCCTGCAGCAGCAGGGCCGAGAGCGTCTGGTTTTCCGCGAGTTTCTCGATCCCGGCGTCGGTGACGATCGTGCTGCGGTGCTTGAAGGCACGGAGCTTGGGGAGCTTCCCGACCACGCCGAGCGTCATGTCGCCCGCCTCCATGTTGCCCCGGAGGTCGAGCACCTCGAGATTCTCGACCGCCTTGAGCCGGCGGGTGTGGAGGTCGTTGAACCGTGTCTGCACGAGCATCAGCCGCTTGAGCGAACCGAGCGACGCGATCGACTTCATCGCGGCGCCCGTGAGGTTCGTGTTGCTCGAGAGATCGAGCTCCTCGAGGTCGGGGAACGAGGCGGCGATCCAGGCCGCGCCGGCGTCGGTGACTGCGGAATTCGTGATGCCGAGCGTGCGGAGCGGGAGCCGGGTTCCGAGGGCCTCGAGCGCCGCATCGTCGATCGTGCGGCAGTTGAGAATCGTCAGCGCCTGCAAGCCAGGGAGATCCCCGAAAAGCCGCAGATCGTCGGCCGTCACGCCGCTGCCGTCGCTGATCGTGATGCCCGTCAGGCTCCCGTCGGCCGCCTTCACGACCTTGCCTCCGAGGTCTGCCACTCGAGCCGCGACCGCCGCAGCCTCGCTCGCGGCAACCGCGACGGCATCGGCTGCGATCCCGTGAGCAGCCGGCAGGCTGCCGGCTGCCAGCGCGAACCAGCACACCGCGAACCGACGACCGAGATGCGTCCGGAGGGAGACCGAGAGGAGCATGGCGCTCTCCTGAGGAGGGAACGGAGAATACGGAAGCCCGAACGCGATGGCTCAGTCGAGCCGGTAGCCGTCGGGATACCGGGGCTTGATCAGGTCGGCCACGTGGGGCGTCTTCAGGTCGGCCAGGTTGGTCACCTGCAGATTCTTGGCGTCCCACTCGACCTTCTCACCCCACTCGCCCATCGTGCCGTCGGGGCCGCCTTCGGCCGCGGCCCAGACCGCGAGATTGCCGAGCAGGATCGTCTCCGTGAGCGGGCCGGCCCGATCGATGAAGTTCGACTTCGCGATCTTCGGGTTGCCCTCCCGCTTGGCCCTGAAGAACTCGGCCATGTTGTTGACGTCGAAGCCCTTGCCGTGATCTTCGGCCGGCTCGTAGTCGGCCTTGACCGTCTTGACACCCTTGAGTTCGTACTTTCCGCAGTAATCGTCGCTGCTGTAAAAGGCGCCCTTCTCGCCGACTACGAGCACGCCGCTGTCGGAGACGTTGTCGATCCCCCACTCGGCGAAGACCTCCATCGGGGGCTTGTTGCCCTTGCGGTCGTACCACCAGAAGGGAATCGCCGGCCGCTCGCTCGTCTCAGGGAACTCGAACTTGATGATCGAGCTGGCAGGGAAACTGTCGAAGTCGTGCCCGGTGGTGCGAGCGACCACCGATACCGGATCCCGCAGGCCGCAGGAGGCGAAGGGCACGGTGAGCTGGTGGCAGGCCATGTCGCCCAAGGCGCCGGTGCCGAAGTCCCACCAGCCACGGTGCTGGAAGGAGTGGTACAGGCCGGGCCAGTATTCCCGCGGCGGAGCTACGCCGAGCCAGTGCTTCCAGTCGAGCCGCTCGAGGGCCTTGGCGATCTCCTTTTCCTTCTCGCCGACCAGATCGCCCACGATCTCGGCCACTTCGGCCGCCGTCGTCGTGGGATCCTCCTGCTCCTCGACCTCCTTCATCGCCTGCAACTGATACTTGCGGAGGTTCATCCGCCGGCCAGGACCCTGGGCCCAGACCGGTCGGTTCGACCAGGCGTAGACGGCCTTGAGCGGTCCGAGCACGCCGGTCTGTATTTGGGCGATCGCCTCGCGGGAGGAGTCGAGCGCGGTACCCTGGTTACCCATCTGGGTGGTGACGCCTTTTTCGGCGGCCACCTTGGCCAGCAGCCGAGCCTCGTAGATCGTGCGGGTGAGCGGCTTCTGGGTGTAGCAGCCGATCCCCAGCCGCATGGCCTCGAGCGTGACCGGTGCGTGCATGTGGTCGGGTGTGCTGACTGTGCAGAGATCGATCCGGTCGCCGAACTTGGCGAAGAGCTCACGGTAGTCGGTGAACTGCTCGGCAGCCTTGAATTTCTCCGACTTGCCCTTGCTCGCCAGCGTGTTGCGGTCGACGTCGCAGATCGCGATCACGTCGCCGAACAGCGCGGCGTTGTCGGAATCGCTGCTCCCCTTGCCGCCCACGCCGATGCAGGCCACCTGCGGCCGCTCGTTGGCCGACTGGCTCCAGGCTCGGCGCGTGCCGGCCGCCGCGAAATAACTGGCCCCGGCCAGCGACGTGGTGAGGAAATGACGGCGGGAAGCGTGGGGCATCAGGGTGATCCTTTCCTTTCGCAGACGATTCAGGTTCTCGGACGAATGGTCGCCCGGAGAGTCGCAAATACTCTCATCGGGAGTGGGCCAGCGTCAACTGGCAGCCGGCCGGAAACGCCGGTGTCGCGGTGGAGCCGGGGCGGCGCCTACCCGCATCGAGGGACGGTCGCACCTGTCTCGGAGGCCGCCTCGCCGGTTCCGGACGTTGCCACTCGTGCTGTGAGGGCGAGGTCGCCGGTCACGTTGCCGACCGTGGCCGCCACGTCGGGGATGACATCGACCGCGAGCAGCAGGCCCAATGGCTCGAGCGGGAGACCGGCCGCCTGCATGATCGGAAGATGCGTGCCCATGAAACTTGCCTGGCCCGGCAGACCCACGCTCCCCAGGCTGATCACCACCGCCAGGGGCACGAGCAGCGCGAGCGTGTGCCAGCTCAGTTCAATGCCCTGTGTCCAGGCGATGAATTCGGCGACGACCAGATACTGAGCCGGGCTCGTGATCCGAAACAGCGACACAGCCAGCGGCAGCGTCAGGCCGGCGATCCCGGCGGGGCATCCAAATCTCGCAGCCGATTCGAGCATGGCCGGAAGGCTGGCGAGCGAGCTCTGCGTGCCGGCGGCGACACACTGGGCCGGCAAGGCCGCCGCTGCGAAGCGTCGCAGCGAGCGGCCGGGCCCGATGGCGATGAGATACACCGCCGCCGTGATGACGAGATACACCGATATGAGCACCGCCACGTAGCTGCCGAGGCCGCCGAGCGCCTGGCCGCCCGAGGAGGCGGTGAGCGGCAGGGCCAACGCAAACACGCCGACGGGTGCCGCGGCCAGGATCCAGCCGATCACAACCGTCATCGCCGCAGCCACGCTTCGCGTGACGTCCGTCACCGCCGTCCGCCGGACGGACTCGAGTTGTGAGAGGGCCAGCGCGAAGGCCAGCGTGAACACGACCACCGGCGCGATGGCCCCGTTGGCAGCCGCGGCTACCACGTTGTCGGGCACGCTGGCCAGCCAATCCCGCATGCCGGTTGGCTGGGGTGGCAGTTGAGACGCTTGGGAGAAGATGCCCGCCAGGTCAGGACCGCGGGGCAGGGCCGAGAAGGCGGCCCGCGCCAGCACGACCGCCAGCACCGCAGCCGCCGACGACAGGCCGACGATCCAGGCCAGCACGCGGCGGGCGAGGCGGCCTGTCTGAGCGACGTCGGCGACCTCGGCCACGCCGGTGATCAGCGTCGCGACCACGAGCGGCAGGACCGTCATCTGGAGGGCCGATAGCCAGAGTTTGCCTACCGGCCGGCAGATCGCGGTCGCCGCCTCCGCGGCAGCAGGTGGCCCGGCCGAGAGTGCCAGGCCTGCGGCAACGCCTGCCCCGAGGCCGATGAGGGTCAACAGCCCGCCGTTCATTGGGCCGGCTCCGGCCACTCCGGGAGTCGCCATGCGCCGCGGAGCCGGTCGTACTCCGACGTCGGCAACAGCACGAGTCGGGCTGCTGCGGCTTCGTCGAGCCAGGCCAGGAGTTCGCGGAGGTCCGCTTCATCCATCCCGACGCAACCGGCCGTCGGAGCGCCTTGGGCCTTCCAGAGGTGGGCGAAGATGCAGCTGCCGGCACCGGGATCTCGGGCCGGGTTGTGCCCGATCGCGAAGCCGATCCGGTATTGGTCGTCACTGAGATGGATGTCGCGCCGCATCGGCTCCGTGCTGCCAGCCACGGCAGCCGCGCCGACGACATCCTCGTGAACGATCTCGTTGTAGTGGGGTGAATCGGGAACGTCGATGCACCAGTGGCCGCGGTCGAGCGGCAGATAGGTGAGCCGGGTCTCGATGCGGTCTGCCCGGCCGAAGGCGGGACCGATCCGAAACACGCCGGCCGGTGAGCGACCGTCGCCTTCGCGCTTGATCGGCTCGCCGCCTTGCGGCGGATGCTCGCCCACGCCCCAGCCGCAGCCCGCGCGGCCGATCGTCACCCGACACGGTTCACCGACCGGCCGCCAAGGTTCGCCGGCGTTCCGGGCGAACCGTTGCAGTTTCCCGTGGGAGGCATTCCAGTCGGCGGTCG
>CAMDDJ010000046.1 GCA_945891385.1 Candidatus Kuenenia stuttgartensis | reverse complement strand
GAGGCGAGGGGGTCGGCGAACGCTCGCGGAGCAATCGGGGCGTATCCTCGCCCGCGACGCGACTTTTGCCGCCCCCGAGCCGGCGAGCCGGAGTTGACCCAAGGCGAGGGGGTCGGCGTCAGGTGCCGCGGGTGTGGCCGAACCAGGCCACGTGGTGCCGGGGCGCCAGGTGGAAGCCGAGGCGGCGGCATTCGGGCTCGAGCCAGGCGGTCGTGGCGGCGAGTTCGGCCGCGGTGCGACCCTGGGGCATGAGGCAGACGCGGCCGGGATCGATCCGCCCGGCGGCGAGCCCGAGATCGTCAAGCCAGGCCAGCGACTCGGCCAGATCGGCCGGCGAGTCGATCACAAACTTCAGCTGATACGGTCCCTGGGCGACGAGGGCCCGGAGCACGTCATCGCGCCGGCGGGCTGCTTCGTGCCGCGGCCCCCAATTCCCCGGCGTGTCGGGGGGCGGTGCCGACGAGGCGAGCTTCGGACTGATCGACATCAGATCGGCCACCGGTCCGATCGCCGGACCGGCTGGCAGCACCGTACCGGCCGTTTCGACGGTGACATGCCAGCCTTCCTCCCGGAGGGTGCGGCAGAGTTCCATCGCCTCGGCAAAGAGCAGCGGCTCGCCGCCGGTCACGACGGCATGGCGGGGCGGCAAGGCCCGCACGCGGTCGAGCACGTCGGCAAGCGACAGGTCTTCGCCCTCGGGCTCCCATGAGGTGTAGGGCGTGTCACACCAGACACACCGCAGATTGCAGCCGCTCGTGCGAACGAACGTGCTGGGCGTACCCGCGAGCAGCCCCTCGCCCTGCAGCGACGCGAAGATTTCAGCGATCCGCATGGCCCGCTCCGGCTGCCTCACCGCCACCGGGCGGGATCGGTCCGTGGATCCTCGAGCCCGGCCGCGGCGAAGCCGGCCGCTCTCAGCCGGCAGGAATCGCACTCCCCGCACGGCTCGCCCCGCGGCCCAGGATCGTAGCAGCTGCTCGTGAGCCCGTAGTCGAGGCCGAGCGAGTGGCCCAGCCTGATGATCTCCGCCTTCGAGAGTTCGACGAGCGGCGCGAGCAGCCGCGGCGCATGGCCCTCCACGCCGATCTTCGTCGCCAGGGCGGCGAGCGTCTGAAACGCCGCCAGGTACTCGGGCCGGCAGTCGGGGTAGCCGCTGTAGTCGATCGCGTTGACGCCCAGCACGATCGCCTCGGCCCCGCGGGTCTCGGCGAGCGCGAGCGCCAGCGACAGGAACACGGTGTTGCGGGCCGGCACGTAGGTCGAGGGGATGCCCGTGCCGATCTCAGTGTCGGTTCGTCCCTTGGGCACGGCCGCGGCGGCATCCACCAGGGTGCTGCCGCCGAAGGCCGCGAGGTCGACCCGGAGCGTCACGTGGTCGGTGATACCGAGGGCCTTCGCCACGTCGCGGGCCGCTGCGAGTTCCACCGCATGCCGCTGGCCGTAGTCGATCGAGAGCGCCGCGAGCGTGTAACCCTGGCCGATTGCCCAGGCCGCCGCCGTGGCCGAATCCAGCCCGCCCGAGAGCAACACGACGCCCCGTTTGCCACCGTCGCTGCCCGACGATTTCCCCGACGCTCGCTCCATGGTCACGATTGGCACCTCCCGGGCCAGGTTCTCAGTGCGGGCCCACGCATCCCGAGGCCATGGCTCACGCTCTATCTCCCGGCCCGCACTCTCTCCTGGAAGGCGCGGGTCGCGTCACGCCGGCGGGGCGCGAAGGCTGCATGATCGGCCAGTGCGTGGGTCGCGAACAGGCGGGCTTCGAAATCGAGCGGCACCAGCGGCCGCCCGCGATGCGTGGCCTCAACCCGCAGGAGGGTGCCCGCGCGATCGTGGCCTGATCGGCCCCGAGAAACCAGGTCATCTGGAAGATCTCCCGCTGGAGTTCCGGCAGGGCATCGACGGCCTGAAAGAAGGTCGTCCACCGGTCGTAGGTCATCGGGCCGGTCAGAACGTCCTCAGCCTCCTCGACCCGCAAGCGGCCGTCGTCAGCGACGACGTTCGTGCCGGCATGGGCCAGCGGATTGCGGCCCGCCCGATAGTGCCTGAGCCGATCGACGACCACCTGCCGGAGCTTCAGGGCCGCGAGGTTGAGCAGATGCCGTTCCGATTCGGGCGGCTTCTCCCTCAGGGCGAAGCAGAGCCGCAGCGTCGCATCCTGCACGAGATCGCTCGGCCGGTCCCAGCGGGCCACCTCCGGATAGCGGGGCATGATCTTCTTCGCGGCCAGCACCCGCAGCCAGGCGTGGCAGTGCTCGAGCAACAACTCTTCGGCCTTGGAGTCGCCATGTCGGAAGGCCTCCAGAGCCGCAGCGAGCGTCGTCTCGATTGCTGCCATGCCGCTTTTCCCGAGGGTGTCCTGAGTCTATCACCCTGCGGCGGCCGAATAACTCACCGAGAACGAGGGCTAAAGTCGCATGGCTCAGTCTGCTCGGCGGGCGCTCGGCTCTCTGGCGAGGAGCATCGATTCATGGCACACTCTTCACCATCATGAATCCAACACCGCCCTCCCGCGACCAGTTCGAAACCTTCCCCAATACGTTCCCGGGGCGGGACTATCTGATCGAGCACATCTGCCCGGAGTTCACGTCGGTCTGCCCGAAGACCGGCCAGCCCGATTTCGGCACCCTGATCCTCCGCTACATTCCCGATCAGATCTGCGTCGAACTCAAGAGCCTCAAATTCTATCTCCAGGCCTTCCGCAACGAAGGCATCTTCTACGAGCACGTCACCAACCGGATCGTCGAGGATCTGGTGGCCGTGCTCCAGCCCCGGCGGCTGACCCTCGTGGCTGAGTTCACGCCGCGGGGAGGCCTTCGCTCCCGGATCGTGGTCTCCCATCCCTCCGGCGAACACCTCCCCGGGATTGCCTGACCGCGGTTCCCCGACCGACCGTTCTGCGTTCTGACACACCCCGTCGCGAGTTTCCGATGCCCAGATCCCAGGTCCTGCTCTCCGCGCTCGCCGACGAGGCCGCCTTTCACCTTACCGCGGTGGAGCAGTTCTCCGCCCTGGCGGCCCTGGGCCTCGAGTACTACAGCCTCCGCAACATCGACGTGGGCAAGGGCGTGAAGAACGTCATGAAACTCACGCTGGGCGAGATCCAGAAGATCCGCCACCTCGAAGATGAATACGGCCTGAATGTCGCCTCGATCGCCTCGCCGATCGGCAAGGTGAAACTCGTGGACAAGCCCGACGGCACGAAGAACGCCTTCGTGCCCTTCAAGCAATACCTCGCCAAGGACGTGGCCCGTGCCTGTGAACTCGCCCACGCCTTCGAGACCAAGCTGATCCGGGGCTTCTCCTTCTATCCCCCGCGGGATGCCGCTCCCGAAGACCACCTCGAACAGGCGGTGGACCAGATAGGCCGGATCGCCGAGGCCTGCCATCGCTCCGACCTCACCTTCGGCCTGGAGGTCGAGGCCAACCTCATCGGTCGAACCGGTCAGCTCCTGGCCGAGATCCATCGCCGGGTGAATCACCCTGGGCTCGTGCTCGTGTTCGACGCCGCCAACCTGATCGTGCAGGGATTCTCCACGGCCGAAGTCTGGAAGCAGTGGCAGGCGATGAAGCCCGGCCTCGGCTGGGTTCACGTCAAAGACTACAAGCCGGTCAAGGCCGCGGCCCGTGGCAAGCACGTTGAGGAAGATGCGCTCGCCCACTTCGTGCCCGCCGACAAGGGCGCCGGGGGCCACGAAAAGATTCTGGCCGACCTGGGCGAGATGCTGCCGGCCCTGACGAAGAAGCTCGCCCGGCGAGGCATTCCGGGCGTGTTCGTCGATCTCGAGCCGCACGTTCGCGGCGGCGGCCAGTTCGGAGGCACGAGCGGCCCTGACGGCATGGGCATTGCCCTCCGCGGCCTGTGCCGCGTGCTCGACCGGGCCGAGGTAGGCTATCACCTCCGGGACTTCGACGACCTGCTGGCTGCCCGCGGGCTCTGAAGCTCCGGGGCGGTCCGAAAGCCCACCATGAGTGACACCACCGAACCGGGCAGCTATTTCGTCGCCAACTATCCGCCGTTTTCCCGCTGGACGCCCGAGGCGGTGCCCGCAGTGATGGCGGCCTTCGACGCGCCGGCCACGGACGCACCGCTGGGTCTGTACCTCCACGTGCCGTTCTGCCGCAAGCGGTGCAAGTTCTGCTACTTCCGCGTCTACACCGACGTGGCCGCGGCCGACGTCGAACGCTATTCGCAGGCGCTGGCCCGCGAGGCGGGGCTCGTGGCGACCAGGCCGGCCGTCGCCGGCCGGACGCTGCGGTATGTCTACTTCGGCGGCGGCACCCCCTCGTTCCTGTCGGTCAAACAGCTCGAACGGCTCGTGGCGGGTCTCCACGAGAGCTTCGGCTGGAACGATGCGGAGGAGGTGACCTTCGAGTGCGAGCCGGGCACGCTCTCCGAACCCAAGGTGCACGCGCTCAAGTCGCTGGGCATGACCCGGATCTCACTGGGCGTCGAGAACTTCGACGACGCGATCCTCGAGGCCAACGGCCGGGCCCACCTCTCGGCCGAGATCCTCCGGGCCTGGGATTGGATCAAGGCCGCCGACTTCCCCAACACGAACGTCGATCTGATCGCTGGCATGGTGGGAGAGACCGCCGAGACCTGGGAGCAGACGATCTCCAAGACGCTCGCGCTCGAACCCGACAGCGTCACGATCTACCAGATGGAGCTGCCCTTCAACACGGTCTTCGTTCGCTCGGCCAAGGACGGCGAAGGTACGGTGCCAGTCGCCGACTGGCCGACAAAGCGGGCCTGGGTCAACCGGGCCTTCGAACGTTTTCTCGAACAGGGTTATTCGATCTCGAGCGGCTACACGCTCGTGAAGGATCCGACCCGAGTTCACTTCCGCTATCGCGACATGCTCTGGGAAGGCGCGGATCTGGCGGCCCTGGGCGTGGCGAGTTTCGGCCACGTGTCGGGAATTCATTATCAGAACGAGCCCCACTGGGACCCGTATCTCGACGCGGTCGAGGCCGGCCGGCTGCCGATTCAGAGGGGACTCGTCCTCACGGCCCGCGAGCGGCTGATCCGTGAACTCGTGCTGCAGCTCAAACGCGGCTCGATCGATCCGGTGAGGCTCCGCAACCGGCACGGCATCGACCCCCTGACCGAATGGGGGGATCAATGGCGGCGACTCCACGAGACCGGGCTGCTCGAGGCGGTGGAGCCCGAGCCGCGGCTCACCCGGGCCGGCCTGCTCCAGGTCGATTCCCTCCTGCCGCGTTTTTTCGACCCGCCGTTTCGGCCGCTGGCTTCGTGACCCAGCCTCGCGCTGCCCGCTGGAGCCGCAGTCGCGTTTTCGGATCTCCGCGGGTCTGTTAGCCTCTCGAGGCAAAGGAACCCGCCCGAGGTTAGGTTCCGGCGTTCCGTGCGGTTTCAAGTGCATTCGGATGCGGCAGAGTGCAGGCAGCCGACCGCTCGAATTCGCGAGGTTTTGGTGCACAACTCGATGCTTCCGGCCCCTCCGTCCGCTCGGCTCTCCTGTCCGAGCTCCAAGTCGCTGCGGGAGCGGATCCGGGCGATCGCCGCCGACACCGTGGCATCGTGGCTCTCCGGTGGGGTGCCCGCCGAGATCCGTTCCGCGGCCGGGCTTCGCAGGGTGGCCGAGGCGATCGTGGCCCGAGCGGGCGGCACGGCCGACCAAGCGGGCTGGACGATGGTGACGCTGGTGTCTGAGTATTGGCGGCCGAGGCTGGCGGCCGGGGGCTCGGGGCGGCGGCTCCTGTTGCTCCCCGATTGCCCGAAGGCTCCGGCTGCGGACGGGGCGAGCTCCGGTGTGCCGACCACCTGCGGGCCCGGCTGCGGCCTCGCGACGATCTGGGCAGCCGCGCGGGACTGCGGCTGGACAGTCGAGCCCACTTCGCGGGCGATCTCGGCGATCGGATCGCTGCTCACCGGCCAATACGACGGCATCCTTGGCATCGCGAAGCTCGGAGACTTGGAGAAGGCCTTCGGCATGCTGCCAGCGTTCTCCCTCCCCGTCGCCGCGGTTCCCTATGACTCCTCCGCCGATCGGGATGGAGCGGGCGGTTCGTGCGCCGACTCGCTGGCGGCCGCCGCCATCGACGTCGAATGGGTGCTCGGCCTGTTGGGCGTGGCCGGCGGTTCGGCGGCCCCGGTCGGCGACTACCTGCCGCTGCTCCGCGAGGCGGCGGAGATGTTCACGCCGATGGCGCTCCGTGAACTCGCCGAGCGATCGGAACTCCCCGGCTTGCTGGGCGAGGGAAGGGAGGGGTTTGATGCGAACACGGTGGCGCCGCTCGAGGCGACGGCCGCCATGTCGGCCGATTTTCTCTCCCGCGGCGGAAAGTTTCTCCGCCCGTTCGTCACGTTGGCGGCCTTTGACGCGGTGGGGGCCGACGGCAGTGACCGGGGCGTCGTGCCTGATGCCGCAGCACCGCGGGCGGCCGCCCGGGCGGCCGCGGTCGCGATCGAGATCTTCCACAAGGCATCACTCGTTCACGACGACATCGAAGACGACGATGCGATGCGATACGGCCGGCCAACGCTGCATCTCGAGCGAGGTCTGCCTGCAGCACTCAATGCGGGCGACTATCTGCTCGGCGCGGGGTACCGCCTCGTGTCACTTCTGCCGGGCGTGGAACCGCGAACGACCGCTGATTTGGTGGGGATTCTCGCCGATGCCCATGTCCGGCTCGCCCAGGGCCAGGGTGCCGAGCTCTGGTGGCGGGACGCCGCCGACCGAGGGCTTTCCCCGGCTGAGGCGTTGACGATCTACGGGCTCAAGACGTCGCCCGCCTTCGAGGCGGCCGTGGCCATGGGCATCCGGCTGGCGGGCCTGCCTCCGGAGTCGGTCGCGGCCATCGGACGCTACGCGCTGCACGTCGGCACCGGCTTCCAGGTGCTCAACGATCTCAAAGATTGGGGGGGCGATCTCGAGAACGATCGCCGGGCCGCGGGAGACCTGCTCGGTGGCCGGCCGACGCTGCTGTGGGCACTCGCGATCGAACGCCTCGATCGGCCGGCCGTCGATCGGCTGCGGGAAATCGCGGCCGCAGCAACGGGAACCGAACTGCCGTCCGAGGCGATCGGCAGCCTCCTGCTCGAGGCACGGCAGATCTACGACCGGGCGAATGTCGTGTCTCGCGCCGTGGCCATCGCGGCGGAACAGCGTCGGTTCGCTGCTGAGGCTGTCTCGGGGTGCCGGCTGCGTCGCCTGCGGGATGTGCTCGAGTTCCTACTTGACCTGGCCGTGCCCGACCAGGTCGCTGTGGCATGACCGCTCGTTCAGACGACCGCGCCCAAGCCCGAGGCAAGGCGCTCGTGGAGGTGTTCCACTCCGCGTCTGAGCACTTTGGCCAACTTCATCCGATCGACCCCGAGCAACTCCCCGAGCCCGCGCGGACGCTGCTCGACCACACCCGTCATATGACGGTTGCCATGGAGCGGTTTCACGGCGGCCCCGTCGGCCTTCGCGTCGTGCAGCGGACCACGGGCCACGACGGCCACTATTGCCGTGAGATTCTCCTTCACGTGGCCGACGGGCGGGTGGTTCAGCATGGGATTGTGCGGATCGACCTCGGCCAACTGCCTCCCGACGTTGCCGACGCGATCCGCACCGAATCGACCCCCTTGGGACGGCTCCTCATCAACGCGGGTCTCCACTGCGATGTCCACGACGTGCGGGTGCTCCGCGTCGTGACCGGCCCCTGGTTGGCGCGGCTGTTTGAGGTCACTCCCGGCCGAGAAACGTTCGGCCGCGTGGCCCTGATCGGGCTGGCCGGGCGGCCCGTGATCGAACTCTTGGAAATCATCGCCCCGGAACCTGCGTAAGCGTGCATCCGGCGGGCAGGAACTCTGCGAAGGCGGGGCCGACGGGGTTTTTCCACCATTCCGGACGTTTGACGCAAACCCTTGCAGCTAAGGCACTTGCGGCGAATGGGTCGATATTGACTCGTGCGGAGGGCGATCTGTAGAGTTGGGTTGTCTGGCAAGGATGGCCCGCAGGGACAGAGGCTCGTGGAAATGGATTCAGCTTCCCTCCCCTGCCCTCGTCACGCGGTCCACGCTGCCCGACAGGGTTTCCCTGTTTTCCCGGCATACGCAGATTCCGTCGCCGTGGCACGGAGTGCCACGGGCTGGAACATCCCGGAAGACAGGGCATCGACTCATGGCAAGGAGGCCTAGGCGATCGGGACCGTCTCTCCGTTGAGAAGGCCCCCGGCCGTCGTTTTTTGACTAGCTGCAACCACGGCTAGGGAGAGGGTGGTAAGGCACATGCAGAAGACCGTGTACACGACCGGCGAAGCCGCCAAGATCTGCAAAGTGAGTCAGCAGACGATCATCCGCTGCTTCGACTCGGGACAGTTGAAGGGATTCCGCGTGCCGGGCAGCCGGTTTCGCCGGATTCCCCGGGATCAGCTCTTCCTCTTCATGCGGGACAACGGGATTCCCACCGATGCCCTGGAAAGCGGACGGCGGAAGATCCTTGTTGTGGATGACGACCAGGATCTGGTCGAACTGATCACCGATGTGCTGGAGCGAGACGGCCGGTTCGAGACTCGCAGCGTCAACAATGGCTTCGACGCTGGAATGATGGTCAAGGACTATCGTCCCGACCTGATCGTGCTCGACGTCATGCTCCCGGACATCAACGGCAAGGAAGTCTGCCAGCGAGTTCGTAGCGACTCCACCATGGACGAGGTGCGGATCATCTGCATCTCGGGCATGTGCGAGCCCGACAGAATTGAAGACCTCAAGGCATCCGGAGCGAACGAGTTCCTCCAGAAGCCCTTCGAGGCGGAAGTGCTCGTTGATCGGATCTGTGGCCTGCTCGACATCGAAACTGGTGTGGCGGGTTCGGGCTCCGGCGCGAGTGCCGGTGCCTGACGGAGTGCACCCCGAATCAACTCGGGCTGCCGCCTGATCGCGATGAGTCATGACCGCCCGGGATTCGCCAAGAATCCCGGGCGGTCTCCCTATGTGCCAACCTTCTCAGAGCGAGGCGCCGAGGCGTGAAGTCTTCGAGTCGTTCTGCTGCCGACGCAACCGGTGACCTCAAGGAACTCGGGGCTCGGCTCGAGGCCGCGGCCGCAGCGGCCGGGCCTGATGGCACCACGACCGTCGACGGCCAACTGCTTGCGGCAGCAGCCCTGGTCGTCGAGAGGTACGAGTCGTTCGCGGCCTCGTTCCACGAACGGGTCGTCGAGGCTCGGCTCGAGGCCCTCCGTGAACTGGCCTACGGCGCGGGCCACGAGATCAACAACCCGCTGGCCAACATTGCAGCCCGGGCTCAGGCGTTGCTGCTCGACGAACGGGAGCCTGAGCGCCGCAGGCGACTGGCGACGATCGTCGATCAGGCCTTTCGCGCCCGGGACATGATCGGCGGCCTGATGGTCTTCGCCCGTCCACCACGACCGGAACCGGCAGTCACGAACCTCGAATCGCTAGTCACGCCCCTGCTCTCGACGTTTCAGGCTCAGGCCGAGTCGCGACGCGTGGAACTCGTATGCCGCGGCCTGCCGCCGCTGATCGAGTTGCGGCTCGACGCGAGTCAGGTCGGCGAGGCTCTCAGACTGCTGACCTTGAACGCCTTCGAGGCCGTGTCGGAGGGTGGTCGGGTGGAGATCGCGGCCCGGCAGGACCCGACTGACGAGCATGCGGAAATCGAGATCGTCGACGACGGCACGGGCATGGATGCCGAGACGGCCGAACGGGCATGCGACCCTTTTTTTAGCGGCCGGGAAGCCGGCCGTGGAATTGGGCTGGGACTGCCCAAAGCCCTCCGGCTGATCGAAGCCAACGGGGGCCGGCTCCGCATCGTCTCGCGACCCGGCCACGGCACGCGGTGCCGAGTATGGCTTCCGCTTGCACCAGCCGACCACTGAACGGCCGACGGAAACGCCGGCAAACTTAGCCCAGGTTTCCCCGTCTCAAGGAGACCGTCCGATATCCCACCAAATCTGCTCCGTCTCTCCCGCCGCGGTGTCGTCGGTACTTGTCGCTCCGTGCGTGTTTCTCTATCCTCCCAAAGCGATAGTGACCGGGCGCGAGGCGATGGAACGCCAGGCAGCGCCGACCGACAGGGATGGATCATGACATTCACGGGATCGAACGCGGGCCAGCCGGCGGGAGCCGTCCGGTGGCTTGACGTCCCCCCGGTTGCCGACCGGCAACGAAGGCGACTTGAGTCCCCCCGGGACCTGTCCTCCGGGATCGTTGAAGCCTTCCAGACCATCCCGGCGATCGACCGCACGGCGAACTGGCTGGAGCGGCATCAGCAGAGCGACGGCCATTGGCGGGGCCCACTCGAGGGTGACACGATCCTCGAAAGCGAATACCTCTTGTTGCATGCCTGGGCAGGTCGTCTCTCTGGTGCGACCGTCGCGGCGGCAGCCCGCCGGCTCCTCGCCGAGCAACTGCCGGCCGGTGGGTGGGCAATCTATCCAGGCGGCCCGGTTGATGTCAGCGCGAGCGTGAAGGCGTACCTCGCGCTGAAGCTGATGGGACACGACTCCGCTTCCGAACCATTGCGCCGAGCCCGCGGAGCGATTGCGGCGGCCGGTGGCCCCTGGGCGGTCAACAGCTTCACGAAGTTCTATTTGGCCCTCTTGGGGCAGCTGCCGTATTCCGCCTGCCCCGCGGTGCCGCCCGAGATCGTGCTCCTGCCTGAGTGGTTTCCAGTCAACCTGCTGCGGGTTTCTTCGTGGTCGCGAACGATGATCGTGCCCCTCTCGCTGATGTGGGCCTTTCAGCCGGTGCGGCCTGTCGCCCGCGAGCGTGGCATCGCCGAACTCTTCGCCGACGCCCCATCCGGGCCGACCAAGGCCCGCGAAGGAGGCTGGGCGCGGTTTTTCCGTGGGGTTGACCGGGCGGTCAAGGCCGGCGAATCGCTGGGATGCATGCCGCTTCGGGCCAGGGCGGTGCAGGCCTGCCGCCGCTGGATGCTCGAGCGGCTCGACGGGAGCGATGGACTGGGCGCGATCTTCCCGCCGATCGTCTGGAGCATCATCGCCTTTCGGGCGCTGGGGTGTGACGAGGATGCCCCCGAGGTGCAAGCAGCCTGGCGCGAACTCGACCGGCTCGTGGAGCGACAGGCAGACGGCACCGTGCGTCTCGAGCCCTGTCGCTCGCCGGTGTGGGACACGGCCATCTCCGCGATCGGCCTGATCGAGGCCGCCAGTCTCGGACCTCGACCGGCCGAACTGGCTGCCGCCGAACGCGGGATCGACTGGCTCCTCGACCACGAGCTTCGCACGCCCGGCGACTGGACCCGCGGGGTGCCTCGAGGGCGGTCCGTCGAGCCGTCGGGCTGGTGCTTTCAATACGCCAACCGTTTCTACCCCGATATCGATGACACGGCGATGGTGCTCGTCGCCCTGGCAACCTGGCGACGAGTCGCGGCGTGCGACACACCGGCCGGGCGGCGGCGGAGCGGGCGGGTCGCCGCAGCGATCGATCGGGCCGTGGCCTGGCTCGACGCCATGCAGAGTTCGGACGGTGGCTGGGGCGCGTTCGACCGCGACAACAACCTCGCCTTTCTCTGCAAGGTGCCCTTCGCCGATCACAACGCAATGATCGACCCGAGCACGCCCGACGTCAGCGGCCGGGTGCTGGAAGCTTTGGGCAAACTCGGCCTGCGTGTCGGCCATCCGACCGTGGATCGGGGCATCGCCTATCTCCGCGCGGCCCAGGAACCAGGCGGCAGTTGGTTTGGCCGCTGGGGCGTGAACCACGTCTACGGAACGTGGCAGGCGCTCGAGGGACTGCGGGCTGTCGGCATCGCCCCAGGCGACCGAAGCGTGGACCGCGGGGCCGATTGGCTCGTAGCGCATCAGCAGACCGACGGCGGCTGGGGTGAGTCGCCCGAAAGCTACGCCGATCCAGGACTCGTGGGCGTCGGGCGGAGCACGCCCTCGCAGACGGCCTGGGGGATCGCCGGGCTCGTGGCCGCCGGGCGGGCCCGCTCGACAGCGGTGCAGCAAGGCCTGACATGGCTCCTCGACCGCCAACTGCCCGATGGTACGTGGCAGGAATCGGAGTTCACCGGCACCGGATTCCCTCAGGTCTTTTATCTCCGCTACCACTACTACCGGATTTATTTCCCGCTCGTCGCGCTCTGCCGAGCCGCTTCAGCCGCGGGTCCGCTGCGGGAGCCAATGGCATGAGCGTTCCGATCGGTCAGATGCTCGCCGTCCTCGGGCACGTCGCCCGCCAGCGGCTCAAAGGCAATCGTCGGTATCCGCTCGTCTTGATGCTCGAGCCGTTGTTCCGCTGCAATCTCGCCTGCGGCGGCTGTGGCAAGATTCAGCATCCGACCGAGATTCTTCGCTCCCAACTCACTCCCGAGCAGTGCTTTAAGGCCGTGGACGAGTGCGGCGCGCCGATCGTGTCGATTCCGGGAGGCGAGCCGCTCCTCCACCCTCAGATCGAGCAGATCGTCGCCGGAATCGTCGCCCGCAAAAAGTATCTCTACCTCTGCACCAACGCCATCAAGCTCGAGGAGATGCTGCCGCATTTTCGCCCCTCGCCCTACCTGGCGTTTTCGGTGCACCTCGACGGCCCGAAGCAGGAACACGACCACGCCGTCTGCCGTGAGGGTGTGTTCGAACTCGCCGTGTCAGCGATCCGGGCGGCCCGGCGGGCCGGCTTTCGGGTGACGACCAATTCCACCCTCTTCTCCGACGCCGACCCGGACCGCTACCGAGGCTTCTTCGACGAGGTGATGGGCCTGGGCGTCGAGGGAATGATGATCTCGCCCGGTTATTCCTACGCGAAGGCGCCCGACCAGGAGCACTTTCTCCGACGGCGGCGAAGCCAGTCTCTCTTCCGCAGGATGCTCGACGGGGCGCCGCGGCGCTGGAAGTTCAATCAATCGCCCGTGTTCTTGGAATTCCTCAAGGGCGACTGGGAACTCGAATGCCTTCCCTGGGGCACCCCGACGTACAACCTCTTCGGCTGGCAGCGTCCCTGCTACCTCCTCGACGAGGGGTATGCGGCCAGTTTCCGTGAACTGATGGAAGAGACCGACTGGGATGCCTACGGGCGGCAGAGCGGCAATCCCAAGTGTGCTGACTGCATGGTGCATTGCGGCTACGAACCGGCAGCCGTCGAGGCCACCTTCGGCTCCCTCGGCGGCCTGTTGGCCACGGCCCGCCTGATGCTGCTGGGGCCGCCCCGCCGCCGGGCCGCGGTCGACCCCCTGCCTCCTCCGACTCCGGTCGGAAGCCGGCCGCTCCAGCCGAACGGGCTGCCAGTGCTTCCCGTCATCGACCACGTGGCCTGACTTCAGAGCCCCCGTTCGCGGACGAGCCTGGCGGCGTCGATCGCCGCTCCCCGGGCGCCGGCCGTATCGCCGTCGGGAATGATGCGGATCGGCAGGTCGGCCTGTTCCTCCCGCTGGTTCGGCATCCCGGCTCGGATCTCCTGGAGAAACCAGGCCCGAAAGGACTCGTCGGCCTCGATCGCTCCACCTCCGACGATCAACGCGTCGGGGTCGAAGACGTTGATCATCTCGTCGAAAAACAGCCCGAGCGCCCGGGCCTGGACGCGGAAGATCTCACGGCACATCGCATCGCCCCGCTCGGCCAAGCCGCGAACCCGCTTGGCGGCGGTCGCGCTATCAGCCTCGGCGGCCAGGAGATGGCCTGGGTTCCGGGCGAGAAAGTGCGGCAGCAGCGTCTGCCGGATCGCCGTGAGCGAGCAGAGCGATTCCAGGTCGCCCGTGCGTCCGCAGTTGCAGCGGGGCAGGAGCCCCTCGATCCCCGGAATCGCCTGGTAGGGGATCAGCACATGCCCCAATTCGCCGCCGAAACCGTTGCGACCGGTGACCACCCGGCCCCGGGTGATCACGCCTCCGCCCAGACCCGTCCCGATGATTGCCGAGACGCTCGTGGCCTCGTTGTCTGAGCCGAAGATCGAAACATGCCCCCAGAGCGCGGCCGCGTTGCCGTCATTGAGATACGCGACGGGCAACCCAAGCCGCTCCTCGAGCCCCGCCCGAATGTCGAAGCCTGCCCACTCGGGATGAACGAAGTTGGTGGATCCCCGCCGGCTCAGCATCCCGGTGGCACTGGCCGGCCCGGGCGTGTCGAGGCCGGCCGCCGTCAGCGAGGAGAGCGACACGCCCGCCCGGGAAGCGGCCAGGGCGAGGCCGTCGGCAATCTGCCCCAGGCAGACGCTCGGCCCCTCGACACTCCGGGCCGGGTGTTCGCAGAGTCCCGTGATGAGGAATTCCCCGCGCTCGTCAAGAAAGGTGTAGTTGATGGCGGTGCCGCCCAGATCGATGCCGGCGACGACCTTCTCAGCAGGTGACACGCAGAGTTTCCCCCGGGATGGTGCGGATCAAGGGCAGCAATCCTCCCCGATCGGCTCGATCGGGGGAAGCCCTGTCTGCCGGCCTCGGCCAAGGTTCATGCCAAGGCCGCGAAGCCCCGCTTGATCCGTTGGGTGATCGCCCGAAGCCCTCGGGAGCGGAGCATCCCCAGCACCGGCCCGAGCCCGAGGTTTTCGGCGAAATCCTCGGGCAGATCAGCCACTTCGGCCACTGGCCGGCCGGCGAGCGCCGTCGCCAAGACAGCGACGAATCCCTTGACCGTCGGGGCCTCCGGCGCGACGTCGGCCACCAGCCGGGCCGTGCCGTCCTCGGCGGTCTCAGTCCAGAGAAACACCGGCGTCTGGCACTCGTGGATCCGGCCCTCGGCCGCCGCCTTCCGGAGTTCGAAGGCCGGCGGCAGCGGCGACAGCCCGGCCGCGTATTCGACGAGCAGTTCGAGTTTCTCCCGACCATCGAGGTCGGAAAACTCGGCCACGAGGTCGGTAAGCCGCTGGTGGACGGCAGTCATGATTCAACCGGCAACCGTGGAATCGCTGTTGGATACATCGGCCGGTTCATCCGCGGACGCGGCTTCAACACGACCGCTCCCGCCCGGTTCAGCCCCCTTCGCGATCGGCACCCGCACGCAGTTGCCCCACTCCAGCCACGAGCCGTCGTAGTTCCGCACGTTGCCGAATCCAAGCAGATACTTGAGCACGAACCAGGTGAGGCTCGACCGCTCGCCGATCCGGCAATAGGCCACCGTCGGAGACCGCCGCTTGAGCTTCAGTTCCTTGATGTAGAGCTTCTCGAGGTCGCGGGCCGACTTGAAGGTACCATCCTCGTTGCAGTTCATCGGCCAGGGCACGTTCAGGGCCCCGGGAATGTGGCCGCCACGTACGGCACCCTCGTTGGGATAGTCGGGCATGTGCATCCGTTCGCCCCGATATTCTTCCGGGCTACGGACGTCGAGCAGTTGCTTGCCGGTCTTGCAGTGCTTGAGCACTTCGTCTCGCAGCGCGCGGACCGACGGATCCCGCTCCTTCGCCTCGTAGCGAGCCAGCGGATAGGAAACCCGCTCGGTCGACCAAGGGCGGCCGTCGAGTTCCCACTTCTTGCGACCGCCGTTCATGATCCGGCAGTTTTCGTGGCCATAGAGCTTGAACACCCAGAAGGCGTAGCAGGCCCACCAGTTGCTCTTGTCGCCGTAGAAGACCACCGTCGTATCGTTCGAGATTCCCCGTTCGGCACAGAGCCGCTCAAAGGCCTCCCGGTCGATGTAATCTCTTTCGACCGAGTCCTGGAGGTCGGTCTGCCAGTCGATCTCCACTGCCCCCGGCACATGCCCCTGCACGTACAAGGCACGGTCTTCGTCCGACTCCACGATCCGTACGCCAGGATCGGTGAGATGCTCGGCGACCCACTCTGTGGAAACGAGCATCTCCGGATGGACGTATTCGGGCATGGCTTGACTCCTGGGCGGCGGGGAGACCAGGCGATCCAAGATCACATCGTGGCCTCGTTTTCGATCGTAGTGGATGACCTGGCGGGCTGCAACGAGCCACCGTCGCCGAGCGGCATCGAAGCCGATACGATACAGGCTTGTTCCGGCCGGTCCTGGCCAGTTGTCAGCCCTCGCTCGCTATCCCACCCCTCGCTCCACGATCGGATTCTCTTCATGGGCGCCTCCTTCATCTTTCAGATCTCCCACCTGTTCAAGAAGTTTGGCCAGCGGGAGTTGCTCAAAGACATCAACCTCGCCTTCTACCCTGGCGCGAAGATCGGACTCCTCGGCCGCAACGGCGCCGGCAAGAGCACCCTGATGAAGATCATGGCGGGCATCGACAAGGAGTTCGAGGGCGAGGCCCGCTTGGCCGACGGCTATTCCGTGGGTTACCTGGAGCAGGAGCCCAAACTCGATCCCGACAAGACCGTGTTCGAGAACGTCTTGGAAGCGGTGGGGCATTCCCGCGCCGTGCTGCAGCGGTTCGAGGAGATCAACGCCCGGCTCGGCGAGCCAATGGAGCCGGAGGAGATGGAGAAACTCCTCGAGGAGCAGGCCGCGGTGCAGGACGAGATCGATGTCAAGAACCTCTGGGATCTCGACCGTCAGATCGAGATCGCGATGGACGCCATGAACCTGCCGCCGGGTGACTGGGGAGTGACCACGCTTTCCGGCGGTGAGCGGCGACGGATCGCGCTCTGCAAGCTGCTGCTTGAGAAGCCCGATCTGCTCCTGCTCGACGAGCCGACGAACCACCTCGACGCCGAGAGCGTCGACTGGCTCGAGCGGCATCTGGCCGAATATCCAGGCACCGTCGTGGCCGTCACCCATGACCGGTACTTCCTCGACAACGTGGCGAAGTGGATCCTGGAGGTGGACCACGGCCGCGGGATCCCCTTCGAGGGCAACTACACCGCCTGGCTCGAGCAGAAGAAGGCGCGGCTCCAACTGGAAGAGAAGCAGGCCAGCGCCCGCCAGAAGACGCTCGACAAGGAACTCGAGTGGGTGCGGATGTCGCCCAAGGCCCGCCAGGCCAAGAGCAAGGCCCGCATGGCCGCCTACGAGAAACTCGCGGCCGAGCAGGCGGCCGTACGTGACCAAGATATCGAGATCTTCATTCCAGCCAGCCGGCCGCTGGGCGACCAGGTGATCGACGCCGAGAACATCTCCAAGGCCTTCGGCGACAAGCTGCTGTTTGAGAACCTCTCATTCCGCCTGCCGCCCGGCGGCATCGTGGGCATCATCGGCCCCAACGGCGCCGGCAAGACCACACTCTTCCGGATGCTTGTCGGGCAGGAGCAGCCCGACTCGGGCAGCATCAAGGTCGGCAGCACCGTGGACATCGGCTACGTCGACCAAAACCGCGACGCGCTCGACCCGAACAAGACGGTGTTCGAGGAGATCTCCGAGGGGCACGACACGATCGAACTCGGCAAGCGGACGGTCAATGCCCGCAGCTACGTCGCGAAATTCAACTTCATGGGGCCCGACCAGCAGAAGAAGGTGGGCGCCCTCTCCGGCGGCGAACGGAACCGCGTGCACCTCGCCAAGCTCCTCCGCGGCGGAGCCAACCTGCTCCTGCTCGACGAGCCGACCAACGACCTCGACGTCGACACCCTGCGGTCGCTCGAAGAGGGCATCACCCATTTTGCCGGGAGTGTCGTGGTGATCACCCACGACCGCTGGTTCCTCGACCGGCTCGCGACCCACATCATCGCCTTCGAGGGCGACGGCTACGTGCACGTCTGCGAGGGCAACTTCGAAGTCTACGAACGGAGCCGGCGCGAGCGGCTGGGCATCGCAGCCGACGAGCCCCATCGTTTCCGCTACAAAAAGCTCCAGCATTGATCGCTCCGCCTGCAGGACCCGCTTCCCATGATCGATCCCTTGCTTCATACGTGGAATCTCAACCTCGGCTACGCGAAGCGGCTGGTGGCCGATCTTCCCGATGACGCGATGACGCTCCAGCCGGCGCCCGGGATGAATCATGCCGCCTGGGTGCTCGGGCATCTGGCCTGCACGGCAGACATGCTCGGCGCCATCATCGGCCTCCCTGCCGTCTGCCCGGCGGACTGGGTCGCCCTCTTCGACTGGAATTCCAGCCCGTCGAACGATGCGAGCCAGTACCCGCCGAAGGCTGCGCTGCTGCAGGCGCTCGAAGACGCCCATGCCGGCATTGCTGCCGCCCTCCCGGAGATTCCGCAGGCCCGCTGGGCGGAGACCACGCCGCTGGAAGCGATTCGGGGTTTTCTTCCGACCATCGGCGACTGCTTCATCTTCGTGATGGCAGCGCACGAAAACATGCACTTGGGACAACTCTCGGCGTGGCGGCGTGTTCAGGGCATGGGCCGGGTGTGACGCATGGCCGCAGACCATCCGCCGCCGGCACCGCCCCCTTCCCCCGACGAGCCCGATTTCTTCTTCGAAAACGGCCTCGTCATCTTCACGGCGGCGTTTCATCTGCGGCGCGGCTCGTGCTGCGGCTCCGGCTGTCGGTATTGCCCGTACGAGCCCAAGCACGTCGAGGGAAACACGGAGATCCGCCGCTGAAGAACGCGGTGCTGCAGATCCCGCTCACAGAGATCAGTCGGTGCCGAAGAGCCGAGTTTGCTTCTCGACAGCCTGCCCGGGCTCGACACATTGCGCCGACTCGTTCCGCACGCTGTTGACCAAGGTACTGACCGGGTACAACGTCATCGCGTCAGCATCAAAGGGCCTGAGGAGCGGGCGGACGTCGTGCGACCCGGCATCGAGCCAGCGATCAAAACTCGCCGGCGGGAGGATGACGGGCATCCGGCCGTGGATCGTCCGCATCGCCTCGTTCGCGTCGCAGGTGAGAATCGCGCAGGATTCGATCGGGGGGTCGCCTTTCTCCCAACGGTCCCAGAGCCCAGCCATCCCGAACGGCTCGCCGGACGTGAGCCTGATGTAGTAGGGCTGCTTCCTGCCATCGATGGCCTGCCACTCGTAGAACCCGTCGGCGAGGATCAGGCATCGACGCGACCGAAAACTTCCCCTGAAGGCCGGCTTCGTGGCGGCCGTCTCCGATCGGGCATTCGTCAGCCGGCTGCCGATTCCCGGATCATCCGCCCAGCAGGGCACCAGGCCCCACCGCAGGCCGACGAGTTCCCGCTGCGGCTGGTTCCGAATCGCCAGCACCCGCTGGGATGGGGCGATGTTGTATCTCGCCGGCAATGGGTCGGGCACGGAAACGCCGAATGCCTTGGCGACGACGTCAGCTCGTGACTTCAGCGTATATCGCCCGCACATCGAACTGGTCACCGCCGTATCATGGATCGGACCTCAGAAAGGACCGAGCCGATGCGTTTCATTTCAGCGATGATCCTACTGGCTCTGTCCAGCCAAGTGGCGACCGACGAGCGTCTCGAGCCGCTTTTCAGCTTCGCCTCCCCCGAGGCCGCACAGCAGTGGCAAGCCGTCAACGATGGCGTCATGGGCGGGATATCGGACGGTCGATTCCGGATCACGTCCGACGGAACCATGGAGTTCGTCGGAACCCTCTCCCTGGAGAACAACGGCGGATTCGCGTCGGTCCGAACCAGACCGTCGGACCTCAGCCTCGATGCCGGCGACACCGTGGTCGTTCGGCTGAAGGGCGACGGCCGCGAGTACGTCCTCAATCTCTACACGAAGAGCCGACGGACGGCCTTCTCGTACCGGGCCCCATTGCCGACTTCGAAAGACCAGTGGACCGAGGTCCGGGTCCCTCTGGCCGACTTCGTCCCCACATCCTTTGGACGCAGGATGCCAGGCATGGGGCCGGTCGATCCGAGCCAAATCAGTGGGCTGGGATTCATGCTCAGTGACAAGCAGCCTGGTCCCTTCCGGCTGGAGGTCGAGTCTGTCCTGATCGAGAAGTAGGCCACCCGCCAGTTCCCCGCCGACTCGTGCCCGTTTGCGTCATCGATCGGCATGCGGCAGTCGCAGGGACCGCAATCACGCTCTGCCCCGCCGCCGGAGGCGGGGAGCAGAGGTCGCCAACAGCGGCGGGCGAGAAGAGAAAGAAAGAGGCTCCGGTCGGAGTCGAACCGACGATGGCGGATTTGCAATCCGAAGGCGGAGCCCGTTTCGCCCGGAGATAGTGCAGGTTCCCGGGAAGTGACCACACAAGCGACCACAGCCGCAGCCGCTGACTCTGCTTTGGCTCAGGTGGTCGAGGCTTGGTCAAGCCTGCCTCCTGCGGTTCGGGCAGGCATCCTCGCGATGGTGCGGGCAAGCGGGCAGTAGCCGGGTAAGGGGCATGAATAACTGTACACCTAAACCGCTGCATAAACCGCTCGGTCCAGGCTCGTACGCGCGGCCGCATTTCGTCCTATGAATTTTGGGCACCCTCTCCGTCGGGCGTCGAGCCGGGGCAACGGGGGGCGGGGGGCCGAGCGCCGCCGGGAACGAGGAAAACCAAACGCCCCGATCCGCAGGATTCGCCGCAGGTTTTGAGGGGGGGGTAGGGCGGGGTAGCATTCCCCACCATGATGGCTGCTATGCCACCACCCAAAAACGGAGGCCCACGATGGCTTGGCTGATCCGCGAGTTGAAGCGATTCGTGAAGTGGATGGCGATTATCTTCGGCGGTTTGATCGCTCTGGTGATCGCAGTCTGGTTCCTCACTCCGCACATGGACGAACTAGGCCGCCGCCTGGAAAAAGAACGGAAGGAAGAGGCGCGGGCCAAACAGCAGGCGTATGAGGACGGATGGAAAAAGTGGTGGGACGAACACCAGACGGTGGACAACGGCGGGAAGCAGCCCTCGAACAAAGGGAAGCCGAAAGAGCCACCGGCTCCGGGCTGGGAGAACGGCTTCAAGGCGGGCTACATGGCCGGGTACTCCGCAGCGGCTGGCGGGGCGGTGAAGCCCTCCGGCACAGAAGTGGATGCTCTGGCGAGGGGGCAGGCCACGAAGGAAAACGTGCCCGAAGGGGAGCGGACGGCGTGGAAGATGGGATTCTCTACTGGGTGGACATTCGGATGGAGTAAGGGGAAGTAGGTAGGCGGGGCCGCCTGAATCTTCCAACTCTCGCCAGAGGAAAACCAAATCGTTCGCTGCTCGTGCGCGTGGCCGAAATTGGAATCCCTTAGTGGGGCAGCGGGAACCGCAGTCCCGCTCGAGCGCGAGGCCGCCGGGGCGGCGGGTCCTTCCTGGTCGCCGCTCGAATCCGTTCGTCCGCGAGGAGCCCCGGGAACACACTGACTTTCTTTCGACCTGGGGCGACGGCACTCGGGCTCTCTCGCGGTAGACTCCCCTGCTCGGGGCGGATGCCGATTGCAAGCGGCATCCCTCGCGGCTCCGGTGCAGAGGCGGCTTGCTGCCTTTCGCTGCCCTGCACCTGAGCCGACCCGGCTCGATGAAAGGCAGGCAGGGATGAACGCGGTCGAGCGGCTGCTCAGGCAGGGTGAGCAGGTGTTGTCGCTATTCGATGAAATGCTCATTGACCGGCTCGGGTCCGGTCGCCCTGCGGAACTGCCGGATGTTCCGCAGGGGCTCATCTACGCTGTCGGGCACATGGTGATTGATGCCATGCCGACCGGCAGGTATTGGTCGAGCGGTCTTTGGCTTCAAGCGGCAGCCGAGGCGGCTTGGGTTGAACTGAAAACACCGAAGAAGAATCCAAGCAAGCAACAGTTGGCGAAGCGGACCGCTGAACTGTTCCGCGAATATCTCGCGAAGCGAGAGCAGATGCTCGCCCCGGCAACGTGGCGACGGCTGCTCGCAGATGTGGTCTTTGAATCCCGGGAGTGGAGTCCGCTTGCCGAGAAGGTGGTCAGCCTCGCAGAGCAGGTTGCATTGGCGGTGCAGCAGGTCGAGAAGGTGCCCGACGACATCGAGCCCCTTGAATGGCAGAAAGAGCGAGTCGACCTGCGGACCGGGTCGATTCTTCCCGCGAGCCGGGGCAATCTCCGCAATGCTCTCGACCTGCTGCATCCATATGCTCAGCCGCCCAAGCCTGCGACCCCGGGCTCCGAGAAGCAACCCGACAAGAGTCGCGGTCGAGGCGGTCGCCCGCCGAACGATGAAGCCCTCGCCCGCGACCTGCTCGCGGGATGGAAAGCCTTTGAACCCGAGGATGGCAGGAAGACAAAGGAGCGGTATCTCGCTCAGCGACCCGATGTGCGGACCCTGAAAACCGAGGATGCGAGACAGCGAAAGATTGCCTCGCTGCGGGTGGCACTCGATTCTGCACTGCACCTGCGCCGCGAGAAGACCAAGCAGCGGCGGCAGGCTCGCGGATGAACTGAGCGTCGCGAGTTTCTCCGCGTACGTTTTCGCCCGGAGTGCCGCCCCCGGCTCCGCCCGGCAGCGAGTGGCACTCACTGCTTTTGGCTGCTCGGAGGAATCGAAACAGCCTCCGCGTATCGCTTTTCTCGCTGCGGCATCTCGGCATGATGCCCCCATGCGACCCGCACCCCGCCGGTCGCGACCAAGGCAGCAGGAGAAAGCAGATGAACGAGCAGATGAATTGGCCAACGTCGAGAGGGTCGATGGCTGCGGAGTGGGCGGGGCTGAGCCCTGCGAAGCGGATGCGGGTCGCTTCGCTGTTTCTCAGGCTTCGGATGGTCGCGCCGGAAGTGAAGGCGGCCAATCCAAGCCGCATGTGG
Organism: Candidatus Kuenenia stuttgartensis; assembly: GCA_945891385.1. GTDB lineage: Bacteria > Planctomycetota > Planctomycetia > Pirellulales > UBA1268 > QWPN01. The sequence continues at coordinate 2,180 of CAMDDJ010000046.1, read as the reverse complement.
CGAGATGTTGTCGAGTTGGTCGAAGAGCATCCGCTCGCACCATACGGCGGGGGCTCGCTTCCGGAAATCTCCCGCTTCTGCGGCGACCCCGAAGGGCTCGCCTTCATCGACCACATGGATGCCATCGCCCGCGAGGCGGTGGTCGAGCATCTGCTGCCGGAAGGCTCACCTGTCCATGGCTGCATCGCGACCCTTCAAGGAGGCGAGTAATGAGCAAGAAGAAGACCGAGCCCGAAAAGCGAAGCGATGAGCAGCGGGTCCCGCAGCCGCCCCAAAAGCGGCGGCGGGAATCCGCCCCATCCCGCGAGAAGCGGAAGCAGTTTTCAGATACGTCCTACGTGCAGCAGCCCCTATTCGACCTCGACCAAGGAGATTCCGAATGAGAGCCGAAGCGAGATTGGAGCATCTCCGCGAACTGCTTTCTGCTGCCGAGGCGGCGCAGATGGCAGGAGTCGCGAAGCGGAGTTGGTGGCGGTACGTGAGCAGCGGCAGAGCCCCGCAGCCGGTCCGCCTAGGCGGTGCTGTGCGGTGGCGAAAGAGTGAGTTGGCGGAATGGATTTCTGCCGGATGCCCCCGAGTGCGAAAGGAGGTGCAGCGATGAACTATGTGCGGCTTTCACCAGAGCAGCAGCAAGCAGTCTGCGAAGACCTGCTCGCCATCGAGCAGGCAGGGATGATTTCCCGGCTCGCTGCGGTGCGGCAGCAGATGCTTCGCGAGCATCGTCCTGCGACTCATTGGGAGCAGGTGGCAATCGACCACCTGACCAAGCAGGCGGCAGCCCTCATCGGGGGCACGCGGGGCTATTGGCGAGAAGCAGCAGCGGCTGCCTTGGGGATTCCCTCCCAAGCGGATGTGAGCGTCGAGGCGGTTTGCCGAGTCGCGGACGATGTGCGGTGGCAGGAGGAGCCCGAGTCCCGACCCGAGCCCCGGCAGGCTGCACCCCGAGCCCGCCTGACCATCGGCAGCAGGAAGCGAGGTGACAGATGAGCAGGCATCCCAAGGCAATCGAGAGCGATGCTCAGGAGCCCGGACTCCTCGACCTCCGGGCCGACCCGACCGGCAAGGGAACCGCCGCCACAGTGACCGCTCGCCTTGGCGGTCCCGATGGCGAGGTGGTCGCCTGCGAGCGGCTCGACCTCGCCCGGGGCAAGGAGCGGCAGAAGTTCATCACGACCCTCCGCGACCGGCTCGGGGAAGATGCCGAGCGGCTGCTCGATGCCGAGTTGGTCGAGCAGCAGTTGGCGGAGGCTGCCGCAGACCTCGCGGCACCGCCGCCGCCCCCGGCTCCCGCAGAGGTGGTCGAGTTGGCAGATGGTCGGTTGGTGCGACCCGAGCGGTTCATCCTGCCCGATGTTTCCGGGCTCGCTGTGCCCCGGCGGATTGTTCGGGGAGGCGAGCCGGTTTCGGAGTGGATGCTCTACCTCCGGTGGCAGGATGGCAGGCGGGAAGCGATGCCGCTGCCCGAGGTGCTGACTGTCGGAGGTGAGCGGGTCTTCATCGCGCCTCGCCCGCCCGAGCCTCCTCCGAGCATGCTGCCGGGGTGGTCGGCTGCGAGTCGCGAGGCATGGCTCGCGGGCTCGCCCTCAATGCCGCCGGATGAAGCCTGTCGACTGCTCCTTGAATCATTCGGGCGGTATCTCGACCTGCCGACCGAGACTGCCGCAGGCACGGTCGCGATGCTCGCCTGTTGGTCGCTGCTTTCCTACGTGTTCCCGGTCTTCGACGCGGTGCCCTATCTCGCGGTCGGCGGTCCCGCAGGCAGCGGCAAGTCTCGGGTTTTCGAACTGCTCGGGCAGGTGGTGTTCCGACCGCTGCTCACAAGCAACCTGAGCAATCCCGCCCTGTTCCGGTCGCTGCACTCCTTCGGTGGAGTGGCTCTGCTCGATGAGGCGGAAAGGCTCCGCGAGAGTCGGTCCCCCGAGGTGGCGGAACTGCTGAGCAGCCTGCTCTCGGGCTACAAGCGGGGCGGCTGTGCGACTCGCTGCGAGGCGGCAGGCGACGGGCAGTTTTTGATGCGGCATTTCTCGGTCTTCGGTCCGAAAGCCCTCGCGAGCATCAATGAGGTGCCCCCGACCCTCGCGACCCGATGCCTCGCGGTGCAGATGTTCCGCAGCCCGCCCGGCAGCAGGAAGCCTCGTCTGCGAGTCGAGGCGGATGCCGAGCGGTGGCAGCGGCTCCGA
>CAMDDJ010000045.1 GCA_945891385.1 Candidatus Kuenenia stuttgartensis | reverse complement strand
TCCGCCGCTTGCCCATCCGGATCGCGAGCAGCCCCTGGCCGAGCGTGTTGTTGATCTTGTGGGCGCCGGTGTGGTCCAGATCCTCGCGTTTGAACCAGATCTGGGCTCCGCCGGCATACTTCGTGAGCTGCTCGGCGAAGTAGAGCGGATTGGGCCGGCCCACAAAGGTGGAGAGCAGGCCGTCGAGTTCGGCGGCGAATGCCGGGTCGGCCAGGGCCGCGTCATACTCCCGTTCGAGCTGGTCGAGAGCGGCCGAGAGGGTCTCGGGCACGTACCGGCCCCCGAATCGGCCGAACCGGCCGAGGGCGTCGGGAACCTGGGAGAGGGCAGGGGATGCGGTGGCCATGGGCTTGCTCGGTGTGAGGAGCGGGAAACGAGCCGATCGGACGTAGCACCAGTGTAGCCACCTGCTCGTGCGACGCCGGAAGAGGTGCCGTCGGAGCCGGTTTGAGTACCATTCCGGACATGCCGGAGCTGCCCGAAGTCGAGACGATGTGCCGCGGTCTGGCGGGTATCGTTGGCCGGCGGATCGAGCGGGCAGACTTTCCCCGGGGGCGGGTGCGGCCGCTGCTCGTCGAGCCGGCCCGGTCCGTGGTCGCGCGACGGTTGGCCGGGGCCGAGATAGTGGCCGTTGGCCGGCGGGGCAAGCGGGTGGTGATCGAACTTGCCGCCGCGGGATCGATGGCGGCAAGCGTCGATCGCCGCCACTGGCTCGTGATCGAGCCGCGGATGACCGGGCTCATGCTCGTCGTCGAGCCGCCGTCTGCCGAGCATGTGCGGCTGGTCGTCGACCTGGCTGGCTCGGCCAGCCCGAGACGGTTTCTGTTCTGGGATCGCCGTGGCCTGGGCACGATTCGGCTGCTCGACGATCGCGGCCTCGAGGCTGCCTGTGGTGCCGCAACGCTCGGACCCGACGGGCTCGGCATCACGGGCGACGACCTGGCCAGTCGGCTCGGCCGGTCGCGACGGGCGGTGAAGGCAGCGCTGCTGGATCAGCGGGCGGTTGCGGGCATCGGCAATATCTACGCCTGTGAGATTCTGTTTCGGTCTGGGATCGATCCCCGTGTGACCTGTCGGCGGCTGGGACGGGCGGCATGGGAGCGGGTGGCCGCCGAGGCTCGGCGGGTGCTCGCCGAGGCCGTTCGGCTCGAGGGTTCGAGCATCGGCGACGAGACCTACCGCACGGCCGACTCCCGGCCGGGCCGGGCCCAGACAATGCACAGGGTCTACGGCCGCGTGGGCGAGCCCTGTCGGGCATGCGGCACGGTCATCGAGCGGATCGTGCTGGCCCAGCGGGCGACCTTCTTGTGCCGGCACTGCCAACGCCGCCGGTGAGCCGGCTGGACGGTGGTGTGGTTCATCGCCGCGGCGTAGGCTGTACGGCTCAGTTGCGGCTGACTGCCGGCTTCGAGTTGCCCCGAGGAGACCTTCGCATGCTGCCCCTTCACGGATCGCTCTCCCGCCGGCAGGTGCTTGCCGGAGTGGCCGGTGGCCTCGGGCTCGCTGCTTCGCGGGGGCTCGCCGCCGTGGGCATTCCGACTGGCTCGACGCCCGAGTCGCTTGTGGCCGCGCTCCATGCCTCGCTCACACCGGCCCAGCGGGAGGCAATCTGCTTTCCCTGGGACTACGCCCACCCGAAGTTCGGCCTGCTGCGGACCAGGGTGGGGGCCAACTGGAATGCCACCGAGCCTGAAGTGGCCGGCACGTTCTACAACGCCGACCAGCAGGAACTCGTGCGGGCGATCTTCGATCGCCTGATCGAGCCCGAGTGGCATGCCCGGTTCGAGCGGCAGATGGAGGACGACTGCGGCGGCTTCGGCCACGGCCACTCGGTGGCGCTGATCGGCGAACCGGGCAGCGGGAAATTTCAGTTTCTGATGACGGGGCGTCACATGACCCTGCGGTGTGACGGCGACTCGGCCGACCATGTCGCCTTCGGTGGGCCAATTTTCTATGGCCACGACGCCGGTGGCGGCGACGAGCAGAAGGACCATCCGGGTAACGTCTTTTGGCCGCAGGCGCTGGCTGCCAACCGCGTGTTCGAGATGCTCGACGGCCGGCAACGGGGAGAGGCACTTCTGGCTCGGCTGCCGGCGGAAAACGCCATCGGCTTCCGCGGCCGGAAGGAGCCGATCCCCGGCATTCCCATTTCGGAGCTCTCCCCCGACCAGCGGGAAGAACTCGAGAAGGTGCTGGCGATCCTGCTCGAACCCTATCGCACGACGGACCGCGAGGAGGTCCGCGGCTGCCTCGCCCGGCAGGGCGGACTCGACGACTGCCGGCTGGCCTTCTATTCCACCGGCGACATCGGAGGCGACCAGGTCTGGGACAACTGGCGGCTGGAAGGCCCGTCGTTCGTCTGGCACTTCCGCGGCGCCCCGCATGTGCATGTCTGGGTGAACGTGGCCGACTCGCCCGACCTGCCACTCAACTCCTGACAGATTGCCCGCGACGCTCGTGAGCACCGACTGCTGCATCATCGGCGGAGGCATCATCGGCCTGTCGATCGCCCGAGAACTCGCCGGCCGGGGTCGGCGGGTGACGGTGATCAGCCGCGATCGCCGGCGGAGCACGGCGTCGTGGGCCGCCTCCGGGATCTTTCCGCCGGCTCCTGACCCGGCGGCGGCAGCCGATGAGCCGAACGCCGCCCTCACCGCCCTCAGCGATCGTTTGCACTGGGAATGGAGCCGGCAACTCGCGGCGGAGACCGGGATCGACAACGGTCTCGTACGATGCGGGGGAATCTACCTCGCTCGGCCCGGCCTGCCGCTCGCGGCGCTTCAGGCCGATCTGCAGGCCTGGCGACTGCGGGCCGCGGCTGCGGAGTGGCTCGACGGACCGGCCGTTGCCGAGGCCGAGCCTGCGCTTGCTGCGGCCGTCGCGGCCGGCCGGGTGGCGGGCGGCATGCTTCTGCCCGACGAAGCCAGGATTCGACCATCGCGGCACCTCGCAGCGCTTGAACGCTCGTGCCGGATTCGCGGCGTGGAGATCCGCGAGGCCACGGCCGTCGAGGGGGTCGACGTGGCTGGCGACGCGGTGCGTGGCGTGAGGCTCGCGACGCCCCGGGGTGCCGAGGTCATCTGGCCCGGGTACACGGTGCTGGCCGCTGGCGCCTGGTCGGGCGGACTCGCGGAACAGTTCGGCCTCTCGCTCGACACCCGCCCGATCCGAGGTCAGATCGCGCTCCTCCGATTTCCCCGGCAGTGGCTCGGCCGCGTGGTCAACAGGGGACTCGACTACCTCGTGCCGCGCGAGGACGGCCTTGTGCTCGTCGGATCGACCCTCGAAGAGGCTGGCTTCGACGCAACGACGACTCCGGCTGCGATCGAGGGACTGCTCGGCATGGCCGCGGACCTGCTCGGTGATCTCACCGCGGCCGAGGTGGAAGAGACCTGGGCAGGCCTCAGGCCCGGCTCGCCCGACGGCCTGCCCACGCTCGGCCCCGTGCCCGGCATGCGGAACGCGTTCGTGGCCACCGGCCATTATCGATCCGGCATCCATCAATCGACCGGCACCGCGCAGGTTTTGGCCGACCTGATCGAAGGCCGGGAGCCATCGCTGCCACTGGCGGCCTTCGCGGTCGGCCGGGAGTTTGCGTCAGGCGGCCAACGGTGAGAGTCGGCCGTGGATTGCTTCCACATCGTTGGCGGTCACCTCGCCATCCGGTCGCGCGGTCGCGATCACGGCAGCCAGCTCCGTGAGCCGCACAATGGCCTCCGGTACTCCGCCGGCGATCTCGTGAATCGCCGCCACGGCGTCAGGGCCGAGGGTCGCGTGGGGCGGCAGGCAGGCCTCTGCCAGGCCCCGGGTGTCGGCCTGCGAGCCGGGCAGGAGCGTCGCCCGAATCCGCACGGCCTGCTGGAGCCGGGTGTCGCGGGCCACGAGCGTGAACAGTCGGCCCTGGCCGGCCAGCACGAGCGCTGCCTCGGGCCGTCGCGTCCGCACCCGCACCAGCAGGTCGGCGAGTCGGGTCTCGCTCGCCAGATGCGCGTCGTCCACGATCAGCGTGGTCGGCAGTTCCTGGGGGTTTGCCTCGAGCCAGGCCTCGAGCGGCCTGACGGCGGCCATCGCCGGGCGATCTTCGATCAGGGCGTCGATGACGGTCGACTTCCCCACACCGGCTGGGCCCACAAGCAGCGTGATGCCGCCGCCGGCTTCGGAGCCGCAGGCCACCTTGGCGAGGGCCGCAAACTGGGGGTTGGTGAGCCGAGGGAGACCCGCGGATATCATGCGGCGGCCTCCTCATGCACCGCCCGATTCGGCGCGAACGTCACCACTTCTCCCAGGGGCTCAACACCGACCGCCGCCAGAGCCGTCGCCCAGCCCGGTGCCGCTTCGCGGTCAGCCCGCCGCACGATGATCGCCGCGTCGCAGCCAAGGCTGGCCACGACCAAGCGACTCCGGCGGACCGGCCCCGGCGGAAACCAGATACCAGCATCGACCAAGACGATCCGCTTGTCGTGGAGTTGACCACCTCCAGGCACGCCGTCGACGCAGTTCGCGAGCCCGGTGGCATCACAGATCGTCACATCGCGGCCACGGTTCCGGAGCACCGTCGCCACGCAGGTGACGAGCGTGGTGCGGCCCTCGCCCGGTTCACCGCCCGTCACGGCAATCACTCTATGCCCTGCCAGGCGGGCGGCCTCGATCTCGTCGGCCAGAGCCTGCCACTGGGCCGAAGCCATGTGGAGGAGACAAAGGGCGAGCGGATCGAGGATGGCTCCGGGCTCCGACAAGCGAGTCTCCGCGGCGTGTGGTTGGTACTCCGGCCCGGGCACCGGTTCGGGCTCAGCCGACGGCTTGGGGCCTGCTTTGGCTCGCCAGCGATCGACGAAGGCTTGGTCGAGTGGGTCGAGCGTCATCGCATCACGGCCTCCGCCCCGGACGTGCTGGCCCTGTCGGCCAACCGCTCCTCGGCCTGCTGACGCGCCAGTCGACGAGCGTCGTTCCAGGTGGCGAGCGACCAGGCGGCGAAGGCAAAGGCGACGAGGGCGGCGACCGAGGCCCAGGGAAACGACGCCTTGGGGGTGACGCGAATCGTTCGGAGGGGGTGCGGTGCCACTCCGCGGTCTGCCTGCGTCTCGCCGGTAGAATCGTCAGGGTCGACCGCCATCGGCAGGGCCGCGGACTTCTCGGCCGACTCTGGGCAGACCGGGATCTCAACCGGTGCCGGGAGGAACGGACCCACGTCTGGAATGGTCGCCAACAGCCGCATCGCGTCCGCCCCCTTTCCCCGTTCCCATCGTCGTGCGGCCAGGGGTTGCTTGAACGCGGCTGGCCGTGGGGTGCGAGGTCTGACTGAGGGGCAGGGTGGCGGCCAACCTCGTCCTCCAGGCGGCAGAGTATGCCCGTCCCGCAGGGTCGCCTATGATGCCGGGGACGCCAGCGATCGCGATCGTGCGGCCCTGCAACGTCATGTCCCTTTCGTCGCCCGATCCGCTGACAGGAGCGTTGATGCCCACGTCGATCGCCCGCCGCACCGAACTCCTCCGCTCCGCCCTCGCCAGCCGGATACTGATGCTCGACGGAGCGATGGGCACGATGGTCCACGCCCTCGGGCTCGATGAGCGAGGCTTCCGGGGAGAGCGGTTTGCCGACCACCACCGCGACCTCAAGAACTGCATCGACGTGCTCGTGCTTTCTCAGCCCGACGCGATCCGTGACATCCATGCGGCCTATTACGCGGCCGGCAGCGACATCGTCGAGACCTGCACGTTCGGCACGACCAGTGTGGCGCTAGCCGACTTCGGGCTTCAGCAGCACACCCGGGAGTTGAACCTCGCCGCGGTCCGGTTGGCGCGTGAGGCGGCCGAAGCGGCCGAGGCGAAGGATCCCTCCCGACCGCGGTTCGTCGCTGGTTCGATCGGACCGACCAACAAACAGCTGTCAATCGCGGGCAACGTCGCCGACCCCGGTCACCGCGACGTCACCTTCGACGAGATGGTGGCCGCCTACCGCGAGCAGATCGAGGCGCTCGTCGAAGGAGGCGTGGACGTGCTCCTGGCCGAGACGGCCTTCGACACGCTCGTCCTCAAGAGCTGTCTCTACGCGATCGAGCAGGTCTTCGCCGACACGGGCGTGCGGCTGCCGGTCATGGCGTCGTTCACGGTCTTCGAAGGGGGCCGAACACTCTCTGCCCAGACCGTCGAGGCCTGCTGGACCAGCCTCGAACACTTCGACCTGTTGAGCGTGGGCATCAACTGTGCCCTCGGGCCGGAGAAGTTGCGGACGCACATGGCCGATCTGGCGGCGATCGCGCCGATCCCGGTGAGCGTCTACCCGAACGCGGGCCTGCCCAATGCGCTCGGTGGCTTCGACGAGACGCCCGAGATGATGGCGAGTGTGCTGGAGGAGTTCGCCCAGGCCGGGTGGCTCAACATCGTGGGAGGATGCTGCGGCACCACCCCGGCCCACATCAAGGCGATCGCCGAGGTGATGGCGAAGTACCCGCCGCGGCAGCCGAGCCCGCCTCCCCGGCGGAGCCGCTACTCGGGCCTGGAGATGTACGAGATCCGGCCCGAGACGAGCTTCACGATCGTGGGTGAGCGGACGAACGTCACCGGCTCGCGGGCCTTCGCCCGCCTGATCAAGGAGGAGCGATACGAAGAGGCTCTCGGTGTCGCCCGCCAGCAGGTTGAGAACGGGGCCAACATCATCGACATCAACGTCGACGAGGGGATGCTCGATGGCGTCCAGGTGATGACGAAGTTCCTCACGCTCCTCTCCAGCGAGCCGGAGGTGGCGAAGGTTCCGATCATGATCGACTCCTCGCGGTTCGAGGTGCTCGAGGCGGGACTCAAGTGTGTCCAGGGCAAGGGGATCGTCAATTCGATCAGCCTCAAGGAAGGGGAAGAGGCCTTCCTGCGGCAGGCCCGCACGATCCGCCGCTACGGCGCGGCCGTGGTGGTGATGGCCTTCGACGAGGAGGGGCAGGCCACCGATGTCGAGCGGCGGGTGGCAATCTGCCAGCGGGCCTACCGGCTCCTGACGGAAGACGCCGGCTTTCCGCCCGAAGACATCATCTTTGACCCAAACATCCTCACGGTCGCCACCGGGATCGAGGAGCACAACGCCTATGCCAAGAACTTCATCGAAGCCACCCGGCGGATCAAGCAGGCGATGCCGGCCGTCCAGGTTTCCGGCGGCGTCTCCAACATCTCGTTCTCCTTCCGGGGCAACGACGCCGTCCGCGAGGCGATGCACGCCTGTTTTCTCTACCACGCCATCCGGGCGGGGATGGGAATGGGGATCGTCAATGCCGGGCAGTTGGCCGTGTACGAAGAGATCGAGCCGGAACTCAAGACCCGGATCGAAGACGTGCTCTTCGACCGCCGGCCCGACGCCACCGAGCGGCTCGTCGAATTCGCAGAGACGGTCAAGGGTCGGGATCCGGCCGAGGTCGCTGCCGCCGACACGTGGCGAAGCCGACCCGTGGAAGAGCGGGTGGCCCATGCCCTGATCAAGGGCATCGCCGACTTTGTCGAGGAAGACATGGAGGCGGCCAGGCAGGAATACGCCACGAGCCTCGAGATCATTGAAGGGCCGCTGATGCGGGGCATGCAGACGGTCGGCGACCTGTTTGGCGAAGGCAAGATGTTTCTTCCCCAGGTCGTGAAGAGCGCCCGGGTGATGAAGCGGGCGGTCAACCACCTGCTGCCCTACATGGAGGCGGAAAAGGCTGCGGCGGGTGACGCGGCCACCTCCCGCGGCAAGGTGTTGATGGCGACGGTCAAGGGCGATGTCCACGACATCGGCAAGAACATCGTGGGCGTGGTGCTCGGCTGCAACGGCTACGAGGTGATCGATCTCGGGGTGATGGTGCCCTGCAACAAGATCCTCGAAGAAGCGATTCGGCACGAGGCCGATGTGGTCGGACTCTCCGGGCTGATCACGCCAAGCCTCGAGGAAATGGTGCAGGTGGCCCAGGAGTTCGAGCACGAGAAGCTGACGATGCCGATCCTGATCGGCGGCGCCACCACGTCCGCCCGGCACACCGCCGTCAAGATCGCCCCCAAGTATTCAGGGGCGGTGGTCCACGTGACCGATGCCTCCCGGGCGGCCGGCGTGGTCGAGAAGTTGATCAATCCGGCGCTGTGCGACGATTTTCTCAAGGCCAACCGGGCCGCCCAGGCCCGCGACGTCGAGAACTTCAAGGCCCGGCAGCAGACCACGCTCGTCTCCTACGCTGCGGCCTGCGAACGACGCTGGACCACCGATTGGGCCGCCGCACCGATCGACGTACCCGAGTTCGTCGGCCCGCGAACCCTCGATAAGGTCCCGCTCGAGGAGCTGATTCCGTTCATTGACTGGTCGCCCTTCTTCATGTCGTGGGAGCTCAAGGGAAAGTATCCCGCGATCTTCCAGGATCCGGTCGTGGGCGAGGAGGCTCGGAAGCTCCACCGCGATGCGCTCGCGATGCTCGATGAGATCGTGCGGACCGACGGGCTCGTCGCCCGGGGGGTGTATGGATTCTTTCCGGCCAACTCGGTGGGCGACGACATCGTGCTCTACACCGACGAGACCCGGTCAGCCGAACTCGGGCGGGTGCACACGCTCCGCCAGCAGTGGGAGCGGAAGGGACAGGAAGTGTTCCACGCCCTGGCCGACTTCGTCGCGCCAGTCGGCAGCGGTCGAGCCGACTACCTCGGTGCCTTCGCCTGCACGACGGGCCACGGCTGTGACGAGCTCTGCCGCCGCTACGACCGCGAGCACGACGACTACTCCTCGATCATGGCCAAGGCGGTGGCCGACCGGCTGGCGGAGGCCTTTGCCGAATGGCTCCATGCCAAGGCGCGACGAGAGTGGGGCTACGGCCGGCAGGAGCAGCTCTCGACCGACGATCTGATCGAGGAGAAGTATCGTGGCATCCGGCCGGCGCCCGGCTATCCGGCCTGCCCGGACCACACGGAGAAGCGGGCCCTGTTCTCCCTGCTCGACGTCGAACGGGCAGCGGGGATGACGCTTACGGAGAGTTGCGCGATGATGCCGGCGGCGAGCGTGAGCGGGCTCTATTTCGCCCACCCCGACAGCCGATACTTCGCAGTGGACCGGATCACGCGGGACCAGGTGGAAGCCTACGCCACCCGCAAGGGAATGCCGGTTGCCGAGATCGAGCGGTGGCTCGCCCCGAACCTCGGCTACGACGCCTGAGCCGGCTGCAGCGGGTGGATCACGGCTCACGGCCACGTTCCATCCTCCGGGAAACGACCATGCCCGATCCTGGCGACCCGCCGAAGCGGCCGCGAACCAGGCGGATCATTCTCGACGCCGGCCCGCTCGAGGTCGCCCCGACGGCGACCCCGCTGCTCGTCGATCGGTTTCTCGACCACATCCGGCACGAGCGGGGGCTCTCGACCAACACCCAAGCCGCGTACCGCCGCGATCTTCGGGATTTCGCCGAGTGGCTCGCCGGCCGGCCTGCCGCCACGCTGACGGTACGGGATCTGGGCGACTATCTGGCCTGGCTCGCCAAGCGGGGCCTCGCCCGGGCCAGCATCGCCCGGCAGGCGGCCACGCTCCGAACGTTCTACGCGTTTCTCCAGCTCGAGGGCGTGGTGGCCGAGAGCCAGGCGGAGTTGCTCGCCCCGGGACGGCCCGACGACGTGATCCCCGGTACGCTCTCACCGGGCCAGGTCGATCGGCTGCTCGAAGCGCCCGACGCGCGCACGCTCACGGGCCTCCGAGACCGTGCCGTGCTGGAACTCCTCTACGCCACCGGCTGCCGGGCCTCGGAGGTGTCGGGGATGCGGCTGGCCGACGTGCATCTCCAGGAGAAGTTCTGCACCTGCCGGGGCAAGGGCGACAAGGAGCGGGTGGTGCCGCTCGGCCGCCGGGCCGTGGCCGCCCTCGGCCGCTGGTTCGAGGAGGTTCGGGGGCGGTTTTCAGCCCGCGCGGGCGGCCAGCCCGCCTGGGCCGTGCTCTCGGCCCGCGGTAACCGCCTGTCGCGGATGCGGATCTGGGAGATCGTGCAGGAGCACGCCGCCGCCGCCGGCATTCCGCCCGGCATCGGGCCGCACACGCTGCGGCATTCCTTCGCCACGCATCTCGTGGCCGGCGGCGTCGACCTCCGGCACGTCCAGGAGATGCTCGGCCACGCCAGCATCGCCACCACCCAGCGGTACACCCACGTCGACGCCGGCCGCCTCAAGGCCGTCCATGAGCGGTTTCATCCTCGCCGGTGAGCGGCAGCGAAGCGGCGCCACCAGGGGAGCCCGGGTTGAAGTACCGAAGGAGGGCCCGCCCGGCGTTCATCGAGCCGGGGCGAATTTGATCTTTTGAATCAGGGGGATCACCTCGTCGCCCCTGAGGATGCCCGAGGCGGCGGTGATGGCACTGACGACATAGTCGTATTTCAGGCCGGGGTCGCAGTTGAGTTCGAGTTCGGCATCCTCGGCCTTGGCCGGATCGTTGCCGAAGGTGTCGAGGATGCCGGCCTGGAGGGTCGCCACAAGCGCGTCGACCGCGGCTTGCCGGGTCTGCCGGGCAGCCGCGAGGCCGGCCGGATCGCCCCTGGCGTTCGCCAGGGCGGCCTCGATGGCGGCGTCGGTGCCGGCCAGGGTCTCGAGCAGTTCCTGCCCCACCATCGTCCGCTCGCCGAGCCGCACCCCGGCGAGCCGACCCTCCGGGGTGGCCGTCATCCGCACCTGAAGCGGCGGCAGCGGGATCTCGTCGGCCGCGCCCGCCGCGGCGCCGAGCGGCATCTTGATGTTGAAATCGCCCTCCACGATCACCGTCTTGAGGGTGAGCATGAAGAAGGTGAGCAGCTGAAACACGACGTCGATCATCGGCGTCATGTTGATGTCGATCTTACTCACGAGGCGGGAGTGGCGTTTGGCCATCGGTCATCGGCCTCCGGAGGGGATCACGGGCCCTTGTACTCGGCCCGGAGCACGAACTTCTCGAATCCCTTCGCCTGGCAGTCGCGGATGATCTGCTGCACGTCGCCGGTCCGCGAACGGCCGTCGGCCCGCACCACGACGGTCGCATCGGCCGGGGTTTTGTCGGCCGCGATCATCACCGACTTCTCATTCTCGAGGTAATCGCCCAACGACTCGAGCGGCACCGGTTCGCCGTTGTAGATCACCCGCCCATCGTCCATCAGTTGGAGCGTGAGCGGCTCGATATCGGAGTTCTCAACCGGCTTGGCCACCTGGCTGGTGGGCAACTGGATTCGCTGGTCCTGTTCCGACTCGGTGAAATTGAGCGTGAACATGAAGAACGTGATCAGCTGAAACGTGACATCGATCATCGGCGTCATGTCGATGTCTGTCGCCGCCGCAGTTCGCCGCAGTCTGGCCATGGTCGGGTCCGTCGCCCACGAGGGCTGACGCTCACTTCTTTCCCATGCCCTGGAACCGGCCCATCAGCCGGCCAGTCTCGTCGCTCGCCTCGACGTTGATCTCTTCGAGCCAGTTGCGGAACATCTGGAAGAAGAGGATCGCGGGGATCGCGATCCAGAGCCCAATCAGTGTCGTCACGAGGGCCGTCGAGATGCCACCGGCGAGTTGGTCGGGCTTGGGGGCAATCCCGGGATTGTCTGCGATTTTCTTGAAACTGCTCACCATGCCCGTCACGGTGCCGAGCAGGCCGAGCATCGGAGCCAACGCGCCGATCAGCGAGATGTAGCTGATCTTGTGCTCCAGTTTCATCTGCTCCTCCCCCTGGGCCTCTTCCATCGCAGCGGTCGCGGCCGGATAGCCCGCCTGGAGTTTGCCCATGCCGGCGGCCAGAACGCGGCCGAGATAGGAGTCGTCATTGCGGGCCAACTCGTAGGCCGGCTGGTATTCCTTGGCCTCGAGGTGCTTCTCGAACTGCTCGGTGAGGGCGGGGGGAAGCAGGACCGCCGAACGGATCTGGAGGAAGCACATCACGAGCAGGGCCACAAGAATGAACGAGAGCAGGAGAAAGACCGGGCCGAACACCCAGCCGCAGGCGTTGGCGATGTAGACGAGCAATGAACTGTCGTTGGTGCCGGCCTCCTCGCCGTCGCTGGCGAGATCGGTGCTGTCTTGGGCCACGGCGGCCGTGGGCTGGACGCAGGTCGCCAGGAGCGTGCCTCCGACGAGGAGCGATGCGGCGAGCAACAACCGGAACAGGCCCGTTGCAAGCGGCCGTGGATGGAGCTCGCGGCGGCAGTCGATTGCATGTCCGGTTGCTGCGTGCATCGAATCCTCTCTTCGACGGATGTGCCTGGATGTCGTGGCTGCGCGGGATTCCGCGGCCTGAGTCGTAAGCGTACCCTGCTGCCGGGGCCGGCCGGAAGTCCGGCCAAGGACGAGCGGGCGTTCAGCCGGCGGGGCGGGCTGCCTTCGTGGTCCACGGGCTGTCCGGAAACGATTCGCTGAGCACGGCACGGGCGGCCCGCGCCCGTTCGGGCTGGTTGGCGGATTCCCAGAGTTCCGCGAGGTTGGCGAGGGCCTCGGCCCGGGCCTCGGGCACGCGGTCATAGACGAGATCGACTGTCAGGAAGGAGATCAGTGCATCGTCGGTCCGGCCGCCGGCCCGCTGGCAGGTGCCGAGCACGGCGAACGCGGTCGCGAGCAGGCGTTCGTCGGCAGGGTCGGCCCCTTCGATCAGCCTGCGGACGGTCGCCGCTCCCTCGTCCGGCTTGCCCACCGCGGCCAGGCAACGTGCCAAACCGAGCGACGCCTCATGCTTCTGCTCGCCAATCGCCGGGTCGGAGTCATCGGCAGGAATCTCGATCGCCGTCTCGAACAGACGCAGGGCATCGCCTGCCTTGCCCGCCGCAGCGAGGATCCGCCCTTGGGCGGCGGCCGCCCGCACCCGGAGCGCTGGCGGGCCGCTGGCAAGCTCACGATACGCTGCGGCGGCCTCGTCGAGTCGTCCGAGGCGGGCGAGCACATCTCCTAGCGTCTCCCAAGCCGCATAGGCGTGGTGGCTGCGGGGATTCCGTTCGAGAAACGATGCCAGCGCCGCTGCCGCCTCGTCCGAGCCGGCGGCTCTGGCCGCGGCGAGGAGCGTGAGGTACGTGTGCTCGTCACGGATGCGCCGGTCGGTGTCGGCCAGGTCCGCAGGTGCCACGCCGGCGAGTGACTCCTCGGCCTCCTTCGGCTTTCCTTCTGCGAGCAACCGCCGCGCCTCGGCGAACGGGTCGGGCTCACCGTCGAAGGCCACCGCCTGGTATTCCGTCACGCTGAGCTTTTGCCCGCCATCCTCCGTCTCGATCTCGATCGCGTCGGGGCCGAGGCTGAACACGGTGCCGCTGATCTCCTCGCCATCGGCCAGGGTGACCCGGTCGGCCGCTCGCGCCAGCGGGGTTGCGGTCTGGACGATGATCGCAGCGAGGAGGGGAAGAAACCGGATCAAGCTGGGTGAGCTAGGCATGGGGGGTCACGGACAAATCGGAGGGAAACACGACGAGGCGACGATGGGATCGGCACCACCTGCGCGGTGGCGGTGGGTCAGTCCTGGCCAATCGACTCCTGGAGTCGCGTGAAACGGGTGGCGAATGCCTCGCCGCCCACATCCGGGTGGAGCTTGCGGGTCATGGAGATCACGGTCTCGGCCGTGCCGAGCCGCTTCTGCTTGACCTCCTCGGGCGTGCCCGGAAGGCGGGCCCGGCCGATCAGACATTCGACGAGATGGAGCCGGGCCTCGAAGAACGTCGACCGCGCCGTCTCGGAACGGGTATCGGTGCCGGAGATGCCCTGCCGCTCCAGTCGGTTGGCTATCTGAGCCCAGCCCCAGATACCGGCCGACTTTTCCCCGCCAACGGCCTCGTGGAAGAACCGATCCGCGGTGGGCGTGTCGCCGGCCTTGGCTGCGGCTTCCGCTCCCGCTTGGAGGACCTCGGCCGCCAGCACCTGCACCTCGAGCGAGTTCCGTCGGTTCGGCTCAGCCAGCAGCCAGGTGACCTGTTCGCGGGCCGAGTCTGCATCGCCGAGTCGGCGGTGGAGGTTGGCCAACTGAAGCCGGATCGATGGCTCGAATCGAGTGACGTCGGGATCGTCGCGCTGCTCGAGGAGCCGCTCATAGGCCGCGGTTGCCTTGCGGAGGTAGCCCTCTGCCGCGGTCGGAGGGACGATCGCGCCGGTGCCCTGGCCGGAACCGAGGGCGAGGTAGGTCGTAGCCACCCAGAGTTGCGACGAGGTCTTGCGGTCGCGGTCGGCCACGGCGTCGAGAAAAGCCGTGAATCCCTGGAGAATCTTTTCAGCCCGATTACGGCTCGCCGCCTTCCCCTGGGCCGCCTCGCTGGCCAGGCCTTCCAACTGCGTCTGGAGGTCGCGGCCCATCGCCAGGTACATGCCTGCCAATTTCGCCGACGCCTGGTCTCCCGTGCCGGCAGCCTCTTCCAGCCGCTTCATTGCAGCCTGGGCCCTGGTGAAGTCGTCGGTCTGAATGAACACCTGAAGCGAAAGCGTGAGCGCGGATTCGGCCAGCGAGCCCGAGGTGAGTACGGGCTTCGAGCCGCCGGCGAGTGTCCAGGGGCCGTAGACAGGATGGCCCAGCAGGGCGACCGCTCGGGCGGCATCATCCGCATCGATCGCGATCTGCGTTCGGGCCACGGCGGCCGTGGCGGCAAGTGTCCCCAGGGGAGGTGGAGGAAGCGCGTCGAGTCCGTCGCACGTCGCCAGACCCTCGTCGAGCGCCTGCGTTGCGGTCGCCCGCCAGGACTCGAGGTGCTCGTCGGCGGGCCGTTCCGCCGGAGCCAGTCGCCGGGCCTGCTGCACTTCCCGCCAGAGGGCCGTGCCGCCGCGGAAGAGGATCTCGGCCCGGCGAGGCGTGGCGGCCGGGGTGTCGGCCAGAATTCCGGCGATCATGCCGGGGTCGTGGGCGGCGCTGCCCGCGGCGATCGCGACCGCGGCGGCGTCGGCCGTCTCGGCCTCTTCGGGCCAGGTTCTCAGCATCACGCCGGCGAGTTCGACCGACTGGTGTCGGGCCGCGTCAGCGTCGCTACCGCTTGCCTTCTGAGCGAGCTGTTGCCAGGCCGCCAGCGCGACCCGGGCCGCCTGGCGGCTGCCCTTGGCGTTGGGATACTGCTCCGCCAGAAACCGCCCGATCCGAGCCGCCGGCTCGAACTCCTGTCGTTCGTAGAGCAGGTAGGCTAGAAGCGACCGGGCTTCGTTGACCGCGTCGACCGAGACTCCGGTGGGCAACTCGGGCGACATTTCGAGCGGATCAGCGGCACCTGCCAAACTGAGCGCCTGACGCAGGCCCGCCACGGCCGCGTCGCGGGCCGCCGCGGCCTCGGTGCGCGCCACCTCGGCCTTGGCCGGATCGCTCGCCGACTTCGCCTCGGCGACGCTCACCTGCATCAGCCCCAGCGACTGCCTGGCCTGGTCGAAGGCCGAGGCGAACGTCTGCTCGCCCTCGGCCACCGTCTTGCCGAGTTTCGCCGCCAGACTCCGGGCCTCGGCTGCGAAGTCGGCGTTGGCACGGGCCACTTCGGTGGCGAGTTTGCGGGCATCGGCCTGGAGCCGCGTCCGTTCGTTCTTCGTCAGCGGATCGCTGGCGGCAAGGGCATCGGCTCGAGCGTCGAGGATCGCCGCTGCTCGGTATTTGAGTCCCAGCCAGTCGGCGTCGAGCCGCCCGCCCTTCAGACGGCTCACGTCGCTCAGGGCGAAATCCCGGTCCACCGGCTGAAACGCCTCGTAGTTCTTCTCGGCGAGCAGACACTCGAGCGTGACGTTGACCGCCTTGGCTCTGAGGGCCACCGCAAACGCCGAGTCTGGATCGAGCACGGTGAGCGGGGCAAGTTCCTCGATGGCCTGTTTCCGCCGGCCGAGGAGGGCGTCGTTGCGACCCTGGTAGCAACGGGCCAAGAGGCCTCCGCCCATCGTGGGGTACTTGTCGGCGATCGCCTTGTAGAGGCCGGTGGATTCCTCGAGGAACGCCTTCCACTCTTTCGCGGTCGGCTCGTAGGCCTCCGCCTTCCTGAACACGGCGTCGGCTACCAGCAGCCGCGTCTGGAGGAGTTTGGCCTGGAGCGTCTCACGCTCGATGGCCAGCCCTTCGAGGAGCCGAGCCTGTTGCTGCCGCTCCCGGGGTGTCAGCCGCTTCGGCTTCGGTTTGGCCGGGGATTTGAGTTTCGGGCGGCCTGGTTTGTCGCCCGATTCTGCCGCGGGTGGTGGGGCCTCCTCTGCGGCGTCACCCTTGGCGGTGTCGATCCTGTCGTTGACCTCCCGCAGGACCTTGATGACGGCGTCTTCCGCATTGGTGACGCGTGTGATCGGTTCGTCAGGTTTGACCGTTCCCTTGAGCGCGGCGATCCCCTCGTCGAAGAACCGCACGGCGTCCCCTCGCAGAGCCTGGCCGTCGGCCCCCGGCCGTCGAGCCTGTTCCGACTTGGCGCGGCCCCGCTCCACCAGAAGCGTGCCCTTTTGTGTGTAGGCGGCGATGGCCTGACGATCGTCGGGGGCTCCGGATGCCAGGAATTCGTCGAGGGCGGCCTGCGCCTCGTCGAGGAGCGCCGCCCGTTTCCCACTGTCGGCCTCCCGGCGGCTGAGCGCGACGAGGGCCGCCGAACGTCGGAAGGGCAACTCTCGCTTGAGTTCGGGGGCCGCGGTCGGGTCCTCTGCCACCCGCTCCACGATCAGAAGCGCCACATCGGGCATCCCCCGGGTCTCGACGGCGTCGAGCAACCGGCGGGTAGCGTTGGTGGCGGCCGTCTCCGGTTCCGCTCCGCCCACCGCAGCCACGGCCAGGAGGGTGACCACGCTCAAGGTCAGAAAACAGGCCACGCGGATCCACCCCTTCGACGGAATCACCATCCTCTCGATGGCGTCTTCGTGTAGTTGTAGCACCGGCTCGGGGGCGGCAAAAGTCGCGTCGCGGGCGATGGAGCCGGGGTAGTCCGTGCCAACTCGCCGGACGTTCGCTGCGGCCGTCCGGGCCTCCGCTCACTCGGAGGAAACCTCGCTCCGCCTTCCCGGCTGCGCTCGGTTTCCTACGCCGCTCGTCTGGCACGGTCTACCCCTCGTCCCAGCTGGAACACCGGAGGACCGCTCTGACCCAAAACCGGCTCGGGGGCGGCAAACGTCGCGGCGCTGGTGGAGTCAGACCGCGCGTTCGCGGGCTGCGCGGGTGGAGTGCGCGGAAGCGGCGAGCCACGGAGGCAGACAGCCAGCCGGAGGCAGTTTGACGACCCGGACCGAGCGGATTCCCGGGCAGGCCAGCACGGCTTCGAGCGCCTTGGCTGACGGCTCTTGGTCGAGGTTGAGCACGCCGATCGCATCACCCCCGGGGGCCGATCGCCCGACGGTCATCTGGGCGATGTTGATTCCCAATTCGCCGAAGGTCGAGCCGACACGGCCTATGATCCCAGGCACGTCCTGATGGGTGAATACCAACAGGATTCCGTCGAGATAGGCCTCGAGGCGATGGCCCTCGAGCTGGACGAGTCGGGGCATCGAGTGGCCGAACAGCGTGCCGGCTGCCCGATGCACCTGATCTCCCGAAACGAGATCGACCGCCACGACCGAACTGAAGGCCCCTGGGTCGGTCCGGCTCTGCTCAACGAGCTCGATCCCCCGATCGCGGAGCAAGACCTCGGCGTTGACGATGTTGACGTCCTCGGTGACGCCCTCGAGGAGGCCCGCTGCGAAAGCCGCCGTGACGAGCTTGGTGTTACGGCCGGCGATTTCACCGCGGTAGGCGATGGAGCACGACCGCGGGTGGCCTGAATCGAGCTGCGACACGAGCAGGCCGAGCCGCCAGGCCAGATCGAGAAAGCCACGCACGCTCTCGAGCGTGACCGGGTCGATTGGCGAGGCATTGACGGAATGCCGGATCGCCCCAGTGGTCAGGAAGTCGACGAGCAGCCCGACGCCCTCGACGGCCACCTGCGACTGGGCCTCTTCCGTGCTCGCACCGAGGTGCGGCGTGACGAGCACGCCGGGCATGCCGAAGAGCGGGCTGTCGGTGCAGGGCTCCTGCTCGAAAACGTCCAGCGCTACGCCGCCGATCACGCCCCGCTCGAGCCCGGCCACCAGCGCGTTTTCGTCGTAGATCCCGCCACGGGCGCAGTTGATCAGCCGCACGCCGGGCTTCAGCAGGTCGAGTTCCGGCATGCCGACCAGGTGCCGCGTTTCATCGGTGAGCGGGGTGTGGACCGTGAGATAGTCGACGTGGGGCAGCATCGACCGGACGTTGTCATAGAGCTCGATGCCCAATTCAGCGGCACGGTCCGGCGAGAGGAAAGGATCGAAGCCGAGCACCCGCATCTCGAAGGCCCGCGCCCGTTCCGCCACCGCCTGGCCGATCCGGCCGAGGCCCACGATGCCGAGCGCCTTGCCGGCGAGTTGAGCGCCCATGAATTTGTTGCGATCCCAGACACGGGAGCGGAGGCTGGCATCCGCCGCCGCCACGTTTCGAGACAGCCCAAGGAGCAGGGCGAAGGCGTGCTCGGCCGTGCTCACCGTGTTGCCCGCCGGCGTGTTCATCACCACGATGCCCTGCCGGGTCGCCGCGTCTTTGTCGATGTTGTCGGTGCCCACGCCAGCCCGCACGATAGCTCTGAGCCGCGTGTTGCCCGCCAGCGAGGCCGCGTTGATCTTCACCCCGCTGCGGCAGATCGCCCCATCGTGGCGAGCTAAGGCCTCGCGCAGCGGTTCGTCCTTCAGGCCGGTCGCCACCTCGTAGGTGATGCCTTGCTTGGCGGCCGCGTCGAGCAGAGCGAGTCCGTCGGAACTCAGCTTGTCGAGGACGATGATCGAAGGCATCGAAGTGAAGGCTCCGGGGGAGGCCGATCGCTGAGAGGTGCGTGTCAGCCGTCGGCTCGGGACACCGCCTGGGACTCCATGAAGGCCAGCATGTGGTCCCGCAGGGCTTCCACACCGGCCACCGGCATCGCGTTGTAGATGCTCGCTCGGATCCCACCGACCGAACGATGACCCTTGAGGTCGACGAGCCCGAGCGCAGTGGCCAGGGTCGTGAACTCATTTTCAAGGGCTTCGGACGGCAATCGGAAGGTCACGTTCATGTCGGAGCGGCAATCGGGCCGAGCGTGGCCGGCATAGAAGCCACCGGAGGCATCGAGGACATCGTAGAGCAGTTTGGCCTTGGCGGCATTGTGGGCAGCCATACCCTTCAGCCCGCCCATCGTGTCGCGGATCCAACGGCACACCAGTCCCAGGATGTAGACCGCGAACACCGGCGGCGTGTTGGGCCGCGAGCCGGCCTCCACGAAGGTGCGGTAATCGAGCATCTTGGGTAGCGTGTCGCTCGACCGCTCCAGGAGGTCCCTGCGAATGATTGCGACCGTGACCCCCGCGATGCCGGCATTCTTCTGGGCGCAGGCGTAGATCAGCCCATATCGCTCCACATCGATCGGGCGGGAAAGGAAATCGCTGGAACAGTCACAAACCAGCGGCGCGTCGCCGAGGTCTGGGAGTTGCTTCCACTGCACGCCCTGGATCGTCTCGTTGCTCGTGATATGGATGTACGAGGGGCGCTCCGACAGCGCAATCTCGCTCGCCGTCGGGAGTCCGTCGTAGTTCGAGGCCTTGCCGTCCCAGGCGACATGCACGCCCCCTTCCCGGCGGGCCTCCTTGGCGGCCGTCACGCCCCAGGTGCCAGTGAGCACGTAGTCGGCCTTCTCGCTCCGACCCCTGAGGAGATTCATCGGCACCATGGAAAACTGCAGGCTCGCGCCCCCTTGCAGGAACACGATCTCATAATCGGCTCCCACGCCGAGCAATTCGCGGAGGGAGGCGATCGTCTCCTCGAGAATGCGGTCGAAGGCCGGGCTTCGATGGCTGATCTCGAGCACCGACATGCCGACCCCGGGCAAGGCCAGCATCTCGTCGCGGGCCTGCTCCAGCACCGGCAGAGGCAACACGGCCGGACCGGGGGAGAAATTGAAGACTCGTTCGGGCATTGGAAAGCACCGGGAAGCGGAGGACCGTTGGCAGAATAGGGGGCTGCGGGAGGACGGTCAACGGCCCGGCATTCCCGGCGGTACCGACGGGAGCGCCACCGCACCCGGAGCCGGAGGGAGCGGTGTCGGTGGAGGGAGCGCGGCCGTCCGTACCGCCGAGGCTTGCGCCGAGTTGAGCGCGGCGACCCGGGCCGCCACGACCGGCTGCTGAGGATCCACCGCCAGCGAGCGGGAGTAGTCGATCAACGCCTGCGACGAATCACCGGCGGCCTCGCGGAGCTGGCCGAGCGCCACGAGCGCCCGGGGGTTGGCGGGGTCGAGCGCCAGGGCATCGAGCAATTGGTTCTCGGCCTCCCGAACGTCTCCGTGTTCCTCGGCGAGCCGAGCGAGCTCGATATGAGGCTGCGGGTTGCCGGGCCGAGACGCCGCCCATTGCTGGAGTCCGGCCACGGCCTGGTCGGACCGGTTCTCCTCCACGAGCAGCACGGCGAGGGCCCGTTGGCAGGCGACGTGGTCGGGATTCCGGGCAAGGCAGAGGTGGTAATACTGCTCGGCCACCTCCCGGTCGGCCGTGCTGCCGAACACCTTGGCCTGCTGGTGGTACGTCGCGCCCAAATTGTAGAAGCAGTCTGGATTGCCCGGCTGGCGGGCCAGGGCCTGCTGAAAGTGGTTGACAGCCCCGAGATAGTTGCCCTGCTGGTAGAGCTGCACGCCTTGGGCAGAGTCGTTGCGGCCCATGCCGCCGCAGCCGGCGGTTACCGAAAGCAGCAAAAAGAGGGCGGCAGGGAAACGCACGCAGGGCTCCGTTCGGCGGTCACTCCGCTGCGGCCATCCGCTCCGGGCCGCCACGGGGGCCCGGGAGAGTATCGGGCCCCCTGGAGCTGCGGCAACCCCGATGCCACAGCGTCTTTCCCCGTGATTCAGCCGTGATCGCGGTGATAGCCAAGAGCCTTCACGACCGCGAGCACCTCGCTGCAGGTGGGAAACATCCGGCCACTCGTCCGCTTGTAGTGATCGAGGGCCTGCATGAACTCGACCTCGTCCGGCAGGTAGTCCCGCTCGCACGTCGTCGGGTCGATGTGGCGGCGCCGGGCATGACGGGTGCTGCCGGCCCGGCTGGCGGTGGCGGAGCGACGGCTGATTCGGGGGGCGGCTGTGAGCGTGGCGGACATGGGCGTAGGGTTCTCCGGGTGATCGCTGCGGCGACCGGACGGTGCCGCGTGGAAGACTCTGCCGGAAGCATGACCGCTGCCAGCTGGGCAAGACGTGCCGACAGGCGAAACCTGGCTGAAAAATCGGGTGGGCCGGTCGGCGCGACCGGCGCGACCCTCATTTTCGGTCGAAGAATTTCTTGAGTGCCTCGGCCGCAGCGTCGCGCGACGAGTCACTCTTCTTGGCCGCAGCGGCCGCTGCCGGCAGGGTGCCAGGCTTGTCCTTGAGGGCCTTGAGCTCGGCAAGCGTCGTGCCGCTGGTTCCGCTGGACGCATCGGAGCCGCCCGAGGCATTCGAGGCGTCGCTGGACTCAGGGGCCGAGGTCACCATGCCACCAATGAACGAGCCGTCCGTGGATTCGGACGCCGCAGCCGGCAGGGTGCGGGTGGTGTCTGACGTCCCGGCGTCATCGTCCATCAGCCACCGGGAGACATCGTCGTCGGCGCCCGCCGGCTTCGGGGCCGCCGGAGCCGTGCACGAAACCTGCAGCTCCAGGGAGCCCACGCGGATCAGGTCGCCGTCAGCGAGCTTCGTTTTCGCCTCGATTTTTTGCCCGTTGACGAACGTGCCGTTTCGGCTGCCGAGATCCTGGACCCAGACATCCGCCGGCCCCACGATCACAGCACAGTGCCGGCGGCTCACCTCCTCGCTCAAAGGACGGACATCACATTCCTCGGCCCGGCCGATCAAGAGCTTGTTTCGCTTGATCGCGATACTGCGACCGGCACTTTTGCCGGATGCGACGATGAGTTTCGTAACCATGCCCATGCCCTGATCGCGTGCGGAACGGCCACTGCAGCGAGCGATCGGGATTCGGGGAGACCGAATCGAGACCCTTCTTGATCGTACCAAAACCGCCGTCCGCGAGAACAGCTGCGGACGTTGCCGGTTGTTGCCCGCATGGAAGCATTAGCGTCGCGTGAGCCAGGCTTCACCGCGATACCGGCTGGCTGCGGCAGCCCATTCGTCAGCGCGGGTGGCGAGAAATCCGCCATCCCGCCAGTCCACCGCTCCGGCGACCCGACGCGCGATTCGCTCGAGCCAGCTGGCGACCAAGGGACGGAGCGGGCCCACCTCGCTGGTCGCCAGGTCCCGCAGTCCCGGGTGCTGGCCGGACTCGCCCGGGGCGGTCGGCCGGTCGAGCAGCAGGCTGCCATGCTGAAGCACGGCAGCCTGAAGCCTGCGCTGGGCGCTCCCCAGGATCTTGTGCCCGTCCGGCAGGTCGCCCGCTTCCACCACCAGATCCCCCCGAGCTCGGCGATCGAAACAGAGAAACCTCGACTCGTCGCCAGCTCCCGGATCGCGGCCCGGATGACGCGTGGCCGCGATGCCCCGCTCCCGCAGCAGGTCCGCGAACGACTCGTGAAACACGTCGTAGAGCCTCTGCGGATCGCCGCCCCAGGGATGGCCGCGAGGCACGGCAACGGCATACGTGAGGTCGCTGCCGTGGACGATGGCCCCGCCACCGCTGGGCCGGCGTACGAGTGGCAGGCCGGCAATGGCGACGCAGCGACGGGCGTCGGCCAGGCGCTGAAAGCCCCCGAGAGAAACCGCAGGCTCGCACCACCGATAGATCCGCACGAGAACCCGATCCAGACGGAGCGACTCCGCGGCCAGCAATTCGTCGGCAGCCATGTTATCGGGGCCGCTGGCCGGCTCGTCCCACCACGCGATCAGCCCACTCATGAACAGTGCCTACCTGGCGAGGCGGGAACGAGCAGGCTCATGACGCCGATCAGTGGGGCTGGCTCTTCACGAGCGAATCATAGGCGGCGGCGTCGAGCAGGCCGGCCGCCTCGGCGGCATCGTCGGGCCGAATCCGCACGAGCCACCCGGCCCCGTAGGGATCCTGACCCAGGGTCTCGAGGGCATTCGGCAGCGCCTGGTTGACCTCCACGATCTCGCCGGAGACCGGGGCATAGAAGTCGCTCACCGCCTTGACGCTCTCGATCTCACCGATCGACTCGCCCGCCTTCACCTTGCGGCCCACCTCGGGCAACTGCATGAACACGAGGTCGGTGAGCGCCTCGACCGCGTAGGCTGAAATGCCGACGGTGGCCAGGCCGTCGCCCTCGGGCCGAATCCATTCGTGGGTCTTGGCAAATCTCAGGTCCGCAGCCATTGCTCGCTCCAGGGTCGGAAACCAGGAGCCTCCCTGACATGCCAGGGACGCTCTTCGCGAAGAGGATACCGGATCGTCTCAGGTTTGTGAGGCCAGCCGCCGGTACAAGGGCAGGGGGGTGACGGTGGCCCGGCAGGCGGTGTCGCGAATCATCACATCGAGCGGCCCTCCCTCCTCTGCCACGGCTCGGTCGACGACCGCCATCGCAGCCGCCGAGCCGAGCGTCGGGCAGAAGCTGCCGCTGGTGACCACGCCGACCACCGCGTCGGGCCGAGCCACCCTCGTGACCGCTGCCGACTCGCGTGCCGCCCGCTTGCCGTCGAAGACCAGGCCGATCCTGACCCGCGGATCGGGCTCGGCCCGCATTCGTCGGAGCGGCTCGGCCCCGGGAAAGCTCCGCGGGGTACCATCCGCTGCGTTCAGGGTGATGGCAAAGCCCAATCCGACCGCGAACGGATCGCTGTCGGCCGTGAGTTCGTGTCCGTAGAGCGGCATGCCGGCCTCGAGCCGGAGCGTGTCGCGGGCTCCCAGCCCGCAGGCGTGGAGGCCACGGGCTGCTCCGGCCGCCATGATCGCCTCCCAGACCGGCAGGGCATCGGCGGCCGCCACGACGAGTTCCAAGCCGTCCTCGCCCGTGTAGCCGGTGCGGCTGACCGCCGCAGGCCGGCTGGCCACGGCCGCGGCGGTGGCCCGATAGCTTCGCAGCGCGGCGATTGCAGCTGCGTCGGCAGCCGAACACAGCTGCGTGACGATCGCGACGGCGAGCGGTCCCTGCACGGCGAGCATCGCCGTCTCGAACGTGTGGTCGGCGAGCGAAACACCCACGGTCGGGAGCCGGCTCCTCAGCCAGGCCACCACCCGCTCCCGGTTGCTGGCGTTGACCACCAGGGAGAACCGCGGTGATCCATCGGGAGCGTCGGCTTCGCGGGCGACGAGGGCGTCGTCGAGGATGGTGACACCCCGCGGGCCCTCGTCGCTCGTGACCAGGGTGTAGCGGACCTGGCCGACGCCGAGGTCGGCAACGCGGCGGGTGAGCAGCGACTCGAGCCAGCCGCCGCTCTCCGGGCCGGTCACGCCGAGCCGGCCCATGTGCGAGACATCGAACATGCCGGCCGCCTGCCGCGTCGCCAGATGCTCCGCGACGATCGAGTCGTACTGAACCGGCATCCGCCAGCCGGCGAAATCGACCATCCGGCCGCCGTGGGTGGAGTGCCAGGCGCAGAGCGGGGTTTCAAGCAGAGGGGTGGTCACGTGCAGCGGCGCTCCGGGAGGGTCGAACGAAACGGCCCCCGCAGGATAGCCGCCTCAGGGTCGACCAGGCCACGGTCCCGTTGCGAGCGCGGAGAACGTGGCCAACGATGGCATCACCGATTGCGGCGTTCCCGGCCGCAGGCTGCGGGTTCTCGGACTCACGATCAGGGAAGTCTCGTCGCTGGCTGTCGTCACGAGGCGGAACGCCGAGGCCAACGAGACGTCGGCTCCCCGCAGCACCGGGGTGCCCGCCGTGGGTTCGCCGGCGATCGCCGCGCCGGACGAGAGCGGCGTCACGGTGAGCCGGTAGGGAGTCTTCGTCGTGCTCCTGCCATCGGCTGCTTCCAGCACGACCGCATATCTCCCGGGGGAGAGCGTGGTGGTGAGCCGGCTCGTGCCGCCGCTGGACGTGCCGCTCGAGCGGGTCGCCCCCGTCGGCGCGAGGAGCCGATGCCGAACGGACGTCTCGCCAGACAAGGCCAGGGAGACCACGTAGGAGCCACGAACCGCCACGTCGAAGGTCCAGTAATCGACGTCGCCGGCCGTCCCGAGTACGTCTTCCGCGGGCGTTCCGAAGCTGATCGGCGTGGCGGTGGCCAGCGTGCCGCCGGCCCCGTCGGTTGGCGTAGGCGTCGTAGGCGTAGGCGTAGGCGTAGGCGTAGGCGTAGGCGTAGGCGTAGGCGTAGGCGTAGGCGTAGGCGTAGGCGTAGGCGTAGGCGTAGGCGTAGGCGTAGGCGTAGGCGTAGGCGTAGGCGTAGGCGTAGGCGTTG
>CAMDDJ010000044.1 GCA_945891385.1 Candidatus Kuenenia stuttgartensis | reverse complement strand
TCGCCGGACGTTCGCGTCGGGCCGACCAAGCCGCCGGCAGCGGATCGGGGCCCGTGCCCTGCGCTCACTCCGAGGAACCAGCGCTGCGCCCTCCGGGCTGCGCTGGTGTCCTAGGCCGGCTCTCGGGGCACGGGCAACCCCGACCGTGTAAGCCCTTTTCGCACTGCTTGGTGAGCCCGTGTACCAGTTGGCCACCGCCCGGAAACCCCGACCTGGCATCTTACCCACTGGCATCGCGGTGGAAGTCGCCGTGGATGCCGCCGGTCTTCTCTTCGAGTCGAATCTGCTCCACCGTCATGCCCGGATCGATCGATTTAGCCATGTCGTAGATCGTGAGGGCCGCGGCCATGGCGGCCGTGAGGGCCTCCATCTCGACGCCTGTGCGGGCGGTCGCCCGTACGGTTGCATCGATCCGCACATGGTCTGCCGCCGCGGCGTCGATCATCACGTCGATCGCCTCCAGCGGCAGCGGGTGGCAGAGGGGCACGATCTCACTCGTTCGCTTGGCAGCCATGATGCCGGCCAGCCGGGCGGCCCCGAGGGCATCGCCCTTGTCGAGCGAGCCAGACCGGATCCGGGCGACCGTCGCTGCCGCTGCCGTGAGCCGGGCCGAGGCCCGGGCAGTCCGCAGCGTGACCGGCTTGCCGCCGACGTCGATCATCCGGAGTTGAGGTTGGGAGGCATCGCTCATACGGGCGATGATAGCAGCCAGCCCGCGATGGATGATCAGACAGCAGGCCGGAGGCGACGGGATCCGCCGCCCCCGACCTGCGATCGATGACCGAGTTTCAGCGGCAGCGTGGCCGCCGGGCGGCAGCCAGCCCGACGAGACCCGCCGCCAGCAGGCCGAGCGACCCTGGCTCGGGCACGGCCGCGAGGCCACCTGCCACGGTCGGGGCGGCCGGGAAGTAGTTGCCGCGGCCGTAGGCGCCCGAGCCGTTGATCGACACGAGGTCGAATACGCTCGTCACGCCGTCGTAGTTGAAGTCGCCCTGGCTCCAGACCGAGGCGGTGCCGCTGCCGTACTTGCCGGAGCTGTTGACCGACACGAGGTCGAACACGTCGACCTGGCCGTTGAGGTTCGTGTCGCCGGCAGCGGCGAAGGAGACGGTCGCCGAGCTGTCGCCGCCAATCAGGTAGCCGACCGTGCGGGTGCCGCCAGAGGCCGCCGCAGCGCTCGAGATGATGCCGCTCGTGCCGTTCCAGGCGCCGCCGTTGCGACCGGCGAGAAGATCGGCCCGCAGGTCGGCGGCGGAGATGCCGCCTGCCGCCACGGCTACCTGGCCTGCCCCGAGGTCGAGCCGGCCGCCGCCCGAGCCCTCTGTGATCGCAAGGCTCCCGACGGCCACGCTGACGCGGGCGTCTTGGACGAGCGACATCGTTCCGCCGCTGCCGACCGTCACCGCGGGCGACCCAGCCAGGTTGCCGGCGTTGATCGCCAGCGAGGTGATCCCGGTCGTCGAGTTGACGGCCAGCGTCGAGGCTGCGAGCGTGCCTCCGTCGACGATCACGGCCGGGGCTTTCATCGTGGTCCCGGAAGCGACCGAGAGGGTGGCTCCGGTGTCGACCGTGACGTTGCTGCCGCCGACGGCATTCGCGTTGGCCACCTGGAGCGTGCCTGCGGAGACCGTCGTCGGGCCGGTGTAAGCGTTGGCCGCGTCGAATACGACCGTGCCAGCGCCGGTCTTGGTGACCGACGTGGCGGTGGCGATCGTGGCGTAGCCGGCCTGAGCTTGGGTCTGGCTGCCGCTGGCCACATCGATCACGATCACGCCAGGGTCGATTCCGGGAAACGTCGTCACCGTCACGCTTCCGGCGGTCGCGGCGTTGGCCACGTTGGCGTTGATGCCTGAAACCTGAAAGCCCCGCTGGAGGATCTGGCCGACAAACTGGCTGAGATCGGCCGTGAGCGAGAATTGGCTCTGGCCGGAGAGATTCTCGTAGGCCGAGAAACTCTCGGAGTAGTTGTTGGCGGGATCGAGCACCTTGATGAAGGCCTGGGCCGTATAGTCGGAGGAGAGGGTGTAGGCGTCGACTCGGCCGTTGAAATCGCCATCCGTCTCGGCCGTGATGTTGTCTTCCACGAACGAAAGGCCGTCCATCCACTTGTTCCCGAGCGGGCCGGCGGTGATTCCGCCGTCGGTGCTGTTGGTCCAGAAGGCTCGGGCCTCGGGGCCTGCCACGGTGCCCGTGTTGTTCACCGCATCGGTGTAGGCGTTGAAGTTGGGGGCGAGGATGAGCTGGTTGTCGTCGAGCGTCAGGCTCGGTGGGGTGACCACCGTGGTCTGTAGGTCGGGCACGCCCCAGGTGCTGCCGAAAATGTAGCCGCCCTTGCCGCCTTGAGGCGTCAATTCGGAGACGTTCATGTAGCCCTTCCAGTCGATCGGCGTAGGCTCCGGCGAAGGTTCCGTCGTCACTCGCACACTGCCGAGGGTGGCCATGGCGGCCGGGTTGGCGTTGACACCCGAAACGGAGAAGCCAATCTGGAGAAGCTGGCCGGTGAAGAAGAAGGTGTCGGCCGTCAGCGACCACTCGGTCTGGCCCGAAAGGTTCTGCCGCTCGAAGAGCGACGTGCTGTAGCCGTTCGCGGGGTCGAGCACCTTGATGAAGGCTTCGGCCGTGTAGTCGGACGAGAGCGTGTAGGCATCGACCCGACCGGTGAAGGTGACCGATTCCTGGGTGAGGTTGGCCTGCTCGACGAAGGTGTTGGCCTCCATCCATTTGTTGCCCACGGCTCCATCCGCCCAGAACGGATCCGACGCGTTGTAGGTGTTGTAGTTGGGGAAGAGTTCCATCGAGTTGTTGACGATGGTCGTGCCCGTGCCCGGCGTGGCGATCAGCGTGGTCTTGAGATCAGGCACCCCCCAGGGGCTCCCGAACACATACCCGCCCTGCGAACCGTCGGGCAATTTGTCGAAGACGTTCATATAGCCGGCCCACGTGCCGGCGTGGCCCGTGGATGCCAGGGACAAGGCCGCAACCGCAATGCTTGCCAGAAAGAAAAAATGCTTCCGCATGTAGAGTTCCTCCACCTAGAAAAACCGTCAGTACCCTGTCGCCGTAACGGGTGCCGAACGAGTCCGGTCGCTACCTCACGGCGTGTGTTTTGTTCCCCTGCCTGCCCCGACCATCGCAACCCGTAGTGACCTCGAACCCGGCCCGTGTTTCGCTCGCCGGACGTCTCAGCCTGTCGTATGTGTCGGCCCTTCCGCCTGAATCAACTCGCCGACTCGCGATGTTTCTCCGCGCTCCCCCTCGGCCGCCGCGCCGACTTCGCGGCCACCGGCCCCGTCGTGCCGTTGACTTCGAAACTCGTAGCAATTGTACGGCGGCAGGCCGCCCGAGACTTGTTTGTGGTGATGGCCTGCGTGAGCCAGAGGGCCGCTTCCAGCCCAAGAGCCGAGGCATCCTGCGTGACCGCCGAGAGCCGCGGCCAGACGTGGGTTCGCACGTCGCTGTCGTCCACGCCGACGACGGACATTTGGGCGGGCACGTCGATGCCCCGCTCCTGGGCCCGCCGCATGATGCCCAGCGTGGTCATCGGGTTGGTGGCGAAGATCGCCGTGGCGGGGTCGTCGAGGCCGATCATCGTGTCGAGCACCTGCTCGCCCGACGACAGGCTGGCCGGCAGCTCCATCACGAGCGCCGGGTCGAGTTTGATCCCGGCGCAGTAGAGCGCGTCGTCGTAGGCGCGGCGGCGATCGGCGTGGTCGGAGTCGGGCACGTTGTGCATCGCCAGGGCGATCCGCCGATGGCCGAGGCTGAGCAGATGCTCGACCGCCTGGCGGCTGCTCGGGTAGGAATCGGCCCGGATGAAGTTCACTTCCGGCTCGTCGAATTCGGCCGCCACGACCAGGGACGGAAACCCTTCGGCTGCGATTCGGCAGATCGTCGAGCGGTTGTTGCGGAAGCACCGCAGGATCACGCCGCGAATACCCTTGCGGATGAAGAACTGGGTGTAGGTTTCGTCGGGCGACTTGTCGCGGCGGATGCTCAACAGTTTGAGGTCGAACTGCTGCTCCTCAAGCCCCCGCATGATGCCGCTCAGAAGGGCCGGCTCGAACGCGCCGTATTCGCTGCGGACCGGCTCATCCGGATAGGCCAGGGCGATCACATTGGTGATCCGGCGGCCGATCCGGGGCACGTAACCGAGCTCGTTGATCCGGGACAACACCCGCTCCCGGGTCGCTTCATCGACGTCGGGGTGGTTGTTGAGCACCCGCGACACCGTCGCGGGTGACACATTGAGCTGTGCGGCGATGGCTCGGACGCTGGCCATAACGATGACTCGGCCGACTGAAGTTCCCACCCGCAAACCACTGAAACAGCAACCGAAACTGTTTCACTCAGTGAATCTTAGCGGCGACCTGCGACTGATGCAAGCGAACGGCCCCGGCTTTCCGCGAGGGAAAACCGGGGCCGCCGTGGGATTCAGAGGGGAGGGCGGATGAGCCTGGTTTACCGTCGCGACCTCCGGCGGAAGCTCACGAGGCCGGCCAGCCCGACTGCCGCGAGGCCGAGCGAGGCCGGCTCGGGCACGAGCGTCACCGACACGCCACCATAGGCGACCTCATTCACCGGATTGGCGTTGAGGCCGTTGACCGTGAAACCGGTCTGGAGCAGCAACCCCTGGTAGAGGGACAGGTTTGAAGTGACGAGGAACGGCCCGGAGGCCGGCAGGGCGACGCGGTCATTGAGAACCGTCGCGAAGCCCTGGTTGGGGTCGAGCACCTTGATGAAGGCCTCGGCCGAGTACAGGTCCGTATTCAGGTCGTTGGCATCGACCGTGCCCTGGAGCGTGTAGCTCGCAGCGGTGATCGGGTTGGTTTCGACGAACGAGTTGGCCTCCATCCACTTGTTGCCATTGGGGCCGGGGGTCACGCCTCCATCGGTGCTATCGGTCCAGAAGGCCCGGTCAGCGTCGGTTTGAGTCAGTGAGTTCGTGTATGTATTGAAGTTCGGCTGGAGTCGGAGTTGGTCGCCGATGATCGTGCCGGGGTTGGAGGTGACAACGGTCGTCTTGACGTCGCCGAGGCCCCAGCCACTGCCGAACACGTAGCTTCCCTGGCTGCCGGCCGCATTGTTGAAGACGTTCATGAAGCCCTGCCAGCCGTCGGCGACGGCCGAGGAGGCGATGCCAGCCAGGGCGAGTCCGGCGGCGAGAACCGAAATCCGAAGTGAGCGACGCATGGTGTTGTTCCCCTTTGAACGTGGATGAGACGAGCCGCCGCAGGCAGCGACATGAGCCTGGAATTCGGGCGGTACCCCCGCCCCACACCTGGAACAGTTGCAACTTCCGTGCCGAATGGCCGATGGGGCTGCGTTTTTCCCGCCGGAACCCCTGATGAAGCCGAGAATCACGGCCGAAAACAAAGATTTCCCACTTCAAGCCCGGGCAAGTCCCAAATCAACACTTCACCAGCGCTGGGAAAGTAGCCCGTAACAGTTTCACCAAGAGCGGGAAACCGCCTTCACGGGGTTGGTGAAATCAACCCCGGCCGGCCTCGAGCAGCCGGAGCCGGCGCTCCGCCTAGCGGGGCTGTGATCCGGCCTCGGCCCGCCGCTCGGCGAGCGTGGTGCGGATTTCGCCGCACAGCCGCTCGGAAAGGCCGTAGCCCGAGAAGGCGGCCGCCAGGACGGCGAGCCCGGCCGCCGGGATCAGGCTCATCATCAGCACGATCGCCTGGAGCGCCGTGGCCGATTGGACCTGGTTGGCCACGTATCCCGCGCGGTCGAGGATCATGCCGGCGATCGCCGCTCCGATGCCCATCCCGGCCTTCTGGGCGCAGGTGGTGGCCGAGAAGACAAGGCCGGTCGAGCGGGCTCCGAACTTCCACTCGGCGAAGTCGGCCGTGTCGGCCAGGAGCGTCCAGTAGAGCGTGGCGTTGACGCCGGCGGCCAGCATGCCGAGCACGTGAAACACGAACACGAGCACCCACTGGCCCGGCTGGATCAGATAGAAGGGCAGGGCGGTGGCCGCCACGAAGAGCATGCTCCCGATGAAGGCGGCTTTCTTGCCGACTGCGGCCACGATCGGCCGGGTGAGCATCGCCCCGGCGATCATCGCCAGCCCGCCCACGAGAAAGAAGGCGGCGATCTTGCCGTCGTCTTCGGCCCAGCCGAGATAGCTCTTGAGATAGTAGATCCCGGCCGACCCGCGGATCACCGCGAAGGTGATGTTCACGATTCCCACCACGAACATCATCAGCCAGTGGGGGTTGGCCAGGAGCATCCGCAGGTCTTGGCCGAGGCCCACCTTCTGCGACGGGGGCGGCTGGATCCGCTCCCGGGTCGTGAAGAACGTCACCAGAAAGAGCCCGACGGCCAGGGCGGCAAACAGCGTCACCGTCCGTTGGGCGCCGAGCTGCTGGGCAGCGATTTTCTGGGCCTCATCGAGCCCGGGAGCGACGCCGCCGAGCCGGGCCACGAGCCAGAGGAAGCTCGTGTTGGCGATGATGCCGCCGACCTGGGCCAGCCCCATCCGCCAGGCGTTGAGGCTGGTCCGCTCGAGCGGGTCGTCGGTCATCACGCCCGAGAGGGCACCGTAGGGAATATTGATCGCCGAATAGAGGAGCATCAGCAGGTTGTAGGTGAGCCAGGCATAGGCCAGCTTGACCGGGTCGGCCGCCGCGGGCGTCGTGAAGGCGGCGACGAACACCACGGCCAAGGGCACGCAGAGCCAGAGCAGGTAGGGACGAAACTTGCCCCAGCGGGTCCGGGTGCGGTCGGCGACGGCTCCGACGAAGAAGTCGAACAGGCCGTCGGTCGCCCGGGCGACCAGGAGCATCGTGCCGGTGGCGGCGGCGGTGATCCCGAAGATGTCCGTGTAGAAATACATGATGAAGTTCATCATGAGCGCCCACACGAAATTGCTCGCCGTGTCGCCCAGGCCGTAGCCCAGTTTCTCCCCGAGCGAGAGCCTCATCCCGGAGTCATCCTGCCGAACCCCCGCCTTGGCCGTCATGCCGTGTCTCCCGAAATCGCGACGTCGATCGCCGTCACCGTCCCCGTGCGGCGGAAGATCTCCCCGGCCACCTCGGCCGGAAGGGTATCACCCAGTAGTCGCTCGGCCTTCCCGCCGCGGAAGACCGTGATCCCGGCCTGGGAGGCCCCAAACCGGTAGACGACCGGCACCTGGCAGACCAGAAACCCGACGCCTCCGGCAGGCACGTCGATCGACGCCTCCTGCCCGGCGGCGTCGCGGTATTCGAGCCGGCTTGGCTCCGTGAGGATCTCCTCGGCGGGCAGGAGTTCGGGCGCGAATCGCACGCGGCCCGCTTCAATGAGCACTCCGAATTCACCGAGCCTCGTCAGGAGTTCTTCCTTCACCTGGCCCGTCATGCCCGGTTGCTGGGCGCCGGCATGCCGGGGCGTGTGGGAATAGGCGTCGGTCGGGAAGGCCCCGTATTCGGCGGGCGACTTGCGGAAGCCCAGGCCGTCGCGAATCCGGTGGTAGGCGGCTGCCAACTCCGCGCGGGCCGCTCCCGCTGCCCGGCCGTGGCATTCCTGCACCGCCAGCAGCAGCTTGGCCACCATGTGCCAGTAGATGCTGCCGAGCCCCTCGAAGCCGAAGAACGTGCCGCTGCGGCCCGTGAATTGCCGATGGTGGAAGAGCTCCTCCCAGAGTGCCAACGCGGCGGCCCGATCGGCCGCCACGTCGTCCCCCAGGGCATCGATGCGAGCGGCGAGATCCTGGGCGTTGCTACAGCCAGCGTGGAAGTGGGCTCCGCCGCTCCCGTCGAGCACGATCACAGACTGTTCCCCCGCGTCGGCCCGCGTGGCGAGGGCCGGTATCCGCTGCCGCCAATCGGCCGGCAGGCGGTTGCGGTCGAGAAAGGGCGTCGCCTCTCGGTCGGGCTGAAGCAGGTAACTCCGCTGGTCGGGCCGGTAGAGCGGACTGCGGCGCAGCGCCGCGAGCACCGCCTCGGCCTCCCGGTCGGCGAGCAGCCCGCTCGAGAGCACGGCCACCTGGCCTTCGAGCATCGGCTCGAGCCGGCGGAACGACGGCTGACCATCGACGAGCTCGAGCACGTTGTAGGCGTGGAAGAGCTGGTCGGGCCGCTGGTTGGCCCGGATCGTCTCGTCGAGCAGGTCGATGGCCCGGGCCAGGGCGCTGCGCACCACTGCGGTGGCCACGCGGGTGTCGCCCGGATTCCGTGGCGGCTCCGCGAAGGCGAGGGCGTAGACCGCGTCGCGATGCGTCTCACCGACCCGGCCGAGCCGTTCGAAGACTGTCCCCGCGTCGCCGCCGTCGCGGAGCACGCCGGCGACCCCGTCGAGCAGTTCTGCCGCTGGAGCCGCGAGCACGACCGTCGAATCGGGGGCGGCGGTGAGCAGCCGATCGAGGAAGGCGAGATAGCGGCGGAGATGGCAGACGGTGACCACCGACAGGCCCCAGCCGGCCAGGGCATTGTTGGCGTCGTTCCACTCGGGTCGCTGGGTGTTGAGCCAGATGCCCCCGCCCGGCACGAGGTTCGTGAGCTTCACGATCGCCGGCACGAGGAGTTTCTCGGCCAGCGAGGCGAGCAGCGGCTCGCCGTCGGGGCCGGCCAGCAGCCGCCCGTCGCCCCCGTTCGTCGCGGCCTTCGCGACCAGCCGCTGATGCACCTCCGCTTCGAAGCTGATCGAGTGCCGCGGGTCGTGGACGAGTTGATCGAAGCCGGCGATCCGGTAGGGCACCACGGCGTGGGCATGAATCTGCCGATTGAGGTCGGCCGCCAGACGCCCCGGCCAGAATCGCTCATGCGCCTCCAGCAGCCGCAGCAGATAGACGATCTGATGATCGCCCCAATACCCGATGTGGCTCCAGGGGTCGGCCGGGTCGGGCACCTCCCAGTCGATGCCGCCGCGAGTGATGCGGTAGGCGTTGTAGCCGTCGGCCGTCGAGGCGTTGAGAAACACCGCCACCATGCCCGGTAGGAGCGTGGGGAACGAATGCCCCAGGGCCTCCCAATTCTGGAAGATGTCCCGCCAGTTGCCCGCATAGCCGCAGATCGGCTGGCCTGCATCGTCGCTCGTCTCGATCGAGAACCGATTCCAGGGACGGCTCGGATCCCCGTGCCGCCGGCTGAAGCAGAGCGGGAGATACTCCCGCACGAGGCGTTCCAACTGCGGGTCGCCCCGGTCGGCAGCCTCCGCGGCCACGACGTCGAGATCTCGGCCCCCGGCTGCGGCCGCCCACTCGCGATGCCGCGCGAGAACCGTCTGGCTGCGGGAGCCGAGGAAGGCCTCGAGGTCGCCGGGCGGGCAGCGGCCACCGGCCGCGGGCACGCCACCCCGCATGATGTTGAAGAGCGTGTTGGAGGCATGGTGGGCGGTCGCCACGCCGTCGGCGGTGCACTGCAGCCCGTCCGCCGCGGCAACCCGCGCCCGCAGGCCGGCGGTCTCACGGCCGAGGGCGGCCCGGATCTCCGCCGGGCCGATCTGCTCGGCCGCCAGGCGGCGATCGAGATCGACGACCGCGGCGTGGTCGCGACCGGTGTCAGCGACCACGAACCACTCCTGACTGCCGTGGGCCGGCAGGTCGATTGCATCCCGCACGAGGTAGCAGCCAAATCCACCGCGGTCCGACGTTTCCTCGTGCACCTCGCGGCCGAGCCGGAAGGCATCCACCTGGCGATCGGTCACCAGCCGGCGCGGGGCGCGATGCCCGATCGACCAGGCGACGGCGGCCCGGAGCGATTCGGCCGGTTCCGGTCGGTCGCTGATCGCGGCGTTGAGGGCCGAGACGAGCAGGCCGCTCGGCAGCAGGATCTCGTGCCGCATGTAGGCTGCGGCGAGATAACTGAACCGGGCGTAGACATGCTCGCCCACACCCGGCGGCAGGATCCGGTGCCAGCCGTCGAGCAGGTCGATCCTCCGCCGGCGTGGCAGCAGATTCTCGATTCGGCAGTGCCGCACGAGGCCGAATTCTGCGGAGCCGGCCAGGATCCAGCGGCACCGCAGGCCGAGTCGCAGGTGTGTCTCTTCGTAGACCACGCGGCAGCCGAGTTCGTGCTTGCCGAGCGTCCGCGTCACCTCAGGGGACACGGCTCCGCGAGCCCATGGCTCCCAGCATTCGCCGTCGGTCCGGAGCACGCAGACGACGCCGCTGCTCGTGGGCTCGTGGAGAATCTGGTCGGCAGGCCGGTAGGGGAAGATCGCCCCGTCGGGATCCCGTCGGCCGGCCGTAAGGCCGCCGTTGCTCCCGGCGAAGAGCCAGGCGTCGCCGTCGCTGACGACATTCATCAGAAACGGGGGCAGCCGTTCGACGCCGCGAATCAGCGCA
Organism: Candidatus Kuenenia stuttgartensis; assembly: GCA_945891385.1. Classification (GTDB taxonomy): domain Bacteria; phylum Planctomycetota; class Planctomycetia; order Pirellulales; family UBA1268; genus QWPN01. The sequence continues at coordinate 15,499 of CAMDDJ010000044.1, read as the reverse complement.
TACCGTTCGCCGTCCATCTCGGTGAATTCACATCCGCCGGCCGGGAGTCCGGCGGCGTCGAATCCGGTCCGTCGTTCAATGCTCGGAATCGACATGAAAAGCCCAGTTGTCCATGCAGCCAGAGCCTGTTCCGTCCAGCACCGTCACGAACAGCCGGTACTTGCCCGGCCGGAGCGGCGTCGTCAGCGTCGCCCGGCCCGGTGTCTCGGCCGGTTCGACCGCATCTGGAACCAGGGCTGGAGGCCGCTCGGCATCGCCTCCCTCCCGTCTGTCACTGCTTTCCTCGCGAACGTCCCACCGGTAGGCGAGCGGAGCACCCTCCGGATCGCGATACCGCGCCTGAATCTCGAGTTGAGCGCCCGGCCCGACGTGCCGGCCCGCCATCGGCATGTCGATCTCCTCGAGCACTGGCGCTCGATCCTTGGGCCAGTCGCCCGTCCAGGCCCGCGCCAGCGCGTCGGCCCGCGGCGTCTTCTCGCCGGTGGGCAAGAGGATGCCGAACCAGCTGGCCGTCGCCTCCTGCTTGCTTCCCCAGAGGAAGGCGTAACTCCCCAGGCAACGGCCCTCGTCCTCCATGATCCGGCGGCAGGCGACGAACGTCTGGGCGGCCTTCTCCCGAGTCGTCGGCTCGATCGGCGCGTTCCAATCCGTGTGGGGCGATTCCCAGGGGCCGGCCACCCCGAATTCCGTGATGCAGTAGGGCTTGTTCCAACTGGCGTCGCGGAGCTTGTCGCCGATACGGGCCGCATCGGCGTAGGCGTTGACTCCCAGAATGTCGATCGACGGGGCATGCTTCTGGATCGCGGCCAACTTGGCCGGATTGACGTTGGCGACGATCGTCATCACGGGATGGTCAGGGTCGATCGCCTTGATCAGGCGGGCGAGATGTTCCACCTCCTGCCAGATGGCGGGCGAGTCGCCCGGGCCGCCGGGCCCTTCCATCTCGTTGCCCAGGCCCCAGGCGAGCACCGCCTGGTGGCCCTTCAGCCGCCGCACTGCGGCTTCCACCTCCGCGCGTTGCTTCGCGAGCTGGGCTGGATCCCGGTAATCGAACCCATGCCGTTCGTGGCCCAGCCAGAGGCCGACCATGACGGCGATGCCGTGTTCCTGAGCCGCGTCGAGAAGGCTGCGGCCGTGCTCGAATCGCTCGGCCGAGGCGGCGTCCCAGGTGCGAATGGCATTGCCGCCGCAGGCCGCGAGCGTGGCGAGTTCGGTCGTGCCGCCGGCGCCCCGGATCACGAAGGGCTTTCCATCGCGAAGCAGTTGAAAGCCCGTGGCCGGATCTCCGACCACGCGGACCTCACCGGCCCAGCCGCGGGCGGGAGCCCAGCCAGCGCTCACGAGGAGCAGCCAGACGGCGACCGCGACGGCACGGCGCAAGGGCAGGTGAGGCATCCCCGGGTCACTCCGCAATCGCGGTGTCGAACTCGAGCACGTCGAGCCGGTCCTGGGCCGCCTTGGCGGGCTGCCAGAACCAGCCGCGGGTGTCCCAGCACTGGGCAAACCCGTAGTCATCCACGAGCCGGCGGTAGGCAGTGATGGCGTCGGCCTTGCGGCCCGCCTTTTCCAAGGCCTGGCCCTCGACGAAGCAGCAGCTGCCGACGTCGTTGAGGGCCCACGCATCGTGCCCCTTTTCCGCCGGAAGAAACCCGGTGAGTTCCTGCTGCTGCTTGGCCGCTTCCGCCGCGTAGAGCTCTCGGCATTTGGCAGTGAACGCCAGCGTCTCGGCGAGATCACCCCGCTCGAGCGACTGCCAGGCCTTCGTGGTCAGCGTCTGAGAGGAGTGGTCGCCGAAGTCCGGGTCGGCGGCCGCTGCCGGGCCGGCGGCGCTCGAAGCCAGCAGCATCACGAGGGCGTAGGGAGCGCAGACGACGAAACGAGGCACGGCGAGGATCTCCTCTGGAAGGCAGGCGTGTGAAGCATGATCGACGCCGGGGCTCAGCGGTCGACGTTCACGACCTCACCGTCGCTGCGATGCCCGAGCCGGTTGAAGGTCTCGATGTCGATCGAATAGTCGAGCGTCGTCACCGAGCCGTCGGCGAAGACGGCATTGAAGCCGGCCGCGTGGGCGGCCCCGGGGGTCATGAAGCTCGCGTTGGTGCCCGTGACCTCCTGGGCTGAGTCGGCATGGGGCTGGCAGTAGGTCGAGCGGACCGTGTCGTAGTCCCAGCCCGAGGCCCAGCCCTCGTCGTCGTCTGATTGGCGGCTGGTCGCACCGCCGCCGCTGCGAAGCCGCTTCTCGAAGATCATCATCGTCTTGCTCGTGCCGTCGGAGATCTTGCCGATCTTGACGACCGGATCGTAGCGGAGTTCCGTGGCCGCTCCACCCTTGTTGAAGTAGCTGCTGCGAACGATCACACCCTTGAATCCGGTGTAGGAATTGCCGAGTTGCTGGGACGATTTCGGGGTGAAGTCCATCACCGAAGCGCCCGCGCCCCAGAACCCATAGCCCGCAGAACAGCCTCGCGTGGTGCCGAGGGTGTTACCCGTCCCGGCGGTGAGTTGGATGCTGGTCGGAAACCGCGTGGGATCCTCCGACCGGCTTGGTCCCGGCTGGACGGCCGCATAGTCCTGCAGCCAGTAAGTAACCGGCCCGCTAATCCCCTGGTTGGAAATCCGGGCCGAGTCGGTGTTGACGTAGTTTGTCGGGCCGCGACGTGACGGGCAGAAATAGCCGGGGATCGGCGTGCCTGCGATCTGCGCGGTGTTGATGATCGTGTGGACGTTGCCCTGCTCCATGTAGGGCAGAACCTGAAACCCCCACGAGAGTCCCTGCTGCTTGGGACCGAACGGGCGACCACCCGAGGCATAGTCTTCAATCTTCGGGTAGGGCGTAATGCCGCCGCTCGGAAACGTTCTCGTCGCGCTTTCAAGGTTGAGAATGGCGAGACCCACCTGCTTGAGATGATTCTTGCACTGCGTGCGGCGGGCGGCCTCACGGGCACTCTGCACCGCCGGCAGCAGCAGGCCGATCAGCGTGGCGATGATCGCGATCACCACGAGGAGTTCCACAAGCGTGAAACCGGGCCGACCAAACTCCGCCCGAGTGGCGGGCCGGTGCCGATCGGCGTAACACCCACGGCGCGAGACGAAGTGGCGAAGCACGCAGCAAAGCATCGAATCCCCTCCCACAAATGGATTCCCAACTCATCAAGAGCGGGAAAGACCGCCGTGAAACACCAACCGGAACTGTTTCACTCTCGTATGCTAGCCGGATTGGCCCGGGCAGGCAAGTCCGGGGTTTTCGGAATCCGGGCCGCGATTCGGCGATCCGCGACAGGCCAATCCGACCGCCGCCAGAGCGGCGGCCAGCCAGGCTGAACCTGCCGGCTCCGGTACGGTGGCGACAGCCAGCTGGTTCGCTGTGGTGGGAAAATAACCGCCTCGGCCGTAGGTGCCGCTCCCCCCCGTGGCCACCAGATCGAAGACATTCGTCACGCCGTCGTAAGTGAAATCGCCCTCCGACCACACAGACGAGCCACCCGTGCCGTACGTTCCCGACCCGTTGATCTGCACGAGATCGAACACGTTCACCGTTCCGTCGAGGTTCGTGTCGCCCGGAGCCGCGTACGAGACCCTGGTCGTACCTGCGGCAGTGATGAGGTATCCGACCGTTCGGGCGCCCCCACTGCTCTCAGCCGCCGCCGCCGAGGTGATCCCGTTCAACCCCGTCCAGGTTCCGCCATTGCGGCCGGCGAGCAGGTCTGCCCGGAGGTCGGCCGCCGAGATTCCACCGGCGGCGATCACGACTTCTCCCGCTCCAAGATCGACGAGCCCGCCGCCCCAGGCTTCCGCGACCCTGAGGCTGCCAACGTCGATCGTGAGCCGATTGGCCGTGGGAAGCGTCAGCCGCCCGCCCGCCTCGACCGCGAGGCTCGGGGTTCCCGTGATCGACCCGGCCGAGATGGCGAGCCGCTGGATTCCGGCCGTGCCCAGGGTCAGATTTCCCGCCTCGAGCCGGCCGCCCGCAAGCGTGACCTGAGGAATGGTAGCCGCAACTCCGCTGCCAATGGCCAGCGTGCCACCGGCAGACACCACGGTCGGCGAGTCAGCGAGGGCCCGGCTGGTGGTGACCCGCAGCCGTCCGGCCTCGACCAGCGTCGGCCCGGAATAGTGATTGTCGGCCGCAAACACGAGATCGCCGCCCCCGAGTTTGCGGAGTGAGTCGGCGGCCAGGATCCGCGCGTAGCCGGCGTCGAACTGGGTCTGGCTCGCCCCCGTCGGCACGTCGATCTGAATATTGGCCGGGGCCGCCTGATAGGCCCGTACGTAGTCCACCTTCATCGTGGCCGGGAAAGGTGTACTCCCATCGGGACTGCCGACGAAATTCCCCCCCACCGCAAGGTTGAGCATCAGATTGAACGGGGCATCGAAGGGCGCCGGGTAGGGGCCGCCGCTCGTCCACCAGTCGCTCGTCTGCCAGGCCAACCGGCCATCGATGTACCAGCGGAGTTCCGGATCGCCGCCGACGTCCCACTCGAGGGCGTAGTCGTGAAAATCGGCGATCGATCCGCCGGCGGGCAGGGTCAGCGTCGTCCCACTGGATGTGTTGCCCGGCCAGCTATTGCCGTAGTGGATGGTGGTGACGACCCGGTTCGGCTGCTGACCGCGGGCCTCCATGATGTCGATCTCGCCCGAGGCAGCCCAGCCGCCGTATTCGTTGGTCGCCGGCAGCATCCAGAAGGCCGGCCAAAGGCCCTGGCCGAGCGGCAAGGCCGCCCGCATCTCGAATCGGCCGCCGGTCTGGGCGAAGTGGCCGCGGGTGGTGAGCCGGGCCGATGTGTAGGCCTGTCCCCCATACGCCTCCCGCCGGGCCGTGATCGACAGCAGGCCGCCCGCCACGCGGGCGTTGGCTGTCCGGGCCGTGTAATACTGAAGTTCGTTGTTGCCCCAGCCGTCGAGGCCGTATTGGCTTCCGGTGCCGAGTTCGAAGGACCACTTCGTGGGATCGACGGCTGTGCCGTCGAACTCGTCGTACCAGGAGAGGACCGGATAGGTGCCCTGGGCCTGAGCCTCGACCCCGGCCGGGCCGGTCAGCAGGGTGAGCCCTGCCACGACGATGACGAAGAGTCGGGTCCGGTGTTCCATACGAACAAGGATACGTCGCCACTGCTCGGGACAGCCAGCGACCGGTCAGACCGAGGAAACACGCACCGAAAACACGCACGGCCCGGTGCGTCGCGAGAACGCACCGGGCCGCGGACATGGAGTCACCGGAGGTGAGGCACGCCGGCCGGTCTTGGGCGTCCGGCCGGCGTGGGCCTCACACCAGTTCTTTCTTGGCGCCGACGAGCGTGCGGATCCGCTCGGCGAGCAGGGCCACGTCGAACGGCTTCTTGAAGCTCTCGTTGACATGGGCCCGGTCCACGGTGATCTGCGACCCGTCGTCGGGCAGCAGGGCGATCACGATCGTGTCGGCGTATTCGGGATTCCGCTTCAAATTTTGGCAGATCTGCTGGGCGTCGATCCGGCCGATCGAATAATCCACCACGATGCAATCGGGATGGAAGCTCTCCGACTGGATGCCCGCTTCGAATCCGCTGGCGGCCACCTGAATCTTGAACGACTTCTCGAGCGGCAGGTGCCGCTTCACGTTCTCGATCAGGACCTGATCCTGACCGACGAGGAGCACCTTCGCCATCGCCTCGTCTTCGAGGTCGCCCAGCGGCATGCCATGCTCTTTGAGGAACTTGATCAGATACTCCCTCGGGATCCGGCGATCCTGGCTGCCCGGGATGCGGTAGCCCTTCAGCCGGCCCGAGTCGAACCATTTGCTCACCGTGCGGGGAGCAACCTTACAGATCTTGGCGACCTGGCCCGTCGTAAAAACCTTCATCGCGTGGACTCCATGTGGATCTTTCGTGTCCGGAATCGACATGGCCAGCCCGCGGCTTTGCGGCCTGCGGAACACAGCCCCCCTGGTGGTGCGACGCATCGTGATCGCGGGGAAGTCGCACCAATCCCCCGCGGCGAGACGGTCCGCGGCCGCAGAGGGGGGCAAGAGAACGGCCGCGGGCGGCCTTCACTCCGATGGAGTGAAGGCTCGTGCCCGGCCTGGATTCGCAGGATTCCCCCCCCGCGGCACACCGGGCGACGTTTGGGGAGGTGAATCCCCAGACATCTCCGCGATGTGACCATCCACCCGTGTAGATCGAAAGAACCTGTCGTGAGACTTGAGCCGTTCTTCCGGAAGGCGCCGGTGGCACCGGGTGCAAGGGGTCAGGCGGCCCGACTGACGCTGACCGCCGCAGTCGCAGCCGCCGACTCGAACCGCACCGCCATCCGCTTCGAGACCCCCGACTCCTCCATGGTCACCCCGTAGAGGGTTCCGGCGGCGGCCATCGTCTTCTTGGAGTGGGTGACCACGATGAACTGCGTGGCCGACATGAAGTCGCGGAGCACGCCGACGAACCGATCGACGTTGGCCTCGTCGAGCGCGGCGTCCACCTCGTCGAGCACGCAGAAGGGGCTCGGACTGCTGCGGAAGATCGCCAGCAGGAGCGCGACGCAGGTCATCGTCTTCTCACCGCCCGAAAGCAGCGAGATGTTTCGCGGCTCTTTGCCCGGAGGCCGTGCCAGGATCTCCACCGACGTCTCGAGCAGGTCGACACCGGGCTCGAGCACCAGGTCGGCCTGGCCGCCGCCGAAGACCCTTTCGAAGAGTTCGCGAAAGTGGCCGCGAACGGTCTCGATGGTTTCGCCCAGGAGCCGCCGGCTCTCCTCGTCGATTCGGGCGATCAACTGCTCGATCGATTCCCGCCCGGACGTCACGTCGGCGAGTTGGGCCTCGAGCGTGGCCAGCCGGGTGGACAGTTCGTCGGCTTCGGTCAGCGCCTCGAGGTTCACGTGGCCCATGCCGGCCACCTTGCGGCGATGGTCTTCGATCAAGCGATCGAGTTCACCCCGGTCGGTGGGCAGGGGCTCATCGCCATCGGCGGCCGGATCATCAGGCTCGATCGCCTCGATGTCGAGGTCGTATTCGTCGCGAATCCGCTCCACGATCCGCACGCGATGATGCCGGGCGTCGCCCGCCTCGAGTTCCCGGGCATGGATGCGTTCCGCCAGCGATGCCGCCGTTGAGCGGGCCTGATCCAGCTCGCGCTCCAGTTCGCGCCGCCGAGCCTCGCGGGCGGCTGCTTCCGCCTCGAGCCGCGCCAGGCCGGCCGCGGTGGATTCCGCCGTCCAGGCAGTCTCGGCCAGGATCGCCCCCGCGGCGAGCACCTGCCGCTCCCAGATCAGCCGCCGCTCGGTCGCGATGCCGCGGGCGGCTTCGGCCACGGCCAGGTCGTCCTGCAGTCGCCCGGCCGCAGCCGCCATCGAGGCCGCGATGTTCCGGGCGTGGTCGAGCTTCTCCCGGCAGGTCGCCTGCGCCACCCGCAGCCGCTGCACCGTTTCGATCGCCTGGCCGCGGCTCTGTTCCAGGGTCGCGATCGCCGACCGCCGAGCGGCGATCTCCCGCTCGCTATCACGCACGGCCTGCCGGGCGGCATCGCGGTCGGCGAGCGTCGCGCGTTCGGCCGCCTCGGCGTCGACCGCTCTCCGCTCCGCCTCGTGAAGGGCCGCCTCGGCTGTGACGATGGCCTCGTCAGCCACTCGCTCATCGCGGCTGACGCGGTCGAGTTCGCCCCGCGCTGCCAGGAGTGCATCGGCCTCCCGCTGCCGTCGGCCCCGCGCCGCCTGCACCTCCTGGGTGAGTTGCTCGAGTTCGGTCTCCAGCGTAGCGACCTGGGCGGTGGCCCGATCGACCTCCTCGGCGAGTTCACGGGCTCTTATCTCGAGGGCCCGAAGCTCGCTCCGCCGCGTGATCTGTCCGGCGAAGCCGCTGCCCTGGCCGGCCTCGAATCCACCGGTGCCCGAGAGGCAGGCGCCGTCGCGGTCGATGAACAGCGTGCCGGCCGGGGCGGATGCGACCAGCGGCACGGCCTGTTCGATCCGATCGACAAGCCAGGCATGGCCGAGCAGTCGCCGCGCGAGCATGGCGTTGGGATCGGATCCGGGATCGGGCGGAGTCGATGTCTCCGCCGGAGACTCCGCGGCGGCGGACGGCTCGGCCGAGCGGGAGGCGTCGAGCAGGCGATCGAGCCGCCCCACCAGCCCGGCCACCGGCTCGGGGTCGAATGCCGACGGCTCCGCATGGCTATCGAGGCTCACGAACCCGATTCGGCCGGCGGGTTCCCGGACCGAGTCCGCTCCGTACCAGGCGATCGCATCATCCAGTCTTTCCACCAGAAGCGCCGAACCGAGTTTTCCCAGCGCGATGTCGACGAGTGCCGCGTATTCCACCGGCGCCATGATCCGGTCGGCCAGCGGGCCGAGGAGACCCGGCACCGAGGCCGCACGATCATCGAGCAGCTGCCGGGCCGCATCGGAGAGCCCTTCCTGCCGAGCGATCAGTTCGCCAAGGACATCCCGCCGCTCCCGACAGGCCTCCGCGGCGGCCCGGTGGTCGGCCAGGGTCCGCCAGGCCTCCTGGATTCGGCTTGCCATCCCGCGGTGGGCCGCGTCGGCGGCCTGGAGGTCCCTGGTCGCCGTGGCCAGCCGCATGTCGAGCGAGGCGAGGTGGCCCTCGGCTGCCGCTTTGGCTTCGTCGAGACGGATGCGTCGGCTCTGGGCCACGGCCAGGGCATCGCGGGCCGCGGTGACCGCCTCGGCGATTGCGGCCGCACGGGCTGCCGCCGCTTCCGCCGCCGCGTCGAGACGCACGGCTCGGTCGCGAAGATCGTGGCCGGTCGCGATCGCGGCCGCCAGGCTCGCGTGGGCCGTCGTGGCATCGTCGCGGGTGCCGTCGGCGGCCCGCTCGCAGTCGGCCAGTTCGGCCTCGATGGCCCCCAGCGACGCCTGCATCGCGTCGGCGGTCGCGCGGGCCGCCTCAGCATCCCGCGTGGCTTGGCGAGACGCCGCGACCGCCTGGCTGAGCGCCGCTGTCGCCCGCTGGATCTCCGCGTCGAGTTCCACGGCTCTGCTGCGTTGGAGCTCCAGAGTCGCTGCCGCGGCGGCGGCCCGTTGGGCGGTGGCGGCCGCGTCGGCCCGACTAGCGGCCAACGCCGGCTGACAGGCCTCGAAGGCCGCCGTGAGATCAGTCAGCTGCCGGCCGACTCTCGCCCGCTGGTCGTCCGCGGCCTGCAAGGCACCCCGATCAGCAGTGAGCGCCGCTTCGACGGCGGCCACATCGGCATCGGCACCGGCCAGGTCCTGGCGAGCGGCCGCGATTCGCATGATGCGGAGGCGGTCGGTGAGATTCCGCCAGCGGCGGGCGCGGGCCGCCTGATTGCGAACGGTCTCCAGGCGGGCCGCCACCTCGCCGACGATGTCGGCCAGCCGCTGACGGTTCTGCTCGGCCCGTTCGAGGCGGCGGAGCGCCTCGGTGCGGCGGGTCCGAAATCGGGTGATCCCGGCCGCCTCCTCGAAGACGATGCGGCGATCGCGGCCCGATGCCACCAGCAGGGCGTCGACCCGGCCCTGCTCGATCACGCTGTACGCCTCGGTGGCGGCTCCGGTGCCCGAGAAGAGTTGCCGGATGTCCTTCAGCCGCGACGTCTCCCCGTTGACGAGATACTCGCTCTCACCGCTGCGGTAGACGCGGCGCATGATCTGCACATCGTCAGTCGGGAGCGGCAGTTCGCGGGTGGAGTTGTCGAAGACGAGCGCTACCTCGGCCATGTTGAGCGGCTTGCGACCGGCCGACCCGGCGAAGATGACGTCGGTCATCTCCTTGCCGCGGAGGCTCCGGACCGACTGCTCGCCGAGCACCCATTTGATGGCATCGACGACGTTCGACTTGCCGGAGCCGTTGGGCCCGACCACCGCGGTCACGCCCGCCGGGAATTCGAACCGTGTGCGGTCGGCGAAGCTCTTGAACCCGAAGAGTTCGAGGGCCTTGAGGCTGATCATGTCGGTTCGCCCGAGCCCCGGTCGGCGGCCGAGGCGGCAGTGGAGTCGTCGCCCTCACCGTCGTCGGTTCCGCGGGTGGAGGCCTCCTCGTGGATGGCTGGCCGGCCATCGAATGCGGTTGGAATCGCGTCGAAGGCCAGGCGGCTGCGGAGGAACCGGCCGGCTGCAGCCTGCTGCAGGAATTGAACGGCGTCGGGATACCCGCCGCCGAGCTCGATGATTGCCCGCACGATGCTCGGCGCATCGGGGGGCACTTCCGTCTGGTTGTCCGACTGGCCGGGCACGAATCGGCTGACCGTGGCCAGCGGTCCATCGACCACGACCACGATCGACCTGCCCGCTTCGGCCCTCAGGCCCCGGGAAATCGGATGGTCGGCGCCGAAGAAGACGAGTTCCGGCCGGTCGCTCCGAGTGGCGTGCACCAGCGGTGGCCCATCCACGTCGAGCACGTGGAGCGAGCAGGCGTCGGCCAGCCGCTCGCCGCGGACCTGCGGCATGCCGGGGTCGAGCCGGGCCAGGGCCCGGAAGGCTCCGTAACGGGTTTCGGCGCTGCGGCTCTCGAGCAGCCCCTGGAGCGCGTCGATCCCGTTGGCGTCGTCGAGCACGGAGAGTGCCGCGAGGGCGGCGGGCCGGGCGCTGCGGAGCGCCGCCGCCGCTTCGGCCAGGTGGGTCGCTGCCACCGACTCCCCGAGATAGGCCAGCGCCTCGGCGGCGGCGAACCGAACCTCGATGTCGTCGGCATCGAGCGCCGCCCGGAGCACCGGAATCGCATCCTTGCCGATGGCCTCGAGCCGCACCGCGGCGGCCGGTGCCGTGACGGGATCCTCCAGTTGACGGGCCAGGAGCTGCATCCGGGCGTGGCGGCCTTCGGGAGGCTCGATCACAGCCACGCACTGCACCACCCGCACGTAGCGGGCCAGGTTGTGGCGATAGAGCGGCGGCACCTCGAGTTCGATGAAGCGGTCGGTCTTGGGCGTGGCGACGCCCCGCTTCGAGCCGCGGATCACGGCGTGAAAGCGGCGGTTGATCCAGTCGCCCAGCCGCTTTGACATCGCCGACGAGCGATGCTCGGAAGCGAGCACGAGGCCGAGTTCCCGGTCGATGAGCGCGACACCCCCGCCCGGCACCCGGGCCCGAACCTTCGACTTCGAGTCGAGGGTGCCGTTGGCCACGGGATCGACCAGGAGCGGCCCCTTGCCGAGCCCGAGTTCGTGGCCGTCGCGAATCGTGTTGCCGATCACCGCCATCTCGGCGAGTCGCGTCTCCATCAGCCAGCCTCCGGCCAGGCTGACCGTGTCGTTGTTCGCCGGCACCTCGACGAGAATGTCGAACCGGTCGCCCTTTCGGCAGCCCGGTGGCAGATAGCCGTGCACCCACGCCAGCGAGGTGGAGCGGGAGGCGAGCAGGGTGTTCGGATCGAGCACGCCTCGGGCCTGCATGTCGGCCAGGAGTGTGCTTCGTTGGGGGCCGGGGGGAGGATCGCTGCCGGTGTCGGCCAGGCCGGTTACGAGCGCCGGTCGCTCGATCCGCTTGGCGTTGAGTCCCCAGGGGAGCGTGTAGTCGCCGACGAGCTTCGTGCCTTCCTCGAGGTGGGCCAGTGCCTCGAGTTCAGGGCTCTGGCTGCGGATCGCCGGCCCGGCGCAGCCTCCTCCCAGGAGCACGGTTGCCAGCAGCTGGCAGGCGATGACCAGGGCGGGTCGCGGGGCAGCGACGCGATGGCGGCACGAGGACGGTACGAATGACTCGGCCATGGGCAGGCGTCCGGCGGTTGGGTCTGGGCTGCTCGTGGAGCGGGAGCCAGAAGGAGCGGGAGGGTAGGACCGGCCGGCGCGGAGGGTCAAGGTCTGTTCCACCTCCGCGCAGCGGTCCAAAAACCTTGTTCCCCGGTCTGATTCCACCCTTGGCCAGTGGTGAAGCCCCTGCTACGGTCTGCCGCCGTCGCCGGCCAGTATGCCGACGGCGTGATCGTTTCCGATCAGCAGCAACCCGGTTGGAGAGCAGGCGTGACGACGTTCGAGGAAAGCGTGATGAACGTGCATGTGCGGTGGATGATTCGACGGGACATGCCCGAGGTGGTCACGATCGAACGGGAGGCGTTCGAGTTTCCTTGGTCGGAGGAAGACTTCACCCGCTGCCTCCGCCAGCGGAACTGCATTGGCATGGTGGCCGAGATGGCCGACTCCGTCGTCGCCTTCATGATCTATGAACTGCACCGCACGAAGCTGCACATGCTCAACTTCGCGGTGCTCCGCTCCCACCGTCGCCTGGGCATCGGCACTCGCATGATGGAAAAGCTGCTCGCGAAGCTCACTCCCGATCGCCGGGGCCGCATCATGCTCGAGGTGCGGGAGACCAATCTCCCGGCCCAGCTCTTCTTCCGCTCGCTCGGATTCCGGGCCACGACGGTGCTCAAGGACTTCTACCAAGACTCCACGGAAGATGCGTATCTGATGCAATACGCCCTCGATGTGCTGCCAGCCGAACGGCGGATGGCCGGCTGACCCGCAGGCACACTCGCGCTCTGCGGAGGTTGTCCGAACACTCCTGTCATTCAGGCACACAGCTGCTGCCGCAGTTCGTGCACGCGGTGCCTCAGCAGACACAGGGCGGCGGCCGGGGATGGGCCGGCCGCGAACACGGTGCAGATCGGCCGACCGGTTGCAATCGTCTGCGGCGGAAGCGGCAGATCGGCAATCGCCGGCTGGCCGTCGGCGGCCCGCCAGGAGCGGGCAAGCGTGTCGAGTACGGCCTCGGATCGCTCGTCGATCACGAGCGGGGACGCGGCGAACACGACGGCCTTGGCCCAGGTCTGCCGTCGTGGCGAGGCGGCGGCGGGAGAGCCTGGCAACGCGAGTCCGCACGCGGCGAGTTGGGCGGTCGCCAGCGACAAGCCCGTGCCGCGCTCGATCAACTCCATCGATGCGGTGGGACGGGGATTGATTTCCAGCAGCGTGAGCCCGAGCTGCCGATCGACGATCAGATCGACGCCGACGAGGCCGACGAGGCCGGGGACGTTCGCCAACTCCCGGCCGAGCCGCTGGAGGAGCTTTGCGACACTCCGAGGCAACGACGCAGGGTCGATATCCAGACCGCCACTCCAATGAAACGGCCGCGCGGCCGTCCAGCGGCTGCCGATCAGTTGCCGGCTCGCGCCGATCAGGTCTGCGCCGCCAGGCGTGACCAGCATGGCCACGGACCAGGGGCGGCCGGGGACATTCTCCTGCCAGAGCTGGCGATCGTCCGCAGGGGTGTCATCCAGCCGGCCGCGCCATCGGCCGATCCCGTGGCCGCCGGCCGAGCATCGGGGCTTCACGAGCCAACTGCCGTCGACCGGAACCGCCCCGGGGCTGAAGCGGGTCTCTGGATACCGGAGGCCCGCGCTTCGGGCCAGGATGCCCAGCTGCGTCGGATCGCGAACCTGGCGAACCGCCGGTACGGTGCAGCCGGCGAGCGGGCGGTGCCGGCTGATTTCGGCAATGATTTCGGGATGGTTTTCCAGGCCGCCCGTGTAGATCCAAGGGCCCGCGGGAAAACCGGCGACGAGCTGCGGCAAGACGTCGGGATAGGGGACCGCGCGAGCGTAGCTGCGGGCGACTGCGAGGAGATCACGGTCGCCGAACAGATCGGCGGCGTGGACGTCGCGGCCGGCGCGGGCCGCCGACTCCGCGATGGCCCGCACGCTCGCGCCGACGACCACCAGTGGCTCCCGAACGGGTGGATTGGGCGAGCCCTGAGGACGAGCGGCGGTTTGGTTGTCGGTTTCCACGGGAATGGTATTCTGCCCCGGCGTTTTCCCGGTTGGACAGTTCATTTCGAGGGAGATTCATCAGTATGTCGATGTTTATTGGAGAGGCTCTGGCGGGCGAAGGAAACGAGATCGCGCACATCGATCTCCTGATCGGCAGCAAGGACGGGCCCGTCGGTGTGGCCTTCGCAAACGCCCTGGCTCGGCAGAGCGAGGGGCACTCGAACCTGCTGGCCGTGCTGACGCCGAACCTGGCCGTCAAGCCGGCCACCGTGATGATCACCAAGGTGACGATCAAGGGCGCCAAGCAGGCGGTGCAGATGTTCGGCCCCGCCCAGGCTGCAGTCGCGAAGGCGGTGGCCGACAGCGTGGCTGACGGCGTGATTCCCAAGAGCGATTGCGAGAACCTCGTGATCGTGTGCGGCGTGTTCATCCACTGGGAGGCCGCCGACGACAAGAAGATCTACGACTACAACTATGAAGCCACCAAGCTCGCGATCGCCAACGCCATGCACGGCAAGCCGACCGCCGAGGAAATGATCGCCGGCAAGGACCAGGCCGCGCATCCGTTCCGCGGGTTTTAGTTTTCGCGCCTGCCGGGGCCATCCCTGGCCCCGGCAGGCTTGGCGGGGTCGGTCGGGTGACTCGCAGGGCATTCGATGCAGCGGGAGGGCGAGGGGCGATGCCGAAGCGAGTCTTGATCCAGCTCGATGGCGATCCGCAGCCAAGCACGTTCGATGCGGTCGTTGCCGTGGATGCCGGGGCCGATGTGTTGCTGCGACACGGCGGCGTGACAGCCGAGAACGTCATGCCGCTCGTGCACGGGGCGATGTTCACCCGCGGTGGAAGCGCCCTGGCCAGCTCGGCGATCTTCGTCGGGGGCTCCGACGTTGCGGCGGCCGAGGCCGTCGCCACGCGGGTGGCGGCGACCTTCTTCGGGCCGGTTCGCGTCGGGGTGCTTGTTGACCCGTCGGGGGCGAATACCACCGCCGCCGCCGCGGTTGTGAGCGTCGGAAGGCATGTCGATCTTTCCCCGGCTGTGTCGGCCGTGGTGCTGGGAGGCACCGGGCCCGTGGGCCAGCGTGTGGCGCGGCTCCTGGCGGGGAAGGGAGTCCGCGTGATGGTCGCCTCCCGCAGCCGGGAACGGGCCGAGGCGGTCTGCGACCGGGTGCGCGAGAGGACCGTGGCGGCGAGCCTCACCGCAGTTGCCGCTCCGGGCAGCTTCGAGCCTGCCAGCGAGTTCGCCGCGGCCGTGGCTTCGGCCGACGTGATCGTGGCCGCCGGGGCCGCTGGAGTGACCCTGCTCGATCCTGCCGGTCGCGCGGCGGCCGGCAGGGCGCGGGTGCTCGTCGATCTCAATGCCGTGCCCCCGTCAGGGATCTTCGGCGTGGCTTCTGCCGACAAGGCTCGCGTCGACGGCGCGGCCCTGTGCTACGGGCCACTCGGCGTGGGCGGCCTGAAGATGAAGATCCATCGGGCCGCGATCGAGCGGATCTTCACCGATCCCCAGTCCTTCCTCGACGCCGAGGAGCTGCTCGCCATCGGCGAATCGATGGGGTGAAGGGGGCAGGTTCTGCGGCCGTCTTTCGACCCTCGCCGGAAGCCATGGGAAGGCGAACGGGTCGGCGAACGCTCGCGGAGCCATTGGGGCGTATCCTCGCCCACGACGCGACTTTTGCCGCCTCCCGAGCCGATCGCTCCATCCTCGACGGGAGGCGAGGGGGTCGGCGAACGCTCGCGGAGCAATTGGGGCGTATCCTCGCCCGCGACGCGACTTTTGCCGCCTCCCGAGCCGATCGCTCCATCCTCGACGGGAGGCGAACGGGTCGGCGAACGCTCGCGGAGCCATTGGGGCGTATCCTC
>CAMDDJ010000043.1 GCA_945891385.1 Candidatus Kuenenia stuttgartensis | reverse complement strand
ACGGCATCGACGCGGCCACCGGCTACGGCTTCAGCTTCGTATCGCCACTCACCGAAGCCGGCTGCAGCCGCCCCTTCTACTACAACTTCACCGACCTCCGCGGCTTCTCTTGGGCCAACGGCGAGTTCCGCACCACGCTCTACAACCACACCCGCCCGCCGAACACAGAGACCATCGACTGCCTCTCCGCCCTGATGAACACACCCGACAAGAGCCGGATGTATGCGGGCTATGGCTGGCGGCCCCCCCGCAGCCGCCACCGAGGCGGCGTGACCGTCGGCCTGGCCGACGGATCGGTCCGATTCGTGTCGGACTCGGTCGATCCTGTCGTCTGGCAGGCCGCCGCCACGATCGCCGGCAGCGAGGTCGAGCGACTGCCGTGAACGAAAACAGACGGCCAGGTCGGGGTTGCCCGTGTCCCGAGAGCCTGCGTAGGAAACCGAGCGCAGCAAGGATTGCGAAGCGAAGGTTTCCTCCGAGTGAGCGAAGGGCAGCGGGCACCGATCCGCCTGAGGCGGATTGGTCGACGTAGCGAACGACCGGCGACGGGGCACGGGCAACCCCGACCCACCAGGTGACGCCACCTCTGACCCTTCGTTGGGCTACGCCTCCGCCCCCCTGCAAGCGGTCTCAGGTGGGGAACCGTTTCCGCAGGTCGGCGAGCACCTTTCGGATGTCGGCCGGCAGCGGGCTCGTGAACCGAAGCTCGACGCCGCTCACGGGGTGGACAAAGCCAAGGTCGGCCGCGTGCAGCATCACCCGCGGCGCCCGCGACTCATCCTTCGGCGCACCGCGACGCGACTGGGTGTAGACCCGCTCGCCACAGACCATGTGGCCCGTCTCGGCCATGTGAATCCGGATCTGATGAGTACGACCAGTCTCCAGACGACACTCCACCAGCGTGTAGGCGTCGCCGAAGTGCTCGACTGGCGCGACATGGGTGACGGCCAGCTTCCCGTCTCCTTCTTCGGTCGACCCCCTTCGACCGTCACCCCGATCACGGACGAACTGCGTCCGGATGGTGCCGGTTCCCACCCGGCCGACGACGATTGCGAGATACCGCCGTTCGGTCGTGTGCAGCCGGAACTGCTCGGCGAGGATCCGGCTGGCAGGGACGTTGCGGGCGAACACCACGAGGCCACTCGTCTCGCGATCGATCCGATGGACGGCCCGCACGGGCTGCGGCCGCCGGCGGGGCTTCGTGGCACCCCGCCTGCCGGCCTGATGCACCGCGATCGCTTCCGGAACCAATTCCTCGAGCGTGGGCTGGAGCTGCTTCCGGCGGGCGGGCCACGAGAGCTCTTCGTGGTGCCTGGTGGTGGTCACGCCCGGCGGCTTGTTCACCACCACCACGTCGTCGTCGAGGTGCACGACGTGAATGTCGGTCGCCCCGGGCAGCTTCGGCGCGGCGGCGTCGAGCACCTTGACCACTTCCCCCTCCTTGAGCCGCCGGGCCACGTCGGTGCAGATGTTGCCGTGGATCAGCACGTGCCGGCCGCGGACGAGTTTCTGCACCTGCGACCAGCTCGCACGCTCCAGCCGAGCCCGGAGAAACGCGGCCAGGGTGCCTCCCCGGTCCGCGGCCGTGACGTGGAGGACGGTGCCAGGGTGGGACTTCATGGGACCTCGTACGACTCGCTTGACCGGGTTTCTCGCGGTTTTACACTCTGAGGGGAGGTCGCGTGCGAGTCACCTCCGCCGTTTCAGACGCGTCGAGGAGGTTCGCCAACCGTGCCTGGCACTTGTGTCATCGGGCTGCAGTGGGGAGACGAGGCCAAAGGCAAGCTCGTCGACATCCTCACGGGCGAGCACGATTTTGTCGTCCGCTACCAGGGCGGGGCGAATGCCGGCCATACGGTCGTCTCGGGGGGTGAGACCTGGAAGCTCTCCCTGATCCCCAGCGGCATCCTCCGCGACGGAGTGCAGTGCGTGGTGACAGGCGGGGTGGTGCTCGACCCGGCCAGCGCCATTCGAGAAATCGACATGCTCGAGTCGCGAGGCGTCACCGTGACCGGCAAGCTGCTGCTCAGCGACCGGACGCACGTCGTGTTTCCGTGGCACGTCGCCGAAGACCGTCTCCTCGACGGCAGCCTATCGGGAGGTGGCGCCATCGGCACCACCGGCCGGGGCATCGGCCCCTGCTATCGCGACAAGGTGGGTCGTTCCCTGGCGATTCGTCTGGGTGACCTCTACCGCGACGATTTCCGGCAGCGGATCGACCATGTCGTCGATTTCAAGAATCGCCTGCTCACCTCGTGGCAGCCATCCGGCGGAACGGCGCCGGAGCCGCTCGATGCGAAGGCGATTCACACCCAGTATCGTGACTACGCCGAGCGACTCAGGCCCTTCGTTGCCGACACCACGGCCGTGCTCCTCGATGCCGTCGAGAACGGCCGTCGCGTGTTGTTCGAAGGAGCGCAGGGTGCCCTACTCGACATCGACCATGGCACGTTCCCGTTCGTCACCAGCAGCAACTCGTCGGGGGTGGGCGTGGCGAGCGGTTCCGGGGTGCCCGGCCGCTGGATCGATCGGGTGATTGGGGTCGTCAAGGCCTACTCCACCCGCGTCGGTGGCGGCCCGTTGCCGACCGAGCAGGACAATGCAATCGGTCTCCATCTGCGGGAGCGAGGCCGCGAGTACGGCACGGTCACGATGCGACCACGGCGATGCGGCTGGTTCGACGCCGTGGCAGCCCGGTACACCGCCCGGCTCTCGGGAGTCGATGAATTGGCCGTGATGCTGCTCGACGTGCTCGGCGGGCTCGACGAACTCAAGATCTGCTCGGCCTACGAGATCGATGGCCGCCGCGTCACCCAGTTTCCCTCCCAAATCGGCGACCTTGAACGAGCCGTGCCGGTATACGAGACGCTCCCGGGCTGGAGCGACGATCTGACTGGCGCCCGGCGGTCGGCTGATTTGCCTTCGGCAGCCCACGGCTATCTCGCCGCGATCAGCGACTTCCTCGGCCGACCTGTCTCCATCGTGTCCGTCGGCCCCGACCGCGAACAGACCATCTTCTGCGACCGCGCCCAGGGAACCTCATGGCAGCGACCCCAGCCCACCGGCTCGGCGCCCGCATGAGCCCGCTGGACCACGATCGCGGCCAGGAGGCCGAGCCCCCGCCGCGGTTGGCCCCCGATGCCGCACCGCCGGAGGCGGTGGAAGGGCTGCCCCGCCATGTCGCGATCATCATGGACGGCAACGGCAGGTGGGCCCAGAGGCAGGGACTGCCGCGAATCGAAGGGCATCGCCGCGGCGTGACGAGCGTTCGCCGGATCACGGAACACTGCGTCAGACGCGGCGTCGAGCAGCTCACCCTTTACTGCCTGTCGAGCGAGAACTGGCGGCGGCCGCAGGCCGAGCTCGCCTTCCTGATGCAGCTCCTCGGCCACTACCTCGTCGAGGAGAGGGACCTCCTGATGCGGCAACGAGTCCGGCTGGCGATGATCGGCTCACGGGAAGGTCTCCCCGCGGAGACGCTCGCCGATCTCGACAAAACGGTCGAGATCTGTGCGGCCAACGACGGGATGCTGCTCTGCCTGGCCATCAACTACGGTGCCCGCGCGGAACTGGCGGCGGCCGCCCGAGCCTTGGCCCGTGACGTCGCGGCAGGCCGCCTCGATCCCGAGACGATCGACGAAGACACCTTCGCAGCCCGGCTGCACACAACCGGCATGCCCGACCCTGACCTTCTGATTCGGACCGCTGGCGAGATGCGGGTCAGCAACTTCCTGCTCTGGCAGATCAGTTACGCGGAACTCTGGGTGACGCCCGTGGCATGGCCGGACTTCACCGAAACCGATCTCGACGAGGCGTTCGCGGCCTACGCCGCGCGGGACCGGCGGTTCGGAGGCCTCGGTCTGTCGTGAGTGCCAATTCCGCTTCGCCGCCCCGACCAGGATCGCTCGCCTCGCGGGCGGCCGTCAGCGTGGTCGTGGTCGCGACGTTCACGGCGCTCTGTTGGGCCGATGCCACCGGACTCGGCGGAACGCGGGCCGGCTGGTGGCTGCTGCCCGTCGCAGTCTGTGTCGCGGCCGGTGCCGCCTCCGAAGCTGCCGCCATGGCATGGCGGAACGGCCTGACCTTGTCGCCGTCGCTCGTGGGAGGCGTTACGGCCATCCTCCCCGTCGTCGCGCTCGTCTCAGCCCAGGCGAGTAACCCGGCAGCCGTGATCGGCCGGGTTGCCCTCACCCTCACGCTCATGCTCGGCCTGCTGTTCGTCGTCGAGGTCGCCCGCTACCGGCCGGCCAGCCAGGCTCTGCCACGGATTGCCGCCAGCCTGCTGACGATCTCAGCCGTTGGCTTGCCCCTCGCCTTCATGGTCGACCTGCGGCAACGGGGTGGGAACGGCCTCGCAGGCCTGCTTCCGCTCGTCAGCATGGTGGCGGTGGTCAAGGGCGGCGACATCGCCGCCTACCTCGTCGGCTCGCGGTTCGGCCGGTGGAGGATGGCACCGCTGGTCAGTCCCGGCAAGACCTGGGAAGGCGCGGCGGCGTCGGTGGCCGCTTCGCTGGCCGTTGCCTGGCTGATCCTCGATGGGACCGGCTGGTCGGAGGCAGTTCCGCTCGGAGGATGGCCGGTCTACGGGCTTGCCGTCGGCGTGGCAGGGATGCTGGGTGACCTCTCGGAATCGCTCGTGAAGCGGGAACTCGGGATGAAAGACTCGGGCCGGGCGCTCGGCGGCCTGGGAGGTTTTCTCGACCTGGTCGACGCGCTCTTGTTCGCCGCCCCGGTGGCCTGGCTGCTGTGGACGCTCGGCGGGCAGCCTTGAGGTATAGTAAGAGACCGGAAATTGTCCCCTGACCCCGAGACCGCCAGGCTGCAGGCCGTGGCGGGTTTCGATGGCTCGTTCCAGCATCGCGGTTCTCGACACGAAGCGACTCGGCGCGATTTTCGGACCGCGGGATCAGAATCTCCGCCGGATCCGCTCGGCCCTCGGTGTGGGCATCGCCGCTCGGGGTGATTCGATCCACATCGACGGCGAGGAGCATGCCGTCCTGCGGGCGACGGAGATCTTCGAGGAACTCGACCGGATCGCCCGCGACCACGGTGGCGTGGCGGGTGACGAAGTGGAACGGCTCCTGCGAATCGCCACCGGCGAGGAGTTCGCCCCGCAGCATCCGCCGATCGAACTCTGCCGGCCCGGCGGTCACCTCCTGCCTCGTTCGGCGGGCCAAGACGCCTACGTCCAGGCGATCAGGGAGCACGATATCGTGCTCTGCACGGGGCCCGCGGGCAGCGGGAAGACCTTTCTGGCGGTCGCCCTGGCGGTTGCATCGCTTCGTGCCGAGCAGGTGCGGAAGATCGTGCTGGTTCGGCCGGCCGTCGAAGCGGGAGAGAGCCTCGGGTATCTGCCGGGCGATCTCCAGGCCAAGATCAACCCCTATCTGCGGCCGCTGATGGACGCGCTGCGGGAGATGATGGATTACGAGCAACTCAAACGGCTCACCGAGCAGGATATCGTCGAGATGATCCCGTTGGCGTACATGCGGGGCCGCACGCTCAACAATGCGTTCATCATTCTCGACGAGGCACAAAACACGACGGTGTCTCAGATGAAGATGTTTCTGACCCGGCTGGGCATCGGTTCCAAGATGGTGATCTCCGGTGACACAACGCAGATCGACCTGCCGCCAGATCGCCAGAGTGGACTCGTCGATGCGATGAAGCGGCTGGAACACGTTCCGGGCTGTGGCCAGGTGCGGCTGGGCGGCGCAGACATCGTTCGCCACTCGCTCGTGCAGAGGATCGTCGAGGCCTACGACCGCTAGCGAGCCCTGACAAGATGCCCCTCGTCTCCCCTTCGTTCCGCCGTCGCAGCCGCCGTCATAAGGCGGTCGATCTCCCTCATGGCTTCTGGGCCATGCTGGCGGAACGAGCCGTTCAGCCCGACATGCTCGTCCGGCTGGGCCTTTGCCTGGCGGGAGCGATCGTGCTCCTTGTCGTGCTGCGGGGTTGGGCCGAGCCCTTCGGATTCCGCGTCGGTTCCGTGCCGGTGCACGGTGTCGTCTCGCGAGTGCCGTTCGAGAAGTCGGATCCGGAAGCGACCCGCATCGCCCGGGAGCGAGCAGCCGCGAAGGTGCGGGTGGTGTACGCCCAGGACAAGGCGCCGATCGTCCGCCTGCGAGACGGCCTCAAGAACCGTGCCGCGGAGATCGCGGCCGCCGACTCGCTGGCAACCGTGCCGCGCGACGCATGGATCGAGTTCGTGCCCGAGTCGGCCGGAATCATCGACATGGTGCCGCCGCCCGCCCCGGTGCCCGTCGCCCCCGAGCCCCCCGAACTCCACTCCTCGGGACCGCCGGTTGCAGCCACGACCGCCGCCGGCCGGGCGGGAACGACCGCGGAGGGGGCGGCGGGGCGAACCCCCGGGGCAGGCGGCAAGCCGATGGTGGAGCGGCCGCAGCCCACTCCCGGACAACAGGCTGAGATCACCGCCGCCGAGCAGGAATTTCAGCGGTTCCACGGCCGCATCGATACGAAGGAAAAACTACTGCTCGTCGAGAAGGGCATCGACCTTGCCTTCCAAGACCTCGAGGCCACCGGCGTCCTCGAGAAGATTCAGCACACGTTCGACGAGGGCAGCCAGAACGAGATCGACGTCCACCCCCTGGGCAACCCGGCCGAAACGGTCCGCGTGCAGGTGCCGCAGGTGCTGCTCGTGGAAGCGAAGGCGCGGCTGCGGTCACGGCTCAACGAAGAACTCGGCGAGGGCCCGTTCGTCAATCGAATCTTCGCATGGATCGAACCACGGCTGTCGGGAACACTCGAACTCGACCGCGACGCCACATCCCGAGCGAAGCGGGAGGCGATCGAGAAAACGCCGGAGCAGTTCGTCGCCTACCAAAAGGGCAGCCTGCTGGCCGAGGCGAGCATGCCGATCACATCCGACTCACTCGTTCTCCTGCAACGGGAACACGAGGAGTTCCTTCGGCAGCACGACACCCGGCAGAGTCTCGTCCGGATGCTCGCGATGCTCGGGCTGTTCGCAGCGATGTTCGCGCTCTCCGGCTTTTACATCCACCTCAACCATCGCGAACTGCTCGATGACGTAGGCGATGTAGCCACACTCGTTGGCTTCTCGGTATTGGCCGTGCTGTTGTGCATGGTCGCGGCCGCCGACGCCTGGCAGGCCCAGGTGGTTCCGCTGCTGCTCTTCGCCATGACGATGGCGATCGCCTATGACGAAGACCTCGCCCTCCTGTTGGCTGCGGAAGTCGCGCTGGTCGTGGTGCTCGGCCTCGGTCGCGGCCTGGCCGAGTACGTTACGCTGGCGGCGGCGGCCGCGGCCATGGTTTTCTGGATGGGCCGGATCCGGAGTCGCAGCAAGCTGATCTACGTCGGACTATGGGCGGGCGTTGTCGTATTTCTCACCCAGATCGGGGCCAACCTCCTGCACGAACGCCCCTTCGACCTTCAGATGGTCTACGAGGCCGGCCGCAGCGGTGTCTGGACCGTGCTGGCAGGCTTTCTGATGACAGGCCTCTTGCCCTTCGTGGAGCGGGCCTTCGGCGTGCTCACCGACCTGAGCCTGCTCGAGGTCGGCGACGTGGCCCATCCGCTCCTCCAGGAACTCGTCCGCCGAGCCCCGGGCACCTACAACCACTCGATCAATGTCGCCAGCCTGGCCGAGGCCGCCGCCGAGTCGATCGGCGCCCGCGGTCTGCTCGTCCGCGTGGGAGCCTACTTTCACGACATCGGCAAGATGCTCAAGCCGGCCTACTTCATCGAGAACCAGGGGCCGGAGAACCGCCACGAATCGCTCGTGCCGGCGATGAGCACCCTGATCATCGTGGCCCACGTCAAGGAAGGCGTGGAACTCGCTCGCCAATACAAACTCCCCCAGCCGATCATCGACCTGATCGCCGAGCATCACGGCACCACCCTGGTCGAATACTTCTACCGTCGGGCGGCCGAACGGTCGCAGTCTGACCCCAACGGCGAGGGTGTCGACGAGCAGACCTATCGCTACCCCGGCCCCAAGCCGAGCACCCGCGAGTCGGCCGTGATGATGCTGGCCGACGCGGCCGAGAGCGCGAGCCGTACCCTCTCCGAGCCCACCCCGGCCCGGATCGCCAACCTCGTCCACGACCTGGCCCAGAAACGGCTCAACGACGGCCAGTTCGACGAATGCGGCCTCACGCTCGAGGAACTCAAGACCGTCGAGCGGAGCCTCGTGAAGAGCCTCACCGCGGTCTACCACGGCCGCGTCAAGTACCCGGATCAGCGGACGGCGTAGCGGGCCGGCGCGGTTCCAGCCGAGGCGACGTCACCTGGTGGGTCGGGATTGCCCGTGCCCCGTCGCCGGTCGTGGAGCGTTTTCGCGCCGTCGCCGGACGTTCGCTGGCGTGGCGGATGAAGGGGCGGAGGCAACGTCAACCGGTGGGTCGGGGTTGTCCATGCCCCGTCGCCAGTCGTTCGCTGCGGGCATCCATGCCCTACGCTCACTCGGATGCAGACGGCGCTACGCAATCCTTGCTGCGCTTGTCTGCATACGCCGGCTCTCGGGGCACGGGCAACCCCGACCTGGCCGTCCGTTTTCGAAGTGCCCAGAGCTCCAGCCTCTGAAAGCACTCTGACTACCCCTACCAGGGCTCTTCCATCAGGCCGACCACCTGC
Source organism: Candidatus Kuenenia stuttgartensis (assembly GCA_945891385.1). Classification (GTDB taxonomy): domain Bacteria; phylum Planctomycetota; class Planctomycetia; order Pirellulales; family UBA1268; genus QWPN01. The sequence goes on along the minus strand of CAMDDJ010000043.1, from coordinate 17,307 downwards.
TGGGCGAGTTTGACGATCGCCTCCTGCTGGGTGCTGGCGACGGAGCGGCCGAATTCGGGAACAAGCGAGGCGGCCTGGCCCACATCGACCGTGGCGGCTGGAAGCGGCACGTCGCCCGAGGCGATGACCGTGCCACCCCGGTCGGCCCAGGTGACGAGCACCTGATAATTCATTTCCACCATTCGTGATTGGTCGGTGGGGCTCTCCACGACCATCCGCTTCGTGTCGGCGACCACCCGGCCGGTGAGCACGCTGTCGGCCGCCCCCTCGCTGCCCACCACCTTGAAGGGCGTCCGCTTCTCGATCTCCTTGCAGACGGCCTCCGTGAGCCGCTCACCGATGTCGATCGCCGGCGTGGTGCGAAACGAGTCGCACTGAAAGACCGGCACGTAGATCGTGCGGACGTTCGCAGCGTAGAGCGTGTTGTTGCCGAACCGGTAGGAGGCGCAGCCGGCGGCGGCACAGGCGGCCATCGCCAGACATACGAGAACCCGGCAGCGGCACTGGGCTGCGATCACGACCGGCCTCTTCGCACGTACATCAGAACCGCGGCGGCTCGTCGCCTTGAACACCCCGGGCGATCGCCGTCTGCTCCTCGGCCTCGGCCATGGCGTCGAGTTCCGCCTCCTTGAGCGAGTCGGGGTTCAGCACCCGGGTGAGCATGGGAAAGGGATCGTCGGAGACGTCGTTGAGATCTTTGATCGCGTTGTATTTCTCTTGCGCGGCCTGAGCCAGCATCGTGGAGGGATAGTCGCGTGCAATCAACGCGTAGTAGATGCGGGCCGACTGGTAGTGCTTGCCCTTCGCATAAAATTCGGCTCGTCGCCAGTGGCGATCCGCCTGCTGAGCCGCGATCTCGGCCCGGGTCTTCTCGACGCGAGCTTCCTCTTCACGGCCAAGCTGATCCGGAAACTGCACCAGAACCTGGTCGGCCAGAATTTCAGCCTCGTCGAGAATCCCCCCCTCGTAGCCCGGCCCCTGATAGGCCCGGAGTTTCGCCTGGAGGCCGAGCAGGTGGGCCTGGAGGAGAAAGTCGCTGTCGGGATACTCGGTTCGCAGAAGTCCGTAGAAGTAGTCGGCGTCGAGCCACTGCCGGTCGAGGAAGTGGGCATTCGCCTGGGCCATCACGCTGTCGTCGGCCAATTCGCCGCGGGGATCGTTGATCCGCACGTGATCGAAGGCCTTGAGGGCACGGCCCCTGGTGTCGAACAATGGTCGGCTCCGGTCGAACAGATTGGGCACGATCGTCGGATAGCGATGCTTCTCGTCGAGTGCGATCCAGTACTGGGCGATCACGAACTGCCGCTGAGCGATCCGGTCGAGATACTTGGTGTTGGCGAATTTCTTCACCAGCTCGTCGTAGGTGTCTTCAGCCTTCGGGTATTGATCGGTAAAGAACTGGCATTCGGCCAGCTGCCAGAGCGCGTCTTCCTCGAGAACCGAATCCGGCCAGCGGTCGATCACCTTTTTGTACTGTGGCATCGCAGCCTGGTAGTCGCCCTGCTTGAACGAGGCATCGGCCTCGGCCATCGCCGCCCTGGCGACCTGCTCGTTCGGACCCCGGCCGATCATTTTCTTCCACTGCTTCTTGATGTTGTCGCCCTTGAGGTAGTCGAAGGCGTAGTCCTGCGTGGCCCCGGTGTACTCCGAGGAGATCACCTCGGAATCGGCGTCAGCCCCCAGCTGCTTCTCGAGGTCGGCCTCTTTGGCCGCCACCGCAGCGTCCGGTTTGCTCCAGGGCCACTTTGCCGCCTGAAAACTGGCGCAGCCGCCAGCTGCGACGCAGCCGAACAGGGCGGCCGTGGTGGCGATGGAGACGGAGCGGCGATCTGGCATTGGTTGGGTCCGTCAGGAGATCCGGCGGCGGACGGGCTTGAGCCGAGCCGCCACGCGGGTAGGGCGGCCGAGCAGATGGGCGAAATACGTGGACATCATCGCCCGCACCTCCCCGGCGACCCCCGGAGGAATGTCCGGAGGCGGTGTGGCAGTGGGGTGTTCGAGCACGTGGCGGAGCGTCGCGACGGCAGCCGCAGACAGCGAAACGACGGCCCGGCGGCCGCTTCGGCATCGCTCGCAGAGCACGCCACCTTCGAGCATGCCGAACGCGATCCGGCCCGTCGCCGGCAACGGCCCACGACACTCGACGCAGCAGGCCGTTTCCGGGGCATGTCCCACGAGCCGGAGCATCGCCAGGTCGGAGCGAAGCAGCAGTCCCGCCACGGGCGCGTCATCGCCTCGCCAAGCCGAGAGCCGTCGCAGGGTCGCGTATGCCACATCGAAAAGCTCTGGATGGGGGTCGGCATCGGCCGTGAGCACGTCGAGCAACTCGGCGATATGCAGGCCGCCGAGCACCGCCGCGTAGCTCCTGCCCACCCGAAACCGGCGCTCGAGGCTGGCTTCGGTGAGCAGATCGAGTCCACCCGACGATTTCCGCAAGACGAGTACCTGACTGATGGAAAGCAGGTCAAGGCCGCCATCGAAGGAACTCTTGGGCCGCCACGCCCCCTTGGCCAGGGCCCGCAGCTTGCCGAACTCCCGGCAATAGATCGTGACCACGCTGCTCGTCTCCCCGAACGGAACCGTCCGAATGACGATCGCAAGCGTCTTTTCAGCGGGCATGACGAGACCGAAGCCGCGAGGCTCGACGCCGCGGCGGGGTTGGCAGGCCTACGGCGATCATCACGTCCCGCTCGGCCTTGCGCATCCTGCGCCGGTCGCCAGGAGTGAGGTCGTCGTATCCGGCCAGGTGGAGGAGGCCATGCACCAGGTAATACGCCAGCTCGTGCCGCGGCTGCCAGCCGAGTTCCTTCGCCATCCGCTTGGCCGTCTCGGCACTCACTGCGATGTCGCCGACCAGCCGCCGCGGCGGGTCGCTGCCAAGGTCGAAGGTGATCACGTCGGTCGGCTCTGGATCCTGCATCCACTCGTCGTGCAATCGCGCGATCCGCCGGTCGTCGACGATGAGCACACCTATTTCGGCCCCGTCCGCGCCGATCGCCAGCACCGCCCGGCGGGCCAGACGCTCGAGCCAGACGACGTTCACGGCCAGCAGCCGCTGCCGACCGACGATCTCGACCACGACACCAGGGCTGGCCGCGGCGGCCTGCGACGCCCGCCGAGTGGCTTTCGGTTTGCCTGTCATGCGTGTCCTCGGTTCCCACGGGCCCGGCGACGATTCCGATTAGGATTATGGCATGAGCGAGACTTCGTTCCCCACCTGGTGGCAGCTGCGAACACGGCGGCTCGAACTGATGCACCCGGGCGGACACCTGCGGCGGCCGCTGGTGATGGGGATCGTCAACGTCACTCCCGACAGTTTCTCGGACGGCGGCCGGCATGCCGGCCCGGAGGCCGCGGTGGCCCACGGGCTCGCCCTGGTCGCGGCCGGAGCCGACCTGCTCGACGTCGGCGGGGAGAGCACCCGGCCGTTTGCCGAGCCCGTTTCGGCCGCCGCCGAACTCGGCCGGGTGATCGACGTGGTTCGCCGGCTGGCGGCCGAGGCGGGGGTGCCGGTGTCGATCGACACCTCCAAGGCGGCCGTGGCGGAGCGGGCCCTCGAAGCCGGTGCCGAGATCATCAACGACGTGACCGGCCTGGAGGGTGATCCCGGAATGCTGGCGGTGGCCCGCGACTCGGCAGCCGGCGTCTGCGCGATGCACATGCAGGGCACGCCGCAGACGATGCAGCTCGATCCGCGGTACGACGACGTGGTCGGTGAGATCCACGACTATCTCCGCGTCAGGCGCGATGCCCTGCTCGCCGCCGGCATTCCGCTGCCGCGGATCTGCCTCGACCCCGGCATCGGGTTCGGGAAAACCCATGCCCACAACCTCGAGCTCATGGCCAGGGCCGACGCCTTTCTCGATCTTGGCACGCCAATCCTCGTCGGCCACTCCCGCAAAGGCTTCCTCGGCAAACTCATCGAGCAGCAGATGGGCCGACCGGCCACCGAGGCCGACCGAGATGCCGCCACGGCCGGCGCTGCCTGCCGGCTGGCCGCGTGCGGGGTGCAGATCGTCCGCGTCCACGCCGTCGGACTCGTCCGCGCCGCACTCGAAGCGTTCGCGGCGACCGCGTCCCCCGCGTAGATCGCCAACGCGGTCTCTGTTTCACCGGCTCGGGGGCGGCAAAAGTCGCGTCGCGGGCGACGATGCGCCCCGATTGCCCCGCGAGCGTTCGCCGACCCCCGAGCCTCACGGCGTCGGATGCCGAGCCGCGGCCACAGTAGATGCGGCAACGGTCACAGCCTACTCGGCTGGCCGGGCGAGATAGCGTTGCCGATGGGCCACTGCCAAGCGGGTGAGTTCGTCGCCGTGCGTGCCGAGCTTCGCCGCGATGCGTTTGCGGTGCGTCTGCACCGTCTGCTCGGAGATCGTCAGCTTCTCGCCGATCTCGCGGCTTGTAAAACCGTCGCCAATGAGGGCGAAGATCTCCGCCTCCCGGGCCGTGAGCAGTTCGGCGGGCGTGCCCTCCCTGGGGATGGCCGGCGCCGAGCGGGCGGGCCCGAGCAGCTCGTCGAGTTCCTGCCGCAGTGCCTGAAAGGTCTCGTTCTTGTCGATCACGGCCTGGAGCGAATGGTTGAGCCAGGCTGGGCAAACGAAATCGCTCGCATGCCCCGACACGACGATCACCCGCCCGGCGGGGTTGGCCTCGAGAAAGGCCCTCGCCACCTCGAGCCCGCTACCATCGGAGAGCGCTAGGTCGAGCACGAGCAGATCCGGGCGGTGCTGCTGGCAACACCGCTTTCCGGCCGCCACGCTGCGTGCCCGGTCCACGACCCGCAGCCCGCCCCGCATCGAGAGCATGCCCCCGAGCATATCGAGGAACATCGCCTGGTCCTCGACGATCACGCATGAGAGCGGGCCGGCATGCCCACCGGCTGCCGACGGCTGGTCATCGGGGCCGCGCGCCACCGAACCGCTTCCCTGACCGTGCATCGACTCCTCCTCCCTTTGTCTCCGTCGCTCATGGACGGCGAGTTCCCCAGACACCTGCAGCCGACTCGAAAAAGTCTGCCGCCGCACGATGCGGCGACCGGCGAGCCAGGAAACCCTCGGCGTCTCCTGCGGTCGCCTCAGCGGAAAAAGGCCCGGGCCGGCTTTTTCTCCGCTCGACAAGTGTCGCCCGCTGCTGGTTCGCAGACGATACCCTGACCTGGGGAGTCAGACATCGCCGCGGCCGCCGGGTCGGGTGCGGCGGGGCAGGACGATCCGAAACTCCGCGCCTCCCAGACGCGAGCGACCGATGGTGACCGTGCCGCGATGGTTCTCGACGGCCGTTCTGACCACGAACAGTCCTATCCCCGTGCCGGCCGGCTTGCTGGATGCCAAGAGCGTTTCATCAAGCGTCCCCCCGGGCCAGCCCGGGCCGCTGTCGCCGACCACGATCTGGGCCCTGTCTCCGCCGTCGATGACGGCTATTTCGACCTCCCGGCGACCGGTGCCACCGGCCGCGATCGCCTCGATCGCATTGCGGAGCAGATTGCTGACGGCAAATTGAAGCTGGACGTCGTCGCCCTCCACCACGCAGCCGAAGGCGGGGCCCTGCCGCCGAACCTCCACCCCGTTGGCGGCGGCGATTCGCTTGACCTGATGGAGTGTGCTGGTCACGACCTGGCCGAGATCGACCGGCTCGTGCCGCGTTTCGACGTTTCTCAACAGCACCTTCATCTTCTCGATCGTGGTCACCACCCGCTCGGCATCCTCGACGACGGCGTCGATGAAGCCGTCGTTGGCCGCGCCGCGTTCCGCCTCGAGCCGGCATTTGAGGAGCAGGCGAGAGAGTGGCTGATTGATCTCATGGGCCACGGCCGAGGCGGCCAGGCTGGTCTTGAGCTTCTGCTCGAGCACGGCCCGCTGCTTCTCTTCGGTCCGCTTCTCCTCCCGCCGAACCTCGGCCAATTCACGGGTGCGATCGGCCACCATCCGTTCGAGCTGGGCGCTTTCCCGGCGGAGCAACCAGGCCCAGCCACCGACGAGGGCCAGGCCGACGGCCGCGGCAGTGAGCAGGCTGGCCAGCCGCCGCGGGGTCCAGGGCGAGGGTTCGCGGGTCACGACGATGTCGGACGCGGACCGGATCAGCAGCGACATGCCCCGCGGTGCACTGCCGCCGGCCACCAGCGGATCGGTGTCCCAGTCGATGCCGAAGATACCTGTCACGAGCAATTCGCTGCCCGGCGGCGGAATGGCTGGCTCCGTGTCGTCATCGTCGGGAAGCCGGGCCAGGATCGTACCTTCTTCGCTGTTGAGCACGAGGGACCGGCCGGCGGGGCCTGAATGGACGTCGAGCAGCCGCGCCGGAAATCGCACGAGCGATCCCTGGAAATCGCTCGGCTCGGCGTTGACCGAGGCCGCCATGGCCTTGAGATTGATCTCAAGTGCCTCGGCCGGCGCGATGTCGATCGGGGTGAGCGGGATACCCGTGCCGATTCGACGAACCACCGCCCGGGCGAGTTCAGCCACGGGGCCACCCCGGACCACGAAGCCCGCCGCCTCGACCCTGTCGCCGGGGGCGAAACGGTCCCGTGATCTGGTCTGCACGCGGGTGCCGAAGCCCGCGTCCTGGAGAAACACGGCCCGGCCCGGCTCGGCGTGGATCACCGTGCCCTGGATCCGCACGCGATGGCCCACGGGGCCTTCGGGAAGAAACCGCGCGAGATCGGTAATCGGCACGAGCGGGGCCTCGAAGGCCGACGACGAAGACGGTTCGATCACCGCGAGCCATTCAGGCTGTTCGACGAACACGACCGGCGCGAGAAACTCGCCGCGGGTATTGGCCATCGAGGCGGTCGGGCCGCGAACCCGCACGATCGAATCGATCAGGGACGACGGGTCGATTTCCACCGCCGCCTTGCTGACTGAGATCACGAACGGTTGCAACAGATGCCGCGCGGCGAGCCGCCAATGATCACCCTGGTCGATGGCATCTTCGACGATCCCCCCGCACTCGACGAACTGGCTGTCGTCTGCCCCGGAGAAAAACCTGGCGGGATCGACCGGGCTGGCCACAGGCACAGGGGCGGCACCAAGCACTCGCACAGCCTTGGGCAGGATGATCGGGGAAAACCCGCCCGGGTCGGCCACACCCTCGATCTCCACGTCACTGCCCAACGGCACCTCGGGAATCGGCGTATCGGCCGACATCACACCGAGCAGCCTGGCCCGCGCGATGTTGACATACATCCCCGCCGACGCATCCTGGATGAAGAGCGAATGGCGGCGGGCCCGGGTGACGGCGGCCCGCACCAACACCGGCGGGTTGGCGGCAAGCTGCTCCCGCGGCAACGACCGGATTTCGGCCAGCGGCATCGGCTCGGCCGCGAGGGAATCTCGGCCGGCCGACTCCCCCAGCAGAATGCCGAAAAGCAGAGCCCACCAGGCCAGACGCCGCGAAAGCGTTCCGATCGAGAGGCACATACGGGAGTCGACTCCACCCCACGACGACCGCGTCGTTCCGGGCTTCGGTTACCATACACCGGCATCCTATGAGTTCCTCGCCCCCCACGATCGACGCGGGTCCGTCCCATCCTTCGCTGTCGGCTCATTGCCGCCGCATCGCGGAGCAGGCCCGGGCCGCTGCGATCGATCTGGCCGGCATCCCGGGCAGGCAACGGTCGGCCGGGCTCCTGGCTGCAGCCGCACGGATCAGGGCCGACGCGGCCGCCATCCTGGAAGCCAACCTGGCCGACGTGGCCGCCGCCCCCGGCTTCGGGCTCACCGCCGCCGCCATCGACCGGCTCACGCTCGATCCAGCCCGCCTCGAAGCGATCGCGGCAGGACTGGAGGCCGTCGCGGCACTGCCCGATCCGGTCGGCGAAGTCCTCGAGGAAAGCACCCGGCCCAGCGGCCTGCTGGTGCGCAAGGTTCGCGTACCGCTGGGCGTCGTGTTCTTCATCTATGAGTCGCGGCCCAACGTCACGGCCGATGCCGCGGCCGTGGCGATCGCATCAGGCAACGCGATCATCCTGCGCGGCGGCAAGGAGGCGGCCCATTCAAGCCGCGGGATCGTGGGAAGCGTGCGGGCGGGGCTCGCCAAAGCCGGACTGCCGGCCGACGCCGTGCAGTTGGTCGACCTGGCCGACCGCGCCGCGGTGGGGGAGTTTCTCGCACTCGACGACCTGATCGACATCGCCATTCCGCGGGGCGGCGAGGGACTGATTCGCCGAGTCTGCGCCGAGGCGCGGATGCCCGTGCTCAAGCACTTCTCGGGCAACTGCCATGTCTACGTCGATCGGACTGCCGATCTGGCGATGGCCGAGGCGATCACCGTCAACGCCAAGTGCCAGCGGATGGGTGTCTGCAACGCTGCCGAATCGCTGCTCGTGCACCGTGACGTGGCGGAGCAGTTTCTCCCGAAGGTCGCCGCGATGCTCACGGCCCAGGGCGTGGAGATCGCCGGCGACGAGGTCACCCGCCGGCTCGTGCCGGCGGCCGTGCCCGCAACCGAGACCGACTGGAGCACCGAGTTTCTGGGGCCCAAGATCGCCGTCGCGGTCGTCGATTCCCTCGACGCTGCGATCGATCACATCAATCGCCACGGCTCACGGCACACCGACGCGATCGTGACGGCCGACCCCGCCGCGGCTGAGCGGTTTGCCGCCCGAGTCGACACGGCGGTGGCGATGGTCAACGCCAGCACCCGGTTCAACGACGGTGGCGAACTGGGGATGGGCGCCGAGATCGGAATCTCGACCGACAAACTCCATGCCCGCGGCCCCTGCGGCCCCCGCGAACTCACCACCTACAAATACATCGTCACAGGGACCGGCCAGGTGCGAACCTGATGACCGTCGCCGGGCCGCGTCTTCTCTGATTCGCTCGATCACGCCCATGATTCGCCCACCACTTCTTGTCGCTGGACTCCTGCTGATGCCGATTGCCGCCGCCGAAACAGTCCCCGACTCCGCGGACCCCTATCTCTGGCTCGAGGACGTGACGGGCGAGAAGCAACTGGCCTGGGTGCGGGAGCGAAACGCCGAGGCCGTGGCGGCAGTCGCCGAGGGTGACGGCTTTCGCCGCCTCGAACAGCGGCTGCTCGAGATCCTGGACTCCGATGCCAGGATCCCCTTCGTCGCCAAGATCGGCGACCATTACTACAACTTCTGGCGGGATGCGGACCATCCTCGCGGCCTCTGGCGTCGGACGACACTCGCGGAGTACCGCACCGCCAAGCCTGCCTGGGAGACGGTGATCGACCTCGACACGCTCGCCGCGGCCGAGGGTGAAAACTGGGTCTGGCACGGGGCCGAGGTACTCGAGCCCGCGGACCGGTTCTGCCTCGTCTCGCTCTCCCGCGGCGGCGCCGATGCCGACGTGCTGCGGGAGTTCGATCTGGAAACGAAGCAGTTCGTGGCGGACGGCTTCGCGCTGCCGGAGGCCAAGAGCCGAGTTGCCTGGCGCGGTCGCGACAGGCTGTTCGTGGCGACCGACTTCGGGCCGGGCTCGCTCACCGCGTCGGGCTATCCGCGGACGGTTCGCGAGTGGGCCCGGGGCACGCCCCTGGCCGACGCCGTGCTCGTGTATGAAGGCCAGGCCGACGACATGTCGGTTGCGGGCTGGCACGACCCGACACCCGGCTTCGAACGCGACTTCGTGGCCCGACAGGTTACGTTTTGGACCAACGAGCTGTTTCTCCGCCGGGATGGAACGCTGGTGAAGATCGCCAAGCCGGACGATGCAAACGCCACCGTGCACCGCGAGTGGCTGTTTCTGGAACTACGAACACCCTGGAACATCGGCGGCCGAACCTACCCGGCCGGCAGCCTGCTCGCAGCCGACTTCGAGAATTTTCTCACCGGTGACCGGAAGCTCGACCTGCTCTTCGAGCCGTCACCACGGACCTCCCTCGCCAGTTACGGCTTCACCCGCAACCATGTGCTGCTGACCACGCTCGACAACGTCCGCAGCCGGCTGTTCGTGGTCACGCATCGCGACGGCGGCTGGCAGCGACGGCCGCTGCCGGGCGTGCCCGACGTGGCGACCGCCAGCGTCGGGGCCGTCGACGGCCTCGAGAGCGACGAGTACTTCCTCACGACAGCCACGCCGCTCGAGCCGACCACACTGCTGCTGGGCGACCTCGGCCCCGACGGCACCGGGCCGGAGCCGGCCACGCTCAAGCGGTCCCCAACCGACTTCGACGCCTCCGGAATCACCGTCAGCCAGCACGAAGCGACGAGCGCGGACGGCACCAGCGTCCCCTACTTTCAGATCGGCCCGGCCGACCTCCCCGCCGACGGCTCCACGCCCACGCTGCTCTACGGCTACGGCGGCTTCGAGATCCCGCTCGTGCCGAGTTACGCCCCGACCACCGGCGCAGCCTGGCTCGAGAAACAGCATGTCTACGTGATCGCCAACATCCGCGGAGGCGGCGAATTCGGGCCCTCCTGGCACCAGGCGGCGCTCAAGGCAGAGCGACCGAGGGCCTATGAAGACTTCGCCGCGGTGGCCGAAGACCTGATCGCCCGGGGCGTCACGAGCCCGCCCCGGCTCGGGATCAAGGGGGGCAGCAACGGCGGCCTGCTCGTGGGCAACATGTATGCCCGGCGGCCAGACCTGTTCGGGGCGGTCGTCTGCCAGGTGCCGCTGCTCGACATGCGGCGGTTCAACAAACTCCTCGCCGGGGCCAGTTGGATGGGCGAATACGGCAACCCCGATCTGCCCGAAGAGTGGGCCTTCATACAGACTTTCTCTCCGTACCACATGGTGTCGGCCGAACGCGACTACCCGCCGCTGCTGCTCACCACCTCCACCCGCGACGACCGCGTCCATCCGGCCCACGCCCGCAAGCTGGCCGCTCGGCTCCTCGAGTTTGGCAAGAGCGTCCTCTCCTACGAGAACATCGAGGGAGGCCACGGCGGGGCCGCCGACAACAAACAGCGGGCCTTTATGGAAGCCCTGGCGTGGGTGTTCCTGGAGCAGCAACTCGCCCCTTGAGACGATGGCTGCAGGCGGCGCTCGGGACGCCGATTCCGATCACGTGAACCGGGCCGGTAAAGGCCTCCGACCCCGGTGTCTCGAAGCCCCGCTTCCGGGCCACGAACGTGGCTGTCACGTCGGCCCGCACACAGTCACCCGGCGGACACCCCGAATCGCAATCGAGCCCCGAGGGGAGATCCACCGCGAGCACCCGCGGACCGCCTCGGCCGCGGACCGCGTTGATCGCCGCGATGGCGGTGGCCGTGCCACCCGTGGGGGGCCCGCACACCCCGGTACCGAGGAGGGCATCGACGATCCAGGCCGCCCCGGCGAGTCGCTGCTCCCAACGCGTCTGGTCGGCCTCGAAAAGGCAGTCGATCGCCTGGCATGAGCGCACGAGGATGGTGTGGTTCACCGCCGCGTCGCCCCGGATCTCCTCCGGCCGGCAGGCCAGGAGCACCCGAACGGTCCGGCCCGCGACCTCCAGATGGCGGGCGATCACGAAGCCGTCGCCGCCGTTGTTGCCTTTGCCGCAGACGATCACGACCGGACCCTCGATCCCCTCCGACTCGAGCAGCCGGGCCACGCCCGAGCCGGCGTTTTCCATCAGCACGACGCCGGGCACGCCAAAGTCCTCGATCGCCGTCCGATCCACCTCTCGCACCTCGGCTCGCGTCAGAGACTCCATGGCCTCACGCCTCCCGCCCGCTTCCGGGCAGCGGCGTTCCCCGGGCGCGGCAGCGGTCGCTGCAATACTTCACGGCCTCCCAGCAGCGGGCCCACTTCCGCCGCCATTCGAAGGGCCGGCCGCAGGCCATGCAGGTCTTCACGGGCTTGGGACCGCGACCGGAACCCCGCGGCAGGCCAGCGGCCGGGGTTTGCTCGGTGGGTTTCCGGTGGCGGGCCATCACCGCGTATCATGCCCGGTCCGCAACGGCCCGTCGAATCGACGGTCGACACACCCCGCACACTCGGAGGCCTGATTGCTATGAACGCCAAGCAGCTCGAAAACGTCGTGATCATTGGCAGCGGCCCCGCCGGCTGGTCGGCCGCCATTTATGCGGCCCGGGCCCAGCTCGAGCCGCTCGTCTTCGAGGGGGCGATCAGCGAGCAGAACCGGCTCTCGGGCACCCTGCCGCTCGGCCAGCTTGCCCTGACCAGCGAGGTCGAGAACTTCGCCGGCTTCCCGGCAGGCAACCTTGGCGCGTTCCTCGAATCGGCCCTTCCGGCCGAGCGTCGCCTGATGATGCCGCCTCATGAGGGCCATGGCGTGACCGGCCCAGAACTCATGGAACTGATGCGGCAGCAGGCCACCAACTTCGGCACCCGGATCATCACCGACGACATCGTGAAGGTCGACTTCTCATCGCGGCCCTTCAAGCTGTTTCGCGGTGAAGGGGGCGTCGTCGAAGCCAAATGCGTGATCGTCGCGACCGGGGCCGCAGCAAACTGGCTCGGGCTGCCGAGCGAGGAGCGGTTCAAGAACCGGGGCGTGAGCGCCTGCGCCGTCTGCGACGGGGCCCTGCCCCGGTTCCGCAACAAGCCGCTCGTGGTCGTCGGCGGCGGCGACTCGGCCGTTGAAGAGGCGACCTATCTCACGAAGTTCGCGAGCACCGTGCACCTCGTCCACCGCCGCAACGAGCTGCGAGCCTCGAAGATCATGGCCCAGCGGGCCATCGATGACCCGAAGGTCGAGATCCACTTCGACAGTGCCCTGGCGGAGGTGCTCGGCGACGATACCCACGGCGTCACGGGCGTGAGGCTCACGAGCACGACGGGCGGTCCGGACACGACGCTCGACGCCGCCGGGGTATTCCTGGCGATCGGCCACACCCCCAACACGGCATTTCTCGAAGGCCAGCTGGATCTCACCGAGAAGAAGTACGTCGTTTGGAAGAAGCACTTCCGCACGAACACGAACGTGGAGGGAGTATTCGCCGCTGGCGACGTGGCCGACGACTACTATCGCCAGGCGATCTCGGCCGCCGGGACCGGCTGCATGGCGGCCCTCGATGCCGAGCGGTGGCTGGCTCACGGCTGAGGTGAAGGAGGCCGGCGGATCGTCTGTCGGAGGATGGGCGGCGATGATCCCGATACCCGACCGAACTCCCGACCGCCACTCTTCCGCCCCGTGGCCGCCCGGACGGGTGCTCGTGATCTCTGCCACCTATGATGAGCGGGCAAACGTGCCCGCGCTGGTGCAGGGTGTGCTCGGAGCCGACCCCGAGTTCCAACTCTTGATCGTGGATGACGACTCGCCCGACGGCACCGGCTCCGTCGCGTTCGACCTGGCAGCGACCGAGCCGCGACTCCACGTGCTCGTGCGAAAGGGCCGCCGCGGCCTGGGCTCCGCGATCCTCGAGGGGCTTGAACTCGGTCGCGACCGCGGCTTCTCAGTCGCCGTCAACATCGACGCCGATGCCAGCCACGATCCGGCCGACCTCCCCCGTCTGCTCGCAGCCCTTGATCCCGTCGGCGGCCCGTCGGCCGACGTGGTGGTGGGATCGCGGCGGGTGCCCGGCGGCCGTACGGAAGGCTGGCCGCTCTCGAGACACCTGACGAGCCGCCTCGTCGGCCAGTTCACCCGCCGTCTCCTGGGCGTGCCCGCCCGCGATCCGTCGAGCGGCTATCGCGCGATCCGCCTGGCGATGCTCGAGCGGCTCGGCGCACCCGCGACGACTGGCTACGCCTTCCACGAGGAATTGCTCTGGCTCGTCACCCGGGCCGGTGGCCGGATCGTCGAAGTGCCGATCACCTTCCGCGACCGCACCAGGGGCGCGAGCAAGGCCGGTCTCGCCGAGATCCGCCGGGCCGTCGGCGATCTCCTCACCCTCGCCCGAAAGACGTGTTTTGGCGGGTAGAATCTTTTCCATGTCCTCCCGCAAACCTACGATCGGCATTCTCACCGGCGGCGGCGACTGCCCCGGGCTCAATGCCGTGATCCGCGCCGCCACGAAGTCGGCCGTGCGGCTTGGCTACGAGGTGATCGGATTTTTACGGGGCTACGAGGGGCTCGTCGATCCGGTCAGCTACATGCCGCTCGACGCCCGGGTGACGGCCGACATCCTGCTCAAGGGCGGGACGATCCTGGGCTCATCGAATAAGGGTCGGTTTACGGCGCTCGTCGGCGAAGGGGAGCGGGTGCAGATCGATCCCGGCTTGCTCGCACAGGCAGCCGACACCATCCGCCAACTGGGCGTGGTGGGACTGATCTGCGTCGGCGGCGACGGCTCACTGGCGATCGCCCAGCAGCTGCACGAGCACGGGATCCCGGTGGTGGGAGTTCCCAAGACGATCGATAACGATCTCGGCGCGACCGCCTTCACCTTCGGCTTCGATTCGGCGGTTGCAACCGCCACCGACGCCCTCGACCGGCTCCATACCACCGCCGCCAGCCACGAGCGAGTGATGGTGCTCGAGGTGATGGGCCGCCATGCCGGCTGGATCGCGCTCCACGCGGGGATCGCTGGCGGCGGCGACGTGATCCTGCTGCCGGAGATTCCCTGGACCTTCGAGAACGTCTGCCAGAAGATTCTCGACCGAGAGGCCGAGGGGAAGCGGTTCACGCTCGTCGTGGCGGCTGAAGGAGCCTGCCTCCCCGGTGGCGGACTGGTGCACGGCACCAGCAGCCCGGATGAGCGACGACAGGTACGGCTTGGAGGCATCGGCGACATCGTGGCCGACGAGATCGCCAAGCGGCTCGGCCGAGACGTGCGGGCCGTCGTGCTCGGGCATCTCCAGCGAGGCGGCACGCCGACCGCCTTCGACCGGATGCTCGCCACCGAGTTCGGGGCCCATGCGGTGCGGCTCATCCACGACGGCCGGTTCGGCCAGACCGTCTGTTATCGGCCGCCCGAGATTGAAAGCGCGCCGATTGCCGAGGCGATTCGCCAACTCTCGACCGTCAACCCGCGGGGCTCGGCCGTGCAGGCGGCGCGGGCCCTGGGCATCGGGTTCGGCGATGATGCCGACCGCTGCGATCCCTTCCGGGGCTGCGGGCCCGACGCCAACGGCGGGGGCATTGCCTGATCCCGGCGGGGATGGTTTGCTAACGGCCCGGGGACGCCCGGCGGGGCGGGCTCACTGCGGGGATCCGCAGGGACACACTCCACGACACCAAGGATGCGACATGGCTGAGAGCGGCACGACGGGGAACGGAGAGAAGGCGGCAGGCCGAGTGGCCAGCGTGATGACCGAAGTGCGAGTGTTTCCTCCGGCGGCGGAGTTTTCGGCCAAAGCCCGCATCGGTTCGCTCGACGACTACCGCCGCCTGTACGAGGCCGCCGCTCGCGATCCCGAAGCCTTCTGGAATGAGCGGGCCCTGGCACTGCCGTGGATCACACCCTACGACCGGGTGCTCGCGGGGGAGGCGCCCTACTTCCAGTGGTTTCCTGGGGGAAAGACCAACGCCTCCATCGCCTGCGTCGACACCCACGTGGCGGCGGGGAAGGGAGACAAGCCGGCGATCGTCTGGGTGGGCGAACCGACCGGCGAGCGGCGGGTGTTGACGTTCAAGGCACTCCATGCCGAGGTCTGCCGGTTTGCGGCGGGCCTGAAGAAGCTGGGTATCAGAGCCGGTGATGTGGTCTCGATCTACATGCCGATGACGCCCGAACTCGTGATCGCGATGCTCGCCTGCGCCCGGATCGGTGCGGTCCATTCGGTCATTTTCGGTGGATTCTCGAGCGAGGCGATCGCTGACCGCAACCACGACGCGTCGGCCGTGGCCGTGATCACCGCCGACGGCGGCTGGCGGCGGGGCACGCACCTGCCGCTCAAGCGGAACGTCGACGAAGCCCTGGCATCGCCCAATCACCCGGCCACGACCGTCAAGCATGTGATCGTGCTGCGCCGCACCGGCCAGGTCGTGGAGATGACCCCGGGCCGCGACGTCTGGTGGCACGAGCTCGTGGCGGACATGCCCGACAGCATGGCGGCGGAGCCGATGGACTCCGAGTCGCCGCTCTTCATCCTCTACACCAGCGGCTCGACCGGGAAACCCAAGGGCATCAAGCACACCACGGCCGGCTATTTGCTCTGGGCCAAGACCACGGCGGAATGGGTCTTCGATCTCCGCGACGACGACCTCTTCTGGTGCACGGCCGACTGCGGCTGGATCACCGGCCATAGTTACGTCACCTACGGCCCGCTCGCCGCCGGCGCGAGCATCCTGATCTACGAAGGTGCCCCGAATGCCCCGCACGAAGGGCGATTCTGGGAGATCATCGAGCAGGAGAAGCCCACGATCTTCTACACGGCGCCGACGGCGATCCGGTCGTTCATGAAGTGGGGCATGCAGCATATCGAGGGGCGGGATCTCTCCAGCCTCCGGCTGCTCGGGAGTGTCGGCGAGGGCATCAATCCCGAGGCCTGGATCTGGTATCACGAGGTGATCGGGGGCAAGCGCTGCCCGATCGTCGACACCTGGTGGCAGACCGAAACCGGGGGAATCATGATGAGTCCCTTGCCGGGTTGCACGCCCACGAAGCCGGGCAGCTGCACACTCCCGCTGCCCGGCGTGGTGCCCGAGATCGTCGACGCCGCCGGTCATGCGGTGGAACCGGGCGAGGGGGGCTGGCTCGTGATGCAGAAGCCCTGGCCGGGGATGCTCCGCGGCATCTGGGGTGACGACGACCGCTTTGTGGAGACCTATTGGAAGCGGGTGCCCGGCAAATACCTGGCCGGCGACAACGCCCGGCAGGACGCCGACGGCTACTACTGGATCATGGGCCGGATTGACGACGTCTTGAACGTCGCCGGCCATCGGCTCTCCACGATCGAGATCGAGAGCGCCCTGGTGAGCCACCCAGCCGTGGCCGAGGCGGCCGCCGTCGGCCGGCCGCACGAGGTCAAGGGCGAGGCGATCGCCGTGTTCGTCACCCTCCGCGGCGGCGAGCCGGGCAAGGCACTCGAGGACGACCTTCGCAAACACGTGCGCCAACAGATCGGCGCCCTGGCCGCCCCCGACGACATCCACTTCGCGGCCAGCCTCCCCAAGACCCGCAGCGGCAAGATCATGCGGCGGCTCCTCCGGGACATCGCCGCCGGCCGGGAGACCCTGGGCGATACGACGACGCTTGAAGATTACACCGTCCTCGCCCAACTCCGGGGGAATGACGAATAGGTCTGCGGCCGCTGATGCGAGGCTGTCTGACTCGCGGCCAACTGAATCGAAGCGGTCTGCCTCATGGACACTTGAATCGAGGTGGTCCGGTCGGGGTTGCCCATGCTCCGAGAGCCGGCGTTGGCGGCAAGCGAAGGCAGGATGCCGGGAGCGCAGCCGCCATCGAGCGAGCGAAGAACAGGATGTTCGCAGCGAGCGTCCGGCGACGGGGCATGGGCAGCCCGTCACTCCGTGACGGGCAGCCCGTTGCGGAGCAACGGGCCTACGGCC